>JAZQIL010000001.1:0-3357 GCA_045541055.1 Oscillospiraceae bacterium
TTTAGAGGACGGCAATGTCCCGATTGATAACAACCGTGCTGAAAATGCCATCAGACCATTTGCAGTCGGTCGCAGGAACTGGCTGTTCAGCAATACTGCCAACGGAGCAAAATCCAGTGCTATATGGTATTCTATTCTCTCAACTGCTCAGGCAAACGGACTGGATGCCGAAAAATATCTGATTGACTTGTTTTCTCATCCTCCCGGAACTATTCTTCTGCCCTAGAATGAATCCTAAGCTCTCGCCGTATGATTCGGCGAGAGCTTTTGCTATCTGGGACGCATTTTATTTTACGCTTACAGTTCTACATTTTCAACAAATCCAACAGTGAATCAAACCTGAAATCGACATTTCTCACTGGGGAATTTCTATATTTACAAAATAGGGCGGTCTGGAAACCGTCCTATTTTCGTTATATTTCCTTATACTCCGGCATCGACTCGATCAGGTCAAGCGTTTTCAGGCTCACACTGATAACTGAGATCAGCAAATTGAAGATATACTTCTCATCGCCGTATGTATTCGGATTGTTGGTGATACCGCTTGATATAGTCATTGAAGATGATCGTACCCTTGTAGTTGTCCTTGCCAACCTTCTTGAAACGCATTGAATTTTCTTCACCCATTGGGTGAAAAAAGTTAAATTTTAAAAATGCTTAATTTTGAACTATATGTAGCCTAAAATTGGATATTTTTCAAGCGTGAACTTTGCGGAATCAGGTATACATTAAACGGCATATTATACGGAGCATACAATCTCTTACAAGGTGCCGAACTTGGCATTAAGGGTGAAACAAAGAGTGCTTACGATAAAAGAACAAAAGAGGCTCTTTCTGATGTATTGAACGTTAATAATTACTGGACAGACCCCACAAAACAAAGTCTTGTCATCGTTAAGGTGAAGAACAGAATTGAAGAAATTATAAACGAAGAATTTCAGAAGAATAGATGAAAGAATTTCAGTTTCCCATCTGGTGCGTGAAGTCCTTGCTTGACGGAGAACAGTTTGACAGCCCGAAAGAAATTATTGAAGAAGCCATCTGAGCAAGTTGACTGAAATATTTCTGTCTGTCCTGCATCAGGCAGATATTGATTTTATTTTGAACGGTCACCCGACAGATAGGCTTTCTGGAAATATCAACATTGCTGTCAAAGGCAAATCGGGCAAGGCTTAATGCATCTGCTTGATATGCTGAGGAAACTGTTCGCATTACTTTCGGAAAAGAAAACACAGAACAGGAAGTCTTGAAAATTGCAAATACTTTCATTAAAATAGCAAATATATAATGGAGAAACATATGGTAAAAGAAATCATTCATGACCCGATACTGCTGAAAATCAAATCAAAAGATGCTGTTTCAGAAGATTTACAAATTGCAAAAGACCTCGCTGAAACGCTTGAAGCTCACAAAAATGGCTGTGTTGGTATGGCTGCCAATATGATAGGTATTCATAAAAGAATTATTGCCTTTTATGATAACGATAAAATTATCACTATGTTCAATCCTGAAATCATATCCAAGTCCCAGCCGTATGAAACAAAAGAAGGCTGTCTTTCTCTGCTGGGAGAGCCACGTCCTGTTACACGTTACAAAAGTATAAAAGTCCGCTATCAGGACAAATATATGAAATTTCATGAAAAGCGTTTCAGCGGTTTTACTGCACAGATTATTCAGCATGAAATTGACCATTGTAACGGGATATTGATTTGATAAAAACAAATTTTTTGATTTTATATTTTTTCCAAAATGCTGTGAATATCTCCATTGATACAAATGCTTTGCTTTCTGACTTCATTCGGTGCATACGCTTCCCCAAAATTCAGACAGGCATAGACGGCTTTCTGGTTTGCGTAAGTCATTTGCCAGAACGGATATTTGATGATAACAGGTGTATATACCCACACCCAATTCCAGAAACAGAATATGCAGTCCCTCATGACAGCGGAGAAAATCGTCATAGTGTTCCGCTGCTTTGTGCCAGCCCTCGTCCTCAACAAAAGTATCATCAGCACGGAGATTCATGCTCATAGGCTTTCCGCAGACGGGACAATATGGTATCAGTTCAGTGGGAATCCGCATATCTTTTTGCTGTTCAAACATCGCCCTGACAATTTCTTCATTGTCATAGGTCTTTTGGTGACAAGGCTCAGAGCATTGAAACAGTCCATAATCACCTTGTGTGTAGAAAAGGCGGTTCTTGTCAAAGCCTGCTTTCTGGAACTGGTGGTCAACATTTGTAGTAATGACGAAATAATCCTTGCCTTTCACAAGTTCAAACAGCCGCTTGTATGTGCCGTTGTCTACGTCCATATAGCGGTTGATGTAAATATAGCGTGACCAGTATGCCCAGTGTTCTTCAGGCGTTGGAAATGAGTAGAATCCGCCTGAATACATATCCTGAAAGCCGTATTTCTCCACAAAATCTCCGAAATATTTCTGTAAACGCTCACCTGAATAAGTAAATCCTGCGGCAGTGGAGAGTCCTGCACCCGCACCGATAACAATAGCATCTGCCGTTTGTATTTCATTTTTCAGACGTTCAATTTCTGCTGGGTAATCTTTTGTATATTTCATAATCATCATCTCCAAACACATCAAAAATAACCTGTATATCATGAGTTTTGCGAAACTCCATGACTGTATGGACAGCAATTTCAGCCGCCTTTTCCTGCGGAAAACCGAATACTCCCGTTGAGATACAACAAAAAGCAATACTTCTGATACCATTTTTTATTGCAATATCCAGACAGCTTTTATATGAATTTTCAAGCAGTCTGCAATGCTTGTCCGTAAGATGTCCGTTCACGATTGGTCCGACTGTGTGAATTATATAATCACCGGGAAGGTTATAGGCAGGAGTAATTTTTGCCATGCCTGTTGGTTCTTCATGCCCTTGCTGTTCCATAAGCTGACCGCACTTGTACCGCAGACGAACACCTGCAAAGGTGTGTATACAGTTATCAATGCAACTGTGACATGGACGGTAACACCCCGTTAGCCCCGAATTTGCAGCATTGACTATTGCACCACATTTCAGCGTGGTAATATCACCTTTCCAGAGATAAATACCGTCCTTAACGGGCGATAAATCGGCAATATCAGTAATACCTTTGCTGACAGTCAGTTCTGTCAGATATTCGTCCTCAGCTTGTAAAAAATCCTCGTTTGCTTAAGTCGGAGGCCAAGCGGTCTTAGGAAGACAAAATATCTCTCCAACTCCTTGGCTCACAGAACGACATGGCTACGATCCGACTTCCTTAACGGGCGATAAATCGGCAATATCAGTAATACCTTTGCTGACAGTCAGTTCTGTCAGATATTCGTCCTCAGCTTGTAAAAAATCCTCGTTTGCTT
>JAZQIL010000002.1:0-6141 GCA_045541055.1 Oscillospiraceae bacterium
TTGTTCTTGATGTATTCGGCGGTTCAGGCACAACGCTCATGGCGGCAGAACGGCTCAACCGCATCTGCTGTACCACGGAACTTGACCAGAAATATGCCTCTGCCATTGTCCGCAGATATATTGCCGCAGTACAGAGTACAAACGATGTATATGTTATCCGGAACGGAGAAAAACTTCCCTGTACGGACGTATATACACCTACCGAAGAAGACCTGGCTTTTCAGGAAGACAGAGTCAACAGCTAATTCAGAAGAACGAATTTCGGACGCTTGACGGTATTATTTTTGTGCATCTGAAATTCGGACACACAAACTCACCCAAATAAAATCTGAAAGGAATTATTTTTATGGATGCATTAACATTAACCAATTTCAACGGTGTGGAAACCATTGACAGCCGGCAGGTTGCAAAAGCAACGGGTAAGCCGCACAATGACCTGATGAAAGATATTCGTAGATACAGCGAATATTTAGGAGAGGGAAATTTTTCCCTTACCGATTTTTTCATTGAAAGCACATACACAACGGAGCAGAACAAAGTAATGCCTTGTTATCTCATCACCCGCAAGGGTTGTGAAATGATTGCAAACAAGATGACCGGACAGAAAGGTGTTACTTTTACGGCACTGTATATTAATGCATTCCATGCAATGGAACATCAGATTAAAAACGGTGCTGCCTGTACAGAATCTACTTCAAAGAAACTCGAAATTCAGGAGATGAACGCACGAACCAGAATGGCGAATCTGTATCTGAAACTTGCAGAGGTGGACACAAAATCAGGAGCATATAAAGACATTCTTGTTGCGAAAGCGGCAGAGGTTCTTGCCGGTAAAGAGCTGATTCCTTTGCCGCTGGCTGAACAGAAGATGTACACAGCTACTGAAATTGGTGAAATGTTCGGAATATCCAAACAAAGAGTAGGAACTCTTGCTAATCAGAACGGTATGAAAACTCCTGAATTCGGCGAATGGTACAGAGATAAATCGCCATATTCCAGCAAAGAAGTCGATGCTTTTAGATATAACGACAAAGCCATTGAAAAATTTCATGAACTTTTAGGCTGATATGAAAGGAAACAAATGATTACAAAACAGGAATGTGCCGTCATCATGGCATATACAGGCATTGCCATGCTCAAAGGTGATGACCTGTTTTATTTTTATGACTATTTATCGGGCATTATCGGCAGACCAATTTACACGCACGAAATTCCGAGGGTAGTCGACTATTACAAAGACAGCAAAATCAGAAATGATTTTCTTGCTTTATGCCGGAATGCAAAGGAGGACAGCAATGAAAAACTTAACACTGGGTAGCCTGTTCTCCGGTTCAGGCGGATTTGAACTTGCCGGAATGCTGGCAGGAATTACACCTGTCTGGAATTCCGAAATTGAACCGTATCCGATTCTTGTCACGCATAACCGCCTGCCTGATGTACAGCATTTCGGCGATGTCAGCAAGCTGAACGGTGCGGAACTTCCGCCTGTGGACATTGTCACATTTGGAAGTCCGTGTCAGGATATGTCGGTTGCAGGAAAAAGAAACGGTCTGGACGGTTCACGTTCAGGGCTGTTTCACGAAGCAGTCAGAATCATCAGAGAAATGAGGTGTACGACAAATGGCGAATATCCGAGATTTATCGTGTGGGAGAATGTATGCTTTGATGAAGATACTTTAATCACTTGTGAGAATGGCTGTAAGCATATCAAAGATATTTGTATTGGAGACAAAGTAAAAACGCATACAGGAAAATATCAGCCTGTCGTTAAAGTCTGCCAAACTAAAAAGCAGGACGTGATAAAAATGTCAGCAAGTGGCGGTGAACCGCTTATTGTTACACCAAATCATCCATTCCTTGCAAGAAAGAAAATATATTCCGGAAATAGTGTCAGGAAAATAACAGAACCGGAATGGACTCCGGCTGAAAATCTTACCAAAAATCATCTGATTGGATACAGGATTGATATTCCGTCACTTCCCGATGATTTTATTTCAGAAGCGGAAGCCTGGGCAGTTGGCAGATGGATTGCGGACGGAAGTGTGGATTTGAAAAAAAGCAATCCCAGAATGTTTTTCAGTATCGGAAAAGGCAAAGAAGAAACTGCAAGGATGATGCTGGAAAAACTTCCTTACACAGTATACGAAAATAAACCGCATCCCACAGCTACAAATTTTTGCTTTACTTCTCATGAATTTTATACTTTAATAGCAGATGCCGGAAGAGGAGCAGGAAATAAAAGGATTCCTTCCTTTGTTTTTCAACTTCCGTTTACATTACAAAAAATAGTTCTGGAAGGCTGTCTTTCCGGAGACGGATATATTCACAGCCGAAACAAAGGCACTGAGTTAGCTGCTTCCACCGCAAGCCGTGAGCTTGCATACGGAATTTCCAGATTAATCCGGAATGTCTACAAAACCGCAGTCAATATTTCTGTATCTCAGCCCAAAGAAAGTATAATTGAAGGTCGTGTACTTCATCCAAACTATCCCACTTACAGCATTTATGCTACTTTAAACGGAAAATGCTCATCAACGCCTATTCCGGCAGATGCAGTAACACCAAGACGGTTTACTATTGCAATCATGACAAGAAAGGAAATTCCAACAAGAAGGTCCTGCAGGGCAATCGGTGTACCTATGCGAATGATAGCAATTGCATAGTTTTTCTTTATTTTCAGATGTGTCCTGTGAAATTCAAACGGCAGTCTTGTTCTTCTGATGATGAAGAAAGAAATGATAACACTGATGAACTGTGCAATTACTGTTGCAGCCGCAGCACCTGCCGCACCGAGATGAAATACTGATACAAACAGCAAATCTCCTATGATATTGAACACACAAGCTATGCCAACAGCAATAAGTGGAGTTCTGGAGTCACCGAGACCTCTGAATATGCTGCCGAGAAGATTATATGCGGTGATAATCATAAATCCTGCACCGCAAACTTTGATGTAGCTTTTGGTAAGGTCAAAGGCTTCCTTTGGAGCCTGCATGATTTGGGCAAGCACTCCTGCACCAATAACACTTATCAGTGTAAAAACTGCTCCTGTTATCGCAAAGATGATAAGCCCCGTGCCGATTGTCTGCGCAGCATCGTCAGGTCTTTTCTGTCCTATTTTCTGACCGACAGCAATGGTGATTCCCATAGAAAAGCTGACAATCAGATTAGTAAGAGTCATTACTATCTGAGAGCCTGTTGAAACCGCAGATACATCAGCTTCTGTACCGAATTGTCCGACTACGAGAAGATCAACAGCACCGTATAATGACTGCAGAAACATCGCAAACAGTACAGGCAGCATAAATTTTAAGAGCTTCGGAAGAATAGCTCCCTCGGTAAAATTATTGTTTTTCATTTACATACCTCCTGAAAATTAAAAAGCCGGATAAAACAGCAGGCATTTCAGCCTGCGGTCTTATCCAGCATTACATTTCTATTGAATGTTTTGCCCTCCGAACCAGCACTATTATTATATCAAATAAATATGAAAAAGTCAATACTTTAATTTATATTTTTAGAAAGGAGTGACTGCATGGCAACAAGAATCCGTGGAATCACTGTTGAAATTGGCGGTGATACGACTAAATTATCGAAAGCCCTCGAAGGTGTCAACAAGGATATCAAAGGTACACAGTCCTAACTGAAAGACGTAGAGCGTCTGCTCAAACTCGACCCGACCAATACAGAACTGCTTTCTCAGAAACAGAGGCTTCTTGCTGATGCTGTCACCTCCACAAGCGATAAACTTGCAACGCTCAAAAGAGCAAGCGAACAGGCGGCTCAGACACGAGATAATTATGATGCGTGGAAAGAAAAATATGACCCTATCAAGCAGAAAATCGGCGAAACAGAAACCAAACTGCATGACCTGAAAGAACAGTCAAAAACGGCTGACGAACAGCTTGCAAAAGGCGAAATTTCACAGAAAAAGTACGACCAACTGCAAAATGAAATCAAGTCTACTTCCGATGAACTGAAAGCCCTGAAACAGTCTGCAAAAGATGTCTCTGACGAATTTGGTAATCCAATCAGTCCTGAACAGTACGATGCCTTACAGCGTGAAATCATCGAAACTGAACAGGAACTCCGGAATTTACAGCAGGAAGCGAATAATTCCAATGTGGCTCTATCCAAAATGTCTGCTGTCGGTGAGAAAATGCAGGAAGTCGGCGATAAAATCTCCGGTGTGGGAGAAAAAATGATGCCTGTCACTGGTGCTGTTGCAGGACTGGGAACGCTCGCTGTCAAGACTGGTGCGGAATTTGATGCCGAAATGTCCAAAGTCGGAGCGATTTCCGGCAAGGTCGCTGATGAAGATTTGCCTGCTATCGTTGAGAGTGCCGAAGAAATGGGGCTTGCTTTTGAGGAAGGGGCAGACTCCACCGAAACGGCAATGAACATCATCCGTGCAAAGGCTCGTGAGATGGGCAGTCAGACGAAATACTCCGCAAGCGAGGCAGGTCAGGCATTTGAGTACATGGCGATGGCTGGCTGGAAAGCTGATGACATGATTAACGGTATCGAAGGTATCATGAACTTGGCGGCAGCTTCCGGTGAAGAACTGGCGACCACCTCCGATATTGTCACGGATGCACTCACGGCTCTCGGAATGTCGGCACAAGATTCCGGACATTTCGCTGATGTCCTTGCGGCCGCTTCAAGTAACGCAAACACCAATGTGTCGCTGTTAGGTGAATCTTTCAAATATTGTGCGCCTGTCGCTGGTTCAATGGGTGCATCTGCGGAGGATTTGGCAATTGCTCTCGGCTTGATGGCAAACGCAGGTATCAAGGGTTCTTCCGCTGGCAACTCGCTGAAAAACGCTCTTGTAAACCTCGTGAAACCGACCAAACAGCAGGCAGCGGCAATGGAAGCTCTCGGACTCATCACAACCGAAACCGTCAATGTTATCGACCAAGCCGAAATTGACAAGGCACAGGCAAAAGTCGAGAGCAAGACACTTGATTTGGAGAAAGCACAGATTGCCTACAACAAGGCTCTCGAAAAATACAGCACTGATTCCACGCAGGTGCAGACCGCCACAGCGAATGTGGAAAAGGCTCAAATCAAGCTGAATGATGCTATTGCAAAATATGGTGCAGATTCCTCACAGGCTCAGACAGCAACCATCAATCTCGAACAGGCACAAAATAAGTTAAACCTTGTCATGTCGCAGACCGGAGAAAATTCTCCCGAAGTCCAGACAGCACTCATCAACCTGCAAAAGGCAGAAAATAATCTGACTGATGCACAGAACTCTCTCACCAAAGCACAGGAAGGCACAATTGAAACAGTCGGCACTGGACAGTCTGTGTTCGTCGATGAATACGGCAATATGAAAGACCTCGGAGAGATTATGAATATCCTCCGTAAAAATCTTGGTGCTGTATGCGAAAGCGACTCGTCTGCATAGATTTCCTGCTGCTTTGCACCATACTCCTCATTCATCGCAGCCTCAGTTTCATTATATTTCTTAAGTCTCTCATACACAGAAACCTTAGGACGCTTTGATGTCACGGTAACTCCGTCAGGAACAATGTTTACAACCAAAGGGGTGCCGTCTGAGATGAAGTCGGTTTCGAGATGTCCTGAAGATATGTTAGCAAGAACATTGACATTTGCAGGAACGCTCACAGAGAACTTTCCATCCTTGACCTGAACGATCTCCTCGAATCCAGAACCGACAACCACCTTTACATAAGCGCCTTCCATAGCCATCGTTCCGGTGATCTCCGTTGTATCGGAAACTCCGGAGCAAGACGCAACCAATGCTGCTGTTGCAGCCAAAAGGAATAATCTGATTTTCATAACCATATGTTTTTTTGGATTTCATTTTTCATGCAAGGCACAAATATACAAAAAAGGGATGACATAATGCCATCCCTTTCATTATTGTGTGAGTAACAATTACTTGTTGTCTCTGCGACCGCCACGGCCACCACGACGACGATCGCCGCCACGTCCGCCACGGTTGTTGTTGCCGCCAGCCTGCTGCTGAGCTGCGATACCTGCGTTAGGAGAGAGATCCTTCTTTCCGTAAACCTCACCGTTGCAGATCCAAACCTTGATACCGAGTACACCAACCTTGGTATGAGCCTCAGCGAGTGCATAGTCGATATCAGCGCGGAATGTGTGGAG
>JAZQIL010000003.1:0-5718 GCA_045541055.1 Oscillospiraceae bacterium
AGTCCGACGACAGAAGGAAAGGACACCTTCGAATATGGCATAGGCATCATTATCGATGAGGATACCGCTGAATTTGATCAGGAAGATCTGGAGAAGAAAGGCTTTCGAATCTGGGATGTTAATCCCGGAACATATGTAGTATTTGACTGCGTGGGTGAAGATGGTGACTGTATAGCCGAGACCTGGGTGATGTTCTACAAGGAGTTTTTACCTCAAATGGGATACGAAGCGTCAGAAGAGACGGACTACGAGCTTTACTTCGACGGAACCAGACCTGATGTGTTCTGTGAATTATGGATCCCGATTAAAAAGAAGTAAAAAATATTCAAAAAAATTGTTAGAGGAAGCAGGTGCAGTTGTGCCTGCTTCCTTTGTTGCATGAATCAGGTAAAAATATAAAGCACACAAATATATCCAATAAACCGGAAGTTTTGAGTGTCTCAAAATTTTATACCCATTTCATACGCCTTGGAAAGATGTCGAGGAATATTCTCACTTCGTGCTTCTTCATTCCAATGAGTTACACTATCAAAAATAACCATTTCCTTCTCTTTTGCTCTATCACGAATTCTATCTCCCAACATTACTGTTTCCATAGCACTCTTTTCTCCTGTTTCAATGAGAGATTTCATTGATTTTCCTGCACAAACTATAAATAATGCTTTTTCAAGAACCTTCATCGTAGGATTTGGTTTATATGCAAATCCTGATGTCCAAATTCGGTCAAACCAACCCACAAGCTTTGCAGGTGCTTCTGTCCAAAATACAGGATATATAAACACAATTGCATCACTGTTCTGTATTTTTTCCTGTTCAATCAATACATCTTTTGATTTTATTTCATCAGATCTGTAATAGGCTTCTCGTAAATATTCTTCTTCACTTATATCCGTTTTAAAATTCATATCATATAAATCAGATATTAAAATCTCATGACCTGCATCTCTTAAGCCTCGTTCAAAAGATTTATATACATCATTGGTAAAACTATCTTTTGAAGGATGGCAATATACAATAAATACTTTCATAACAATACCTCTACTAAATTCCGATTTAGCGTAGTGGTCTACGCAGTTCATTTTTCCTATTATAGCATATCTCAGCCGAAAAAACAAGGAGGAATTTCATGTTTTTCAAACTGATACTCGAAAACGAAAACGGTGACAGAATCGACATGACAACAACTGCCAACCAGTACATGACTTCCAGGATTGAGGGGCTGAATCCTCCTGCCGGAACGGTCAGCACTTCTTCCTACGCTGGCATGAACGGCAGTTACCTGAACAACGCTTTTATCGAGAAAAGAAATATCGTCATTCATTTTGAGATGCGTGGTGTCAATGTGGAAAGGCGGAGACACCTGCTCTATAAAGTTGTGAAACCGTCAAGATACATCAAAATTTACTACTCGACTGCCAATATTGACGTGTATGCAGAGGGCTATGTGGAAACCTGCGAAGTCAACAATTTTGAAGAGCTGACAAACGGGCAGATTTCTATCTTATGTCCGGACATTTACTGGTATTCAACTGTTTCTGAAATGGTGCTGTATTCGCAGATTATGGGGGCTTTTCACTTTCCGTTTCCGGAGAATGACAATCCGTTTCCGCTTGGAACATACAACACTAAAAATATAATGACTGTCGTCAATGACGGCGATGAAATCGGATTCACAATTGTGATTGAGGCAAGCTCCTCTTCCGAGATTGCAGCAGTTTCTCCGACAATCTACAATGCAGATACAGACGAATATCTGCAAATTATAGGCGAAATCCTGAATGGAGATATTATCACGGTCACGACCAAAACAGGCAATAAAACTGTTATTTTAGAGCGTGGCGGAGTCAAGACCAATATCATCAACCGCCTTGTTTCCGGTTCAACGTGGCTGCCGCTGAGAGAGGGTACAAACCGTTTTTATCTCCGTGCGGCTGACGGACTGAAAAATCTGAAAATCAGAATTGAACATACAAACGCTTATTTAGGAGTGTAATTATGCAAATTGAAGTTTACAAAATGACTGCTGATGCAGATTCTGTTTTGATAACACTGGAAGCTGTATGTGACAGTTTTTCATCTCTTTTGTGGGATATTGAATGCTATCAGTGCGGAGCATTTGAGGTGTATATTGCGGCAAATCCGCAGAACATTGAGATTTTCCGGACAGGCAGAATTATCGGCAGAGATGATGACAATCAGCATTTCGGCATTATCGAATCTGTCAAGATTGATACAGATTCCGAAAATGGCGACTATCTGACAGTTTCAGGCAGATTTCTGATGTGTTTATTGGAAAGAAGAATCATCTATCCGACATATTTGACAACAACTGAAAAAAGTTATTCTGAAATCATCAGAGAGGTTATTTCGCAGAACTGCATGAATGATGATAATCGCAGAATTTCAGGGCTTTTTTTCGGAGAAATCAGCGGTGAATGCTGGGAGCAGACAACAAAATTGCAGGTCAGCTACACCAATCTCATGGAGTGGATTTATACCGTCTGTGAAAAAATTGGCGGTACTGCGAACATTCGGCTTTCCAAAATCGAGAACGAACACTATCATATGCTGTTTGAACTTTCGGAAGGTGTGGACAGGAGCATCATGCAGGAAGAAAATCCTCATGTAGTTTTCTCGGACAGTTACAGCAATCTGCTGTCTTTCAGCTATGCGGAAGATATTTCTGTTCAGCAGAATTTCGCCTATGTTCTGGGACATGGTGAAGGTGCAGACCGAAAACGCACAACCTATTTTGATGGAGATGAACCATCATATTTAGAGCGTTATGAGGTGTATGTGGATGCAGATGATATTTCGGAGGAAGAACAGCTCGACGGTGAAACAAGGCAGATTCCATATGATGAATATATTGAACTGCTCAAGAACCGTGGCTCTGAAAAAATGGTATCTCCAAAGACTGCATCAGAGTCAACAATTGCTGCAAACAATACGCAGTACCAATATCAGAAAGATTATGCTGTCGGCGACTATGTCACTGTTCAGCACAGAAGATTCGGCATGATTCAGCCGAAAATACAGCTCATCGGCATGGTGGAAGGCTTTGACCAGAACGGCAGAAGCCTGACACCAACATTTAAGGAGGCTTAGTTTATGGCTTTTTCAAGCGGATTTTTCAACTCAAAGGGACTTGACAGGACGTACACGGCAGAGAATTTCACAGATTATCTGTCAGGTCTGATTTGCAACGGAATTTTAGACACATACGGAAATCAGTTCAAATTAGCTGCATATCCAAAGGGACTGAAAGTAGTTCTCGGCACAGGAAAAGCGTGGATAAGCGGGCATTATTTTATCAATGATGCCGGATACAGCATCGACCTGTCAGAATATCAGGATGAGTCGCTTCCGAGATATGTCACGATTGGTATTGTCTGCGATACTTCTGAAAATGTGCGTGATGTCAGACTGGAAATTTTAGCAGGCACTCCTGCGGAAAATCCCTCTGTTCCGCCAATTCCGACAGATGTGAACCGTACAAAACTTACTTTGTACGCTGTCCGCTTAAATGCCGGAGCAAATTCACTTTCTGAATCGGACTGGATTGATTACAGAAACGACTATAATTTGTGCGGATATTGTCACTGTATTCTCGGCAAATGCAAAGTCACGGATATGCTCGCACAGCTTGCAGAGCTGAACGCTCAGATTGAAGAATATAATGAAACAATTGATGGATTAAATAACAAAATTGATAACTTACAGCTCAAAATTGACGACATGACGGGCGATATTTTGAAAGTCGGTCAGTGCGGTGATGATATTTATTATGTGCTGTATTCTGACGGGAAACTGCTGCTTCGTGGTACGGGTGAAATGTATGATTACGGCACTGCAATTCCAATTTCTGACTGCCATTATCCTGATATTGACGGGGACGGACGTGTGTCTGCTGCTGATGCATCTTCGATTCTGACTGCCGCTGCCAATCTCGGCACGGGTCGTGAATCAGGTCTGACTCCTGAACAGGAAGTTCTCGCCGACGTTAATCGTGACGGTTCAATTAACGCTG
This sequence comes from Oscillospiraceae bacterium, assembly GCA_045541055.1. GTDB lineage: Bacteria > Bacillota > Clostridia > Oscillospirales > Ruminococcaceae > UBA3855. Next base: position 4,031 of record JAZQIL010000003.1, read on the forward strand.
TAGATGCTTCTCTTGTGCTGTCCTTTGCTGCTGACCTCGGTGTCGGAAAATACAGCAGCAATCAGGAAGGATGGATTGAATTTCTCAGTAATCAGAATGCAAATAAAAAACTTTCACCCTTTTTTGATGACCAGAATATCAGGTCTCTGGTTGTTTCGGACGGCATCACTTCACTTGGAGCATTTGCTTTCAATTACTGCAATCAGTTAAGTTCAGCATCACTTCCGAATACTTTAACAAAAATAGGAAGAAATGCCTTCGCTGCCCTTGCCACCGATATTTGCGGTCTCAAAAAAATTACTATTCCCAGCAAGGTAAAAGAAATAGGTTCGTATGCATTTTCCAATACACAGATTACAAGCCTAACAGTTCCACGTTCATCTGATGTTGTCGGAGCATATGTATGTTATGACTGTACCAGTCTTGATACAGTCCGTTATGAGGGAGCGGTAATCAGCTCATATATGTTTATGAGGTGTACATCACTTAAAAATTTTACCATTGCAAAATCAGTGAAGGAAATTGAAACCTGTGCATTCTATTCCTGTAATAATCTAAAAACTTTGAATTATGAAGGCAGTCTGAAAGACTGGGCAGCAGTCACAAAACAAAAAAACTGGGATTCACACAGTGGTTCTGCTGCAAATTCTAATCTGGAAAAAATTCAGTGCCTTGACGGATATCTAGAATACGATACAGAAACAAATGAATGGAACGAGGTGAAAGAAATTGCTTAAATTTCTCGTAAAACAGCAGAAAATTGAAATTCTGGAGCGTGGGGTGATTGCTTCCGACCAGATTTCTTTTGTGACTTTGAAGTTCACGTTTGATGGTGACTGGAAGAAGTTTTATAAAGTCGTACAGTTCACACAATGTGACGAAACTTACAATCGTGTGCTTGGCTTTGACGGGCTGTCTTGTCTGCTTCCTGCGGAACTTCATGCAGGTGCAGTGAAGATGTCTGTTTTTGGCTATGATGCAGATAATACGTCAGGACTGAGAGCGACAACTGTTCCTGTCACTTTGAATATCAGGCAGTCCGGATTTGTGGGCGATGATGATTCTCCGATTCCGCCTACACCTGATTTATACACGCAGATTCTTCAGAAAATTGAAGAGGTTACTGTTCCGGATATGTCCGATTATCCGAAAAAAGACGAAATTCAAAAAATGATTGAACAGGCTCTTGAAAATTCAGAAGCTGTCATTCCGTCCGATTATGTTACGATTCAAAGATTGAATGATGAAATTCTGATGATTCATGAAAGCATTACTCCAATCAGAGAAAATTCTCATACGCATAAAAATAAAGAACTGCTGGATTCCTTAACGGCTGAATCTTTGGCTTTACTGCCTGATTTACAGCAGTTTGAAGATGCTACAAAGTATGATATTCAAACGATAAAAGAGAGCCTTGAACCCGTTGCAAGGCAGGTTCATTTTCATGAAAATCTTGCTGTTCTTGATGAAATTACAGCAGACAGAGTTGCTTCTTGGGACAGCATGGCATCAGTTATCAATTCTTTGGTAAAAACAATTGAAGCATTACAAAAACAAATTGACTCCGTCAGCGAAAATTCAGCGGTGACACTCTTTAAAAGCGGTGCAGAAACTCTTGAAAAATATGGCGAAACGATTTATACATTTTATAACAACGGCTACTGTTCGCTGAATGGCTTTGCACAGGC
>JAZQIL010000004.1:0-10135 GCA_045541055.1 Oscillospiraceae bacterium
AAATATCATTCAGCAATCTATTATGTGGGAATTAGAGCGAGTTTCCTTAATAAAAAAGAAATGTCATGAAAATGATCAGGAATGGCGAATGATACGTCCAACAGTTTCTGAACAGCGCTCATTTTATAAAATGAAACCGAGTAAGGTTATAATTGGTCTGCGAACTCCGGAATACGAGAGCAGACTCATCGTTTCCGCAGCTGTTAATGCTGGAATAAAAGAAGTGCATAAACTATACATCAACGATAAAGACTTATTAGATAGTGCTCCTATTCCGGATAACCTTTATCACATCTGATACTGTAGATAATCTGAAAAATGGGGGGCATAAAAGTGCTTTTTACTAACACAAAAGAATCTGGCTTTGAGACGCTCATCGTGGACTGGCTCGTTCAGCATAACGGCTACGAGGAGGGCGCAAACTCCGATTACGACAAAGAATACGCCATCGACGAAACAAGACTGCTGCGCTTCCTGCGTGACACCCAGCCGACCGAGATCGCTAAGCTGGGCATTGATGCGTCCGAAACAAAGAAGCGGCAGTTCTTTAACCGCCTGAGCAGTGAGATCACCAAGCGCGGCATCATTGATGTGCTGCGCAACGGTGTCAAGGTCTATCCGGCTGACCTCATCATGTTCTACCTCACTCCGACGGAGAACAACCAGAGATCGCATGAGATGTTCAAAAAGAACATCTTTAGTGTGACACGCCAGCTCCGCTATGCATCGGACAGAGCGAAGCTCGCACTCGACCTGTGTATCTTCATAAACGGTCTGCCGGTCATCACGATGGAGCTGAAAAATTCCCTCACAGGGCAAAATACCGAAAATGCAGTACAGCAGTACAAGGAAGACCGTGAGCCGAAGGACATTCTTTTCTCGTTCAAGCGCTGCATGGTGCATTTCGCTGTGGATGACTGTACCGTTGAATTCTGCACGAAGCTGGCAAAGGAAGATAGCTGGTTCCTGCCGTTCAACAAGGGGTACCACGACGGAGCAGGCAACCCTCCGAACCCGGACGGCATCATGACAGACTACCTCTGGAAGGATATCCTCACCAAAGCAAAACTCTCCCACATCATCGAGAACTATGCACAGGTCATCACCGAGGAGGACGAGGAGACCAAAAAGAAGAAGGTCAAGCAGGTATTTCCGAGATACCACCAGCTCGATGTGGTGGAGAAGCTCCTTGCTGATGTGCGTGAAAACGGCACAGGCAAGCGCTATCTGATACAGCACAGCGCTGGCTCTGGCAAGTCCAATTCGATCGCATGGCTGGCACACCAGCTCATCGGTCTGGAGAAGGATGGCAAGTCTATCATCGACACTGTGCTTGTTGTCACTGACCGCAAGATCCTCGACAAGCAAATTCGCAACACCATCAAGCAGTTTATGCAAGTGAAGAATACGGTCGTCTGGGCAGAGCATTCCGGCGATCTCCGAAAAGCCATTCAGGACGGCAGGCGCATTATCATAACAACCATTGAGAAATTTCCGTACATCATTTCTGAGATAGGACAGGAACATAAGGACAGGCATTTCGGCATTATCATTGACGAGGCACATTCCGGTCAAAACGGAAGGAACTCCGCACAGATGAACCTTGCACTCTCCGGTCTAGCTACAGATGAAGAAGCCGATAACGAGGACAAAATCAATGCCATGATGGAGGGAAGAAAGCTGGTTTCCACTGCCAGCTATTTTGCATTTACAGCAACTCCCAAAAATAAAACCCTTGAAGTCTTTGGTGTGCCTTACGAAGAGGACGACAAGGTAAAACACAGACCGTTCCATGTCTACACGATGAAGCAGGCAATTCAGGAAGGCTTCATTCTCGATGTTCTCCAGAACTATACTGCATATGATAATTATTATCGCATCAATAAGCTCATTGAAGATGACCCACGATTTGACAAAAAACGTTCTTTCAAGAAATTACGGCATTATGTTGAAGAACACCCAGACACCGTTGCAAAGAAATCTGCTGAAATTGTCAATCATTTTCATAAAAGTGTTATTGCAAAGGGCAAAGTCGGAGGTCAGGCTCGTGCTATGGTCGTAACGGAAAGCATTCCTCGCTGTATCGAATACTACTACGCCATCACAAAACTGCTGGCAGAACGCCACAGTCCCTTCAAAGCGATTGTTGCTTTTTCTGGTGAACACAAATACAAAAAGCAGGAACCTGCATTGACTTCTGCTGCAATGAATGGTTTCTCGGATGCCAAAATTCCATCTATGTTCAAAAAAGACCCATATCGTCTGCTGATTGTTGCAGATATGTTTCAGACTGGATTCGATGAGCCGTTGCTTCACACGATGTATGTTGACAAAATGCTCTATGATATCAAGGCAGTGCAGACACTCTCACGCCTGAACCGCTGCCATCCGAAGAAGCGTGATACCTTTGTGCTGGATTTCTTCAACAAGCCGGAGGACATTCAAAAAGCATTTTCGACTTACTACAAGACAACAATTCTCTCTGGTGAAACTGATCCTAACAAGCTGTATGACCTGATTGCAACAATGGAAGAATATCAGGTATTTTCAACAGAAGAGGTGGAGCATATCGTCAACCTGTTCCTTGACGGAGCAGGCCGTGAAAGGCTTGATCCGCTGCTGGATGCCGATGCCGCTGTATATAAAGGCCTCGAAACAGAAGATCAGATTAAATTCAAAAGTGCAGCAAAGGCATTTGTGCGCACCTACGGTTTCCTTGGTGCGATTCTTCCATATGGAAATGCAAACTGGGAGAAAATGTCTGTTTATCTGAATCTGCTGATTCCGAAGCTGCCGTCACCCCGTGATGATGATTTGTCAGAGGGCATACTGGAATCCATCGACCTCAACAGTTACAGACCGGAGGCACGAGAATCAATGTCTATCGTGCTGGATGATTCCGACACAGAAGTTGAACCCGTTCCATCAGGCAATGGCGGTCACATCTTCAGCCCAGAAATGGATTTGCTTTCAAACATCGTTTCGGAATTCAATGATATGTTTGGAAACATCGACTGGAAAAATGAAGATAATGTCCGTCATCAGGTGACAGAGGTTATCCCTGTGATGGTATCAAAGGATGAAAGCTATCAGAATGCTATGCGCAATTCCGATGAAGAGGGGGCAAAGCTTGAAAGCGAGAGAGCTTTGCAGCAGGTCATCTTCTCAATTATGGCTGACAATATGGAAATTTTCAAGCAGTATCAGGATAACCCCGCATTTAGAAAGTGGCTGACTGATATGGTATTCAGCATGACTTACAATACTGATGGAAAAACTTTTTCACCACCGGATAAAAAGAGCTGAAACTCTTGATAAATAGTATTTTTATGGAACAGAAGGAGACAGCATTTATGTCAATTATTGATAAAAATATAACAGCAGTTGATTGTGCAATTTGCAGGTATTTAGATAATATTGGAAATTCTTCACGAGGAGTTGTTTCGCAGGATATCCTTGCACGTCTGGTACATCTTGTAGAGCAAATTATGCTGAAGTTCTATGCCAATGGGAAAGATATAGACGACAGTGAGGAAAATATAAATGCTGCTATTGAGTATGCTCAGATAAACGGAGAATTAAAAATACTGTACAGATTCCGCAATTATCTCCAGATTGTCGCTGTACACTGTACGCTTGATGAAAATGCCTCTGAACGTTTAATGCTGAAATACTATCAGTATCTTCTGGAAACAAAAATGCTTGTCGAAAAGTATTTCAATATGCAGATTTTACAGAATCTGAATAAATTCCCCTTGAATCTTGATTCTGCATTACAGGAATATTATACTAAAATTGCTGATAAAATTGAACAGCATCCGGCACATTTTTCTGATAAGGGCAACAAGTATTATATACAAAAACGCAAGCCTTTCTTTGTGGGAAATAGAATCTATTATGAAGTATCCTTTACTCCTGTACTGGAAAAATCAAGAAAATCCAACCGTGTGATTGCTTTTACTAAACTTCCGATTACAAGCAACTATGCCTCAAAACTCCAATTAATTCAGGAAAATATCGAAATCCTCGGCAAAACCATGCCTATTGCAATTATTGTAGGATGGGAAGTTGCCATTCGTGACTGTGAATATCAGAATTTCATTTCGCTGACAACAGGACAACAAGTGAAAGTGCCTTATCCGGAACAGCATGAAATTTGTAAATTTCTCACAAGCAGTGGTTTTTCTTTAACAGAATTGATGGATTTTTCGGATTCAGCATACCATAATGTCACCGCCTTGTGGAGAAAAAGCCTTTCTACAGATGTGTTTATTCGTGTGCTTGATGAGTGCCGTAAGATAATCAGAAATAAATATCCCGGACAAAATATTCTTCGTTATCTTCTGTTCAATATGAATAATGCTATTATTAAAAATCAAAGAGATAACGCAAGTAATAGAAAATCAAAAAAATGGCAGCCAAACCCCTTACTATCTAAGCTTTTTCTGCTTCAAGGATGCATTCCATTTGATACAATGCCATTTATCCAATCTCCATTAGGACATAATCCAAAACTTAGTGCACTTTTCGCCTGTATTCCTGTAAATAATAGAAAGCATGAGCTACTTGCAAGGCTTATCCATAACAATACCGAAATTTATGGTCAGATATTTACACCGCTTAACGAAATCACAGCTTATGAGGACATCAACACACTTGTGACAACATATAATGATGCACTCTACGAAGGACATAAGTATAGAAGTCAGCTTATTATCCAAAATGGATACATATTTATAAACAAATATAAAGAAGATACCTGTACAATTATTCATAAATTATGTGGGCTGGCAAAAGCAGGTATCCCCGATTATTCGCAGAACATAGTGCAGTGGTTAAATGGAGGGAGTTACGTCGTAGACTGCGATGAGAAAAAACAAATTTTACGGCAGTTATTTGAACAATCCCGTGTTGCGGTTATTTATGGTTCCGCCGGTGTTGGAAAATCTACCTTGATTAACCATGTTTCTCACTTTTTCTCCAATGAAAAGAAACTGTATTTAGCACAGACAAATTCAGCGATAGACAACTTAAAAAGACGTGTTACTGCTAATCCTGACAATTGTACTTTTTCTACAATTACCAGCTTTTTAGATCGGGGTAACTTTGACATAAAATGCCATCTTCTTGTGATAGATGAATGCAGTGCAGTCAGCAACAGTAATATGGTAGAAATTCTTAAAAAAGCCGAGTTTCAGGCGATATTGCTCGTTGGTGACACTTATCAAATCAATGCAATCAGATTTGGTAATTGGTTTACAGCCATAAGACGATTTATTCCCACAAAATCTGTGTATGAATTAACACAGCCTTACAGGGCGAAAAACAACAGGCATTTACTGAATTTGTGGGATAAGGTACGACACATGGATGATACTGTTCAGGAATGGATTGATAAACAAAGCTGCTCATTAAAAGTAGATGATACACTATTTACAAAATCCGATGAAGATGAAGTGATTCTCTGCTTAAATTATAATGGATTGTACGGAATTAATAATATCAATCGTTTTTTACAGGAAAGCAATCCCCATCAGGCATATCAATGGGGTGTCCAGCAGTATAAAGTAGGTGATCCGGTTCTTTTTCTTGAATCAAATCGTTTTCACCCATTGATTTATAACAACATGAAAGGTGATATCATTGGAATTCAAATTCATGATGCCGGCACACCAAATGAGCGGATTGAATTTGAAATTGCACTGAGTAAGAATATTGACAAAGAAGAAGCACTATGGTATGACCTTCAATATGTCGGTGAAACAACAAATGGAAACTCAATTATTCGTTTTTATGTTTTCAAAACAAAAGATACTGACGAGGAAAATGACAGCATCTCTTCAAGAATTACTGTACCGTTTCAGCTTGCATACGCTGTTTCAATCCACAAAGCACAGGGTCTGGAGTACAATTCCGTTAAAGTTGTTATTACAGACGAGGTAGATGACCTGATTACACACAGTATCTTCTACACTGCTATTACACGTGCACAAAAGAAATTGAAAATTTACTGGACTCCGGAAGTAGAGCATAAAGTACTTGAACACATACAGCCACGCAATATAGAAAGCGATATAAAAATATTACGAGAATACCTTTGACAGCAATAATGGCTTGAAATACTATCGAGGTGATTATTTTGAAGTTATATTTAAATGTATCCCTGAATACTTTTATCATTCCAATTGAGGTTCTTGAAAGTCTGGGGAGGCCGCCATATTTTCACCTTTGCTATGACGACAGGAATAAGATTATTTTCATCGTACCTGACAAGCAATTCACGCAAGACAGCTTTGATGTTCCTAAAATATTTTACACAACAGTATGGAAAGGAATCCGTATCTTTGGCAGAGACTTTGGAAGAAAAATATGCAAAGATATGAAGTGGAAATACGCTGTAGACCATATGAAAGTCAATCCATATCTTGCTCTTGATGAAAATAGTGAAATCGTTCTTGTGATTCCATTGCAGGAAGCTGTGCTGTCAGCAGAGAAAATTGTCGATCAGGACTATTTTCTTCCTCTCTGTCAATATGAAGAATTAGAAGAAGAGGATGAAGACAAAGAAAATGAAGAAGATGAGGAGTGAACAGTTTGACAGATAAACAATTCTGGCAGAAATTAGCCAATATTATGAAGAAACCACAGAATGACATCACCACAATTGAATTTATTCAGATGCTGTTGCAGGGCGGTGATGAGGACCTTGCAGTTCTTGCCCTGTGCATACAAGATAAACGTAATCCGGACAGAGCTTCTCAGCTTTATGCAGGACCTACTGACCAGCGCATTATGCTTTGTTATACAAGTGAAGCGGAGGCAAAGAAGAATAAACGCCCTCTTCCACCTAATGACAAGCGAAAAATCAAGTGTCTGCCACTAAGTGTGAGAGATGTCATCAACAATGCTCTTATGAAAGACAGCATCATGGGTCTAGCTTTTGACTCTGAAAGTGACCACAAATATATGATTCCAAAATTCATGATTCCGATGGTGCTTGAAGCAATGGACGATATAGAGAATGGAAGGATTGACTATAGTGGTTATAAGCCAAACAGCCCCATTTTGCCGTCATAAGATTGGTAATCATAATAAGTGTAATCTATAAAAACACAGGAGAAAATCCACAATGAATATTTCTTTACAGCCTTTACAGCCGTCAGACCGTGAACAGTTCATAAAAGGACAATCAGGAAGCATTCAACTATGGTGCTTTGGAGGAATTTGGTCTTAGAAATGACCGCTTTGAGGAAACAAATGAGGACGGAAACCAGATTATTTCCAGAGAAACGATAGTAGCTTCTATTGAGAACGGCGATGCTTATCGAATTTTACTTGACAATGTGCTTGTCGGCGGTGCGGTAATAAAAATTGATGGTGCACACTGAGAACTGGAGCTGTTATTTATCAGTCCGGAACATCACAGCAAAGGAATCGGCTGTGCTGCATGGTGCGAAATTGAAAAATGCATCCGGAAGTAAATGTGTGGGAAACATTCACGCCTTACTTTGAAAAACGGAATATTCATTTCTATGTCAACCGCTGCGGATTTCATATTGTGGAATTTTTCAATAAACAGCATCTTGATGAAGATAATCCTGCTGAGGACGGTTTTGAGATGTTCCGGTTTGAGAAACGAATAGAATAAGTTTTCCACAGCTTTCAACAAAACATTCAACAGTACCGTTAAAACTATTAAAATTATCAACAGAGAGGAGCAAAATATATTGAAAAGTATAACTGAGAAGAAAGATACATCCACTACAGCCACACCAGAGAATAACTGCCCTCTCCTTGACCGCAATCTGTACAAAACAATAAAGAAGATGGACAGGGCAAGTCTGGAAAGTCTGATAAACGATATCTATAAAAGCGGTCGAAAGAAGGGAATAGAAGTTTCATCAGATAACTCCGTTCCAAAGCAGGAAAGTCATACAGATGACAGCACTGATAATCACCATACTTTGGATTTGCGTGTGTTGGAGAAAGAGATACGTTCTGTCAAAGGTATTGGTGAAAAACGCACTGAGGAGATTATGCTCTTAATTGAAAAGTGGCTTAAACTTGAATAAATATCCATTTTAGTATAGTCCGGAAGTTTTTAGCCAAGTAATGAAACAGGCAAAAACGCTTAAATTTTAACTATAGAAGGAGTTCATTATGTTTGATGTAAAAATTCACTTAGCAGATGCTGCATTTGACGGATCTGTCACAATGTTAGGTGCCGCTTCTAAATTTTCTGCTATTCGCATAGATAAAAGTCTGGTTTCTATGTATGCCAATGACCTGAATAATCCAGAAATCTATTTTTCGATAAACTTTAAGTAGGAGGTGTTATCATGACTTACGAAGAAATCAAAATCTATATCAAACAGGCAGATGAAGCCTTGCAGGCACTTGGTTATACCGAGCATAGCTTTGCTCACGTCACCTGTGTTTCAGAACGTGCCGGATATATCCTTGAGACACTCGGATTCCCGGCGAGAACGGTGGAACTGGCTAAAATTGCTGGTTATCTGCACGACCTCGGCAATCTGATTAACCGTGTCGATCACAGCCAGTCCGGTGCGGTCATGGCATTCAGAATACTTGATCATTTGCATTTTCCACCTGAGGAAATTGGACAGATTGTCTCTGCAATCGGCAATCATGATGAAGGCTTCGGTGTTCCGGTCAGCGCACTCGCTGCCGCTCTGATTCTTGCTGATAAAAGCGATGTACGCCGAAATCCAGTCAGAAATCAGGATGTGTCCACATTTGATATCCATGACCGTGTCAATTATTCGGTCACAAAATCAGAACTGAAAATCAATGAGGCACACACGATTATCAAACTCAAGCTGTCTGTCGATACCAGATACGGCTCTGTGATGGATTACTTTGAGATTTTTCTTCAGCGCATGATATTATGCAGAAAAGCCGCAGACAAGCTGGGGCTGGAATTTAAGCTGATTATCAACGAACAGCAATTGATCTGACACATGATTACGAGGTTATTCTAATGGGGGCGGAGTTAGACACAGCGGAATAGTAGTCAAACTTTCATTAATAACGGAGGATGAGCCTATTTTGAAAACAGAAAATCTAAAAATTCTATTGCTTATTTTAATACCAGTCATGATAATTCTTTTAGGCTGGCTGTTCCTGCATCTGGGCTGGGTGATGGCAGGAACGGTATTGCTGCGAATTTTACAGATTTTGGTCGCTGTTGCAGCAGTTGTAATCATAGGTTTTTTGGTAATTATTCTTGTTCATGGTGGTGATTCTGGATGGTGGCTGTGGCTGCTGGGAATGCTTGCGACATTTGGCATATCCGCCGGTATGATTTGGGGGTGTGACCGGATTTTTCAGGTATATGGAATCACATCAACATTCTTTTCAGGATTTTTGAAAGCTCTTGGGTGGCTTTTTGAAATCCTTGGCAGTTAATTTTAAGGAGTATGCATATGGAAAATTTGCAGATAAGAGGATTTGAAATTCCAGTAGTACTACAGCGTGCCAACCGGAAAACAATGGAGGTCACATTAAAAGAGGGGGAAATTGAATGTAAAAGCCCCGAAAGATATGCCAATTCAGGAAATTACAGAAATCCTTGAATCAGAATCGGCTAACATTATGCGGAAATTAACAGAAGTGCGGTATCCTAATAACATTCTGAATGTGAAGGGCATTTCCACTCCTGTAAAATTAATCCGGAGTGACAGAAAAATGATTACTGTGGAAGTACAGCATAGTGAGGTGATTGTCCGTGCGCCGTATGATGCACCAGAAGAAAAAGTGATGAAGTTTCTGCTGTTCAAAGCAAAAGATATTGAAGAAGCCTATCAGCAGAATAAAGCATCTGCTCCAGAAAGGCTTACTCAAGAGGAACTTCTTTCTCTTTTCAAAAAAGGTAAGCGTAAAATAAAATGCGTCCCAGATAGCAAAAGCTCTCGTCGAATCATACGGCGAGAGCTTAGGATTCATTCCAGGGCAGAAGAATAGTTCCGGGAGAATGAGAAAACAAGTCAATCAGATATTTTTCGGCATCCAGTCCGTTTGCCTGAGCAGTCGAGAGAATAGAATACCATATAGTACTGGATTTTGCTCCGTTGGCAGTATTGCTGAACAGCCAGTTCCTGCGACCGACTGCAAA
>JAZQIL010000005.1:0-3532 GCA_045541055.1 Oscillospiraceae bacterium
CAACGTGGTTACCGCTGAGGGAGGGAACAAACCGCTTTTATCTCCGTGCGGCTGACGGACTGAAAAATCTGAAAGTCCGTATCGAACACACTAATGCGTATCTGGGGGTATAATTATGCAGATTGAAGTTTATAAAATGACGGCTGATAACGATTCCATATCAATAATACTGGAAGCTGTCTGCGACAGTTTTTCGTCTCTTTTGTGGGATATAGAGTGTTATCAATGCGGAGCATTTGAAGTGTACATTGCGGCAAATCCGCAGAATATCGAAATTTTCCAAACTGGCAGAATTATCGGCAGAGATGATGACAGGGAGCATTTTGGCATTATTGAATCTGTCAAAATAGATACAGATGCCGAAAATGGCGATTATCTGACCATTTCAGGCAGATTCCTGATGTGCTTATTGGAGCGAAGAATCATCTATCCGACATATTCGGTCACAGCAAATACAGCATACAGCGATATTGTTCAATCTGTCGTTTCGCAGAACTGCATGGGTGACGATAACCGCAGAATACCGGGACTTTCCCTTGGTGAAGTCAGCGGTGAATGCTGGGAACAAACTACGAAATTGCAGGTCAGCTATGCCAATCTCATGGAGTGGATTTACACTGTCTGTGAGAAAATCGGCGGCACTGCAAACATCCGACTTTCCAAAACCGAGAACGAGCATTATCAGATGCTGTTTGAACTCTCACAGGGGACGGACAGGAGCATCATGCAGGAGGAAAATCCGCACATTGTCTTTTCAGACGGATATAGCAATCTGCTGTCATTCAGTTATGCGGAGGATATTTCTGTTCAGCAGAATTTTGCCTATGTTCTGGGACATGGTGAAGGTGCAGACCGAAAAAGAACAACATATTTCAACGGTGATGAGCCTGTATTTTTAGACAGATATGAAGTATATGTGGATGCTGATGACATTTCGGAAGAAGAACAGCTTGACGGTGAAACAAGGCATATTCCATATGATGAATATATCGAACTGCTCAAAAATCGTGGTTCTGAGAAAATGGCATCTCCGAAAACTGCATCAGAATCAACAATTGCAGCAAACTCAACACAATATCAGTATCAGAAAGATTATGCTGTTGGTGATTACGTCACTGTCCAGCACATCAGATTCGGCATGATTCAGCCGAAAATACAGCTTATCGGCATGGTAGAGGGATTCGACCAGAACGGCAGAAGCCTGACACCAACTTTTAAGGAGGGATAATTTATGGCTTTTTCAAGCGGATTTTTCAATTCAAAAGGTCTTGACAGGACGTATACGGCAGAAAATTTCACCGATTACCTGTCAGGCCTGATTTGCAACGGAATTTTGGACACTTACGGTGACTGCTTTGAACTTACTGCACCGACAAAGGGCTTAAAGGTCATTCTCGGAAAAGGGAAAGCGTGGCTGAATGGGCATTACTTTATAAACGATGCGAAATACAGCATTGACTTGTCGGAATATCAGGACGAGTCCCTGCCGAGATATGTCACAATCGGCATTGTCTGTGATGTTTCCGAAGGCGTGCGTGATGTCAGAATTGAAGTTGTAGCAGGAACTCCGGCAGAAAATCCCTCTGTTCCGTTTATTCCGACAGATATGAACCGTACAAAATTAACGCTTTATGCTGTCCGGCTCAATGTCGGAGCGAAATCCCTGTCTGAATTTGACTGGTTTGATTACAGGGAAGATAACAATTTGTGCGGCTACTGCCGCTGTATTCTGGGAAAATGCAGGGTCACGGATATGCTGGCACAGCTTGCAGACCTGAATGCCCAGATTGATAAATACAATGAAACCATTGAAGGCTTAAATAACAAGGTTGATACTTTACAGCTTAAAATTGATGACATGACGGGCGACATCGTGAAAGTCGGTCAGTGCGGTGATGACATTTATTATGTGCTGTATTCGGACGGAAAACTTCTGCTCCGTGGCACTGGTGAAATGTACGATTACGGCACTGCGATTCCCATTTCTGACTGCCATTTTCCGGATATTGACGGTGACGGAAGGGTGACTGCATCAGATTCCTCTTTAATTTTGGCTGCCGCTGCCAATATCGGCACGGGACATGAATCGGGTCTGACTCCGGAACAGGAGCTGCTTGCTGATGCCAACCGTGACGGCTCAATTAACGCTGTTGATGCTTCCCTTGTGCTGTCTTTTGCTGCTGAACTCGGTGTCGGAAAGTACAGCAACAATCAGGAAGGCTGGACAGAATTTCTCAGTGACCAGCGTGCAGGCAACAATCTTTCGCCATTTTTTGATGACCAGAATATCAAGTCTTTGGTTGTTTCAGACGGCATTACTTCGCTCGGAACATTTGCTTTCAACTATTGCAATCAGTTAGTTTCTGCCTCTCTTCCAAACACTCTTACAAAAATAGGAAGAAATGCATTCGCTGCCCTTGCCACTGAAATTTGCGGTATCACAAAAATTTCAATTCCCAGCAAAGTGACAGAAATCGGTCAATACGCATTTGCGAATACACAGATTACAGATTTGACTGTTCCACGTTTGGTGACTGCCGTTGGATATTATGCGTGCCGAGGTTGTGCTGACCTTGCCACGGTTCGTTATGAAGGGTCTGTCATTGGTTCATATATGTTTGCAGGGTGTACAGCACTTACAGATTTCACCATTGCAAAATCGGTGAAAGAAATTCAGAATTGTGCATTTTATTCCTGTACCAAGCTGAAAACTTTAACTTATGAGGGCAGTCTGAAAGACTGGGCGGCAATCGAAAAACAACAGAATTGGGACAGTTCAGCTAACCTTACAAAAATTCAGTGTCTTGATGGTTATTTGGAGTATGATACAGAAACGAATGAATGGAACGAGGTGAAAGAAAATGCTTAAATTTCTCGTAAAACAGCAGAAAATTGAAATTCTGGAGCGTGAGGTTATCGCCTCCGACCAGATTTCTTTTGTGACTTTGAGATTCACGTTTGACGGTGACTGGAAGAAGTTTTATAAAGTGGTGCAGTTCACGCAGTGTGATGAAACTTACAACTGTGTACTTGGCTTTGACGGGCTGTCCTGTCTGCTTCCGGCGGAACTTCATGCAGGTGCGGTCAAAATGTCCGTTTTCGGCTATGATGCGGACAATACATCAGGGTTGAGAGCTACAACTGTTCCCGTCACTTTGAACATTCGTCAATCCGGTTTTGTGGGTGATGATGATTCTCCGATTCCTCCGACTCCCGATTTATACACGCAGATTCTGCAAAAAATTGAAGAAATTACTGCTCCGGATATGTCCGATTATCCGAAAAAAGACGAAATTCAGAAGATGATTGAAGAAGCCCTTAAAAATTCTGAAACTGTCATTCCGTCCGATTATGAAGCAATTTGTGAAAATTCTCACACGCATAAAAATAAAGAATTTCTGGATTCCTTAACGGCTGAATCTTTCGCACTTTTGCCCGATTTACAGCAGTTTGAAGATGTTACAAAATATGAAATTCAAACCATAAAAGAAGCACTAAGTCGGAGGGCCAAGCGGTCTTAGGAAGACAAAAT
>JAZQIL010000006.1:0-15106 GCA_045541055.1 Oscillospiraceae bacterium
TTTTCAACTGAAAACTGGAAACGCCCTCAGAATGAAATTGATGGCATTCTCAAAATTATGAGAGAATATTTAGATGAAGTGCAAATGCATTTAGGTGACGGTGTTCGGGCAATTTTTTTAGGAGATAAAAACGCTTATCCGGAAGATATTCAGAAGAAAATGATTAAGCTGGAACAGGATACAGCACATCATTCACAGCTGACAGTACTGCTTGCCTGCAATTATGGCGGACGTGATGAAATTGCTCATTCAGCAAGAGAAATTGCTCAGTTAATTAAATCCGGTGAATTAAATCCGGAAGAAATTACAGAACAAACCATTGCAGACCATCTTTATACAGCAGGGTTACCTGATGTAGATTTAGTGATTCGCCCCAGCGGAGAACTTAGATTATCAAATTATTTAATCTGGCAGTGTGCTTATGCGGAATATTATTTCACAGATGTATTGTGGCCTGATTTTTCACCGGAAGAATTAAATAAAGCTTTAATTGACTATGCCGGACGAGGCAGACGCTTCGGGGGTGTCTGATGAAGCAAAGAATTATCTCCGGAGTTGTTGGAGGGCTTTTGCTGGTTGGTGTGCTGATTCTGCATAAAACGATAGTTTTTCCGCTAGCATTTTCTGCAATTGTCGGAATTATCCTGTTTGAACTGATTCGGGCGATTGGTGGATTACAATTTAAGCTTTCCACTGGTGCAGTGATAGCTTACGGCATTTTATCCACAATAGGAGAACATTTTTCCATTTATGGGTATACTGGATATGCTTGGCCGGACTGGATGGTTATGTTAGGTGTACTTCCGGAACTGCTGATGCCTGTCTGTCTGTCTTTGATATTCTGGGATTATATGCGACATCCAAAGACGTTCACAATCGAACAGGGTTCTTTTATGATTGCTTCTATGATATTAGTAACTTACTCGTTTCGTTTTTTAATTTATCTCAATGATGGTGTAAATCATAGCTTGTTCTATGTGATTCTGTCTCTCTGCGGGGCGTGGATTGCTGATACTGGAGCATATTTTTCAGGCGTAGCACTGGGAAAAACAAAACTTTGCCCTGAAATCAGCCCGAAAAAAACAGTAGAAGGCTTTATTGGCGGACTGTTGAGCAATACAATTTTATTCGCTTTGATATTTTTTATCTATGCGAAATGCAACAGTTTAGATTTTGGAGTTTTAGAAGCTTTAAAAGCTGGTTTGTTAGGCTTAGTCTGTGCAGGTGTCAGCGTTCTTGGAGATTTAACAGCTTCTGTGATTAAACGGCAGAAAGGCATTAAAGACTATGGAAATATTATGCCCGGTCACGGCGGGTTAATGGACAGATTCGACAGTGTCTTGTTTGTGATTCCGGCGTTTTACTGGTGCATCCGGCTGTTCCCGATTTTTAAGTAATGAAATCAATAAACCTGTCTTACAAGATAGGTTTATTGTCTTAAATAGGAGATGTTTTGAATATGATGAAAAAAGTAGCAGTATTAGGCTCTACTGGCTCAATTGGCACACAGGCACTTGAAGTCATTGAAAAACACGGCTTGAAAGTGACTGCCTTAGCTGCGAACCGTCAGGCAGAAAAATTAGCTGAACAGGCAAAAAAATTTAAACCGGAATGTGTCTGCATTTATGATGAATCAAAAGCAGAAAAATTAAAAAATTTATTGTCCGGTGAAAAAATTGAAATTTTAACCGGTATGAACGGATTATGTCAGATTGCTTCTGATAAAAATCAGGATATTGTGTTAAACAGTGTTGTCGGCATGGTTGGCTTACTTCCGACTTTAAAGGCCATTGAAGCCGGAAATGATATTGCTTTAGCGAATAAGGAAACACTTGTAGCCGGCGGTGAACTTGTAATGAAATCCGCTGCTGAAAAGGGTGTGAAAATTTATCCTGTAGACAGTGAACATTCTGCTGTATTTCAAAGCTTACAGGGCAATTCCATGAATAAAATCAGAAAAATGATTTTAACCGCTTCAGGAGGGCCTTTTTTTGGAAAGAAAAAATCTGATTTGCAGAATGTGACTGCAAAAGATGCTTTAAAACATCCTAATTGGAATATGGGAAATAAAATTACAATTGATTCTTCTACACTGATGAACAAAGGCCTTGAATTTATTGAAGCAAAATGGTTATTTGATTTGACACCGGAACAAATTGAAATTGTTGTGCATCGTCAGAGTGTTTTGCATTCTGCGGTAGAATTTGAAGATTATGCAGTCATTGGTCAGATGGGCGTACCGGATATGAAAATTCCGATTCAATATGCGCTGTTATATCCGCATCGTGTGGACTGTCCGACAAAGCCGTTATCTTTAACGGATTACGGAACATTAACGTTTGAAAAGCCGGATTATGAAACATTTGACTGCCTGACCTGTGCAATTGAAGCAATTAAAGAAGGCGGTCTGCGCCCTGCAATTGTTAATGGTGCAAATGAAGAAGCAGTAGCACATTTCCTGCATGATGAAATTAAATTCTTAGAAATTGGAGAGCTTGTCCGTTCTGCAATGGAACATGTTAAGGACGGTGCAATTCAAAGTTATGAAGACATTCTGGAAGCAGACACACAAGCAAGGGCTTACGTTCGTGAACGGATTGCAAAAGGCTGACGGCATTTCAGAAAGGATTTAGGATAATTTATGGTTACAATTTTAATTGCTATGCTGGTATTCGGGGTGATTATTGCCCTGCATGAATTCGGACATTTTTCAGTTGCAAAACTTTGTGGAATTAAAGTCAATCAATTTGCAATCGGCATGGGTCCTGTTATTCTGAAGAAACAAAAGGGAGAAACAGAGTATTCTTTAAGGCTTTTGCCAATAGGCGGATTTTGTGCGATGGAAGGAGAGGACACGGATAGTGATGACCCCAGAGCATTTCATAATAAAGCGGTCTGGCAAAGAATGTTAGTTGTTTTAGCAGGCCCTGCTATGAATTTAATTTTAGGGTTTATTTTAATTCTATGTACGACTTTGCTGTATGGCAATGTTATTTCTTTACAAGTTGCTGACTTTACAAAAAATCCTGACACTGGAGTATCTACTTCCACAAGTGAAACATGCGGTTTACAGATTGGTGATGAAATTCTTTCCATTGATGGTATGAAATTATTCACAGATACGGATTTATCCTATAAATTGCAGAATACAGATTCTGATACTATGACTTTAGTTGTTCGCCGGAATGGGGAAAAAATCACCCTCAAAGATGTGAAGTTCTATAATACTGCAACACAAGGCCGTCAGGACTTCTATGTCAAAGCAAAAGAAATGACAGTTTTTAATGTTGTTTCCTACAGCTTTTTAGACACGCTTTCAAAAGGGCGGTTAATCTGGATTTCACTTAAAGATTTAATTACCGGAAAATATGGCTTTCACGATTTGTCAGGGCCTGTGGGCATTATCAGCACAATAGGAGAAGCTGCTTCTTACGGTGAGACGTTTAAACAGCATTTGACTTCTGTTTTAGCTTTAGCATCTTTTATCAGCATTAACGTAGGAATTTTCAATCTTTTGCCGATTCCGGCACTGGACGGCGCAAGATTTGTATTCTTAGCGATTGAAGGGATTCGTCGGAAACCTGTCAGCCCTGAAAAAGAAGGTATGGTGCATCTGGCAGGTATGGCAGTATTATTTTTAATCATGATAGCTGTCACGATTCAGGATATTTTTAATTTAGCAAACAAGTAAAAATATTATTCTGCCGGAAAATAACGTTCCGGCAGAATAATTCAGATTTTTAAATTGAAAGGAATTATTTTCTGATGAAAAAACTGATACCATTTGTGTTGATACTATGTTTATGCTTTGCAGGGTGTAGTAATAAGCAGATAATAGATACAAATAACAAATTTAATTATGCTTATGTCATAATTGGTGATAAAGTGATTGAAGGAAAAGTACAATCATGGACAGATTTTGAAGACGGAGACCAGCTGCAAGTAAAAATTGATGGAGTAACTTATCTTTCATCTGCTAATAATATTGTACTTGTATATCGTTCTGATTTATAATATTTATTAAAAGAAGGTCTTTATTTATGAGAAATATTCATCCCGTGAAAGTCGGAGACTGCATTCTGAATGGAGAACATATTTATATTCAGTCAATGCTTAATGTTCCTGCTGAAAATATTGAAGGCAACGTTCAGCAGGCTATCGAACTTGAACAAGCTGGCTGTGAAATCATCAGAACAGCTGTTCCAAATCTGGAAGCAGTTAAACTCATTCCAGCCATTAAAGAAAAAATTCATATTCCGTTAGTCGCTGATATTCATTTTGATTACAGAATTGCTCTTGAAGCTGCTGCTGCTGGAGTCGATAAAATCAGAATTAACCCCGGTAATATCGGCAGTATGGACAAAGTGAAACAAGTTGCTCAGGTCTGTCGTGAAAAGAAAATTCCTATCCGAATCGGTGTGAATTCCGGTTCTTTAGAAAAAGAACTTTTACAGAAATACGGCTCTCCGACTCCGGAAGCCCTTGTGGAAAGTGCTTTAAATCATGCGGCAATGCTTGAAAAATTTGATTTCAATGATATTGTCATTTCTATTAAATCTTCTGATGTCAACAGAATGATTGACTGTTATCGTTTAGCCGCTGAAAAATGCCCTTATCCATTGCATTTAGGTGTTACTGAAGCAGGTACGGAACGAATGGGCTTAATTAAGTCAGCCATTGGCATTGGTGCGTTGTTGCATGACGGCATCGGTGAAACTATCAGAGTTTCCTTAACAGATGACCCTGTTCGGGAAATTAAAGCAGCAAAAGATATTTTAAAAAGCATTGGCAAACGTGGCGGAGTACAGATTGTTTCCTGTCCGACTTGCGGAAGAACACAGATAGATTTAATTTCTTTAGCGAAACAAGTTGAACAAGCCGTTGAAAATATCAATAAAGATGTCAAAATTGCTGTCATGGGTTGTGTCGTGAATGGTCCTGGTGAAGCCCGTGAAGCAGATATTGGCGTTGCCGGCGGAAACGGCATTGGAATTTTATTCCGTCATGGCGAAACACTTCGCAGAGTTCCGGAAAATGAAATTGTTCCGGCATTGCTGGAAGAACTTGAAAAGTTATAATTATTTAATGGGGGTTATTGGATGGCAAATGCTACAATCTTGGAATTCATGAAACAGTATCTGACAGATATTCCAGTATCCGTTCAGAAAGGTGTCATTGAACATATTATTTATGATAAAGACAAATTACAGCATATTACATTTGTTGTAAATTTTCCTTCTGTTGTACCAAATGCAGATATACTGCATTTTGAACAGGTCACGGAAACGGCAATTCAAGTGAAAAGCTTTCGTCTGGATTGCCGTTACAGTCCGGAATTATTTACGCTTGAAAGTTATCCGGTTGTAGTGGAGATGCTGAAAAGAGAATTACCTATTATAAACGGCTTTTTAAATCATGCTGATGTCACGTTTCAAGACGACAGTTTAACAATTGAAATCCATAACGGCGGACTGGAAATTCTGCAAAAATTTCAGTTTTGCAGAAAATTTGAAGAATTTGTGCAGAAACATTTTGCAAGAACGATTCAAGTCAATTTAACAGGAGAAGTTGTTTTCACAGAGGCACAGCTTCAAAATGTGATTGCACAAATCCCATCAGAACAGCATCTTGAACCTGTTCAAAATCAGGAACATCAGACCGTAAATAAAATACAGTCTGTTGCTGAAAATTTCGCTCAGTTTGATTATGAAAAGGGCGGAGATATGCTGGTGAAAGGGCATCTTATCC
This sequence comes from Oscillospiraceae bacterium, assembly GCA_045541055.1. Taxonomy (GTDB): domain Bacteria; phylum Bacillota; class Clostridia; order Oscillospirales; family Ruminococcaceae; genus UBA3855. Next base: position 5,749 of record JAZQIL010000006.1, read on the forward strand.
GGACGGAAGCTGTTTCCATTCCAGAAGCGTTACAGATGAAAAATCAGCGTGTTGTCGTTTATGGCGATATTTTCGCTATTGACACAAGAGATACAAAAAATGAATATCGAATTGTTACTTATCAGATAACAGATTTTTCAGGCTCTGTGAAAGTTAAATTATTTGATAAGAAAGAAAATATTGAAAAATTGCCTTTGCAGGAACTCAAAAAAGGCATGAGCATTCTTGTTGCCGGAAAAATAAAAGAAGATGCATTTGAACGTGAACCTGTGCTTGAACCGGATTCTATTGTCATTCGTAAAAGAAAACTTCGTCAGGATACCGCCCCTGAAAAAAGAGTGGAACTGCATTGTCATACTAATATGTCTGCAATGGATGCCGTCACAGATGCCGGAACATTGATTAAAAGAGCGCATGACTGGGGACATCCTGCCATTGCAATTACTGACCACGGTGTGGTGCAGGCTTTTCCAGATGCTGCCAATGCTGAAAAATCTCTGAAAGACCCTAATTTTAAAGTTATTTACGGCTGTGAAGCCTATGTGATTAACGACTTAGAACCGCAGCGCATTTTGAAGGGCGAGGATAACAGAAAAATTCAAGATGAAATTATCATTTTTGACGTGGAAACAACAGGCTTGAATAAGTATCATGACCGTTTAACTGAAATTGGTGCAGTGAAACTCAGAAATCTTCAAGTTGTGGAAAGTTTTAACACGTTTGTCAACCCTGAACAGCCAATTCCTGCAAACATTACTCAGCTGACAGGCATTACTGACGAAATGGTTGCTGATGCACCGAAAGAAGCAGAAGCTGTGAAAAAATTCATGGAATTTTGCGGTGAAAATCCTGTTCTTGCAGCACACAACGCTGAATTTGACGCAAATTTTATTAACTCTGTGTGCAAAAGGCATGATATTGTATTTCCGTATAGCTGGATAGATACATTGATTTTATGTCAGTCTGCTCTCCCAATGCTCGGAAAGCATAAATTAGATACGGTTGCAAAACATTTAAAGCTTGGAAAATTTGACCATCACAGAGCTTCTGATGATGCTTTAATGCTTGCTAAAATTTATATCAGCTTAACACAGAAACTCGTTAAAGAAAAAAATATTGAAACTTTGCAGGATTTCAATACAAAATCTGACCGGATTGATATGAAAAAATTACGCTCTTATCATCAAATTATTTTAGTGCGTAATCAGGTCGGTTTGAAAAATTTATATAAACTTGTTTCTTACGGACATTTAAACTGTTTCTACCGCCATCCTCAAATTCCTAAAACTGTCCTTGAAGAACATCGGGAAGGGCTGATTTTTGGTTCAGCGTGTGAAGCCGGTGAATTGTTTAGCGCAGTCGTGGACAATAAATCTGATGAAGAACTCGAAAAATTAGCGAAATTCTATGATTATCTCGAAATTCAGCCCATCGCAAACAATGCGTTTATGCTGAAAAAAAATATTGCCCGTGATGAGGAACAGCTTCGGGATTATAACCGGAAAATTATTGCACTCGGTGAAAAATTAAACATTCCCGTTGTAGCCACTTGTGATGTGCATTTTTTAGATGAGAAAGACGGCATTTACAGGAAAATTTTAACAGCTACGCACGGTTTCACAGATACGGAAGAACAACCGCCTTTATATCTTCGAACAACTGACGAAATGTTAGAAGAATTTTCTTATCTTGGAGAGGAAAAGGCTCTTGAAATTGTTGTGAAAAATCCTCAGCGGATTGCTGATGCCTGTGAACATGTTTTCCCTATTCCGAAAGGCACATTCACGCCCAGCATTGAAGGCGCAGAAGAAGATTTAGTGAGAATTACACATGAACGTGCTGAAGAAATTTATGGCTCTCCGCTTCCTGAAATCGTGGAGAAACGGCTTGAAAAAGAATTAAATTCAATTATTAAACACGGATTTTCTGTATTATATATGATTGCTCAGAAATTAGTGTATAATTCAGAAGAACATGGCTATCATGTTGGCTCAAGAGGTTCAGTTGGTTCTTCTTTCGTTGCTTCTATGGCTGGTATTTCAGAAGTCAATCCGCTTGTTCCGCATTATATTTGTAAAAATAAAGAATGCAAATACAGTGAATTTATTACAGACGGAAGCTATGGTTCAGGTTTTGACCTTCCGGCGAAAAATTGCCCGAAATGTGGTCAACCGCTTTGGCATGACGGACATGATATCCCCTTTGAAACATTTTTAGGGTTTGACGGCGACAAAGCTCCGGATATTGATTTGAATTTCTCAAATGAATATCAGTCCAGCGCACACAGATATACAGAAGAATTATTCGGCCGTGAAAATGTCTTTAAAGCAGGTACTATCGGTTCTATTGCTGATAAAACGGCTTACGGATTTGTGAAAAAATATCTTGAGGAAATCGGTGCAGAATTAAACGCTTCCGAAGAAAACAGGCTTTCTATTGGCTGTACCGGTGTGAAAAGGACAACTGGTCAGCACCCTGGGGGAATGGTCGTTATCCCTTCTGATTATGAAGTATATGACTTTACACCGGTTCAGCATCCGGCAGATTCTACAGATTCAGAAGTGATTACAACACATTTTGATTTTAATTCTCTGCATGATACAATCCTGAAACTGGACGAACTGGGGCATGTTGTGCCGACAATTTACAAACATTTAGAAGATTTAACCGGTTTGAAAATCAATGATATCCCCGGTTATGACCCGAAAGTCATTCAAATGTGTACAGACTGTTCTGTATTAGGTGTGAAAGAATCGGATATTTTCTGCCAGACAGGGAGTTTAGGCATTCCTGAAATGGGAACTGGCTTTACAATTCAAATGCTGATAGATGCAAAACCCACGAAATTCAGTGACTTTTTACAAATTTCCGGCTTGTCGCACGGTACAGATGTATGGCTTGGCAATGCGAAAGATTTAATTGATAACGGTACTTGTACCATTTCGCAAGTAATTGGAACTCGTGACAGTATCATGACTTACTTGCTGTACAAGGGCGTTGAACCGAAATGGGCTTTTAAAATTATGGAATTTACAAGAAAAGGCAAGGCAAAACAGATTTTTAATGAGGACTGCCTGAAAATGCTTCGTGAACATAATGTGCCGGAATGGTATATTGAAAGTTGTCTCAAAATTAAGTACATGTTCCCGAAAGCACATGCAGCGGCATATATTATTGCAGCGATGAAAATCGGCTGGTTTAAGCTTTACAAGCCTTTGGAGTATTATGCAACATATTTTACGGTGCGTGGCAGTGATTTTGATGCAGAACTTGCGATTCAGGGGGTTGAAGCTGTCAGAGCGAAAATTATTGAATTACAGGCGAAAGGCAATGCACGCACGAAAAAAGAAAATGATTTGCATGATATTTTAATGATTACAAATGAAATGATGTCCAGAACAGTAGATGGAAAACCGCTTTCTTTTCTGCCGATTGACTTACACAAATCTCATGCTACAGAATATTTAATTGAAGATGGGAAAATCAGAATACCTTTTTCTGCTTTAAACGGTGTTGGGGAAAACGCTGCAAAGGGCATTTATGCAACGGCTCAAAAAGGCGGATATTTATCCATTGAAGAATTTCAGTATTCCAGCGGAGCGACCAGAACCGTGATTGAAGTTCTCAAAAAAATGAATGCCTTTGGAGACTTGCCGGAAACAACGCAATTAGGCTTTTTCTAAGTCATTTTTCGGGATACAGACGCTTGAATAGATAGCCGTGAGGAAAAATTTCCTATAAAACGATTTTCTTGATAGACAGCAACTGGAAATAAAAAAAATTGGTGGAATTGCCGAAAAATTCTGTCATTCTATCCAAAATCTTTAAATCATCATTTTTTTGCTTGACAAACTGGTTATATCATGTTACTATAGTAGTATGGTAAAGCAATAAAAAAGAAATGAGGTATCCCCATGCGCCAATATGATTTAATCACTCCAGAAGGCACAAAAGATTATTTGTTCGATGAATGCGCCCTCAAAAGAGAAGTTGAAAATAATACAAGAGCTATCTTTAAATCTATGGGCTATTCCCGTATCATTACCCCCGCTCTTGAATTCTTTGACGTGTTCCATCAAAATTCTTTGTACTTTCCTCAGGAAGAACTTTGTAAATTAACCGACAACAAAGGCAGGTTGATTGTGTTAAGACCTGATTCTACTGTTCCAATCGCAAGAGTGACAGCTACTCGCCTCAAAGAAGCAGAATTGCCCCTCAGATTGTACTATACACAGCCTGTATGGCATTTTACTCCATCTTTGAAAGGCAGAAGCACCGAAATCAATCAGACTGGTATCGAATTGATTGGCTCTTCTTCCAGAATGGCAGATATTGAAGTCATCTCCGCTGCTTTAGCTGTCCTTTCTTCTGTCAGAAATTCTATCAGTTATTCCCTCGAATTGGGCGATATCAGAATCTTTAAAGAATTAATGCTTCGCTTAAATGCTACTCCTTCTCAGAAAGAAGAAATCAGAACCCTGATAGAAGCAAAAAATTATCCCGCTCTGAATGACGTGCTGGATAAAATCGGCGAACATAAAATTACACACGCTTTGAAAAAATTACCTACTTTATTCGGCGAAGAAGAAGTTTTCGACCGTGCAGACGAAATTTTCCAAGATTCCAGAATTACAGAAATTTTGGAAAATATGCGTGAATTATATCATACTGTGAAAGAAATTAACCCTGAATGCAAAATTACAATCGATTTGGGACTGGTCAGCAAAACAGATTATTATACAGGCTTAATCATGAAAGGCTACCTCGAAGGTTACGGCGAAGAAGTCATTTCCGGTGGCCGTTATGATAAATTACTCTCAGAATTTGGTTATGATATTCCAGCAGTCGGTATGGCTGTAAATGTCGATGCCGTTGCAAATGTCATCGGCAGAAAAAATCCTCCTGTCCATGCTGTGCCAGATGTATTGATTTTCGCTGAAGAAGGCTGTGAAGCACAGGCCGTCAGAAAAGCTATCGAACTTAGAAAACAAGGCCTTTGCACAGAACATTCTTTATTTACAGACAAAGACCTTGCAGAAGAATATGCAAAAGACAGAAAAATTAAAAGAATTATCCTGATTTCAAAAGAACAGGTGTGTGAACTGGAGGTGCGTGTCGATGAGTAAACCATTAAGAATTGCCTTAACAAAAGGCAGACTTGAAAAAGATACTGTCAAACTCTTGGAAAGCTTAGGCTATGACTGTACCGCTGTCCACGAAAAAGGCAGAAAATTGATTTTGCCTATACCTGACGGAAATCTTGAAGTCGTTCTTGCAAAGGCCGCTGATGTGATTACTTATGTAGAACATGGCGTTTGTGATATGGGCGTTGTCGGAAAAGACACTTTAATGGAAATGAATGGTAAGTTATTTGAACTTGTAAATTTAGGGTTCGGAAAGTGTAAATTCGCTTTAGCTACTAAGAAAGATTATCCGTTTTATGACGGGTTCGGTATTAAAACAATCGCTTCTAAATATCCTAATGTGACAAAAGCCTTTTTTGAACAGAAACACATGGACGTGGATATTATTAAAATAGAAGGTTCTGTAGAACTTGCGCCTTTGTTAGGCTTGGCAGACGGTATTGTGGATATTGTGGAAACAGGCACAACTCTCAAAGAAAATGGCTTGGAAGTCGTGGAAGATGTCGCTCAGATTTCTGCAAGATTGATTGTAAACACTGTCAGCTTGAAAATGCGTCAGAAAGAAATTGAAAGTTTAGTTAAGAAAGTGGAGGAGAAAATCAATGATAAAGCAGATTAAATGTGACGGTTCAGCAGAATATGCATTTCTGAAAGAATTAGAACGCCGTTCTGGTGAAACAGATAAGAAAGTCTCTGAAATTGTTTCTGAAATTATTGAAACAGTCAGAACCGGCGGTGATGAAGCTGTTAAAAATTATACAAAAAAATTTGATGGCAATTTACCGCAATATTATGAAGTACCTCGTGAAGTCATTAACGAAGCTTTAACAGAAGCAGATGAAGCGTTTGTCAATGCGCTTTTAAATGCACAGGAAAATATTGCAGATTTCCACAATCGTCAGAAAGTGCAGGGCTTTACCAATGCGAAGCCGGACGGTGTCATTTTAGGGCAGAGAGTGAGAGGGTTAGAGCGTGTCGGCTTATATGTTCCAGGTGGCACAGCGGCTTATCCTTCCAGCGTGTTAATGAATGCTGTTCCGGCAAAAATTGCAGGTGTCAAGGAAATTATCATGGTAACACCTCCTTGTAAAGACGGTACACCAAATAAAGATATTTTAGTAGCAGCTGCAATTTGCGGTGTAGACAGAGTATTTTTATCCGGCGGAGCGCAGGCAATTGCTGCTTTAGCTTATGGAACAGAAGAAATCCCGAAAGTAGATAAAATTGTAGGCCCTGGGAATATCTTTGTCGCTACAGCTAAAAAATTATTATACGGTATTGTTGATATTGATATGATAGCAGGTCCTAGTGAAATTCTTGTCATGGCTGACGAAACAGCTGACCCGAAATTTGTTGCTGCTGACTTAATGTCTCAGGCGGAACATGATAAACTTGCATCAGCGATTTTAATCACGACTGACCCGACACTTCCAGATAAAGTAGAAGCTGAAATTATTCGTCAGATGGAGTATCTTGAAAGAAAAGAAATTATTGAATCTTCCATGACGAATTACGGAGCAATTTTGATTGCACAATCCAAAGAGCAGGCTGTAGAATTAGCGAATGCGATTGCACCGGAACACTTGGAAGTTGTAATGGAAAATCCTTTGGAATATATCGGCAAGCTGGATAATGCAGGTTCTGTCTTTTTAGGAGCGTATGCTTCTGAACCGCTTGGAGATTATTACGCTGGACCTAATCATGTTTTACCGACTTCCGGCACAGCAAGATTTTTCTCTCCTTTGGGTGTAAACAGTTTTCTCAAGCGTTCCAGCTATATTTACTACACAGAAGATGCGCTTCGTCAGGCGAAAGAGGATATTGTCTTAGTCGCTGAAAGAGAAGGTTTAACTGCTCATGCTAATGCAATTAAAGTCCGTTTCGAGGAGGAAAATTAAATGAGCTGGGAAAATAATGTTCGTCGGGTTGTGCCTTACACCCCCGGCGAACAGCCGAAAGTTTCAGATATTATCAAATTAAATACAAACGAAAACCCTTATCCGCCTGCACCGGAAGTGCAGAAGATTTTAGATAATTTTGATATTTCAAAAATGCGCTTATATCCTGACCCGAACGCTGAAATTTTAGTGAATGCTTTAGCAGAAACGTATCAGGTCAAGCCTTCTCAGGTCTTTGTGGGAGTGGGTTCAGATGATGTCATTTCCATGGCATTTCTGACATTCTTCAATTCAGAGAGAAATATTTTGTTTCCAGATGTAACGTATTCGTTCTATGACGTGTGGGCAGATGTCTATAAAATTCCGTATCAGAGAATTCCTTTAACAGAAGATTTCAGAATCAATCCAGAAGATTATAAAATTCCAAACGGCGGAATTATCTTCCCAAATCCCAATGCCCCGACTGGAGTACTGGAATCACTTGATTTAATCGAAGAAATTTTACAGGCAAATCCCGACAGTGTGGTTATGATTGATGAAGCTTATATTGATTTCGGCGGCGTGAGCTGTCTGCCTTTACTGCAAAAATATGAAAATTTACTGGTCATTCAGACTTTTTCAAAATCAAGAAGCATGGCTGGCATGAGAATCGGCTTTGCCATCGGTTCTGAAAAACTGATTCAATATATGAATGATGTGAAGTTTTCCATTAACTCTTACACAATGAATCATATCACGCTTTTATGTGGTGCGGAAACGCTTAAAAATCCAGAATATTTCAACTTCTGTACAGGAAAAATTATAGAAACCAGAGAACAAACTAAGAAAAAATTATCAGAATTAGGCTTTATTTTCCCCGATTCCAAAAGCAATTTCATTTTTGCAAGTCATCCGAAATACGATGCAGGCGAAATTTTCCAGAAACTCAAAGAAAAGAAAATTTTCGTCCGTTACTGGAATAAGCCTAGAATTAACCAATATTTAAGAATTACCATCGGTACACCGGAAGAAATGCAGAAATTATTCTCTGCTTTAGGAGAAATTTTAAACTGACAGCAAGGAGTGTTACAAATGGGCATGTTTGTAGGGGCGGTATTTGTCCGCAATGAGGAAAATAAATCTAAAGAAACGATAATTGCAGAGCTTCAAAATTATATGAATTCTAAAGGCTATGAAATTTCTGATGCAGAAAATGCAAAAGTAAAGTATTGCTTTTCCTTTCCGGAAGGGAAATGGTTTGCATTCACATTCCGTGAAGAAGAACTCAGAGGGCAGGGAAGTTTTTTTGCAAAGGCTTTTCAAAGCTATGCAGTTTCAGCGGATTTAGTAGATGATGATTTTATCGAATTTGAACTCATTCAGCCAGACGGCAAAGGCATTGACCATCAATATATTGGTGAACCTTACTGGGAAGAACCGATATTTGAAGAAGATATTTCCAAATGGTTCAGATTCTTGAAAAAGGGAGCTTCTGAAAAAGATTTGATTTCTGCAGTAGAAGAAGATTCTTTGCCGGAATTCAGCAGTCTGATTGAACTAGATGACAATCCGCTGTTTTTGGATTTAGAGAATCCCGAAGAAAATTCCGCTGAAATGTTTTACTTTAAGAAAAAATGAGGTGATTTTTTGACAACTGCTACAGTCACAAGAACTTCCAAAGAAACAGATATTACTGTTGAAATTTTGCCCAAAGACGGAACAACAGAAATTTCTACCGGAATCGGATTTTTTGACCATATGCTGACGGCTTTGTCAATGCATAGTCAAATCCCTATGAAAATTCATGCAGTCGGAGACATTCACGTAGATGCACATCACACTGTAGAAGATACCGGAATTGTATTAGGGCAGGCTTTTGCAAAGGCTTTAGGCGATAAATCCGGAATTGTCCGCTACGGTTCAGCGTATATTCCTATGGACGAAAGTTTAGCATTTTGCAGTTTGGATATCTGTAACAGACCGTTTTTAGTATTCAATGCAGAATTTACAAATCCGATGATTGGCGCATATGATACTTGTTTAACAGAGGAATTTATGAGAGCATTTGCATTCAATGCCGGAATTACTTTACACTGTAATGTTCTTTATGGGAAAAATGACCATCACAAGACAGAGGCACTTTATAAAGCGGTTGCACATGCTTTAAAAATTGCATCTGCACCGTCAGAAAAGACTATCACAACGAAAGGAATGTTAGGCTAATCATGATTGCAATTATTGATTATGGTGCAGGAAACATTTTCAGTGTCAGAAATGCTTTGAATTATTTAGGAATTGAAAATCAGCTGACAGAGGATAGCTCTGTAATTCAAAAGG
>JAZQIL010000007.1:0-3297 GCA_045541055.1 Oscillospiraceae bacterium
AAGACAATTGAAGATATGGTAGTCGGCCAAACTATGCCGAATCTTAATGTGCCAATCGTCTCGAACTTCATGATTATTTGTCCGCCGCTTGAAGTACAAGAACAGTATTATTCATTTGCGGAACAAACCGACAAATCAAAAGTTGCAGTGCAGAAGGCACTTGACGAGGCACAGCTGCTGTTTGATAGTTTGATGCAGGAATACTTCGGATAATTCCGCAAATAATAAAATAGAGGTGATAAACCATGCTGAACGTGTTTTTCGGTGATATGCCGGAAGCAATTTATAATACAAATATCTATTTTAATAACACTTATAAAGATAGCTGGATTGTCAAACCACTTTCAAAAGAAATCATAAAAGCTGTTGACTTGTCTGATGTAGTCGATGAAAGAACAATTTTCAGCCCAGTTTTCGGAAATATGAGTCCAAAAAAACTGTCAGGCGGTGTGAAAACACTTTTGCTGATTGCCTACGATAATTCAAAAGTTTTTAATGCTTCTACTTGTGGCGATAACTGTGCGGAATGGATTCTGAAAATCGCTGACGGAAAGAAGACAGTTATCAATTTAAGGCATCTTATGGATTTCGGCAAAGAGGAATTTAAAATAAAAGTTCTCAATACCGGCAAAATTGTCAGAAACATGGGCGACCTTGTTGCTGAAGCCGGAGAATTTGTGTGAGGTAGCTATGACAGGAACACATCATGTTGAGGTAAAAAACAGAGATGCCATATTTAAATTTGATTTGTACAGAAATATTACGATTGTCAGAGGCGACAGCGGAACAGGAAAAACTACGCTTTATGAAATGATAGCCGATTATACACGACTGCAAGAAGCAAGCGGTGTGAATCTGTCCTGTGATAAGCCGTGTGTTGCCCTGACGGATATTGACTGGAAAAATCAGCTTAAAGGCATAAAAGACAGCATTGTCTTTATTGACGAAGGTGCTGACTTCCTTAAAACAAGAGAGTTTGCAGGTGCTGTAAAGAATACAGATAATTACTATGTGATATTCAACCGTGAAAGCCTGCATGATTTGCCATACAGCATTGAAGAAATTTATGAAATCAAGGCAAGCGGTAAATATCACAGTTTCAGGAAAATATTCAAGCATAACAGCAAGCATATTTATTACAAAGAAAAAGCTCCAGCAAAGCAGAAATATGATACTTTGCTGACAGAAGATTCTAAATCAGGTTTTCAATTTTATCAGCATTACTTTAAAAACAGCGAAATGAAATGTTTCACATCAGAATCAAATTCAGCCATATTCAAATGGCTGAAAGAACACGAAGACAAAAAAGTATTTGTAATTGCTGACGGGGCGGCTTTTGGCTCTGAAATTGACAGAATTATTAAGATGCGTTCTTTTCCAAATATCTTGCTGTGTCTGCCGGAGTCATTTGAATGGTTGATTCTGAAATCAGGAATCATCAGTTCAGTAGATATGCAGATACTTGATAATCCGTCAGATTACATAGAAAGTGCGGATTATTTCAGCTGGGAAAATTTCTTTGAGAAATATCTGATTGATGTAACCAAGGATACACCTTTTCAATATGCCAAGCATGAAATCAATCCCGCATATCTAAAACAAGGCAATCCTGAAAAAATCATAAGTGAAATTTACACTAAATAATTTATCGGTCGCAGGGATGTTGGTACACTATATTATGAAAGAGGTTTACTAACATGGAAAAGAAGATTGTGACCATACTGAACGAAATGGCGGAGTATCTGAACGTCAGTCAGATGAAGAAACTGCAAGAGGTAATGCTGAAAGCATTTGCCGAAAACTCTCCTGAAAAAACTGAGATAAGCAATGAAGACTACCTGCAAATGTTTCTTGATGTCAAGAAGATTGAGGGCTGTTCCGAGCGTACTATCGACTACTACAAAAAGACGATAGAGCATCTTATTAACACAGTAAAAACTCCGGTACGGAAGATTACGACCGAGGAAATGCGTGAGTATCTGGCTGATTATCAAAAGATAAACGACTGCTCCAATGTGACGGTTGACAATATCCGCCGTAATATTTCAAGCTTTTTCTCATGGCTCGAAGAGGAGGACTATATCCTCAAAAGCCCGATGAAACGCATTCACAAAATTAAGACGAAAACCGTAGTCAAGAGCGTTATCTCCGATGAAATTATCGAAAAGCTCCGTGACCACTGTACTGAAATTAGAGACCTTGCTATGATTGACCTGTTTTATTCAACAGGTATGCGTGTGGGTGAGCTTGTCCGCCTGAACCGTGATGACATCAACCTTGAAAACAGAGAATGTATTGTCTACGGCAAGGGCGATAAGGAACGCAAAGTGTATTTCGATGCAAAGGCAAAAGTACATCTGAAAGAATATCTTGACAGCAGAACGGACGATAATCCCGCACTGTTCGTCACGCTCAATTCTCCCCATAAGCGGCTCAAAATCAGCGGTGTTGAAATTCGCATCAGAGAGCTTGGCAGAGCTGTTTCTGCTGAACGGATTCATCCACATAAATTCAGAAGAACAATGGCTACCCGTGCCATTGACAAGGGAATGCCGATTGAACAGGTTCAGAAGATTCTGGGACATTCTCAAATTGATACTACAATGCAGTACGCTATGGTAAATCAGTCTAATGTTAAAAATTCTCATCAGAAAATTATGGGCTAATAAATAAATTCGGGTTTGAAGATGTAAATATGGATATGTTACTGCTTGAGGACTGCTGTGATATACTTGATTCACAGCGAGTTCCTATTACAGCAGCCGATAGAGCAAAAGGCGAATATCCTTATTATGGTGCTAACGGCATACAGGATTATGTAGCTGATTATATCTTTGACGATGAATTAGTATTACTTGCTGAGGACGGTGGGAATTTTGGTTCTAAAGAACGCCCTATTGCTTACAGAGTATCGGGAAAATGCTGGGTAAACAATCACGCTCATGTCTTGAAACCGAAAGCTGAAATAGATGTTGATTATTTATGCTATTCGTTAATGTTCTATAATACTGATGGATTGGTAAATGGTGCAACAAGACAAAAATTGACACAGGCGACCATGCGTAAAATGCTGATTCCAAAAAGAAGTCTCGAAGAACAGAAAACAATTGTCAATAAATTGGCGATTACACAATCCATCATCACCCACCGCAAGCAGCAGCTCGCCAAGCTTGACGAGCTTGTCAAAGCCCGATTTGTGGAGATGTTTGGGGATCCGGTTTCTAATCCACATAACTGGGAAAAGAAACCTCTTAGTGAGTTGGCTGAAATTAAAATCGGACCTTTCGGTTCGCTCCT
>JAZQIL010000008.1:0-16268 GCA_045541055.1 Oscillospiraceae bacterium
ATTTTGTCTTCCTAAGACCGCTTGGCCTCCGACTTAAGAAGAAACTACAACTACAACTTCTGAAACAGAAGAAGAAACCACAACTACTACAACTTCTGAAACAGAAGAAGAAACTACAACTACTACAACTTCTGAAACAGAAGAAGAAACTACAACAACTACTACAACTTCTGAAACAGAAGAAGAAACTACAACTACAACTACTACTGAAACAAATCCTGAAGATGTTCAGCATGAGGAAAATACAAATCCGCATACAGATTCTGATATTGGAGATGAAAATTCTGAAACAACTACAGAATCTCATCCGACAACAGATTCTGATATCGGAGATGAAAATTCCGAAACAACTACTGTAGAAAATCAGGAACAGAGCGAAACTACTACAACTGCAACCAGTGATGTGGATAGTGATAATGATAAGGTAACAACTACAGCAGAAACTACTACAGATGTTACTGAAACAACCACTACCAGCAAAACAAATTCTTCTAATTCTTCTTCCAGCTCTTCTAGCAGAACAAGCTCCTCCAGCAATTCCAGCTCTTCTTCTCGTTCTTCCAGTTCTTCCAGCAATTCCAGCTCCTCTTCTCGTTCTTCCAGCAATAGTTCTAATGTAACTACAGCAACTAGTCCAAAGACTGGTTCAGAAGGTATTGTCACAGTACTTGGATTCTTAGCAGTTTCCGGCGTACTTCTGGCACTGACTAAAAAGAAAGATGACTAATTGACGGTTGAATTGTGGGCAAAACAAAAAAATTCTGCTGTACTCGAAAGAGTACAGCAGTTTTTTATTTATGAATAAAATTGGCTTGGCAGAGAGTAACAGCATCTTGAACAGTGACAGCATTTTGAAAATAATTTCTTGTCATACGGCTGACGGCAGTAGTGTAGAAACTGTTTTCAGAAAAGAAGCGGACGGGTGTATCAGAAGCAGTGATATTCCCTTGAAAGAACATTGCACAGCGGTCAGCACATTCAGAAGAAAATTCAATATCATGCGTGACAGCGATGATTGTAAGACCAGATTCTTTGAGATGGCGAAGCGTTTGGATAAGTAAAGCTTTAGAAGCAGCATCAATGCCTTTGGTGGGTTCGTCAAGAAGAAGCAGTTTCGGCTGGGCGGAAAGAACACGGGCAAGAGCTACAAATTGCTGTTCACCTCCGGAAAGGTCATAAGGGTGACGGTTAAAAAGAGATTCCAGCGAAAAAGGAAGAAGTTTCAAAGCAGAAGTACAAGATTCTAATTCTTTCTGAACGGTGTTTTTTAAGAAAATGGTTTGCACATCTTGAGGAAGGAAAGCAAGGCAGTTTTGATATAAAGTGTTTTTATAAGATTTGATATTTTTATTAAAGATTTTAATAGAGCCGGCATAAATTTTTAATAAATTAGAAATTACTTTTAGAAAAGTAGATTTACCGCTTCCATTTTCACCCAAAATACAGAAAATTTCATTTTGATAGACAGTGAGTGTAAGAGAATTAAGAATATCAGAACTGTTTCGTTCATATCGAAAGCAGATATTTTTACATTCAAGGGCTGGAAAGGGGGAGTGCTGATAGGGAGATTCCGGAAGAGCTGAAATTTGATTAGAGTAGTTTTCATGAATGAAAGTTCTGCCTTCTTTGACTGTGAGAGGGCAGTTTCCGGAAGCATTCAGATTTAAAAAGATTCTGGAAGCTGAGGGCATGGCACAGAGTAAATCAGGGGAGTTTTTTATAGAGAGAATTGCTTCACGGGGAGGACTGAAATTAAGAATTTTTCCATTTTGCATGATAAGAAGCTTGTCACAAAGGGGAATTGCTTCTTCAAGGCGGTGTTCTGTGAGCAGAATTGTCAAACCGAAATCTTGATTTAATTTTTTCAGAACGGTCAGAAAATCAGAAGCAGTAATTGGGTCAAGCTGTGCCGTTGGTTCATCTAGAATTAAAAATTCAGGTTGCATCATCATGACGGAAGCTAAATTTAAAAGCTGTTTCTGTCCGCCGGAAAGTGCAGAAGTTGGTTTTTGATACCAGTCCTGAATGCCGAAATAGCTGACCATTTCAGCGGAACGGCGTTGAATGACGTTTTGAGGGGCATGTAAATTTTCAAGCCCGTAGGCTAATTCATGCCATACTTTATCTGTTACAATCTGCTGTTCAGGATTCTGCATCACAAAGCCGATAGAAACAGCAGATTCTTTTTGAGAAAGCGTTTCCATATTTTTCTGCTGAAAGAAAATTTCACCGGATTTCTGACCTGAAGGGGAAAGTTCCGGTTTTAAAAGCCGGAGCAAAGTAGATTTTCCGCATCCGGTTGCACCGCATAAAACAATAAATTCACCTTGTTGTATTTCAAATGAAATGTCATGTAAAGTGGATTCTTTGCAAAGCGGATAAGTGAAAGTTAAATTTTTGACTGTAAGAATTTCCATTTTAAAGATACCTCAATTTGTATCACAGACGGCAGAAGCGCAAGAAGAAAATAAGCACTCAGCCCGATGATAGCAGTAAAATTTAATTCTGTCATAGAGACAGCAGGATAGAATTGAATTTCTAAAGCATTAAAACATAAAATTGTTGTGATAGTTAGTAAAATGCTGATGCAAATGAAAAGAAAATCCTGTTTTTGAAACCGATGAATTGAAAAGCTGGTACGTTTTCCAATGCCTGAGCCTCTTGCGTCCATGGAATTGGCTGTAATAATGCCGTTTTCAAGCGACCAAGTCAGAACAATATCAAAAACTCGCATGTAGTCCCGAATCTTGTCAATGATGTTATCACTTTGAAAATAGCCTAAAGTTTTTTGTGTATCGCAGACTTTTTTCCACTGAGCATTCAGAAGCGGTACAAAGCGAAGGGTCATGGACAGGAATAAAGCAATTTTCGGTGAAAATGTCCCGAAAATACATAATATTTTTTCACTTGTCATAATCTGGGAGAACAGCCCAAGCCAGTATAAAACAGAAAGTATCATTAAAGCCGAATCTGCCCCATAAAGCAAAGCTTCCAGTGTCACGGGATTATCATTCAGGATAAATAAAACTGTAACGCCGTTATGCGAAACAAGTGGATTGATAAGCGTTAAAATGAAAAATAAAATCAGTGAAAAAAAATGACGCTTTAAAAATTTTAATTGATTCAAGATGAAAAAATAACAGATTGCTCCTGTAAACGAACAAAACAGTAAAATTGGATTCATACAAAACATTGCAATTCCAGCAACTGCTAAAAAATATAGCAAAATTGTGACTGGATGTAATTCATCAAGTGTATGCATCAAATCACCTCATAAAAAAATCCTTGCACTATGGCAAGGATAAGAATTTTAAAATAAACAGTCGTGAGAATAAAGCGTATCAGGAAAACTTTTTATTTAATTGTAAAACACATTGGGAAAACGGGTGAATTCCTATGCGCATTTTTTGAAATGGTGTTGTCCATTCCTGAAACTGACAGGCAGAGCATAGATTTTTATGTGGAAGCTGCGCCACAGGGCAGAAGTTCACATGGTTACCCAGCCACAAGACTTTTGGTTAAGCCTAAACAAAAACAACAAAACATTAGGAAGTATCTGATACTGACTGCATCACAACTGCATCTGGCTCGGTGTGAGAATGTTGTCAGCAGTGTAAAATTCACTATATTTTGGAAGAAATATCGAAGTAACTGCTTCCCTGCATCACACCGGAAAAGTGCTTTGATACAGCCATGAGGAGATTGACAAGAGTTTTTATAATAGTTTTTAACGCAGATTGCACTGCGGTCAGGTTTTCCAAAAAATCCAGAAGTAACTCTTATCCTGCATCATGACTGTAAGTATTCAATTTTCAAGATTTTTGGATTCGATTTCATCCCATTGGCGGATATATTCCGCAGCAAAGGGAATTTCTTTGCCTGTCCAGCCGGTGAGCATTGCACAGCGGTAAGACATCTGGGGAATCAGAATATTATTATAGCCAGCAGTCTGCACACTGAATACATTGACTTTTTTATTCACATATTTGCGATAGTCAAGAATCAGCTTGTAAACGTTGATATAGCGGTTTCCTTTACAGGAAAAGCCTTGGTCTTGGTATTCTTTTAAATCTTCTGTTGTTCCGTAAAGTCCGCCTGTACCGGCTTGCTGGTCGGAGAAGATGAAAATATTATCATAATGGGTTTTATTTTTGATAGCATCTCGGAAGAATTTCCAGATACCGCCCTCTGTTGAACCGCCGACATCGTCATAACGTTTTTTCGTGATTTTTTCAGTCTGTTCAAGAATACTGCCTTTCTTGACATCGAAAGGAATGAATTTATCACCGAATTTTCCGACTTGACCGCTGTCGGAACATCTTGCAGCAATCACGGAAGAAAGATTATCAATTTCAGCGATTGTGACAGAACCGTATTCGGAAGTGATACAGCCCCAAGCTGAACCGGAGTTGTCAGAAAGACACATGGTTTTGCCTTTCAGTTTCGGCATATTGTCAACAGAAATATTCATGCACTGTTCTAAAGCAAGTAAAATATCATCTTTATGATGAATCTCTTTACAAGCCTTGACAGCATTATAAGCGGAATAATATCTGAACGGGAACTGCTTTCCGGTTAAAACACCAGATTTTAATTTATTTAAGAATACATCACAAAATTGTCTGTCGTCAACTTCGGTGAAAATATTTCTCAAATTTCTGAGCATTGCCATGTGACCAATATCAGTTGTTTCAACGATTTCACGCCAGCTCATGCCAGCGGAACGCTTTTGTTCCCAAGTCTGTTTATTTTCGGGAACGGTAACAGAGCCGGTTTGCATCAGTTCGTCAATGACTTTACTGTGAGCGTGAGTAATACGTACAGCGTTAATCATGCCGATTTCTGCATTTTTATATTTATTGACAGCGTAGGCTGACAAAGAAGAAAGCTTTTTTGCGGTGCTTCTCTTCAAGAGGGAAGGAATTTTATTTTTTTTGCCCTCACAGAGGTACAAATAATAGGTCAGCTGTGTGACAGGTTCATCAGGACGCTGCATGACAAGCTGATTGATTTTATGAAATTCATTAGGGAATTCTTTTGTAAATTCCGCACGTTTGGGGTGAATAGCGGCTCTTACCATAATGACTTGCGGATTCAGGCGCATATTGTAAGTGGTGCGCAGTTCAGCAGCAAGTTCCAGCGTTGCTTTAAAATCATAATCTAAAGCAGCATCAATGGCTTCCTGAAAGATTTCAGTAGTAGATTTGCCGTCATAGAACTGAAAAATTTTTTTAGCAAATGTATCGCTGTATTCTGCTAAGAAACGATACTGACCGTCACGGACAGTATTTCTGTAATAAGACGCTTCGCCGAAAATGGAAGAAGCAGCAATCATTTTAAGAGTATCAAGCGGGTTAATCTGGTAGGAATCACCGCCCATAAAATTTTTGACTGTTTCATCACGTCTGAGTTTCTGTTCTTCATAGATGTGGGAAAGGTTTTTAAAAATCCTGCTCATATTTGCCTCCTGTCCGAGTAATAGAAAAAATAAAGCCTTGAACTACTTTAGAAATTAAACTGAAAAGTCTGAAAGCATTCACGGCGTACACTGACAAATATTAATCTTGGAGATAAAACGATGAAGCAACATTCCACAACTGTCGCTTCTGAAATCGAATGGAGTTGCATCTAAATCATTCGACAATATTTATTATAGCACAAAATTTAAAAATGTCAAGGGGAATTTTGGAACTTTGTAGAACGAGCTGAATTTTAATAAAAAAATATGTGCAAAATGTACAAAAGCTTGACAGGGATTAGATTTTATGCTATGATGAAACAAATGGAAAGGAGTATTTTTTATGAAAGCGATTGAAAACAGATGTCAGATATTAGATACTATTCGGGGAGTCACTGTATTAAATATGATAGCATTTCATGCAATATGGGATTTAGTGTATTTATTTGGGATAAAATGGGAGTGGTATCACGGAGAAGGGGCTTATTTGTGGCAACAGGGAATATGCTGGAGTTTTATTGTATTATCGGGATTTTGTGCAGGAATGAGCCGGCATTTACTGAAAAGGGGAATGATAGTTTTTGGGATAGGGGCAGGGATAACGCTGTTTACAGGGCTGTTCATGCCGGAAGATTTGATTTTATTCGGAGTATTGACGTTATTAGGGAGTTGTATGCTGTTCATGGCAGGAATGAGAAAATATTTTGAAAAAGTTCCGGCAATGGCAGGAATGTTAATTAGTTTTTTATTATTTGGATTCACAAAACATGTAGATGACAGATATTTAGGTTTTTTCAGATATAAGCTGATAACTTTGCCGGAAGGATTGTATCAAAATAATTTCACAGCGTATTTTGGATTTCCGCAGAGAGGGTTTTATTCAACGGATTATTTTTCATTGATACCGTGGCTATTTTTATTTTTGACAGGATTTTATATTTATAGAGCATTTGGAGAGAAGATTTTAAGCATAAAATGGCAGGGAATAAAGCCATTAAATTTTATCGGGAGACACGCATTAGAAATTTATGTGATACATCAGCCAGTGATTTACGGGGTATTATGGGTAATATTTTCGATTAACTGAATGAGTTCATTTTGAATTGTTTCAATAGGTTTCAACTGAGCATTTTCACAGCACTGTAAAAATTTCCAAGGCTTACCGGCTTGACTAGCGTAAAGGGCAGAATCACGGCAGTGTTTCAAAAATGCAATATCTGCTTCATGCAAATCTTTTTTCGTTTCCTGACCCTGATAGCGTTCAGACAATAATTTTTGAGAAACTTCGACAGGAACATCTAAAAAGATAACTTCATCAGGCTGAGGAATCCCTAATTTCTGATATTCGTAATCATAGAGCCAATTTCGATAAGTTTCCCATTCAGAGCGAGGGAGTTTGGTCATTTGGTAGATAGCATTAGAAGTTGTATATCTTGCAGAGATGATAGTTTTCCCCTGTTCGTAGTCAACACGCCAGTCTTTGCGGTAACTGATATATCTGTCAATTGCATAGAAACTGCTTGCAGAGTAAGCACTTTTCTGCGGGTCAGTTTCAGGAATTTTTCTATTAAGATATTCGAGGATAATTTCACCAGCTAAAGAATCGTAATCGGGGAAGCTGAGAAATCTGAAATTTTCGCCTGTAAAGTGTTTTTTCAGCAAATCGACCTGAGTGGATTTTCCACAGCCGTCAAGACCTTCTATAATAATAATTTTACCGAGCATTGGTAATTCTCCTTTTGTGATATTCTCCGCAATAGCGAAGCCAGTCCAAATCTTCAAACAAGAAATCCGGTTCTTTCCGGAAAAACAGTTTCGGACGGTATGCAGATTCATCTGTATCAAGAAAATTGATAATTATCCTGAAATATTCCCATTCGCTGTCAAAAGTAGAAGTTCTCCAGTTATAGATAATTCTTCCGTACTGATTTTTTCCGAGCGTGAAAATCGGCTTGAAAAACTGCTGTGCAGGGCGGTGAGCGTAGACAATCTGATAATTTTCATTCTGTTTATGAAGAAATACTCTTTCCGAAATGCGGAGATGCTCCTGATAAGGCACAGCCTTTGCAGGCTTGGCAGGTTTTCTTGTATAGATTCCTTTACAGAAACAGATTTCTCCAGTTGAAAAATCCGGTTTGACATCAGAAACTTCCTTAAACCGGACAGCATTGATTCTTCTCATATCTTCGCCGGAACGCTTAGATTTATCATATTTGACAGAAAATTCCTGTATAAACAGCATCGCTCCTCATCCTTCCAGAAGATTTTCATAGATTTCTCTGTCTAAATCTTTAAAGACATTGAAAATAATTTTTTTGAGGGGAGTATCAGGATTTTGATTTAGATAAGTCTGAACCGTATCGACAGCGATTTCAGCAGCTAATGCATTCGGAAAGTGGAATTCTCCGGTAGAAATACAGCAAAAGGCAATGCTTTCGAGCTTTTTTTCAGAAGCGACCTGCAAACAGGAAGCATAGCAGGAAGCAAGCATAAGTTTATCATCAGCAGAAACTTCATCGTAAATAGTAGGGCCTACTGTATGAATGACATATTTTGAAGGAAGATTGTAACCTTTGGTCATTTGAGCAGAGCCAACAGGTTCTTCATGGCCTTGTTTATGAATTATGTCATGGCACACATTCCGAAGCTGAACACCAGCAGCGGAATGAATTGCATTGTCAATGCATTTGTGGCACGGAATGAAACAGCCTAATAAAGCAGAATTTGCAGCGTTGACAATTGCATCTGCATCTAATTTTGTAATATCGCCCTGCCAGAGAGAAATTCTTTCATCAGCCGGAACGGGCGGAAGGTCTTTTACATGAATAATACCATTTTCCAATATTTCAGATTTTAGAAAATCGTCCTGTAAATCTAAGAAATACTGAGAAGCAGGCATAGGCGTTCTTAAATTCATGAGACTTCTTAACAAGATTCTTTGCTGCTGGTAATCAGCAGGATTTGTTTTCAAGTACATGATTTTGCATTCGGGCATTTCATCAATAAGCAGAGAGTTTAATTCTTTTACTTTTTCAAACTGATTCATAAAGTTTTCCTCTTTTCTGTAAGATGATAACTGAAATCGAGCAGTTCCAGAATTTGATTTTCTTCGACAGTGCCGTCTAAAATGACAGTAAGCCAATGCTGTTTATTCATATGATAAGCTGGGTAATAGCCGTCCATTTCAAGCAGAGAGCCAAGAAAAAGCGGGTCACATTTCAAATCAAGAATCCAGACAAGTTCTGTACTTTTTTGACCAAGTTTCTGACGGCTGATTTTCATAAAGACAGCAAACCATTTTTGATTGTCTGCATTGCGGAGAACGCAGGCGTCCGGAGCAGTTTTCCAAAGATATTCAGGGTCAGCCTGATAGGTATTTCGGGCATAGTTAAAAATATTTTGAAGCATCATTATCACCTGAAAAAGAAAACGGCACTGCACAAAAGACAGTGCCGTTTCACAGTATTTAAATTAAAGTGCTGCTTTAATAGCGTTTAAAAGTTCGTCATATGTTTCAAAGGCTGGGAGTTCAGGGTGGTCTTTTTTAATCTGTTCCGTACTTTTGAATAAAAATCCTGCTTTGCTGGCCTGAATCATGCCTAAGTCGTTATAGCTGTCACCGCTTGCGATAGTTTCAAAGCCGATAGACTGGAGGGCTTTCACAGTAGTAAGCTTAGATTTTTCACAGCGCATTTTGAAGCCTGTAATTTCGCCGGATTCAGCGACTTCAAGGGTATTGCAGAAAATAGTCGGATAGCCGAGTTTCTTCATTAAGGGTGCAGCGAACTGTGTGAAAGTATCACTGATAATAATGACTTGGCAGAGGGAACGCAGTTCATCTAAAAATTCCTTTGCACCGGGCATGGGGTCAATTTTAGCAATAGTCGCCTGAATTTCTTTCAGACCGAGACCATGTTCTTTCAGGATAGCAAGTCTGTAATTCATCAGCTTGTTATAATCGGGTTCGTCACGGGTTGTTTTTTTCAGTTCAGGGATACCGCTTGCTTCAGCGAAAGCAATCCAGATTTCAGGGACTAATACGCCCTCAAGGTCAAGACAGGTAATTGTCATCATAATAAAAATCCTCCTGATAAAATCAATAATTTTATGGGGAAACCCTTATTTATTATACAACAAAAAAGCAGATTTGTAAAGTAGTAATTTGGAAAAGTTTTTTAAATTAAGTTTTGGCTTTAGAATATTTTTGAGCGTAAAGCAGGAAAAACAATACCATAAAGCATTCTCCAAACATGCTGATTAAGAAAATCAAATCAAAATTGCCCGTTGCAGGGGCTAAGGCTGAAAAGACAAACATCAGCAGACCAGACAGGAATAAAAAGGGGGTTTTTTGCTTTATCCAGACGATAATGCCGAAAATGATTAAAGGAAATACTGTGCCATAGGAAATGAGGCTGTGAATGCCTTCAGACCATGCCGGAGAAAGGGAAGAAGATTTACAACGGATAATTCCAGCAAAATCAACAATTTCAAGTTTTTTCACGATACCGGCAGCCAGTCCGAGCAAACTGATTATGCCTGTTATGCCATACATGATTTTCATTTTCAAGCCGTCCCAGCGCAGGGCATAAGCACAAATGAGTAAATTCAGCGGAACAAGTATGCCGTGACTGATAAAACGAATTTGACTTAACACGAAAAATAATCCTTCCGGAAGGATTGCTCCTGTTGCAATGATAAGCGCATCATAGACTAATCCGAAACAGACAAGTGTCATACAGAAAGCAATTGGCTGCTTATGATGTAAATAATGCCTGAAAAGTAATATTAGTAAAATAGTTTCAAGAATTGTTAATATCCAGACAATGACAGGCGCATTCGCCAGTAAAAATTCTCTCATAATATCACCCGACAAAGTTTTTTAATATTATAGCAAATTTTAAAAGATTTGTCAATGACTGCTTGACAATTTGATGAAAATCATGTATACTGAAATAGATAAAAAGTTAGAGTAAATGGAGGTTTTACAGATGGATAATCAGAATAAACCACGTTCAAGAGAAAAAAATGTTACTTCTGGAGGGTCAGGTGTTCATAAAAGAGGAGACGGCTTAGGAACAGGACAAGTCGGTGCAGGTGGTAAGGGAAATTCCAGCGGAATCGGTACAAAAGCAGCTGCTGGCGGAGGGGCTGGCTTAGTAATTGCAATTATTGTTGCATTATTATTTGGCGGCGGATTTGGTTCAGATACTGAAACAAATACGACTTCTTACAACAGTAATACAGCAAGCAGCAGCTCCAGCAGTGTGACCGGACAAGCACCGGCAGGATTTCAGACTGGAAATACTTCTAATTATTTTGCAAATGCCGGAGGAAGTGCAGATACTTCCGTAGCCACTGGTTCAAGAGCGAAATATACAAATATTGCAGGAAATAATTCTGATACAGTAACCATTATGGTTTACATGTGCGGAACGGATTTAGAGTCTAAATATGGCATGGCTTCTTCTGACTTGCAGGAAATGGCGAACGCAAAATACGGCGATAATGTGAAAATTATTGCTTACACAGGAGGCTGTTCAAGCTGGAAAACAACTGGCATCAGCAATTCAACTAATCAGATTTATCAGGTTGTCAGCGGTGGATTGAAGCCTTTAGTCACAGATGACGGCGCAAAGGCAATGACAGACCCTGCAACGCTTTCAAGCTTCATTCAGTATTGCAGTAAAAATTTTCCCGCAAATCGAAATGAATTGATTTTCTGGGATCATGGCGGCGGTTCTGTGAGCGGATATGGCTATGATGAAAAGTTTAAATCCAATGGTTCAATGAATTTGGCAGGTATTCGCCAAGCTTTGCAGAACGGCGGAATGAAATTTGATTTTATCGGCTTTGATGCGTGCTTGATGGCAACAGCAGAAACGGCTTTAATGTTGAATGATTATGCAGATTATTTAATAGCTTCTGAGGAAACAGAACCGGGAATTGGCTGGTACTATACAAATTGGCTGACGAATTTCGGAAATAATACTTCACTTCCTACAGTAGAAATCGGGAAAAATATTGTAGATGATTTTGTGATGAAATGCGATGAAAAGTGCAAAGGACAGAAAACAACACTTGCTGTGATTGATTTAGCGGAATTTTCCAATACAATACCAGCGAATTTGTCCGCTTTTTCAAAATCTGTCAGCAATAAGATTGCAAATCAGGAATATCAGGAACTTTCACAAGCAAGATATTCTACAAGAGAGTTTGCACAGAGTTCTAAAATAGACCAGGTAGATTTAGTGCATTTAGCAGAAAATATGCATACTTCAGAGGGAACGGCTTTAAGCAGTGCAATTAAAAATGCTGTGAAGTATAACCGGACTTCTTCCAATATGTCAAATGCACATGGTGTTTCAATTTATTTTCCGTATAAGAGAACTTCTTATGTAGACCAAGCTTGCAGTACTTACAGTCAGATAGGCATGGACAGTGATTACAGCAGTTGTATCAGAGAATTTGCAAAACTGGAAACATCTGGGCAGATTGCAGCAGGCGGAACAAATTCTCCAGTAGGGTCATTATTAGATTTAGGCGGTTCATTCCTGTCAAATGGCGGAGCAGATATGATAGGAAGTTTACTTTCAGGATTTTTAGCAAGCCCATCAGATTCCGGCAGAGGAATTGAAGGATTGGACAACAGCAATATTGGCTTCATGAGTGAAAATGCCGTGACAGATACAGAAGCAGCGGATTATGTTGCAATACATTATTTTGATGCTTCTAATTTAGTCTGGACGGAAAGCGAAACCGGAGAATATAAATTAACTTTGCCGGAAGAACAATGGGAACTCATCAATCAGGTAGATTTGAACATGTTTTATGATGACGGTACAGGTTATGTAGATTTAGGGCTTGACAATTTATACAGCTTTGATGAAGAAGGGAATTTCATAGCAGATACAGACAGAACATGGCTTTCTATTGAAGGGCAGCCGGTGGCTTACTATCACACGGACACAGTCGAAAACGGTGAAGAATATACCATTACAGGCTATGTTCCGGCAATGCTCAACGGGGAAAGAGTGAATTTAATTCTTGTCTTTGACAATGAAAATCCGAATGGCTATATTGCAGGCGCATCAACAGAGTATATCAATCAGGAAACAGACACTGTTCCGAAAAGCATGACGGAATTGGAAAACGGTGATACACTTGATTTCTTGTGTGATTATTACAATTATGACGGCGAATATCAGGACAGTTATTATTTAGGCGATACTTTAACAGTAAGCGACAATATGACCATCAGTAATACGGACGTAGGAGAAGGAAACGTTAAAATCATGTATAAATTTACAGACATGTATAATGAATCCTACTGGACACCAGCAATCGAAAAGTAAAATAAAACTGCTGTATTTTGATTTCAGAGTACAGCAGTTTTTCTTAAATAAAAAAGCTTCTGAAAAATTCAGAAGCCTTGTAAAGTTGGGGTGGAAGGATTTGAACCCTCGAAATAACGGAGTCAGAGTCCGCTGCCTTACCACTTGGCGACACCCCAGCAGTTATTTAACTGTCGTTCCTGACGACTTTTATATTATATCACATCATGAAGCATTTGTCAAGTGTTTTTTTGAAAAAAATTAAAAAATTTTTGATTCTGCAAAAAGAGATTGTTTTTTTGACGGAAAGAATAGAAATTTGTAAGATTCTCCAAAAATCAAAAAAGAAGATTTTTTTGCATTGACTTCTGAAAATAGTGTGCTATAATAAAAAATGGTTAAATACAGGTTAAATGCATGTAAAAAAGTATTTAATTTAATAAAAGAGAGGAGTTTTATTTATGGCAGCACAAGTAACAGCAATCGTGATATTTGTAGCAATGTTTGTCATGATTATCATGGACAAAATCGAAAAACATTATGTGACATTAGGCTGTGGACTGCTGACGCTGGTTGCAGTGTTTGGAATCTGTATGAAGGATTTCGGGGCGATGTGGAATACTATCAATTTGAAATCCATTGTAACAGCAGAATTCTGGCACGCTAGCGGCGCAGAGACGGAGTCCGGAGGAGTAGACTGGGCAACCATTTTCTTTCTTGGTGGAATGATGATAATGGTAGAGGGTATGGCAAGAGTTGGATTTTTCAACTGGTTATGCCGAAGAATTGCAAAAATGGTACATTATAAAACAATACCGATATTTTTTGCATTTATGGCGATGTCGTTTGTATTAGCAATGTTCATTGACTCTATTACAGTAATTTTATTTTTAGCATCTGTTACAATTGAATTAGCAAGATTATTAAAGTTTAATCCTGTACCAATGATACTTTCAGAAATTTTCTGTGCAAATTTAGGCGGTTCAGCGACAATGTGCGGAGACCCGCCAAATATTATCATTGGTTCAAATTTGCATTATGCGTTTATGGATTTTGTAGAAAATACAGGTGTAGCGGCTTTTATATCATTTATCTTTATTGTAGCATATTTTTATTTTGTAATGAAAAAAGAGTTACATGGCGAAGGGGTTAGTGAGGAAGAAATTTCAAAAATGCCTTCACCGGAAAGCTTTATTACAGATAAAACAGGATTCTGGATTAGTTTAGTTATCTTTTTATGTGCAGTTGTGCTGTTAATCACACATAATGCAACACATTTGACAGTAGCATTTATTGGTATATTTATTGCAGTGATTACTTTAATTACTTCTGCGAAACATATTAAAGAAGTGATGAAAGGCGTAGACTATAAGACATTGTTATTTTTCACAGGGTTGTTTGTTGTAGTTGGAGGACTGGAGCAGACAGGAGTACTGGAAATTATTGCTAATTTCATCAGTAAAGTATGCGGAAGCAATTATTATTTAATGGTTGCAATTATTATCTGGGTGTCCGGCATTGCAAGTGCATTTATTGATAATATTCCGTTTGCGGCGACAATGGTACCAATTATTAAAGAGTTATCCATTGGAAGTGACCCTTTGTTAGCAACTTTAGCATGGTCATTAGCAATGGGTACAGATGTCGGCGGTTCAGCAACACCAATCGGAGCTTCTGCGAATGTAGTGGGCACTTCTGCTGCTGCAAAGGCTGGTCATCCTATTGGCTGGGGTGAATATTGCAAGAAAATGGCTCCTGCCACTGTCATTGTCATGTTAATCAGTACAATTTATATTTGTCTGAGGTATGTTACAAATTTATAAATAATTCATAAAAATCTATTGACAAGATTCCTCTTTTTGTGCTATACTATAAAAAAGCACTAAAGGAGGAATTTTTTAATGAGTGAGCAACTAATCATTGCAGTCAGTCGTGAATTTGCCAGTGGTGGGAGAGAAATTGCCCGTATATTGGCGAAACGTTTTGAACTTAATTATTATGACAGAAATTTGTTAGATGAAATTGCTGCCGAAAAAATGGGAGATATTGACAGACTCAGAAAATTTGATGAAGTGCCGAAACGGTCATTTTTATCAAGAACGGTCAGAGGCATGAGCAGTTCACCGGAAGAGCATGTAGCAAATATTCAGTTTGAGTATCTCCAGAAGAAAGCAGAATCCGGAGAATCTTTTGTGATTGTGGGACGGTGTGCAGATGATGTACTTTCAGATTATCCGTGTCTGGTGAAATTTTTCATTTTAGCAGATGAGGAGTGCAAAGTAAAAAGAGTTTGTGAATCCCGAAAGGTAGACGAAAATGAAGCAAGAAATATTATCAACCGTCACGATAAATCAAGACGATTATATCATAATTATTACTGCTGTAATCAGTGGGGCGATGCGCACGGCTATGATATGACAATTAACACAAGCCGTTTAGGAATCGAAAAGACTGCTGATTTATTAGAAGATTACATTCGTCAGAGAATTGCAAAGTAAAATTTTCCCCTGCTGGAATAAGCAGGGGATTTTTATTTGATGTCAAAAATTTCATCAAAGCTGATGTTTAAAATTTCCTTGATTAAAATAATTTCGTCTGGGTATAAGTGCCGCTGACCTACTTCAATTTTAGCGAGCGCACTTCTGGTAATATCGCAGCCATGGAGTTGCATTTGAGAAGCAACATATTCCTGTGTCAGATTTTTCTGCTCCCGTAAGGTACGGACGTTGTTTCCAACTTTGTTTTCGATTTCTTTGTTCATAATTAACAAAACTCCTTTAAAAAAATTGGCATTTTTAAATTTGAAAATGCCTTGACTTTATTATATCTTTATGTTATAATATATTTGCACCTATATAGGTGCAATCAAATTCATTAAAGAAGGAGAAATGTTTATGCCTACAGTAACATTCGACACTAAAAAAGAGCGTGATAGAAAACTTTTTGAAGAAATTCAATTGTACTCAATGAAAGGTGGTAAACAATATGTTTGATAACGCTGGAGAGAAAATACAAAATTATGCAAGGGTTTATTTATGGGTAGCAACAATTATTGAAGCTATTGCTGGAGCAAAGATTAGTGAAGAACATCCCATATTAGGATTTATAATTGGTGCAGTAATTGGCTTTGTTATGAATTATTTGATTTGTTTGCTTATGTATGCATTTGGTGAATTAACAGAAAAGGTAGAAAGAATGCATACTAATCTTTATCAGCTTGCTGCAGATATTAAAGAAGAAAATCATAATAGATCTTTACTTGAAAATGGCGGATGGAAGTGTAATTTCTGTGGGCGAATCAATGCTGATTATGTAACAACATGTACTTGCGGAAAGAGAAAAAATAATAATTAAAAAAGGTATAGTCTTTCTTTTGCTAATTTTAACAAAAAAAGATTGAAAATTTCAAAATTCTTCTGCTTGACAAAATCGAAAAAACATGATATAATAATAAAGCTGTCGGACGAAAGCCCGAAAGC
>JAZQIL010000009.1:0-2236 GCA_045541055.1 Oscillospiraceae bacterium
ATCCCAAAAGGGACACAGGTATCTCCCGAAAGGGATATAGGTCATGCCAAAACGGGAGAGAGCCTCCAGACAAAACCGGATACAGGTCTGTCCCAAAATGGAGGGATAAATACATATATTTCTACGGAGAATTCCAGCAGAGATTACTATCCTATCCATCTATCCGACCAGAATGAGGAAAATGATGCGATGGATGATGTCAATGCATACATGGAAATTATCAGGGAAAATATTGAGTATGGGCATCACATGAAATATGACGAACGCAGCGACAGGGAACTGTATCAGGAACTGTTTGAGGTCATCTGTGAAGTGGTCTGCATAAAACATAAGTCCGTAAGAATTGGCGGGGAAGACTATCCGTATGAGCTTGTAAAATCAAAATTTTTAAGATTGAATTCCGGACATCTGGAGTACGTTATGCACTGCATGAAGAACACAACAACGAAAATCAGCAATATCAAGGCGTATATGATAACTGCACTTTACAATGCTCCCAATACCATAAATCATTATTACCAGCAGGAAGTGAAGCACGATATGTATGGAGGTGGATGGCATGAAAAAGGTGTTATTTAAGATACTGATTCCATTGATTGTGACAGGCATATGGCTTTTAGCCTGTTATCTTTTGTGTAATCAGACAGAGAAATTTGATTTGTTCCTGTACTGGATACTGGCGGGATTTCCATTTGGCATGAAGAGAATGTGTCTGTGGCTGATACCAAGTAATTTTGGAATTGGTGGAAGCGTGGGTGTATTGGCGTTAAATGGTATCATTGGTGGATTGATTGGCGGCATGGTGTTGATATTTAAAATCATTGGCATTGCATGGGAACTTATCAGTATCATAGCAGGACACTTTTGGACAAAAAGTCTAAAAGTAGAATTATAGAACTTCTGGATTTTTTGTTCAAAGGATGGAGCAGTCAGTAACATGGCTGCTCTTTTCATGCAGAAAGAAGAAACAAAATTTAACCAAATAAACTGCAAAGCGGTCATTTGGTTATGAGCAAGTAGCGAAAATGGATTGTGAATATTCGTTTGATAACTTTTGGACAAATTGTCCAGAGGTGGAAAGGAGAATGTATGGTTTATTTTCATGGAAGGCGATATGTTCCACCATAATAGTGGGACTCTCGCATCAAATCAGAAGGAGGGAAAGGAGGTCACTAAGTGATGGATACAAATGAACTTATGGTTGTAGAAGAACACGATAAAAAGAAAAAAGAAAGGAAATCCAAACAGTGCAAAAGAATTATTATAGTGCTTGTCGTGGTGTTTCTGCTTTTGTTTTTTCTTATTTTCTTTCTTTTACAAAGGAAAGAGACAGAGGTTTATATCCGTGAGTATGAGAAGCATGTGGAGAAAATATGGGAAACGCAGGAAGCAAAAGAAAATCCGAGAATTAACATTGCCATCAGCCAGAGATATGAAATCAGTGATGAAAGCCCGCTGTTTTATATAGGGTATCCCAAAGACAATCAGTTCGACATTGTGCTGACATTTTATGATGAACTGAATAATGTCCTGTATGAAACCAAGTATATACAGCCGGATACAACCGTGGCAGTTGACGGAACGGAATTTGTTTCAAAGGACATTGAGGAATACCGTTGCAACATATCCGCATTTGACAGGACTACGGGAAAGCTTGTGAGCAGTTCCGTAAATGTCATTATGAAAATTCATTACGAATAGGTGGTGGTGAGTAATGCAGGATGAGATTTCAGGGAAAACGGTCATGCTGGCAGTAAATACCACGAAGTTTACCGCAGGGGTGCTGGAGCAGATGATAAAATCCTATCTTGCTGCCCATAAACAGAAAAAGCACCTGCCAAAACAGGGGAAGCAGAGCATAAAGGATCTGGTAGGGCAGAACGTAGGCGTATCAAACATAGAAATTACGGATGGGAACATCAAATCGTTTGAACGTGTGGCAAAAAAGTACCATGTGGATTTTGCGGTAAAAAAAGATAAAACTACTGATCCGCCTAAATACATGGTATTTTTCAAGGCAAGGGATGCGGATGTGCTGACACAGGCATTTAAGGATTATGTGCATGCAAACGAAAAGAAAGCAAAGCGCAGGGTATCCGTAAGACAGAAGCTGACACAGTTCAGGCAGGCTGTGGAACAGCAGAAAGTGCTGGAAAAAGTAAAAGAAAAAATCAGGGGGCTGGAACGATGAAAACCGTGTTTTTATGGATTCTGTATATCCTGTTCGGATATATTG
>JAZQIL010000010.1:0-2977 GCA_045541055.1 Oscillospiraceae bacterium
CAATCACAAGCTGGAAATGCTGGAAGATTTGATTGAATCCGCCAACGGACAGCCTGTGCTGATTGCCTACTGGTTCAAGCATGACAAGGCTCGTATTGTAGAGCATTTAATGTCATGTGGCTACAGTCCTCGTGATATTAAATCCTCAGACGATATTCAGGATTGGAACAGTGGGAACATTCCTGTTGCCCTCATTCATCCGGCATCAGCAGGACACGGCTTGAACATTCAGTCCGGTGGTCATATTCTCATCTGGTACGGCTTGACATGGAGTCTTGAACTGTATCAGCAGACGAATGCAAGATTATGGCGGCAGGGGCAGAAGCAGACTGTTACGATTCATCACATTGTCACAAAAGACACTGTTGATGAAGATGTGCTTCATGCCCTTGCCAACAAAGATGTAACACAGGAAAAACTGATTGCTGCTGTCAAGGCTCGTCTTTGATGCCATTTAATGTCATCTGAAATGACGACAATTTGACGACAAAATGGTTACATCTTAAAAGTTACAGAAAATGCTGCAAAACGGTTACATCACGCCATCCAATCATTTTTGACTATGATTAGCCGTTTTGCAGTTGAAAATCAAACTAACCACACAGAGAGGTGAAATCTTATGGCTCGAAAAAACAAACGTGCGAAAGCAGAATATCATCAGGGACTTGACTTTGACCCGAAGAAGTACCAATCTTCTGAAAACAGTCCCCCGTGAGAAGTATCTCAGGGAACTGCGGGAGAAATATGATATCATCGAATATATCGGCATTGCCGCTGATGAAACGGAGCGCATTACACATAAATGCAACACCCGACCGAATGTCCGTCTGCCCTTGGTAGAATGGGGCATGACCGAAGCTGACTGTCTCCAATACTGCAAAGAGCACGGATATGACTGGGGCGGTCTGTATGAGAAATTCGGCAGAGTGTCCTGCTGGTGCTGTCCGCTACAGCCGCTGAATGAACTGCGAATCCTGTATTTCGATTTTCCTGCCCTCTGGAGACAGCTCAGAGAATGGGATGATAAAACATGGCGCACATTCAAACCAGGCTGGTCAGTCCGTCAGCTTGAAGTACGTTTTGATTTTGAACTGGAATGGCAGACAGAGGGCAATCAGCTGGGGACTAAAGAATTCCGAAAGGCACTGAAAAAACGACTGGAGGAAACCGATGGCTGATGTGAAATGTGTTTTATTCCATGATAATTTTCAGAACTTCAAAGGCTACAGCATTCCGAAAGCACAGCTTGTGATTGCC
Source organism: Oscillospiraceae bacterium (assembly GCA_045541055.1). Taxonomy (GTDB): domain Bacteria; phylum Bacillota; class Clostridia; order Oscillospirales; family Ruminococcaceae; genus UBA3855. The sequence goes on from JAZQIL010000010.1 coordinate 1,258, forward strand.
GATATTCCTTACAATATCGGCACTGACTTTTATGCCAGCCGTCCGGACTGGTATATTGGCGGTGACAACAAAAATGGTGAAAGCAGCAAGGCAGGAAAAGCAGCATTCCACACTGATTTTACCTTCAATATTGCTGAGTATTTCGCCTTTTGTAGCCGCCTTCTGAAAAAAGAACCGTCCAAAGGCGAAAAAGATGCTCCCTGTATGGTTGTGTTCTGTTCATTTCAGCAGATTCCGGAAGTGATAAAGACGGCGGAAAAGAACGGCTTTAAGAACTATATTCCGCTGGTGTTCTGTAAAAACTACAGCCCATCAGTGCTGAAAAGCAATATGAAGATTGTAGGTGCTACGGAATATGCACTGGTTCTCTACAGAGGAAAGCTGCCGAAGTTCCGGAATATCGATGCAGACGGAAAACACCATATGATTTTCAACTGGTTTGAATGGCGCAAAGACAGCACTAAGGAGTACCCGAAAATACATCCGAGTCAGAAACCAATTTCTGTGCTGAAACGTCTGATTGAAATTTTTACCGACCCCGGCGATGTCGTGATTGACCCATGTGCTGGAAGCGGCAGTACGCTGAGAGCCGCAAGAGAGCTGGGGCGCAGCAGCTACGGCTTTGAAGTCAGCAAAGAATTTTATACAAAAGCCTGTGAGCAGATGCTCGGACAGGCAGAGAACGGAGGATCTGAAAATGAATGAAATTGCGATAGCTGTGAACTATGAGAATGAAAAGCCGACTGTCAGCGGTCGTGAACTGCACAAGGCTTTGAAAATTAATACCAAGTATCCTGATTGGTTTAAGCGTATGTGTGATTATGGATTTGTAGAGGGACAAGATTATCAAACTTGCTTGCGCTGTGCAGGAATGCGAAGGAGGACGATGATGGATAAGAAACAACTGACACTCGGCAGTCTGTTCGACGGCAGCGGAGGTTTTTGTCTTGGAGCGATACTTGCTGGAATTAAGCCTGTTGCAAGTTCAGAAATTGAACCGTTCCCGATTCTGGTCACACACAGAAGGCTGCCGTGGGTGAAACATTACGGCGATGTATCAAAATTGAGAGGGGGTGACCTAGGGGCTGTCGATATCATCACGTTCGGCAGCCCCTGTTACAGGCACTATCCAGCAAGCAGGCTCAGAGCAAGCACCTAACCGCATATGAACAGATAAGATTATCGGAACGCAGCAACCTACGGTACACATTTTGTGGTACAGACGAAGAATAATAAGCTGTTTTAACCGTGGGTAAAGTAGTGGCATTACTGATGATGTTTTCTGTAATGGAAAACGGAGGAACAGCCACAAGTCAAGGTTATAAATTAGTTATAGGCAAATATCCTCATAGCTTCGAGTATGATTAGGATTTATCCAAGAAAAACGAACCTGAAAGGGGGAGTTGCCTATGACAAAGCAAAAGAAACTGCGGAACTATGGCAGGAAATCCTGCTATCTGAAAGTTTCTGAATGCTTTGAAATATTTGCTAATATGACGAAACGATAACTTTGATGGAACGCCGTATGCGGTGAAAGTCGCATGTACGGTGTGGAGTGGGGGAAAATCCGGCGATTACATCAAAGGACTACCTATCACTATCTGATAATACGGTGTATTATGTCATCAACAACAATGCAGGCTATGACGGAGACCTTGAAGTTGCTTTGATTACTACAGACTTTGCGATTGAAATTCTCGGTGAACAGCTTGATGCCAAA
>JAZQIL010000011.1:0-12908 GCA_045541055.1 Oscillospiraceae bacterium
ACCCTTCTTGGGACATAGAAATTGCTACATCACAGATTTTCTGAACCATCTGCAATGTAGCAATGAAAGTGTTATACTTTAAAGTCCCTCTGAAAAGCCGGAATTCAATGGTGTAATAATTCTTCAAATTCACAGCGACATATCTGCTGGTGTAGCCGCTTTTTGCCTTTTCCAGAATTTTTCTGCCTGTTTTCTCAAAGCCATATCTTGCAGCCCATCTGTCCATATTGTAATGACTTCTTCTGCTAAAGCGAAACATTTCATTCCAGTGTGCTTCAACGAAGTAAAGAATCTTAGCAATGACTTCCTCCTGCTCCGCCTGATTTGAGCCGAATGCATCACGATTCACATGCACATGAAGTCCACAAGTAGAAGTCTGATGTGAACGATAACCCATACTAACAGCTTCTTTCAAAACGCTTTCCCAGTCCATTTCTTCTTGATGATACTGCAAAGTCATGGGATGACTTACTATTTCAAAGCCATCATCCAGAGAACCATCTGCTTTGATGTAGATATGCTCATTACTGGAATTAGCAATTTCTTTCAGGATTTTGGCATTGTCATCATCTTTACCACCTTCATCTACCTCAAGTTCTACGCCCATGTAAAGTTTTCCTTCACCTAAGAAACATGCATTCGGTTTGTAACTGTATTCTTCGATTTCATTCTGAAATTCATCAAAGCAAGATTCACAGTATGGCAGGTCATGTCTCCAATTTACAAAGTCATTATGCATGATTGTTCCGCAGCATTCACAGCGTTCATAATAGTTGGTAAAACAGCTTCTGCACAGGAAAGTATGGTCATCATCAACGCTGTCCTGAGTCCAGACAACTTCTCCACAACGGTCGCAGGTAATGGTATGGTCATCACAACACTCATCACAAAGCAGGTCATCACCAACCCATGTGCCTTCGTACTCCTCCAGCTCACGTCCAATCGCAGTATCTTGTTTCTTCTTCCATTTCAAAAACCTCCTAAAACAAAAATTCCGATAAGGCTGGAAGTGCCTTATCGGAATAATAATATACATTTGATTTTAGAAGTCGTTACAAAGTAAAAAATCTCTAAAAATGGGCGAAATTAACGTCATTGACGGCATTTACAGCATTTTTTTAATTTAGAAAAATTAAAAGAATCTGAAAAAATAGTTTTAAAAAAATACCGTCATTGCCGTCACTAGATACTACCAACGCAAACAAGCTATCATCAAAAAACAGATGTTTTTTTCTGAATAAATTTTTATATGATTTTGCAATGCTTGCTGAACATTCCTTAATTTTCCACATATTACCATCCGCTGATTAAAGTTCTTTTGAATCTCTAAACACCTCTGAATTAGTTAATGAAGAATTCTTATATGCTATTAGTTATATTGATATTTTAATAATATTTCTTAGGCTTCTACACCTTGATACCTTTAAATTACAAACACTTATCTTAATGTGATTAGCATATCTCCAGAATTAAATATTTCTTAGGCTTCTACAGCCTGATACCTTCAACTTGCAAGCACTTATGCTGATGTGGTTAGTCTATTCTCAGAATTAAATACTTCTTAGGCTTCTGCTCCTTGATACCTTCAACTTGCAAGTAGCTATCCTAATGTGGTTAGAAGATGCTTTTGAAAAAACACACTATGCTGATTCAAATAGTAAAAAATATTTATATGCTGTGAGCTATACCATTGTTTTAAAAGAAGATTTGACTTTCCATTATTTAGTATCAGAATTGCAAGAACCTTTCATGAAGAAACAAATGTTTCACTCGTTTGGAATTTCTTTTCTGGTTGTACTAATTCTGTAGTGTTTATGAATAGTTATTGACTTTCCAGCAATACTACTGCTGTCGCTTAAAGTCTTTTTACATACCACTAGTTATATTGCTGTGTTAGAAGAATTGCTGATGTTTCTCTGCACGATAACTACCTGTATCAAACATTATTCCATCTCCTCGCTATCACAATTGCATATTGTTATCAGCTTATTAAGATTATCCCATAAATCAGCATAGTTAGCAAAGAGATATGTACTTGCTGTTATTGCACTGCTAAGTTTGAAGAAATCTTACTTTTCTGTACATTGTTACCGAATTGCTAAGACTTCCCTGAGAACCCAACAATTTCAAAATAATTGATGAAAGAACATTATTTGAATTCTACATATTACCAATATCCAAATTTTAAGAAAATGCCGTCTTTGCCGACGTTATTTACAGAACGGCTATATTTAGCTATTTTTTCATCACTGACCATTGGAAAAGCCGTCGTATTGCTGACGAAATTCTATCAAAAAGAATCACACAAAAATTACACATATGCCCCAGAGCATATGCAGAAAGTATCCATGATACCAGATATATTAGGTCATGCAACAATCGTGCAACATCTGCTGAACCAACAAAGAAGTCGTCAGGGTATACGTCTGTTTTTTGTCTAATTGAAGCTTTCTTAGGATTCTGCACAGATACTCAGTCGGCAAAGAGTTCTTAACATTCTGGCTATTCTGCATCACTTCCTGAACAGCTATTGCTTTTCTGGATGTTACCACCTTAAAAAGCAACGTGTCCACCTTGTTTTTTAAGAAAAAGCCTGTTCCCTACCTTGTTTTTTAAGATATTCTCCCCTGTTCGCCACAAAAAGCAAAAAATCGTGGCATACTGAACAGCACACCACAGATTCTGAAACTCCCATGCCGACCCTGCCGACGGCATGACGACGACTTTGCTCCGAAAAAATTTGCCGACGGATTCGCCGACGTGTGAAAGCCAATGCGAACCTCAAAATTTCCGAATGGACAAAAAATGAGCCGGATTGCTGTCCGGCTACAACTTTTTTCAAAAAATGCTTGACAAACCTCGAAAAATCGGGTATAATAAATAAGAAAAGCACCTACCAAACAACGTGAGCCTCTTTCCTCCACTCATTATGTTTGGTATGGTGCTTTTCATTGTGGTTGCGGGAGCAGGATTTGAACCTACGACCTTCGGGTTATGAGGGACTAACAAATATTTTGTTAAATTTATTAACTTTATCTAATGACGGTATATAGGCGTTTTATGGACATTAAAATATACTATTTTCCTCAGTTTACCCGTTTGGAGAAAAGTTTCTGGGGTCAACTAAGGGGTCAATTATAGACGTCTTTGGCGATTAAAATCATTTCATTCACAGGTGTTGTTTTATTACCATCATAACTTTTGAGGAGCAGGACACAATTGCATCCATTATGTGCAAATTCTGCTGTAGCTGTATAATTATCCTCAAGCTCACTATAGCTGTAGTCGCTCAGAGAATAGAATTCATTTATCTGATTATAAGACATACCTGTTCTTACATACTCGTCCACATTTCCACGATACATATAGATATAGTTTACGATGGCATCTCTGTCATCAAAGTAGAAGTCCTCTTCAGAAGAGAATAATGTAATGAAAACAATATCACCTTTTGCATATTCATATCCGGTATCATTTCCGCCGCCGCCTAAATATCCCCGTCTAGCCTTATAAGGTTCACCAAGTACTTCCATCACCTCTCCTACGCTCTTTCCAAGAAAGTTAACCAGATAACAATCTTCAACGGTATCTAAATGCTGTGCAGTGGGTTCAGTATCCTTTGAGGACGATTTGCTTTGATTCTTTTTCTGCAATTTAGCCCGTTCATCAGGATTTGAAACGGATTCGGTCATCTTATTTTGATACTGATAATTTGTTGCCTCCTCCATAGAAATATCTGTATCATCTTTCAAAGGACGATTCTGTGTACTTAATACACCTATCAGATACGGAACTATCAATATTCCTGCAAGCCCTCCAGCTATCGCTGCTACTATCATCAGTACTGCTTTATGCGATCTGCTTGCTGTCTCTTCATCTTCAGATGAAGGCAGAAGAATATCCTGAGCTACAGGCACACCACACTTATCGCAGAATTTAGCGTTTTCTTCGAGTTCACGCCCACATTTTTCACAAAACATACTTTTCACCAGCCACTTTCATTAATTGGACATAAATGCTGCAATGACAAACAATGCCTCAGCAGCACCAATAAATAGTCCTAGCCACGCCATTGTAGAATTGCTTTCTTTGTTTTTGACAGCCATGAAGCCCAATATTGCTGCTGGGAAACCTAAAAACAAGCCTATTCCACAAAAAAGGCTTAATGGAATCCCAGCCACAGCCAGCCAGAATGAAGCATTTGCATAAGAGGTCTTGTTCCCCACATTTGTTTCATTTGCTCCATAAATGTTGTTATCCATCCTTTGAACCGCTGGCTGTTCAACTGGTTTTCCACATTTAGGACAGAATCTTACATTATCCTCTATCTCAGAACCACAATACTTACAAAACATAACTTTCCTCTTTATACTAAAATTTTATCGTATTAACTGAATATATTATCATTTAGAGTATTCCCATTATACACTGTCTCTATAAAGTAATCAACGGCATAGTCGCTTAACAGTACTTCATACGGAGAATCTTCCTCATACATGATACTGAGCCAGACACTGTATATGTAAAAAGAATCATCATCCACATCAGGGTCACGCACAAACTGAATCGTAACAGTAGCATCATACGGGTCATACAGACCATACTTACACTCACCCTTAAATTCCACAACGCCCAGACCTTCTTCTGAATCGAAATCTTCCCATGAAGTGTTATCAAAATAGTGGTCGAAGGCTTTTCCGATAGTAATCGTGTTGTATCCATTCAGTTGAGATTTCTTTACCTCTTCTACAGTCAATGAAGGGGAAGTCATAACTCCTATGATAAATAGAAGTACAAGTACACCGATAATACCAGCTACAGGTATTATAATCTTCTTAAATGGAAAATTTGCTTTCACAATGGATTCTGTCGATGTGACGGGTGATTTTTGTGCTATGACATTGTTATCATAATTCACGGGTGAGCCGCATCCATCGCAGAATTTAACACCATCATCAAGTTCCCTTCCACAATTCTTACAAAACATAGTCACTTCTCCTTATTTTTTTCTTATCTTTGTCACCCAAAAGCCCCATCTTATCTGCAATTGCCGCAGCGATTACTAAAATAACAAGAACTGTCCAAAAGACTTTTTCTTTTATAAGGCATACACCTAATACGAGACTTGATGCGACAGATATTATCAATGCGATTGAAACTGATTTTACATTTTCCGGTTCACCTTTTATAGCATAGTACACCACACTACCAAATGCATAAACGGAGAATAAAACAGAAGATACCCATGTCAAACATAGTCCACAATAAGGCAAGAACTTTATAACTGCTCCGTTTTTATCACCATTACTAGAAAGCAGATAACCTATAACCTCTTTAAAATTAGTATCAGGAATACCAAGATAAGGATATACCCAAAACTTGATAAGCTTTCTTGTAAGCCATAAATCGACAATTCCAAAGATTATAAAAATTATAAGCCCTACAATATCCGTTATTCCCCATTTTTCTTTTTCAGGAGATTCAACAACAGATTTTGTATCTGAAGAAGTCAATGTTAGTTCCTTATCCGATGACTTTTTGTCAGTACCAGGACAGTTCACTTGAATCATATCTATACTGTTTTTATCTACCGGAAAGCCACAGTTACTACAGAAGCTACTATTTCCCTTAAGTTCTTTTCCACAATTCCGACAAAACATACTATACACCCTTATTTGGAAATTAAAGCATTGATAGCTGCTGCTGCATCTGTAGCAACTTGGATGTATGCCTTTTCACCCTTGAACTTTATTTTCTTGCCATTCTTCTCGGTAATAGTCAAACAAACTGGTTTTCTTGTTGAACGTGAATAACAAGGGATGACATAAATAAACAAAATTCCGAGTACTACACTAAATACTGTAATCTCACTTCCAACAAGCAAAATAAATGCCAATAAGATGGACAAAGCTGTAAATACCCATCCAATTGCTGTATTAGCAGGAACAACTTTACAATCAATAGAAGCAATGTCACTATAACTAATAGAATCTAAAAGCTTTTGTTTTCCAAGCCACGGTTCAGGTCCGATTACATCAATCTTTTCTTCTTTTAACTCTAAAGTTTTCGTCATATTCTCATAAAGAAAAATAGAGAGAGGAAACCTAGTAAGACTATACGATTTCCATGTCAACGAATATTGTGTTCCGATGATATCAGGCAAATCTTTTGGCTCTTGAATAGAACCTTTTGTTGCGCTGCTTGGTTCAGGCTCTAGCTGTTCGTTTCCCTGAAGTACATTATCCGGCTTGTTTTCTGCTCTATTCTCAACGATATTAGTGATTGGAGCATCGGCTTGCAGAGGTACTTCGGGGTTAGCTCCTATTCTTTTCCCACAAGACGAACAAAAAACGGCATCATCTTTTATCTTAGCTCCACAATTTTGGCAGAACATAATACATCATCTCCTATAAATTTGCTTTCTTAAATCTCTCACTTACTATATTATATCATAAAAAGAATTATAAATCAATACTTTTAGGTATTATTTCTGAAAAAAGTTTTCGTCTGACCATACCCGGTCAGACGAATTTTATCTGTTATTCGGACAACTCAATTAATTTTAGCATAATATCGGCAACTGTTTTGAGCTTATCATCCGGCAGCCGCTTGGCACAATTCACAATCATATCCAGGTAGAACTGCTTGCTCTCTGTATCTTCCAGGTCAACAGAATCATCGAAGAATTCACTATAACTCAATCCTAAAGTGCTTACAATCTTATCCAGCGTAGTCATTGTAGGACTTTTCAGACCACGTTCCAGATGTCCCAGAAATGCCGGATTAATACCAGCTGCCAATGCCAGCTTTTCCTGACTCATCCCACATTTTAACCGGTGATAGCGAATTCTCTCACCAACTTTATTTTCCATAAGATAATACCTCCAATATCTTTTGGTATTATCTTACGATGAACTAATAGTTTAATCAATATTCAATAAGTTGCTTGGATATTATACTTATAAGTATTTATTGACAGGATACTTTCTATGATAAGGAATCCTGAGACTGTCTGTTCCGGCACTCTCAGGATATACTGATTTTGCGAGAATGTATTGGACAATGCAGCCCTGTCCGTTTGCTCATATCCGAATCTCAGATTGCTTCTCACCATGAAATGGGAAAAGCCGGATGAATATAATGATTATCATAGAAGCTGTTCATCTTCCCGTCAGTTGTTTCATAAGCACATTCAATTCTGACACTTGTTCCGGTAATGCCTGCAATATAACGGGCAAATGCATGGACGTTTTCAGGACTTTCCGAATACATCTTTCCGTCCACATAAGATACAGGATTAATGACAATATGAGCATGATAACAGGCATTCAATCCTGTTTCTTCTATCCTGGGCTTATAGTGAAGCACCCAGATATATTGATGTCTGTCATCCAGAAACTTAGCGATTTCTTTTGTCAGGGCAGAGGCAATATGAGCATTGTTCACTTTACTGTCATAAGAAACAATAAACTGAATCAAAGGATTGCCGCTCACTTTTCCAAAGAACTCTCTGACGATAAGCATTTCATGCAATGCTTTCTGAACACGTTCCTCGTTCGTGCCGTAACAGGAGATTCCATTGAAGCCCATATCCAATGCTCTGTCATCAAAAATATATCTTAGCATATTTACCATATACCGATATCCACCATTAGAATGACGGACAACCTTAAAAATTACCATATTTCTCCTGCCTCTCTTTCAAATGCTCTTATTTCTTCTTCAGAAGCCCCAGCTTTCACCAGAGCCGTATAAGCACTGTTCATAATATTCTGTAAGAGAACTTTCTCTTTTGGAGTGGCTATCTCACCAGAATCAATTAACTTGTGCCTGATATAGTCCGATTCTTTTAGCCCGGCATCCCGTGCTTTCCTTTGTATCATCTGTGCTTCTTCAAGTGTAAGCCTTACTGATTTGGTAACAGGCTTCTTCTCTGATTTGTCTCTCATAGGTCATTCTCCTTTCATGAGCAGATGGGAATTGAGTTAAAATAAACAGCGACAGAAGTGTGACCTCTGCCGCTGTTATATACATATTGTATATACGTTTCTATTGTAATCTCTTGTACTATATGCTTATCATATCCTTACTATCTCTTCTTAATGTAAAGATATAATTAATATTGTTATTTATATCACTAATAGATATATTATATTACTGGTCGGTCGGGGTTCCCCTCCCTTCATGTAAAATGTTTACAATTATGTTGGATAGTGTTTACATTTTACGGGCTGGAAGAAGAAACTTCTCTTTTGAGGGACTAAAAATCTGTGAAATCATATCCCTTTTCTAGTTTCAGAACAGGTTTCAAGGCTCTTTTGGCAGACCATTCAAGCGAAAACGCAAATCTTGAAACGGCTATATAAAGCCATTTATTCTTGAAACCAAATCTGCCTTGAAACTTCTGTAATATATCGAGGTTTCAAAGATAGTGTTCTTGTCACTTCTTGTGAATTACTCTGAGCGTTTTAGCTGCCGTTTCAGAATCTTTTGAGCCAATCTCTATATGATAAGGCAGCTCCAGTTCATCAATGAATTCATTGAACTTCTTTTCTGATACAATACGCTTACGATTCTTCCACTGCTTGTCAAAATTTTCCTTTTTCAGGTCTTTATGAATCTGATTAAACTCTGCTGTAAAATCAGGTATCTGAGTATACTCTCCGTTGATACATTTATCAACAATCGGATTATTCACATAACATTCCAGCAGGGACTGCAATGTTTCCTTAATTCTCTGTCGTACATCCAGCTGACCATCTTCGTAATTTTCGATAGCCTTTCCCAATTTATCAGAGATATTCAAACTTTCCAGCAGGACAGACACATAGGCTGCATCCGGATTTTGCTGGTAATGCCGGAGTACATAGAGATAAAACATCGCATCAAAGTGAACTTTTGACCATGCAAGGGTACTGAATCTAATATCCAGATGATTCTGCTGTGCCGGCATCACATATGTGAAACTTGGCATATCGGGAATCAATTGATTTAAAGCGACAGCCTGACTAAATACTCCCATGGTTCTTTCCTTCATAGAAGAAATCATTTCCTCTATACATCTTCTGAAACGATTCTTTATCTCTTCCTGAGATGAGTGTGGAAAGTATACATTCAGTTCAGTTTCATCATCAGACATTCGTTTTCTGCCTATTAGCTGCTTGATGACAGGTATGTTCGCAACAGGAAGGACAATATTTTTGAGTTCAGTATCCTTGACATTGACCCCGTTATAAATTACTGTTGTAGCAATTAATACTTTTACTGATACACTCTCTTTGGTCACAAGCTCTTCATAGAATTTAGAAGCCTCTGTATTTTTGTTCTGAGCATGGATAAATATAGCAGTATTCTCTCCATACAGACTGTTCAGCTTTGTTTTCAGTTCCTCGCCCTGTGCAATGGTATTGACGAAAACAAGCCACTTATCATTGTTTTTGGCGATTTGTGGTATCAAATCACTGTAATCACGATAAGCAAATGGATTGATATAAGAGTAATCTGTAGGTATTACAAGAACGCTGTTTGGTGTATTCATATAGTTTTGATTACTTAAAACAAGTGAAAAATCACCATGATGTTCTACTGCTCTCGGAATATACCCATATTGTTCATTAATCTGATAATAAGCCGAAAATTTCTGAAGATATACAAACAACTCTTCCATTGTTCCAGACATGAATATCTTCGTTGCATTGGGCATATATGGCATGACCAGAAAATTTGTCTGCGAATAAAACTGTTGAGCAGGATAAAAAAGAAGAGCATCGGCTACAATATTAACCCCCTTGTTAAAAGGAGAATCGTCAATAAGATAATGTGCCTCATCAAACACGGCATAGCGAACTTTGCTCAGGAAGTCTATAAACCGCCTATCACCCGTTAAAAGTTTTAAAGCTGCTTTTTGATAAGAGATTATCATGACATTTTTAGAACGACCAAATATTAGCATATTCTCGCTTTGATAGCTTTCTATTGAATTGTACTTAAACACTTCATCATCAAAGCTATTAATCAACATCAGAGTCTGTTGTTTCATCAAAGCTTCCCTGTTCTCAAAGATGATGATATTTTCATTTGGATTATGCCCAAAATGAGCCAGAAGCTGCTTCTGTACAAAAGTATTCTTGCCTCTTCCTGTTCTGGCAGCAATAAAGATATTCTTACCGGGAAGCCAACATTGCATGGTTATGACATCCAGAGCATCACTTACATAACGGCAGTGGTAGTCAACGTCTTTTCTAAGAGGAGCAGGGCAATATACTTCGCTTTGACTTTGATCATATGGGTTCACATAATCATTAAAGCTTTTATTGATTCTTAAATCATAACCAATATAGTCTTCACCTTCCTGAACCTCAAATTCTTTATTGACAATCACATTTTCTATGAATTGTGAAAGCTTATTATCATATTCGATACTGCCTTCGTCGTTTCTGGAATGAATATCCATATTACAAATCCACTGTTCCAATAAATCAAATGAATTAGGCATGTTGTTCCCTCCTGTAGTAAATTTTCTAGTCACATTATAGCACATCTTATACAAAAAAGTCAATAGAACATTCTAAAGTTTTGTCAAAATATTCTTTTTTGATTGTATATTATTGAAGTGCTATGGTAAGCTCTGCCAAGAATTTTGGTAGGAGCATAGGGACATAGTAAATTCGTCGGAAAGGAGAAAAAGCACATGAGCATACTGGACGAACTTGCAGAACACTTCGATACCCGAACCGGCAGCAAAGAGCAGTACGGACGAGTCTTAGCCGAACTCAATGCCTTCTGTGAACAGGAACTCAACCATGAACAGGCAGAGAAACTCAATGACATCGCCGGAGACCTGATTAATGCTGTAGCCACGGTCAATTCCAGAGCGGGCATGAAACTGGGTGCAAAAATCGTTGCTGGACTGCTTGTAGACGAATCCTGACAAATCCAAAAATCTCAGAGAAAGGAGGAAAAAGCCATGTTTGACAACCAGCGTTACCTGACCAGAGGCGTGAATGAAAGTATCCCGTTTGAGCTTCAGGCATTCATATGGGACTGTATCGACCGTCTGCCCGAAGACGGAAGAGATTATTTCCAGGTCTTTGAACTGAAAGACATCGGAGGGATGCAGCATATCGTACATTTCAGCGAGCAGCCTGAATACAAGATGAATTATTTTATCCCCATGATGAAAGCCGTTACTGCCAAAGTGTACGTTATTGACAGCGAGGAATATTCAACGATGTTACTTGCAGAAGAATACTAATCCCGAAACAAAGCCCCTGCCGACATTGGCAGGGGCAATTTTTATGTCCAGAAGGAGGAATTGCTATGGACGAAGAAGATGTAAGAATCTGTGACTGCTGCGGTGAAATCATTCATGAAGGTGAAAATTATTCCTGGATTGGTGATGACATTGTATGCGACGACTGTAGAAGACACGAATGTGGCTGCTGTGAATGCTGTGACGAATTGATTTATAACAGCGAAGCCATTACGGATGACGGTCATTTTGTGTGCCGGTCGTGTTACGAAAATGAGTACTATCATTGTAACTGCTGTGGTATGCTGCTTCACCAGGATGACATCTATACCTACAACGATATGGATTTCTGCTATGACTGCTATTCCCGTAAGAATCACACTATCCGTGAGTATTCGTATAAGCCGGAACCTGTATTTTATGGCGAAGGCAAGCGGTTTCTCGGCGTGGAGCTGGAAGTCGATGAAGGCGGTCACGATGATGACAATGCTCTGGAAATCCTTGAAGAAGGCAACTATACTGACGAGCATATCTACATCAAGAACGACGGCAGCCTTCACAATGGCTTTGAGATTGTCACTCATCCAATGTCGCTCGAATATCACATGAACGAATTCTGCTGGGAAGATGTGCTGCATAAAGCTGTACAGCTCGGTTACAGAAGTCATCAGACCACAACATGTGGCTTGCATGTACATGTGAACCGGGATTACTTTGGAATTACTGAGGCTGCTCAGGATATGGCGATTTCGAGAATTCTGTATTTTGTGGAGCAGAACTGGAACGAGCTGTTAAAGTTTTCCAGAAGAACGGAGTCTGCCATGAACCACTGGGCAGCACGGCTCGGCTATGAGTCTACCCCGAAAAAACTGCTCAACAAAGCAAAATGCACTTACGGAAGATACCACGCTGTCAACCTCTGCAACCGCCATACTATCGAGTTCAGAATGTTCAGAGGCACGCTGAAACTGGAAACGCTCTATGCTACGCTCCAGCTCGTTGACAGAATCTGTGACTTTGCCATGAATCTGACAGACAGCGAAATGCAGAATATTTCCTGGTCTGAATTTGTCAGCTACATCACAGAACCCGAACTAATCAGTTATCTGAAACGCAGAAGACTCTATGTCAATGAGCCTGTTACCGTTTCGGAAGATTTATAATTTTGAGGAGGAATTTTCAATGGAAGAAAATATCTTATGTACCTGCTGTGGTGAAATTATCACAAACACCTACTATTCGACAATCAATGACGACCCGATTTGCGATACCTGCGTCGATAACGAATGCTCCAGATGCGAATGCTGCGGCGACCTCGTATACGACACGGATGTGTACGGCTCTGACTATGACAGATGCCTCTGTGAAGCTTGTTTCGATGAGTTTTACGCCCATTGCGATGAGTGTGATGACTTGATTCACAGAGATGACCTGCACGAATACGATGACTGTTATTACTGCTCACGCTGCTATTACGAAAAGACACATGTAATAAGAAATTATATCATTTCAATAAAATAGTTGACAATGTTTTATCCCTATATTTCGACATTTTTTTATTTTTGACAGAGGATAATATCATTTATTGGTTATTTCTTTCAGCAGTTTGAGATATTCTTCTTCCATTTCATCAATATATTCTTCTATAAAATCTGCT
>JAZQIL010000012.1:0-6078 GCA_045541055.1 Oscillospiraceae bacterium
CCGACTTCCTGTACATATAGTGGATCGTGCAGATGAAAATATAAATGAGACAAATGATGAGTATTATTGCACATTAAGAGCAGAATTTGCTTTTTCGGATTTGGAATTTGATAATTTGCAAGCAGATTCTGTTTCGGGTGGCGGACGAATGTTGGTTACAAATGGTAGCATAAACAGAGAAGAAATTATTGAGACAATGCTGGTGTCGATATTCATGAAATAGATACTGTAATGCGATGAAAGGAAGTGGGGGGTATGGGGATAAAACCGTTACCCCACTTTGAAAATCTATTGATTATTTTCGTTATGCAGTATAAAATCAAAGTTCAGGGGAATATTGAAACCGTTTGTCTGCTTTCGAGGAAACCTTGATTTTCTGCGGTTTGTAGGATATTAAGGGGAGAAAATGAATGTGTGTTTTCTGGTCTTTTGAATGAACCATTTGAATATTGTAACAGTGGGGTGGTTTGAAACCTTGCTGAATAATAGGCTTTTGCTAAAAGGTATCACTTTTGCGAAAATGTATGATATTTACTGGCAGAAGCTTCTTTATTTAGTCCCTTTTCGGAATTGTGTGTCTGAATGAAAAGAGTGAATAATTCTACATTTCGGATGTATAAATTTACACCGAACCGATTTTGAAAACAGAGTTGTTTGAAGTTGTGCCAAATCTATATAATATTATTTTCAAAGGACATAGCATCGTCGGTTTTTGTTATGTCCTTTCTATTTGCATTCTGGTATATTTGGTATATAAATTAAGATAAAGATAAAAGATAAAATTTTGTGTAAAAGTGTAAGATTATGATTCAGAAGTTGTCTATATAGGTGTAAGGGAAAAATTCAGAAAGGATTGAGTATGAACGATAAGGACATTATCCAGTTGTATTTTAATAGAGACCAACGTGCATTATCTGCAACTGCAAAGAAGTATGGGAAATACTGTACTTCTATTGCAAAAAATATCCTAGGTAATAATGAAGATGCAGAAGAATGTGTCAATGATACATATTTAAGTACATGGAACTCTATACCACCAACCATACCAACAATACTATCGGCGTTCCTTGGAAAAATCACAAGAAACCTAGCTTTTAACAAATACAAACATAATCATGTGATGAAACGTGGAAACGGAGAAATAGCAGTTGTTCTTGACGAACTTGCAGAGTGTGTATCTGGTCTGGATGATGTAGAGCAAGAAATTGACAGACGAGAACTTGTCGCAACAATTAATTCTTTTCTGGAAACCTTGCCACCCAAAAAGAGAAACATATTCATTTGTAGATATTGGTATTCTGACAGCGTTTCATCAATTGCAAGGCGGTATGAAATGACTGAAAGTAATGTATCGGTTACATTAAACAGATTGCGTTCTAAACTTAAAGAATACTTATCGGAAAGAGGTTATGTATTATGAAAAAAGAAGATTTGTTTGATACTCTTGGTGACATTAACAATCAATATATTAAGGAGGCTCATGTGAACAATAAGAGAAAAAATAATTTTGCATGGGCAAAGTGGGGATCAATCGTAGCATGCTTTGCTTTATTGGTCTTATGTATTTCTATGGTAACCCATTTATCACCAGTAGAGGATGACAACATGCCACCAGTTGAGTCATTACCAATCGAAAACAATAACAAAATTGAAAATTTACAGAACAACAAAGAAGAATCTGTAAACATTCAAGAAAGTGAAAGTACAGAAATCGAAGGTACACAAGAAAAAGAAACACCAGACGAAACAGTGCCAGATAATATTGCTACAGAAGTGCCAGAGACCACTGTGCAAGATGTTCCTGCTGATAGCAAGGGAGAATATAACGAAGCTGTCAATAGTAGTGATTTGACAAAAAATACCTCAGAGTTTTTCGGTGGTTCTTATACAGACGAAAATGGAAAATTTGTAATCGTTCTTACAGAAGATACACCAGCAAATAGAACCGATATTTGTAAAGAACTTGGCAGAAGTGAAAATAATACTACTTTCGTAAAAGGTACTTATACATTGGCATATCTCACAGAGTTACAGGAAAAGATTTCAAATGCAATGGTAAATAAAGAACTTCCATTTGTAGTATCATCTTCTTTGTGTGAGACCACCAATAATATTGTTATTGGTGCAACTACTACTAATGAAACAGAGTTAGCAAAATTATACGCTCTTGATACCATTGGCGGTGCAATCAAAGTAGAATTTAGTACTGGTGCTGGAACTAAAGAATTATTACTTCCTAAAGCTGAATAATCATAAAAATTGAATACCGATTTTAAAGGCTACCCAAATCAACTTGACTGGGTAGCCTTTCTTTAGTGCGCCTTGCGGCGCACGTCGCTAACGGGTGAAAGTCCCCAATCCGCCCTAGTAGTGGGAAGGATACAGTCAAGACCAAGGGTGTCCATCGTGAGGTGGAATCTGAAGGAAGGTGGAGGCAAATCTCTGGTCTGACGAACAGAAATCACATCAGGCTATAGTTAAGGATAAGATTGCTAAACAAATCAAAGTCCAATAACTACTCGGAATTAGCTGTAGTAAATGTGGCAGATATATGGAGAGAAAGTGACGTGTGATACCTGTAAAACTGCACTTTATCCCTAATGCAAAACTCAAATTATTTCTAAATCTTTTTCTTCTTTTTTTCACTTTTATCCTAGCGTTTCATCTTATTATTCCTAGAAATTGTGTATACAAAATGAAATGTGTTGCCATAAAAAACTTCGATACAGACATGGTACTGCTTCTCTATAAAAATAGTCAGACTATTTTCCAGCAGCTATTTCTAAGGTTCTTTATAAATTGTTTGAAATTTTGAGAAAATATATTTTGAAAATAGCTTTTAGGCATTATTTTTACCCCAAAAACGTCCTGTTTTATAAATTCTCTTCCATTCCCAAACAGTTCGCAAAACATCGATTTTACGAAAAAATGCCCTGACTATATCAGGGCAATGTCATTTACGGCAGATAAGATGATCTCCGAGTCAATGTTCTGTTTATTATTCTGTGCACCAATGGTAAGTGCTTTCGTAAGAATAAGATTCAGCTGGCGTAATGAAGCATTGCAGCTGCCAAATGCTGTTACTATGGCACTGTCATCAAAAATCCTAGGAGATGCACCTACCAGTTCCATACGGTTGGAAATATAGCGGATGGCTTCTGCTTCTGTTAATCCGGTGAAATTATAGCTGACACTGATACGCTGTCTTAAAGCTTCATTTGGCTGGCGCATCATAAGTGTATTAAGCACAGGCTGTCCCAAAAGAAGCAGGGAAAAACAGTTTTTGGAATCCATGCAGAAGTTGCACAGCATCTTAAGGTCTTTAAAAATATCTGCATTTAAATACTGGGCCTCATCCAGGCAGATCATACAGTGTACATTTTTGTTCATGCTCATGGAATAAAGGTAATCCTGTATTCTCTGGAACATGACAGTTTTTTTATAGGATACTTCCAGTCCAAGCGTTACACACAGCTGGCGGTAAAACTCCGTCGTGGATACCGTTGAAAGCGATATATAATAAAATTTAACCAGGTTGGGATTCAGGGAATCGGCAAAACAGCGCAGGGAAAATGTCTTGCCCTGACCAGGAGCTGCTGTAAACAGCCCTATGCCCGGATGGGCTTTCAGATGATCTAAGCGCCCTTTTACCTGCTCCATGTCAAATGTTTCAAAAGCATCCCTTGAAGAAATTTCCTTATCAAAAGGATTGAACTGCATACCGTAGTAATTCGTAAAAGGAATCATGTACTGTCACCTCCGTAGGTCAATGAATACTGGTTGTTACGTTTGGTTTTTGAATTTTCTACTTTGTCAGTAAGACGGATTGGAACACGCCTGTCTGCTTCATGGATAAATGCACTGTCATTTTCCCCCGGCATGTAGCGTACTTCCACGCTGCAGCGGATATATTCCATGGGAACATCATAAAGCTGTTTTTCTAAAAGAATGGTGGAATCGTTGCGTACTTTTCGTTTTACACGGTACAGAAAACAGTCATTTAACCATTCCCTGCTTTTCGGCATTTTTACCTGAAAAATATCTTCCATGTATCTGGTATTGGGAATCATGCCAGTGCCCGAATGCTCGGATGTATTATGGGTTCTGATATAGTCTGTAAGGAGCTTGTTTAATTCACCAATTGAAGAAATAGAAGCTGTATCAAGAGCATCCAGAAAACGTGTCCTGAGTGTCCTGAAATTCCTTTCTACCTTGCCTTTGCTGGCACCGTCCCTTACAGGTGTATGGATAAGCACCGTTCCAAGCTGCCCGCAGATTAAAGGAAGCTGCGCATTCTTATAAGAAGCCCCATTGTCAACATACAGTTTGCGTGGAATTCCGTAAGAGGAAACGGCATGTTTGAATACCTGCAGAAAATTAACACTGTTATCCTCATAAAAAAATTTCCCACCTACAATCATGCGGGATTTGTCGTCCAGAATCATAATGCAGTAGGTTCTTTTTGAAATACCATTTTCTGTAATGAACGGCCCATAAAGAGTATCTGCCTGATACATGCCAGTGGCAAACTCTTCCTCAAATGCCTTACGGTCTTTCTGACCAGGTGCAGATGCACCTTTTAAATTGTTTTTCTTGATAAAACGCTGGAATGTTGCTACAGATGCATCTGATTCCTTAATAATTCCATCCATAATCATCTTGTTGCGTATTCCAGTGGCAGTAAGCCGCGGATATTTTTCATGGAGATCATATATTTTTGCGATTATATCTGCATCCAGTTTTCTGGTGTACCCCTTGTCAGAGCGTTCTTTAGGAATAAGAGCATCAAATCCGCCTTTCCGGAAATCAGATTCCCAGCAGGCATATGTTCCTGGCGAATACATGACTTCATGTCCGTCGGGGAATTTAAAAGGCTGCTTTGAGATACGGTCATAATAAGCCTTTTTATTCATATCCGGGTAAGTGTTGTTAAATGCCGGCTGTATGGCAGCCAGTCTCATGCTTGCAATAGCAATACTGTTGTTTAATTCATTCTGATTCATAGATATTACCTCCTGCACAAAACCTTACCACAGACGTCATGTGACTGGTACTGACAGGTTATTTGATACCGCCGGGAGAAATACCACGTGCCAAAATCCTTTGTCTGAATGTGATGTGTGGCTGCATAAAAGAATACCCACAGGACTTAAAAAAATCTTCCAGGACGGAATGCAGAAAGGTACTGTCAGTATGGAAGAAGGTGCTGGCGGCATTCAGCAGATCACCAAATGTATCAATTAACGCATTCATGCGGTGTGCATCAATCAGGAGTCTTTTCCAGATGCGGTAAAAAGTTCTTTCTGTGATGTCATAGAATTCACATAACTCCACTACATTCTTAAACTGTCCGGTAAGACGCCTGTAAATGAGGTCAATTATAAAATGAATGCTGTATGGAGAGTGTGGAATGATAAGGGAATGAAGAAGTGCATGGCTTCTGTTACAGGATGTACATTTGAAATTTTTTATTTCAATAAATCGGTCCTGTACACGGCCGTTATCAATAAATACAAGATGCCGCTTATAGCTTCCATTGTGTATGAGCATTTCATCAGGAGCTTTACAGGATGGACATAAAAAAGAATCAGCCTTGGAATCAGCTGATAAGTAAAGATAAATATCATAATCATTAAAATCCAGATGCTTGATTTTCTGAAAAGCCTTGCAAACATTTAAAAAAGTCTTATCATAAAAACACCTTATAATAGTATTATTATTTAGGTGGTGTAGAGGAAGGTTAGCCGGCAAGCTGAGAAACCTTCCTCTGTTTGTTTATGTACCTAAAGCAGATTCCATTATAGATGACTGGTGACAAAGACGTCTAATTGAAATCTGCTTTTTATTATGCAGATTTTTACTAGCTTTTACAAGATATTTAAAAATAATATGCGTGCTTAGTGTTGCTAGGTAAGTAGTATAATTTGTTGTCTTACAATTATGGTAAAGAAAAAATGGATACCGGCTGGTGTAAGCATGCCGGAACAAATGAAATTTGTTTTAATTTGCAGTAAAAATGGAGAAATACATAAAGCTTTCCAAAATTTGGGGCATATATGGATAATGCAGAATGTAAAA
>JAZQIL010000013.1:0-4216 GCA_045541055.1 Oscillospiraceae bacterium
CGTATGTTTCTATTGAAAAAGGAAAGAAAATGCCTTATAATATAAATATAACGAAAAAGGAGACGACCTATGAAAAAAATCATTTGTATACTGCTGGCTTTTTCTATGCTTTTAATGGTTTCTGGATGTAATCGAAATGAAAATGACAATACCGCAAGCCTTGTTACAGATGAACATACAGATATGGAACAGACAAATATCGCTCAAGATACCACTTTTGATGAAACAAATATTGGTGAAATTTATTGTGCTGAAATTGATGACCAACATGTTGCTGTTTCTGATAGTGGCATCATGTATGCTGACAATGAGATTCTTTTGGTGGCAAATGATGGTATCAGCTATAATGAGATAGAACAACTTGCTGAAAATTATAATGCCGAAATTGTCGGATGGATTGAACAGACTGGAGATTATCAGCTGAAATTTTCAGATGCTCATACTATGGATGAACTGGAGAACATTGTAGAAAATATCCAGTCAGAAACTATCATCGAAAGTGCATATATTGACTACATTTTAAGTTATGAAACAGACGCTGTAAACTATGGAAAACAATGGAAAAACGATTTAAAAGACTATGAGGATTTAAAAGGAAAAAGCTGGGGAGTAGAGGTAATCTGTGCTCCAGATGCATGGAGTGAACTGGAAAAAAATAAAGATAAAGTAAATCCTGTTCGAATTGGATTGATTGATGCTGGATTTGAAGCAGATCATGAAGATCTAAAAGATTGTTTTGTACAGACATTCTACAATAATACAAGTGATGCTCATGGTACACATGTCGCAGGAACAATGGCTGCTAATGCTGATAACAATGAAGGAATATGTGGAGTATATCCGTATGGAAAAGGAAATCTTTATGGTGTCAGTTGCAATGGAGAATTTGAGTATACAGAAAACGGAAGTTATTCCACATCATCAATGTATCTTAAAATAGCATTTGCTGAATTAATTCTGCGAAATGTAAAAGTAATTAATATTTCTTTAAATAACAGACGAGATAGAACGAGTCAAATTATAAACCATGAATCAGGCTGGGAAGCCGCTTTAAAAGAGCTAAATGATGGTTCTGAAATGTTGGGTGCTTTTTTAAATAAGTTATATGAAAAAGGTTATGATTATATAATCTGTAGTGCTGCTGGGAATGGGAGTACAAAAGAATCAGGTAATTTGGAATCTCAATTTAATAGCTTTTTAAATAACATAAACAATACAGAATTTCAAAATGTATATAATAGAATCATTGTTGTTGGCTCAGTAGGTTCTACTTTAAAAATAAGTGAATTTTCTAACGGTGGCGAAAGAGTAGATGTGTTTGCTCCTGGCGAAAAAATCTATAGTTGTGTTTTAGGAAGTAAAAATTATGATTATAAACAGGGAACTTCAATGGCAGCACCTCATGTTGCTGGAGTAGCAGCAATGGTATGGAGTGCTGATAACAGCCTTAAAGGTAATGAAGTGAAAAAGATTGTATGTGATTCTGGGAAAATGGACGAATCTGATCCATTTGATAGTTTTCTAATGGAAACAGCAGGAGCACATAGTCTAACATATGTTGAAGGAAATGATGCTACACTGGTTAATGCTCATAAAGCAGTAAAAAATGCACTTGGCGAAGAAACAAATTCTTCCTCAGAATCTCCTGAAAACGGGAGCATTCTTTGCTGGGTAGTAGAAGATGGAAATGATGATAATAAAATACCGAATGCTAATATTAGTGCAATAAATATTGAAACAGGAAAAACAGAGGAAACAAATACAGATGAAACCGGTCATTTTGAACTGATTCTTCCAGCCGGAAAATATATGATTACTGTAAAAGCAAAGGGGTATGAAGAATATCATACTTCAGAAATTGAAGTCAGAAATGGAGAAGTTACTTATCCAGATTATTGGATAAAATTAAAAAAAGAAAAGAAAACAGAACTGTCTGGTTATCTTGGAACGGAAATAACATCTTTTATAGACTTCATTGGAAGTATGAATAAAGTAAACACTTCTGACGGCACTTTAGAATACAGCAATGAAAAAATTATCGTTTCGGCAGGACATGAATCAAATCATATTACTCTTATCAGTATCGATGGAGAATGCAACTATTCGCTTAATGGTATTAGTTATGGAATGCCGCTTTCAGAGGCTGTCAACTTATTAGAAAATCAGATTAAAACCGTTTCTGATGATTTACCATACTATAAATATTATTATCTGAAAGATGGTACAATGTTCTCTCTTCATGCAGATAGTGAAAACAAAGTAGACGGTATCAATCTATTGGCTGATACTTCCACGGCTGATATATCGGAAGAAACTGAAGAGAAAAATCCATCAAATCCAGACAGCCTGATAGAACTTGCACAGAAAATATATGATGGTCATACCTATACTTATGATTCAAGCTGGGACAGCACAAAATACCTGTATTATATTGCCGAAACAAAAAATGGACTTTGCTTAGTAGTAAATGAAGGCGGCGGCTTAGGCAGTGAAATCTGGGTATATGATGAAAAAGGCAATTTGAAAACGGATTCAACTATGTATGCAGGTTCAAAATTACACTTTAATGGAACATATTATGATATATTTGATAATACCAGCGGTGATGATACAAGATATATCAGTATGTACTATCCGGAAGAACATGAATATTTTGAAAACTATGAATACAGTTCAGGTGGAGAAAAAATCAACTTTTCATGGAGTTTGGATGATAAGACAATCTCCAAAGATGAATTCAACTCCATATATGAAGAATATGCAAATAACTGCATTTCTACATATGAGTATAAAGAAGGTATCGTTTATTATTATCATGCTGGAAAATGCGAAGAATATGAACTGAAAACAACATCAGTTACAACTAATACAGGCTATATCTCAGCTTACGAAAATTTCATAAATGTAACACTTGACGCCAGACAGTATCGAGATTTTGATGGGAATCAGAAAATAAATTATATAAACGAAATTTCATATGTTTATTTCGATATGAATAACGATGGCATTCCAGAATTGATAGTAAATACTGGCTCATGTGAAGCTGATAAATCTATTTGTTTTTACACCTACCGAAATAGCAATGTTACATTAGTCGGATATGGGTTCAGCGGATTTCATTCATATGGTTTTTACAAAGATGCTGACACAGGACAGCTTGTGACGCAATGGGGACAAATGGGAGTTGGCGGAATATACTGGTATCAGTTTGATGGCGATAAAGTCACCTATAGCAAAAAAGCGGATAATATTGAATATGACACACTGCAAGTACAAAATGATAACGCATTCGATGAATATGGAAACTTTAATGAATTAGACTATACCTGGGGATATTATTCTGAATTTGACAATGCATGGCAATGGGAATAGCTTTTCCTGGTATATTCAAAGATATTCTGTGATATGAAATAAGCTATGATACTTCTAAGTTTTATTCTTTCAATAATACTTAACAATGAAAGCAAATTTTAAGAGGGGGTGCATAAACAAACGAAAGCCTAACCTATCGTTTGTGAGTGTAATTTTCAGATAACCCTCCATCAACCTTCCACTCACTATTCAACAGCAGAATAGTAACATGGCAAAAGGGTAATCTCTCAAAAATGCCGAAAACACGGTATTTCCAGAGATTACCCTTTCGTTTGTTTGTATTCAATACGCAGTGAAAATATCCATTTTCACCACGACTTTGATACAATGTAAATTTTGAAGTCACGAGGGGGGTGCAGGGGGGTGCATAAAAAAACGATAGCTTTTTGCACCGAAAAATAGACAAAAAAAGAACTCCGTCAAAAACAGCAGAGTTCTGAAAAAATAGCCCTGAAAAATTGTATTCAATTGGTACACATTCCGTCTCTGAACTTTACTCTGATGTCATCTTTGGTACAAACCGTCATGGACTCCAAAAGAATGCCCCATAATGTTTCATCAAATTCCGTCAGCGGATTCATTTTTGAAACGCTGTCGATAAAAGTCTGCATCATCTGCATACGCTGGCTTTTTTCTTCAATCTGCTGTTCCAGTTCTTCATACCTTGCTTTTGCTGTGTCGTAACGTTCTGAAAGACTGTCATATTTTTTCCGGTATTCTGTCTGGTCGAGGGCAACCCGTGCATTTTCCATGATGAGACTTTCTACCATTCCGGCAAGCAAAACTGTTTCTTCTTTCATGCGGTCACGCTCCTGTTCCAGTGCTGTACAGTCAGATATCAGCT
>JAZQIL010000014.1:0-14419 GCA_045541055.1 Oscillospiraceae bacterium
GGTATCAGAAGAATTGACAATTTACAATGGATAATTGACAATTAAGGTATCGCCTGCGGCGATGGTTTAAAATTTGTCTGCGAAGCAGACACCACAATTGTTCATTGTCAATTATGCATTATCCATTGAAAGAAGGGAGAACGCCATGCTAAAACTAATCGTCACCAGCCGCTACCTCAAAAGCGGCGGTCAGAAAAATCTTGCAAACTACGTCAAATACATCGCAACCCGTCAAGGGGCGGTTGCTGTAAAACAAAACAGCGGTACTGCACCGGCAACGGATGCACAGCGAAAATTGATTGACTCCCTGCTGAAGGATTTTCCCGACAGCAAGGAAATGCTGGAGTACATCGATTATCAACAGTCACCTACCCAGAAATCTGCCTCTGCATTCATTACGGAAGTCCTCGAACGTAACGCCGACAGGCTTGCAAATCGTGAGAATTATGTCAATTATCTTGCAAATCGTCCTGGGGCTGTGAAATTTGGTTCACACGGTTTATTTTCATCCGAAGATACGGCAATTGATCTTGAACAGGTCGCAAAGGAAATCGCCAATCATGGCGGCAACGTATGGACGCATGTCGTATCCCTCCGGCGTGATGATGCCCAGCGGATGGGGTACGACACCCTTGATGCGTGGCGGAATCTGGTCAAGCGGCAGATCCCGAACATTGCAAAAGCCCAGAAAATCGACCTTGCGAACCTACGCTGGTATGCGGCTTTTCACGACAAACAGATGAACCCTCATGTTCACATCGTGGTCTATTCCACGGATGAGCATGAGGGTTTTTTGACCAAACAGGGTATCGAAAAAATCCGCAGCAGCTTTGTGAATGATATTTATGCGGACGAACTGCACCATCTCTATGCCCAGCAAACCGATCTGAGGAATCTTCTGAAACAGCAGTCCGCCGATCTGATGCACAGGCTTGCCGCTGAGATTCAGTCCGGCACAACGGATGCAGAGCTGTGTAATCTGATCTTGCATCTGTACTCACAGCTTGCCAATGCGAAGGGCAAAAAGGTGTATGGCTACCTGAAACCGCAGGTCAAGCGGACGGTGGACAGGATTTTCGAAAGGCTTGCGGAGCATGAGTCAATTCAGAAAATGTATGCTCTCTGGTGCGACATGGAACAGCAGAAGCATGATGTCTATTCATCCGCAAAGGTTGATTTTCCGCCGCTTTCGGAGAATCCGCAGTTCCATTCTGTGCGGAATTTGATTGTCCGGACTTGTGCGGAGATGGATGTGATGATACTGGCGGAGGAGGAATATTTGGATAAAGCAAAAGTAAGAGATTTCGGAGAAAATCATGCTTCTCCGGAAGAATTTCCGTCACACTGTCAAGCAATGTCTTTGCATTCCACCATCCTTGCACTGTTCGCAAGCCTTGCCCGCTGCATCGAGGATGACTATTACCGCAGCCACCAGAAATTGCATTCCAAAGTGGATCGCAAGCTGCGGAGAATGATTCAGCAGAAGAAGCTTACACAGGGTATTAAGGAAGAACAGACGCAGACACCCACATATTAAGCGGCGAGCCAACGGCTCCGTCCCCTCTGTCACTTCGTGACATCTCCCCACTCCGTGGGGAGTCACCGCCGCAGGTAAGATGCTGCCCAATTCGCCTACGGCGAAAAGGTCAGCAAAGATCCCTGTTGTAGCTTTGTCTTTCGTCAATTCCGCCCATTGAAACAGCGGTTTTGGTGGTGGACTTGCGGTGATGACAACTTTATTATATCATATTTTCTGGAAAAGTAAAGTCTTTTTTGTGGTTTTTTTGAAATTTTTCGACGCTGGAACAGTCGTAAAACCATTTTGCAAGCGTTTCAGCCGTCATTTTCTTGTCGATTGGAGGAGTTATTATGGCAAAGAGAGGCAGCAATATTTACAAGCGTAAGGATGGTCGATTTGAAGGGCGTGTGCCGGTTGGATACCGTGAGAATGGCAGCATCCGATACAAATCTGTCTATGCCCGCACCCTTGCAGAGGTCAAGCAGAAGATGGCAGAGCTGTATGCTGTCGGACAGGAAAAGCCTGTTTCTTCATTGAAACTGACCGTTCGGGATGCCGCCGAGCAGTGGCTTATTTCTGCGAAACTGCGTGTAAAACCGTCCAGTTACGCTAACTACCTGAGCATCGTCAACAAGCACATCCTGCCCATTCTCGGCATCGTCCGCATAACCGATCTGACTTCCAGCCGGATGAATGCCTTCATCATGCAGAAGCTTCAGCATGGCAGACTCAGCGGTAAGGGTGGTCTTTCTGCGAAGTCCGTCCGTGACATTATGACGGTTTTCCGCAGTATTTCGGTGTATGTATCGAAGGAATATGGCATCCGTGAGGTGCATTTCACAATGCCGAAATACGAACAGAAAAGTGTGGAAGTGCTGACTGCTGCGGAACGCCGCAAGTTGGAACAGCACCTCACGAGTAATCCTGATCGCACCAATCTGGCAGTGCTGCTCTGCATGTTTACAGGACTTCGTGTGGGCGAGCTGTGCGGTCTGCGGTGGGAGGATATTGATCTGGAAAATGGCTTGCTTTCAGTCAATCGGACGGTGCAGCGTGTGAACCGAGGCGGCTCGTCCGAGGTCATCATCGGTACACCGAAAAGCCGCACTTCCGTCCGCACCATCCCGATTCCGGAATTTCTGATTCCACTGTTGGCGAAATTCAGAAACAATCCAGCGGCATATCTTGTGACCGGAACAGCAAAGCCAACCGAGCCGAGAACGATGCAGAATCGTTTTCAGCGGATTCTGAAAGCCTGCAGTGTCCGTAAGGTAAACTTTCATATGCTCCGCCACACTTATGCGACAGTTTGCGTGGAAAACGGCTTCGATCCGAAAACTTTGAGTGAGCTGCTCGGTCATGCGGATGCAGGCATCACGCTGAACCGCTATGTGCATTCTTCCCTGCAAATGAAGAAAAACTATGTCAGCCGACTGCAGCTGACCGCTTAAAAAGTAATCCGCCGTCAGAATCTTGTCCGGCGGCGGATGCAGAGTGCCTATGTTTCGTGAAATGACCGTATTTCGGCATTTAGGGGCGGAATTGACGAAAATTATTGCTTGCAGTCCATAGTTTTATTATACCACAAATGCAAAGAAAGTTGCATATTTTATCGAAAATCTCTTGCATAATGTCGTTTTTTGTGGTATAATGATTGCAATTTTATATGGGTGGATGGTGGTAGAATGGATAAGACGATTAAGATTGCAGTTGTGGACGATGAGAACATTATTTGTGCACAGATTGAGCAATATCTTCTTCGGATCGCCAAGGAGTTGAACATTCATTTTGAGATCGATGTTTTTTATTCTGGAAGAGAACTTTGTAAGCATCTGAAACAGAGTGTATGTTTTGATGTCATTTTTTTGGATATTGAGATGGATGATATCAGTGGGATTACAGCAAGTGAGTTTATCAGGAAGCAACTAGTGGATGACGGTGTGCAAATTGTATATGTGTCGGGAAAGACACAGTACGCTTTAGAATTGTTTCAGTACAGCCCTTTAGATTTTCTCGTTAAACCTGTCGAATATGGTAAACTGAAAGAAGTGATTATCAAAATTTCACGTGTCATGGGCTTATGGATAGACGTTTTCAGTTACAAGAAAAACCACGATACAGTAAAAGTGAAATTGAAAGATATTTTATACTTTGAAAGTGAAGGCAGAAAAATTAAAGTTGTTACCACAAACGGTACAGATGAATTCTATGCTATTATGGAGGATTTAACGTCACAGCTTGAACGATTTGATTTCCTTTCCATTCATAGAAGTTTTTTGGTGAATTATCATCAGGTGAAGGTATTTCGATACGACGAGGTGGAAATGACAAACAATACAGTCTTGCGAATAGGGAGATCAAAACGTAAAGAAATACAGGATTTTCAGCTGAAAATGGAAGGTGGGGATGTGTATGACTGCTGATCCGATGTACGTTATAGTATACTTGATCTGTAATTTTTTCACAATTTTTATCATCCAAAAGTTCTATCGGATTTTTTTTGAACCATCTCAGCAGTCGAAAATGCTGGTTGTTGGAGCGTATGGGCTGTACTTTCTAGCGACATCACTATTACACTTGACCATCAATATCCCGTTACTAACATTATTTTGCAATCTCGGCTGCTACTATGTGATTACTTTGCTTTATAGTGCATCATTGAGGAAGCGATTAAGTGCAGTTGCATTTACTTATATTTTTATGTTCTTGATGGAAATGCTTGTGATTGCAGGTGCTGGCGTCTTTCAATTCGAAGTATTCGATAAAGCCAAATATGTTTCCATTACAGTACAGGTCGTGTTGAAATTGCTTTCCTTTGGAGTTGCTGTTTCTGCCAGTAGTTTACGAAGCATCAAGCGTCAAAAGCTCCCAGCAGCCTTACAATTTCTTTCAAGTATTATTGTGTCATCTGCGTCGGTATATTTAGTTTTTACAATTCTTGCTTCAGAAACAACAACGCAGACAACCGCCTTGTTGTCGATTGCATCTGTTCTTGCTATTAATGTTTTGCTGTTTACATTATACGATATATTGGCATTTGTTTATCTAAAAAACATCGAGGTCATGCTTTGGGAAAAAGAGAAAACCTACTACCAACACGAATGTGAAATGATGAAAACTTCACAGGAAGAGATGGCGGCGTTCAGGCATGATATACAAAATCATCTCGCAATCTTATCACAAATGCTTCAGCATCGTGATTGTGTTGATGTCCAAGAATATCTTGTGAATCTAACAGATAGAACAAAGTCTAAATGTATTTACAGCAATAGTGGATGCCTTCCACTGGATAGTATCATCAATTACAAGCTCAGAAATGCAGAGGAACAGGGGATTTATGCAAATGTGAATGTTGCGGTTCCAGAAACGCTGAACATGGAAATTGCAGATATTGTAACAATTATGGGCAATTTGTTAGATAATGCAATCCAGGCAATGCTCAAAACAAATCAAGAACGAAATTTGTTTTTGAAAGTGATTTACACAAAGGGGAGGCTCTTTATTACTGTAAAAAATACATTTGATGGACAGGTGGTTTATCAGAATGGGAAAATTATTTCCAGCAAACAGGGAGCAGAACATGGACATGGATTGAGAAACGTTAAGAACGCTCTGCAGAAATATGACGGCTCCATCAAGCTGAATCACGACACTTCTTTTTTTACAGTAGATGCCATGCTATATATATATCAAACATAATCCAGAACTGTGCTTCGATGCGAATCGAGCACAGTTTTTGCATTTCATGACATTCACACTGCTTTTCATGACATTTCTTCGCACAATTCAAGAAAATATGATAAAATAGCATTGCCAAAATTTATATGAAATGGAGGAATTCTCATGAAAACATTCTTTGCAAAGTACAGTGGTATGTTGGCAGCACTTGCACTCGTAATCACAACGATGACAGTGAACTCTACTTGTACATGTTACATCTATCAAGATGAACTGCCGCAAGAAGCATATAAGCTGCGGAAGTTCTAATGTTTGCTTCAATTGCTGAAAAAATCACGGCACAGCTTGAGGTGAACAACGCAATCAAAAGCGAGGATAGAGCAATTTATCTGTATGGAATTCAACAAGGATTATCCATCTTATTGAATTTGGTTACCACTTTTTTGATTGGTGTTGTGACATGTATGTTCTGGGAGAGCATTATCTTTTCGGCAGCGTATATGCTTCTCCGACGCTATGCTGGAGGATTCCACGCGAAAACTCCAGTACGCTGCTATATTTACTCCGCAACAATGGTGATAGCTGTATTATTGGCGATTAAGCTACTTCCATTGATGAAAATGGTCTATCTTTTTCTTTTTGTTGTTGGAAGCTTTGCAATTGTTCTGTTTGCACCGGTCGAGGACAAACACAAACCTCTGGATAAAGCAGAACGGCACGTTTATCGCATAAAAACTTTGTTGATCATTGCGACAGAAACATTGATAGTTCTGATTAGCATGTGCTTGGAAATTAAAATGGTATATTCTGCCGTTACATTTGCTATTTTTTCAATTGCAATTCTTGTGGTAACAGGTGCAATGAAAAATTTGCTGTTCTCAAAGTGATGCATACATGTGAAATAGGATCTTCTTCAACTTTTTTCTTTCATCATAGCCTTTGCGAGCCACTGACAATATCTATTTCGCACGTTTCTCTCCTGTGGTTTAGTGAGGAAAAATTGTCAGTGGAAGCAAAAGCATGGATAGGATCCACAGAAAAGATAGCAAGTCGTTTTTTGCACAAAAACAAATTATAAGAAAGAAGGAATAATCGTGAAAAACCGAATGAAACGAATTCTTTCAGGGACACTTGCTGTGCTGTTTGTTGGGCAAGCGATACTTCTGGAGGAGAGCATCACACCGAATATAATGCAAAGTAGGATCACTGCTTCGGCATCCGAGTTGACATCGCAGTCCTATGAATACGAAAATTTCAGAGTAGATTGTCAGGTAACAAATTCCTGGGGAACAACGAAAGTTATTTCTGTTACTATCACTAACACAGGAACAGAACCTATTGAAAATTGGATGCTGTATTTTAATCCGAATGGAACAATTGAAAACGAAAGCCGTGTCGTAAAGAAAACAACTGCCGAAGGTGTTACTTACCTCAAAAATGCTGGGTATAATGCGATAATTGCCCCCAATGAATCTGTTGATTTTGTCTATCATTCAGTAAACTGCGAAAAACTGCCTGATCAATTTTATCTATGCCAGAAAACAGTGGAGATGGAAGAAGGGTATTCTGTAG
Organism: Oscillospiraceae bacterium; assembly: GCA_045541055.1. Taxonomy (GTDB): domain Bacteria; phylum Bacillota; class Clostridia; order Oscillospirales; family Ruminococcaceae; genus UBA3855. The sequence goes on from JAZQIL010000014.1 coordinate 6,770, forward strand.
ATCTTCATGTAGGTGAGTCTTGGGGTACTGGCTTTAATGGTGAAATTGTAATCTCCAATCTGACAGATACTCCGATTGAAGCGTGGGAAATTACACTGGATACAAATTTTACTTTTCCGGCTGATCCCCCTGAAAGTTGGGGAGCGACCATAACGAATGTTGCTGATTATTCCTATCGCTTGAAGGGATCATATACAAGCACAATTCCTGCAAATCAGAGCATCTCGCTGGGCTTTATCGGCGAACCCAATGGTACACCGGAGATTAGCAATATTTCCATGACTGCCATTGCTGCCGATGAACAGAAAATTAATATGTTGTATGCCTATGATCATTGGGATACGCTGACAGACACAGATCAGGATACACTGCCGGATTTGTTTGAATCAGAGATTGGAACGAGTCCTTCAATTGCTGATACTGATGGTGACAATCTTCCAGATGGCTATGAGGTTCTTACTCTCGAATCAGATCCGTTGAATATGTATTCTTTTGATACTGCTCTGACAGATGCACAGTATGACAGCGATAAGGACGGACTGAATAATTTGGAGGAATTTGTGCGTGGCACAGATGTTTATCGAAAGGACACTGATGCGGACGGCTTGCTTGATGGCGAAGAAGTGAGCGTATATGGAACAAATCCTGCACTGAAAGATACAGATTCGGATGGTCTCTATGACAATGATGAAATTGTGCTGAATTTGAATCCGCTGATGGCTGACACTGATGGAGATGGTATTTCTGACAATGCAGAAAAGTTCGAACAGAATATGACATATACTAATGAAAATACAGATTCTCCTATCAATGGGGTATCTGTTTTATTTGAAGGTACAGGAAATATCCTCACAACAACAGAAATCCGTCCGGCGAATACAGATGTTATGGCTGCAAACGTAGCAGGTCTGATCGGCGAACCATTCAGCTTTGATACAACCTCAACATTTGATGAAGCTGTTATTACTTTTGATTTGGATACTGATAAATTCAATGAAGATGATTTTGACAATCTTGGCGTTCTGTGGTATAATGAAGAATATCAGAGATTTGAACTGATGGAAACTTCCTATGACAGCACTACTGGTACACTCAGTACAGCTGTGCCGCATTTCAGTGTATACTGCCTTGTTAACAAGAAAACATGGAGTAATGCAATGATGTCATTTTACTTTACTGCTGACGATACGCTGACTAATGTGGATGAGGACGCAGATGCTATGCCGGACTGCTATGAATCGACAAATACAGATGCTCCTGAGAACACGTTTGCACTTGCAAATGGTATGGAATTCTATTCGTTAAAAGATCAAGCTGACAGTGACAATGATACAATCAAGGATGGTAAAGAAATTGTCCTTTCAACCCTTGGTGATGTCAATTGTGATGGCGACGTGAATGAAGAAGATATTACAAGATTGCAGAATTATCTTAATAAAACTATCCAACTGACGCAGCTTGAGAAAATTAATGCGGATTGTAATCTTGATGGTGAAGTTACTGATGAGGATATAACTGCAATTCAAAATTATCTGTCAAATGGCTTGTATGATTTTGAGGTTGAAGATGCATCCAAACTTAATTACTTTACAATTGCACTCATTACAAATGGTGGTGGCGATGTAAATTGTGATGGCGTTTTCGATGAGGACGACATTGTTGTTCTTCAGGATTTCTTGCTTGGCGTACAAATTCCAGAAAGCAGTAAGATCAGCAGAGCGGATCTCAATCCGGATGGTGTTATAAACGCATTTGACCTTGCAATTATGAAGAAATGGTATTACATGCAAGAACAGCAGGGTAGAATCTCTTTAGCTGGTTACCATTTCTTCTATTGTAATTCTAATCCTATGAGTGCGGATACAGATGGTGACTTTGATCTTGACAATGCTGACCCGAATTCTCTGAGCTATCAGTTGAATGGGTATTTCGCACAGAAGATGGGAGAATTGCAGAAGGCGGCACAATTGTTCTTGAATTGTGATCCATCAGAATATAATAATGGAAGCAAATTTATGACGGATATTTGGCTCAGCTTTTGGTATGTGCGCCACTTTAATCCGGATTATAATACTTCGAATTGGCTATATGTTGGTGGTTCCACTGAAGGCTGGCAGAATAATTTTGTGACATATTTAGCAGAAAGGTCCGATTATGCAGAATTGATAGAGTATTTTGAAAAAACGGTAAGCATCTATGCCGACTCTGATGGAGAATTACTTGATGTTCGTCATATGGCAGCTACAATAACTGCACAAATATTTAATGGTGGTGCTTCGTCAGAATATTATGATCAATTAGCAGGATGGGCTGGCGACTTGAAAACATTGATGAATTCTGCATATTACAGAACCTACGAGCTGGCTGAATATACAAATATCGGTGATGCTTTTTATGCTAGGATGGGTAGAAGCGATGATGTATATAGTACTTCTGATCTCTATGCCGATGTTGATGCATGGAATCTTTATGCATGTTTCTATTCATTTTATCCTCATAATCCGGAATACACAGAAACAAGTATAGAAACTTTGATATCCGATTATTACGAAGCCGGTGAAAAGATGTTGCAAAATCATATGGCAAATTTTGTAGAAAATGCATCGATATCTTACGATAAAGTATACTACTATGCGTCCAAATCAGATCTGCTCAATGATAATTACAATTTTAGCGTTGATGATTTTGAGTCTTGCACAAATGCCTATATTCGTTACCTGAATAACAACTACAACTTAAGTATTACATGAGGAGGCTACGAATGTTATACAGAATTGGTATCGCAGGGATGACAGCAGCAATGCTGCTGTCATCCACGAGCTTGATGGCATGTGCGGAGGAAATGGCTTCTGGCACATGCGGTGATTCTATCACATGGAGATATGAAGGTGAAACAAAATACGGTGGCACGCTCTACATCGAAGGCACGGGTGACATGTATGACTATGATGCCTACGATGATACCGGCGAAGGTCCGTTCTTTGTGGAAACCCAACAGACTCCATGGGGAGAATATGCGGGTTACATTGATAAAGTGGTGTTTTCTGATGGCATCACCAGCATTGGCAATTTTGCATTTTCCCCTCTGAACAGCCTTAGCGAAATCGTATTTTCCGACAGCATTACAGAGATCGGGGATTATGCCTTTGCATTTTCCGGTATCAGCAGCACGGAGAAAATTCACATTGCAGAATTCCCTGCCAATCTCGAAACCATCGGCGAAGGTGCATTCCTTTCCTGTAATTTTGCGGAGGAGAATCTTGTCCTCCCCGAGGGGCTGACAACGATCGGGGATGTGGCGTTTTCTGACATGATTTCGATCGAAGATGCGGATGAGAGCAACTGGTTCCGTTCGCAGCCACTTTCTGCTATCACGATTCCGGACAGTGTGACCTCCATCGGGGAACATGCCTTTGGTGCAACTGTGAGTGCGACCGTGCTTGCGAATGGTGAGGATATGGACTACAGCGAAACGCTGACCGAAGCAAGTGCTTCCATATATCGCAAGGAACGTCCGACGGCATCTTATTTTACGGATCTTGCTGATTTTACTGTATATGGCTATACAGGAAGTATTTCGGAAACCTATGCCGCTGACCACGGATTCACGTTTGTCGCTCTGGATGCGGAATCCACAACGACAGAAACATCCGAAACGGAATCGACTGAAACCACAAGCACTACGACATCGTCTTCTGCTGCGACTGCACCGGAGTCGACGAGTGCTGCCACTACAACCACCTCGACAACTAGTGCTTCTTCCACAACAGTTACAAACTCTACCACTACAACCAAAAACAACACCACCTCCTCTCCCCAAACCAGCGATGCCGGAATCCTCTCACTGGCACTTACTGGTGTGACAGCGTTGCTGGGCAGTTTGATTTGTAGAAAGAGAAGATAAACGGTATTCGTATATTCATCAAGCATAATGCAACAATGTATGTGCAGTTCGATTCATACGTGCGAGCAAGTCGACATAATCTAAAGGAAATGCCATGGTAGCGACTCAATCACAATTTACGTCAGATCATCCAATGCCGATCTATCTATCCAAGCTCATAGACATCTGTCCCGACCGGACAGCCGTTATTCCTCAGATAGCAGCTGCAGCACTTGGCTGCACCACAATCCTAACCACCACCCCATCCGATTACGCCACATTCATGCGTACCCTTCGACACCGTGGATTGATCAGCGATCGCTACAGTTTTCTTGAATTGCATAACGTCAAAAAACGCTTAGCATACATTCACAAGCTGAATCTGATGGTGGCACATCTGGATGATTTGTCGGAACTCAGATACATGAACCCCTCTCCAAGTACGATCCTGCTGACTGGTACAGCACAGTGCTTCAATGTAAGGCAGGCTCCGTGTGATACGATTGTGGTGGCGAATTTTGTATGGGACAAGGAAGAAAATGTGTATTATGAGTGCTCAAAATTCCATCATTGGCTTCCATTGAAAGCGGCAGAAAATTTGCAGGTTGGTGGCTATTTTTCAGAAACCAATTTGCGAAACATCAGCAAAATGCAGGATGATCCGCTCAAATGGCGGGATCTGGTAGCTTATGATGAGGAAAGCTGTTCTTTTGCACAGTTGTGCAAATCGTATGGATGGGAATGGGGAATCGTCAAAACAGTCACCAACGACATCGGTATTCCTAATGCCCGCATGCGGGAACATGCCGCACAGCTTGCAGCGGATTATGTCATTGATCTGATTGAATCTCAAAACAAAAATTAAGGAAGGTGCTGCGAAAAAATCGCAAAAACAAAGAAATTTCATGAATGACAAGATAGAATTTGGACTATTTCTTACCAATCAAAGGCAGTGTCATTCTATGAAAAGTCAGGAACTGGCGGAGGAACTCGGCATTTCTGTCGGCTATTTAAGCCAGCTGGAGCATGGTCAGCGAACCAATCCCAGCCCGGAACTGCTTGAGAACCTCGCCTGCGTCCTGCACCTGAACAAGCAGGATATTTTAAGGGAGGTAAGCAATGAACACTGTCGAAAATATTGAGCATGCTGAAATTCGTGACAAGTATTTTGAGGATTTAAGACAAGCACAATTGATGAACGCTGGAATTGAAACCATTCCACAATATCTTGGACCATTAATGGCAGAACGAGAATGGAATGATTCTGTTGACGAAGCTAATAAGAAATTTGTTAATGTTGAGGCGTATGATCTATTTTGTGATCAATCCGCATTGATATTAGTCGGACGTACAGGAACAGGAAAATCATCTTTATTAAAGAAATTAGAGTATGAAGTCAATAGCAATAGAATAGCCGCATATGAAGATGTAGTTATAATTAGCTTGACTAGCTATATTCTACAGCTTTCAAACTATGGACAACTTGATGGAACAGCAAGGACTTACGCAGAACTGGAAGAAAACATAAAAAAATTCATCATGTTATCAATCATGAAACATGTTGTATTTGTATCTGAAAGACAATATAGTGATAGCGAGTTAAAACCTATAAAAGCTTTCTTAAAAGATGTTGGAATAAACGATGCTACCAATTTAGGGAACATTCTTGATATCTATGCAGGCAAAATGTCAAATGGTACAGTGAATGATGTCATACAAACTGTTAATCTGTTTACAGAAGTAACCAAAAGGTTATTTAGTTCAAATTATTACGATGCTGAAGACGCATTAAAAATGATATTCGAAAAGAAAAAATGTTAGTTTTAGTTGATACAATGGAAGATTATGATTTTAACGATTTGGATAGCATTGTTATTGTAAAAACTCTAATGAATTATACTTTTAAATGCTTTTCCGAAGATAGTTTTATAAGTATTAAAATTGCTTTACCGTCCGAATTGTATTCAGCACTTAGAGGACAAATTCCAGCAAAACAAATTGGGAATACTGTTTTTATAGAGTGGAAATACAGGGATTTGGTAAAATTTATTGCAATGAGGTGTTTCTATTTAGTTACTGAAAGCAAATGGGCACATATCTTCAATTGTAGCATAGATGGACGACTGTATGATAACATATCTAATGATTACTATGAGGCAAAGCGATTTTTGTTAAATTTTCTTCCAGAAACTTGCAGCGCATCAATAAACCTTTCTTTTGACACATTATCATATATCATACGGCACACGCAAAAGAAGCCGCGGCAACTTATGGTTGTCTTTGAATCCATAATGCACAGGGTTATTGTTAGTGGAAATATAAATTATTATAAGATACATGAGAAGGAATTGAAGAAACAGATTCATTATGTCCAGGAAACTCTAATTTCGGATAGTCTGAATATGTATTCAAACACATATCCAGGAATCGGAGAGATCTGTGCTCGCATTTTAAGTAATCGTAAATATACAATGACTGATAATGAGTTGGATGACTATATAAGAAATGCTGATTTAGGAACCGATAAAGTAAGCAAAAATGTAATAAAGAGAATTCTAATTGAAAGTGGGATTATTGGGACTGTCGATGATTCCAATATTCACTTTGTAAATAGAAATAATTCCTGGTTTAAAAATCCTAATGTAATAAAAATCGTTCCAGCTTTGTATGAATATCAGGTAAAAGGTAGATTGATATACAACGAAAAAAGCACATATGTAGTTCATCCTATGTGCTATGAATACTATCACTCATTAATTGACTTTAATTGCCTTGTATATCCTGAAAGCTACGATGACACTGACGAAACCTTTATGTATTTATCTCAAATGGACAAGCATAATTAATTTTGTATAATAAACAACGGGAGTACAACAAGCTTTGAAGCGACGTTATACTCCCAAATTTTATCTCTGTTTCGCTATAAAGCGGAACGGAGCTTTTTTATGCCCTTTTGCAGCATATGGCAATGCAGCATTGCCGCATATCCGTGACTTCCTTCGTTTTGATGCAAGAAATTGAAACGGAGGAAACTATGGAAAAGAGATTTTTGAGTGTGTTCAATCCCAGCACAGGAAACTACGAAGATATTGAAGTAACCGAGGAATTCTACCATGCCTACAGACGAATGAACTGGAGGGAGGAAAAGCGAGAACAGAAACATCAAAGGTGGTTTATTCCCTTTTCATCACTCAAGGGCGGCTTGCATGGGGCATTTCAGAATTTCCATGAATTTATCACGAATGTCAATAACCCAGAGCATATCATGGACGCAAATGCGGAAAAACGCTGCCTGTACAAGGCGTTGCAGGCACTTGAAGAAGATGAACTTGAGCTGATTTTTTACTTGTTCTACAGAGAAATGACCGAGGCAGAATGTGCTGATGTATTTGATAATACTCAACAAGCGATCAGCAAAAGAAAGACACGGTTATTGTGCAAAATTGCTGAACTTATGAAAAAGTTTGAAGAATAGGGTTGTGAAGTGAGCAAATTCATTCCGATACAAGTGTAAAAGCACAAAAAGGAGCTTTTGCTGCATCTTGAAAACCGAATACCAACAACAGGAATACATGAATCCTGCGGTCGGCAGAAAACCGACAAGTCGGAGGCCAAGCGGTCTTAGGAAGACAAAATATCTCCCCAACTCCTTGGCTCACAGAACGACATGGCTACGATCCGACTTCAAAAAGGAGCTTTTGCTGCATCTTGAAAACCGAATACCAACAACAGGAATACATGAATCCTGCGGTCGGCAGAAAACCGAC
>JAZQIL010000015.1:0-51099 GCA_045541055.1 Oscillospiraceae bacterium
GACAATAGTAAAAATATGCGGTTTCACAGACAAAACATTCTGTGTGTAAAATTTTTAGTGTGAAGTTAAGTGTGCAAATGATTGACATAATGTCGCTATGGCTTGATTGACGAAATATTGCCATAGCGTGGATTGAAACAATGACGCTGTTAAAACATATTGAAATAAATTTCTTCATCTTCTATCGAGAAAGAAACAGGGTCGGTCTGATAATTATTTCCGTAAATATCATTGATACAGAATGCATATAAATATTCACCGTCCGGCAAAGTCTCGAAATATAATTCTGTACTGCCGTCATATTCATATTCTTCGCCGTAATCATCATAGGAATCATCAGAATTTAAATCATAGGCAGTGTATAAAGGCTGAATGATGTCACCTTCCTGCAATTCAGCTGTAAATCTGGAAACTGCTCCGTTTTCGTCCTGACCGTCCCAGATGTCAAGAATTTGTACTTCTACTTCTTCTTCATCATAAGTAAATCTCAGATATGTTTCTTCACCGTTAAGCAGTATCGGTGAAATGTAGATGTCATAATCAGCACATTCTTCAAATAAATACGCCGATAAAAATTGACCGTCCGGCAGGCAGAACCAATAGCCGTCAAAATTATCGGAAAATATGCCTTCGTCCCAATCTTCCCAGATTTCTCCCGTAAAGCCGAATTCTATCATTTCTTCGGATTCTGCATCTAGAAAATAAACTGCCGCTTCAACATAATCCGTACGATAAAGACTTTCTTCCGACAGTGAAAACCAATAGTTTCCCTCTTCATCAAAATCAGGTTCATTGATAAAACTAATTTCCATATCTGTTCCGGTAGTAACGTCCTCTGTATAATCCCATTGTGCATTTAAACTCAGCAGATAATTTAAAGTCGCATTATTCGTATTTTCAGTATAATCTTCTGCATTCCAGTGATTCGTGAACAAATCTAAAACAGAATGATTTTCATAATCGCTGATATTTCCGGAATAAACTGCTCCATATGCAATTTTATCTACTAATCCCAGATAATATGCACTTAAACAAATATCTTTGAAAATACTTAATTCCTGCGAGCCGTCCTGCACTTGCAGAGGATAATAAATTGATAATCCGGAAGCTGATGAATGGGCAGAGCCTTTCACTTGGTACACAACCGCATCAGAAAGAGCTTGCAATGCCTTTTGTGCAGAACTGCATTTTTCTGCTCCGGCTTGTATCAGCCCTGCAAGGTCAATCATGTTTGTATAGCCTGAAAGCTTGTTGTTTCCTCCGAAATTTTCTGCTGAAGAAATTTTTCTTGCAATCTCTGAAAAATCAGCATTATTTTCTGTGATTTCATAAAGTTCTTCTGCATAACTGTTAAAGGCAGAAATCAAATTATCCATTTTAGATAAATCAATGACTGAAAGTGTTGCCTCAGTTTCTTCTTGAATTTTCTTACAGTCTGCATAAAACACATCACAAAGCACTTTTCCGATTTCCAGCCCGTTACAGCTGGTATGTGCGGCTAAATAATTCCCCATTTCAGTATAATTAAATCCACAGCCGGCTTCTGATTCCTGTGAAGCTATCATATAATCTGCATGTGTTGCAAGAAGTGAAGCCGTTTCCGCTGTGGACATCAGACAGGCATCAAACCCGATAAAAGAAAATGGTTCTGTCATATCTTCATAAACACTGTAAAGAGCAGCATCTATTTCTTTCAGAAGCAGAGAATCCGCCTCCGCTGTTTCATCAAAACAAATGCCGTTAATGCTTCCGCTCCCGTGATTCCAGAGAATCAGTCCCATATTTCCCGCCGGATATTCTGCAACACCCCATTTCAGAAACTCTGCAAGGGTCTGACTTTCGCCCATATCAGCAGAAGTTCCTGACCAGACTTCAGTCATTTCGCCGTCCTGAATCAGCCATCTTTGTGCAGAATCCGGATTGATTTCGTCATAATACCATTCATTCGCACCGCCGGTCTGTACAAGATAACGAACCTTTTCGCCTGTGGAAGCTTCCAGCATTTCTTCTATATCCATAGACGCAAGAGAAAGTCTGGATTCCAAATCAGAACCACATAGATAAACAAATACAGTCCATGTGCCTTCTTCTCCCATGGGCATGGTTTGGGAACGCACTGGGCGGTTAATGGAAAGCATATTGTCTTGACTTTCCGAAACATTTACAGAATCCATAATTTTATTTTCTTCGGTGATTTCCGCAGTTTCAGAACATGCCGAAATACTAAGCATCATGAGCATTGCTGTCAATACTGCTGTTATTTTTTTTAATTTCATAGAAACTTTCACCTCTGATAATATTTTCTTCTTTTATTTTATCGTAAAATTTTTGATTTGTATAGTACCTCTAGGGGGAATTTTTATTTTTTTGCTAAAAGTTTGATAATTGCTTTATTTCGTTGTAAGTGGAAAAATAAAAAAACGCAAAATATAGCGCATTGTGAACCGGAATTCTTCAGAAAATATTTCAGAAATAACGGTATTTTCAGGATTTCAGGAAGGTGATAATATTGATTTATTTCTGGATAATCTGAAAGAAGTTCGTCTCTTGTATGTCGGCAGTCCTGCAAAAGTAATAAAAACAATCTATGACTGACAGGAAAGCCGCTTTATCACAATTGTCTGTAAAATAAAACCGCACAAATTCAACAGGATATATTTGTAAAGTTATACAAACTATTCCATATTTCTTTTATTTTACTTGACATGCGTTTGATTTTATGATAAACTTTAAAAAGAATATTCTGGTTTTATTTTAATCGTAAAAAGTCAGTATATCGCAGATTATCTTTAGGAGGAACAATTATGGAAATTACAGCTTCTGATGCATTGAACGAAAAAAAGGACGGTTTGATTGCAAGTTTTTCTGTAGACCATACTGCAATCGTTCCCGGAATTTTTATCAGCCGAGAGGATTCTGTTGGCAATGGCAAAATTACAACTTATGATATCAGAGTGACAAGACCAAACAGAGAACCAGCAATTGATGTCGCTGCAATGCACTCTTTGGAACATATTATTGCTACTTTTCTTCGCAATGACCCCGACTGGAAAGAAGAAGTCATTTATTGGGGGCCTATGGGCTGTCTGACTGGATTTTATCTGATTCTTAAGGGAAACCGTTCCCCACAGGAAATATATCATTTAATACTCAATGCTTTCAAATCTGTGGAAAAAGTAGAAAGCGTTCCCGGAACTGCTCCCGAAAATTGTGGCCATTATCTCATGCATAATCTTGGAATGGCGAAATGGTATGCCGGTAAATTTGCAGAGTATCTCACCGAAAATGCTGAAAATCCTCAAATTTTTGAGTACCCTAAAACGCAACGGCTTGTTACAGATGACGGTCAGCATTTTTATGATTCGTAAACAGGGAATACTAATATCAGACGATGATTCCCATTAAAAAAATCCCCTTATCACTGCATTCACAATGATAGGGGGATTTTATTATTTCGTTAATTAAGGTCGTTTATTGTCTGTTGCTGAAATGCTTCATCATCTACCGGAAAACCGTCAGAAAGCTTGTAATCCGGTGTATTATAGCATAATACCCTGAAAATGTCAAGCTTGGATTTATTGAAATCAAGTGCCATTTTCTCCACTTTTTCTTCATATTGTGAGTGGACTTTATTATGCATTTGGTATATAATTATAAAAAGAAAAATGTTGAGGAAAATATCACAAATGGCTGTAAAACCGGTATCAGCAAATACTGGGGTATGGGCTTTGTCAAATTCGGTACAAAAGATTCTGCTGCTGTCAAAGATACTGTCAATACCACAAAAGCTGGTTTCATGCTGACCCCAAGGCAAAACTTGCCGACTGGAAAGCCACTGATTTCAATCATGATGAAACAACTGCTTCTTAAATCCTAATCTTTGCATAACAGAAACCCCCTCGCTGAAACAGTGAGGGGGTTTTTGTTGCTATTCACATTTTACGTCTTATTTCTCTTTTTTGCAACAACAGAGAAAATGATAATTCCAAGAATGAAAATTCCCTGCTTTCTGTCTGAAAGCAGGGATTGCTTTAATTTTAAATACTGTTTAATTCCAGAATGCTATGTTCATTTTGGTTTCTTGCGTTTTTAATTGCACGGTCAATCTTCACAAACAGAGAGTCAATGCCAAGCCGTTCGCTTGCATGATAACGATAAACACAACCTGAAACTTGAAGCTTGATTTGCAGTTTAGAAACTTCTTTCGGTGCGGAAAGCGTTTCAATAATTTGTGGAAGCATTTCATCTGCTTTTTCCTGATTGTTGTATTTTTTCAGAACAAAGCTGAATTCGTCCGCACTTGTGTGATAAATATCAAACATGTCAGAATATTTTTCTTTCAGAATATCTGCTAATTTCACAAGATACATATCCCCGAAATTACGGCCGTAGCTTTCATTCAGTTCAGAGAAGTTGTCCAGCGTGAACACTGCAACTGTGAAATCTTCTGTCTGAAGGCGTTTTTTAATATCTTCTTCCATTGCATAACGGTTTTTAAATCCGGTCAATACGTTGGTGTAAGCAATGGCAACCGCTTTTCTGCGAAGGTGAGAAGCTTCTTCTGCTGTTTCCAGTGCATCTCTTTTCTTCTGCTGAATTTCAAAAGCGTCTTTTCTTGCCTTATTTTTCATATAGTGAATCGTATTCAATGCCACAGACATGGTCAACAGCATAAACCCAACCACTAACAGGAATTTTTGTGCAACTTTTACATAAAACGTGTAAGTGGAATCGTTCTGACGTTCTACCATTTCGCTCATTGCAACAGAAGCATCTTTCTTTAAAGGCTCAATCTGAAGCTCATAAGTATTTTCAATCATATTCATGAAATAAGCTAATTTTTCATTGTCTTCTGCACTGGATTCGTCATATTCTGCAAACATTTCTGCATAGTTCAGAAGGGCGGAATGATAAATATCTACTTTTGCCATTGCCTTTTCAAAATCGCTTGTAATGGTAGCGTCAATGTTGGAAAGGTCAATACTGCGGAATTTGTTTGCTTCTTCATTCAGAAGTGCAAATTCCTGATGAATATTTTGTGTTTCTTCTTTAATAATGGCAACATCGTTTTTATGTACAACGATATTCAAAACGCTTTCGTTTGAGTTTTGAAGATGCTGTTCAATTTTTGCAATATGTGTTACAGCGTCCTCTGCATGATACAGGCCGTATCCGGTGCGGTTGAATGCGAAAATCACAACTGCAAGATTTATAAGTGACAATATCGCAAAGAAACTCCCGATAAAACGATATATTCTCGGATTAAAGCCTTCCGGTTCTTCTTGTTTTGGCTTATCTGAATGAAATAACTTTTTCATAAAACATTCTCCTTTCAGCATATTCAGCAGGATATGTGAGCATTACCAGAAAGTAATGCTCACATTCGTTTTAAGCTTGTGACAAATCATTACCAGTTCCAGCAGTTAGACCAGTCAAAATAGTTGCAGGGATTACTGTAGCCATATCCCCAGTTCCAGCAGGAATTCCAGAACCAGTCTGTCGGGAAGTAATAATAATAATAATTGCACTGTGCTGTCGGATTGGAATCTGCAAGGGAACTGCTGAATCCAATATAACGGTCTACTGTAAATACTCCGGAAGTCTGTGAAGTAACAATATATTCCCAGCAAGTCGGCTTTACAGATAAAATTTCTGTATTTCCGTTTTCATCTTCCAGTGTGCCGGTATAAACACCATTCTGATATACCAGTGTGCCGGAAGCTGTGGAAGTGGAAGCTTCAATGACATTCTGACGGCGTCTGCCGTTAAATCTGTAAGTCATGTATAATTCCAAAGTGTCCAGATTTAAGCTTGTTTTGCCCTGTGCAGCCATTAAATTGCTTGCCATCTTGGTAATGTACTGAGAAGCATCGTCAGAAGTCCAGCACATGTCTACCGGCTGGAGAGAAACTTGCTTGGTTCTGTCGTCAATTTCAGTAACTGTTCCTTTCATGTTGACAACTTTAAAGCCGGTTTCTGTCTTAGCATAGCCGTAATAATAAACATCGCCCTGTGTGCCAAAGAAGCAGAAAGAACTGTAGTCTGCATCGTCCAGCACCTGATAACCGCTGTAAATGCCCCATTCATTTGCCATGAATGCTTCATCAGCTGAACCTTCCGGATTGGTAATATAATTATCGTCCATTAAAATCAGGTCTTGTGGCTGCGCCTGCACATATTCTATTGTGCCGGACAAATCACCATAATTGCTGATTGCGGAATAGTCAGCCTGTGATGTGGAATAAGCCTGTAAAAATCCGCCTAAGCTTGCATTGAATACTTTCATCATGCCTTCCATAGAGCTGTCAGCAAGGCTCATGTCAAAACCAAACAAATCCATTGTTCCGACTTCACGGGAAACTTCTGAAATTTCTCCGTTTGCATAAGTTGTGTAAATCATTGAATCATTTTCAGCGACAACGCTTTTTCCTTCGTTGGCTTCCACATTGAAATACACTACAGCAAGATTTCCGGCATCATTCAAGCCATAGAAGGAAATATCCTTACTGTTTTTCAGTGTACCGTCTGTGATACTAATCTGATGCTGGTAATCATAGAAGCTGAAATTTTCGCCGTCTACAGTGTAAGTATAATTTTCAGCAGCGATTTCTTCCGGTTCGTCTGCAAAAGCAGATACAGCAGAAGTACTTGCAATCATTGTAACAGCCATCAATACGGTAAGTAAATTTTTCATTTTTTTCATAACACACAACTCCTTTAAAACTTTGTTAAAGTTTTTTATTTATTTTCTATATATATTTTAACACTTTATTCATGATTTGTCAAGCCTTTTTTGAATAAATGATGAACAAATCGAATGAATATTTTATGTACATCTCGCCTATATCACCAAATAATGTGTAAAGTTTATATTAAATTTACACAAATTTCAGAGCAAAAACAGCATTTTTTGGCTTAAACGATAGTGGCTTTTATGAAAGAATCATGAATGAAACTGAAAAAGAATTCTATCATTTTGTTCATATTTCCGAAACAAGATACAGATACCTTATATATAGTACTATTATTAGCAATCTTTTTATGATAGCATAATTTTATTCAAAGGAAAAGCACTGATTTCTATAAAAATATTCATATTCCATACATAATTAGTGCGTTTTGTACAAAAACAGGAAAGATATTTTTCATAAAAAGCGTATTGTGTTTTTTTTTAAAATATGATATAATTATTTTAATCAAAAAAAATAATACCCAGAAGGGCGATGAAAACAATGGCGAAAACAAAAGTTTTTTGTCAGGAAAAATTTAAAAGTCAGCTTTTAGCGGCTTCCATTACAATGGCAGTTGTATTTTTAATGTCATTATCTGATACGCTGATTGCTGGAAATATGCTCGGTGAAGAGGCAATTGTCGGCTTGAATGTCGTCACACCGCTCCTGACGATTATTTCTTTTGTCAGTATGATGATTGGAACAGGAACAGCTTACCGCTTTTCCTACGAAATGGGAAGTTTCCACGAAGAACAGGCTAACCGCTTTGCCGGTCAAGGCGGAATTTTAGCAATTATTGCTTCTCTAGTCATGTGTCTGGTAGTATTTTTCGGACAGAATTTCTATTTTGATTTCATGGGAACTTCCGAAGAAGTCATGCAGTATACAAAAGCTTATTATTCTTGGTATCCGCTTATTGCAGCGACTTATCCGCCTTTTATCCTCATACAGGATTTAATTTACGCAAACGGCGATACAAAAACCTGCACAACCGCAAATATGGTGCAAGTATTCGGAAATATTGCTGTTTCTATTATCTGCTGTTATTTTTGGGGCGTGGCTGGCATCAGTCTCGGCACTTTGACTGGAAATATTTTATCCATTGCCATTTTGTCCACACATTTCCTTAAAAAGAAAAGTTCTTTAAAATTTATTCCGCATTTCTCAAAAGAAGATATACTCACAGTGTTTAAATTCAGTTATGTACACGCTTCTATCTATCTTTACTCCGGAATTACCAGCCTGATATTAAACAAATTCTTTATTGACAGGTTCGGAGAAAAATTTTTCCCAGTTCTTACCGTTATGTATGGCATTACCGGCTTGACTTTAATCTTTGACGGTGTCGGACAGGCAATTGAACCGATTACAAATATTTATCAGGGAGAAGGCAATACAGACGGTATCCGGAAAATTATGTCTTTCGCTGTGAAAATTTCTGTAATTGAAGGAATCGTTGCAGTAATTGCTTTATTCATCGCTGGCGGAAATCTTGCTTCAATGTATAATATCACTTCACCGGAACTGATAGAAGTCACCGGAACTGCTGTAAGAATTTATGCTGTTGGTATGCTGTTCTTTTCTGTTCTGTATCTGTTTGAAATGCACTACCTGCTGACAGAGCATATTTCTTTATCTGTTGTCATTTCTCTGTTTAAAAACTTAATTCTGCCGGTTGCATTGAGCATTCTTTTTGCCATTCCGTTTGGAATGACTGGAATCTGGATAGGCTTCCTGCTTGCACCTGTTGTAACATTCTTTCTGTTTTTGGTCATTCTTCTGGTGCGCTACCGTGAAACTTTCCCGTTTCTGCTTCAGAAAAAAGACATCGTTTCCAAAGATATCCTCGTTACAACAGAAAATGTCATTGCACTTCGTGACTGGGTAGAATCCGAATATGATAAACGCAATATTGACAGCTCCCTTAAAAAACGTACTATGTTCTTAATGGAAGAATGCGGAATGCTGATTGCAGAAAAAAATAAAGAAACTACCCCTTTGCTGGAAGCAACTATTTTCTTTGACAAAGAACTGAAACTCATTGTCAGAGATAACGGCATTACTTTTGATGTCACAGATGCAGACGAAAATTTAAATTTCCGCAGTTTTGTATTTTCCAATATGCTGGGCAATATTGTTTCTGTTGGCTATTTAGTCACCGGAAACTATAATAGAAATGTATTCACAATCTCGAAACCTCAGGAGGAATCATGACAATGAAAAAAGAAAATTTATGTAAACCGTTACCCGCTGACAAAATCTTTTATCTGGGTATGTCCGGTTCTCACGCTTACACCGTTCTGTTTCATGTTACTTTAACACAGTGCATTAAACCAGAAGCCCTGCGAAAAGCTTTAAAACAAACGATGCAGTTATACCCTCGTTTTCAAGCGCATCCGGTTATTATGGAAAATATGCTTTATACCGTCACTCCTGAACTGAAAGACGTTCCTCTTTTTGAAGAAACCAATCAGGGCAGGCATTACGGCACAGAAGACACATATGGCTACTTGTTTTATGTCACTTATTTAAGCCGTGATATTTATCTCAGAGTATTTCACGGCATTTCAGACGGCAGAGGAATTTACACATTTCTGAACAGTCTGGTGCATTTCTATTTTCTGGAATTAGGCTACCCCATTCCGGAGGACGCACAGCTCACACCTGCACCCCCTCAGCCGGAACAAGATATTTGCAGTACCGTCCTGAATTTAACAGAAAACTTAAACGAACTGGCTCGCACCAATGTGGAAACGCCTTTCCAAATTCCGGAACAATTCTTTGAAGATACAGTATATTGTTCCCGTCAGATGGAAATTGACGTAGCACTGCTTCCGCTTCTGGCAATGGCAAAACGCTATGAAAGTTCTCCTGTTCCGGTATTGCAGGCACTTATCGGCGAAGCTTTAAGAGAAGTTTACCCTGTCAATGACAAGACAATCGTTGCTTATACTCCCATTGACCTCAGACCAGTATTTCAGCTGGAATCTGCCGGAAATGCTTCTTCTGCAATGTACATTCCCTATAAATCCAAAATGGATTCCTTCAGCCTTGAAATGAAATCTACAATTTTGCGCACTTCCTTAGAATTACAGGCACAACCCGGAAATTTACACCAAGGTTTAAAATATATTGTCGATACGGTAAACTATTTAGATTCTCTTTCTGCTTCCGTACCGCTTGAAGCCATTGCACAAGGCGCAACCGAAGAAATGAAAAAAAGCTCCCGTGAAGTATTCACTTATTTAATTTCCTACGTAGGAAAAACACCTGTTTCCGATGTCATTTCTCCCTTTGTAGAATCTGTCCGAATGGTAGGCGATTCTTATCATGCGCCTTTAACCATAGGTGCAGTAGAACATAAAGGCACAATTCGCCTGCTGTTTTCCATGTTTTTCGACAATGACAAAGTTGTCTATAAAATTTACGAAAAGTTAAAATCTGCTTTGCCTGAAACAGTCCTGTTAGACCGTGGCACTGTGGCACAAGATGCGTTAATCATTTCTGAACTGGAAAAAATCAACTAAAGGAGATACCCTATGAAACAAGTTTTTTTAGAAATGTTCTTTGAACAGGTGAAAACCAAACCTTCTCACACTGCTGTAACAGACCCTCAAAACGGTTCACTTACATTTGAAGAATTAGCACTTTGTTCCGGAAAAGTCTTTCAATATCTCAAAAGTAAAAAAATTGGAAAAGAAGATTTTGTAGTCATTTGTCTGCCACGCAGTATTTACACCGTTGCAGCTATTATCGGTGTAATGCGTGCCGGTGCAGCATTCACTGTAGCAGAAGCCGGTATCATTCCCGAACAGCGTCTGCAATACATCATTCAGGATTGCAGTGCAAAACTCGTTCTGAATGCCGACTGCTGGAAAGAAATTGAACAGCTTGCATTAACAGAAGCTTTTTCCGGTTTTGCCTACTGTGAACCAGCTCCCCATGATGCCGCTTATGTCATTTACACTTCCGGCAGTACCGGTCAGCCAAAAGGTTGCCTGCATGAATACGGCGGATTGGAATATATGATGAAATCAGCAGACTTTGAAGGGAAACCGCCTATCAGTGGTGGCATTTACGCTCTTGTCATTCCGATGAGTATGCTGGCCACACATGCAAGCTTATTTTTCACGCTTGCCTACGGTGTGACAGTAGACGTTGTGCCTTTGTATCTGCTCCGTGACCCTACTGCATTAGTAGAATATTTCACAAAACATCATATTACAAGTACAAGTATTTCTCCCACATTAGCAAGAATCCTCCGTGGAATGAAGCTTGACATGGAACACATTGCAATTGGCAGTGAATCCGCTAATAACGTCTTTATTGAAAACTGCCTCCTAATCAATTACTATGCAAGCAGTGAATGCGGTTGTATGGCATGTGCATTCCACATTGACCACCCTTACGAAGAAACACCAATCGGAAAACCACAATTTGATTTGCAATATCGAATCATTCCTTTAGAAAATGACAGCGAAGCAGGAGAATTACAATTTTATTTCCCTTATTTCCGTGGTTATCTCAATCTTCCCGAAGAAACAGCCCGTGTCCTAACTGACGGCTGGTTTCATACCGGTGACATTGTCCGCCAGCTGAATGACGGAAATTTACTTCTTCTCGGCAGAATTGACAACATGATTAAAATTAACGGCAACCGTGTAGAGCCTGAAGAAGTAGAAACAGCTGCTTCCAGAATTCTCGGCTTGCAGGCCGCTGTTGCCAAAGGTTTCGGAGAAGGCGACCATACTTATTTATGCCTGTATTACGTCAATGCAACGGAATTAGATTCCCATGAAGCAAGCCGCATTCTTGGCGAACATCTTCCTTACTACATGTTGCCAAAACATTATATCCGTCTGGAACAGATTCCACGCCTGCCCAGCGGAAAAATTGACCGGAATTCTTTAAAACCGCCTGTTTTCGCTGAAAAATCTACAACAACTGTTGCACCTCGTGACGAACTCGAAGCCGCTTTATGTCGCACTTTTGCACAAGTGCTGGGATTGCCTGATTTCAGTGCAGAAGATGATTTCTATCTGCTTGGCGGTGACTCCATCGGAACAGTTGAAGTAATTGAAACTTGTCAGATTCACGGCTTAAATATGTACGATATGTTTAACGGGCGCACTCCTCAGAAAGTCGCTGCCTGCTACCGGAAACGCATTGCAGAAGAAAGTCAGGACATTGAAGCGGAAAATCAAAAAGCATTGCAAAGCCCTCACCCCTTAACTGAATTGCAGAAATGTGCATTGCAGTATCGTGCTTTAAAACCGGATTCCACACTGTATGACCTTTATTCTCTGGTGAAATACAGCGAAAGAATGGATATGAAACGTCTGGAAAAAGCTGTGGAAACAGCCTTTCATGCACATTCGGCTTTGCTGACGCTCCTGCATCAGGAAGCAGACGGAAGCTGGACACAGTCTTATCACCCTGAAATTTTTGAACCTGTCCAGACAGAATATGTTTCTGAAGCCGAATTTGCAGAAATACAAAAACAATTGATTCAGCCTTTACAAGTATTCGGCGGTAAACTGTACCGTTTCCGGCTGTTCAGCACCGAAAAAGCAGATTATTCTTTCCTGCAAATCAATCACATGATTTCAGACGGAACTTCTATTAAAATTTTGCTTCATGATGTGATGGAAGCTTATTCCGGAAAGCCTGTTATGACAGACTGCTATTATTTCATGCTCCAGAAACAGGAACAGCAAATGAATTCCGCCTTTTATCAGGAAGCAAAAGAATATTATCTTAACCGTTACTCCCAGCATCAATATGACATTCGTCCTCACGCTGACGGAAACGGCGAAAATTTACACAATGCAAATTTTCATTTCTCCCTCAGTCTGCCGTTAAAGAAAACGGCAAATATGAACACTTTGCACAAAATGGGGCAAAATGCAGTGCTTGCGACTGCACTTGCTTTAACGGTTGCCGTTTATAATCATTCAGAACATGTGATGACTGCATGGGTATATCATGGAAGAAAATCCGCTTTATACGGCAATATTGTAGGCATGTGCTATAAAAATTTACCTTTGGCACTCAGTTTACAGCAGGATACAAAGCTTAGTGAACTTTATGCTGATGTGCGTGACCAGATGGTGAAAGCCATTACTTATGACTGCTATGCTTACAACAAAATCAATGTACAGCCCATAAAAGGCGATAAAGCATTACTTTTATATCAAAGCGGTATTTATGACTTTGACGATGTAACCGGAGATATTTCCGTCATTCCTCAGCCGTTGACAGACCCTTATGAAGCAAACAGCGGTGCATTTGAAATTGAAGTCATTATGACCAGCCAAGAACTTGCTGACTGTACAATTCATTATAATTCTGACATGTACCGGAAAGAAAGTGTTTTGAAATTCCAGAATTTCTTTGTACAAATCGTTGCTTCCATGCTGAACTGTGCAGAGAATAAAAATTTCACATTCAAAATGCTTCAGGAAACACTTCATGAGGAAACCTGAAAGGAGTATTTAATGGAAATTCGCAAAACAACAAATCAGCACACACTTACTGTCAGCATCAGCGGACGGGTAGACACTTTAACCGCTCCGATACTGGAACAGGATTTAAAAAGCAACTTGACAGACATCACAGAATTGATTCTGGATTTTGCAGAAGTCGAATATATTTCTTCTGCTGGTTTAAGAGTTTTGCTTTTTGCACATAAAACCATGCAAAAGCAAGGCAGTATGAAACTCGTTCATGTCACTAAAGACGTACTCGAAATTCTGGAAATGACTGGTTTTATCAGTGCGCTTACAATTGAATGACATGCACAAATAAAAACGCTTGGTAAACTTTCTGTTACTGAGCGTTTTTTCGCAGAACTCTTGATTTTTGCCTGACTTTATGACAGAAGAAGAAAATAAAAATTTCCGGAGATGCTGAAAAACAGTATCTCCGGATTGCTTTTATTTTTTTGTTAGTCTCATCACGATAATTTCATCATCGCTGTCAAGGGTCAATTCATTCTGTACAATTTTTAAAGGGCTGTTATCATTTTTAGGAAGTAATACCGCTGTATCCAGACCGTCATTTTTATCCTCAGTTCTTGAGAAAAGATAACAAGTATTATTTTTCACACAGCCTATGGGTAAATATTCATGTTCCGTGGCTTCATAAACCCATACAATCAGTTCACGCTTACTGCTGAAATTCAGCTTTCCGGAATAATTTTCAAAAAATTTTGCGACATTCACTGAAAAAATATTGCATCTGTCAGAAAGTTCATTATTCACATTTCGTGAAGCTTCATCATTTTCAAAAGTAATCATGTCTTTAATATAGTCAAGCCGAACGGGGTCTTTGCCAAGCAGAGCATACAAACAGCTGATAAATCTTTCACTGACAACAACTTGGTCATCATTTCTTTTCCGGATAATATTTTCATTCTGCATGTCCAGCACTTCTACAATACAATTTCGTGTATTCAAAGCTTTATTGGATTTCAAGCCGTTCCAGAACAGCAAAGGCTTTTCGTCCATATTTGTTTCATTGCAGTCATCATCTGAAAGAAACAGTACAGAATTGACATCTTTCAGCATAATATCTTCATTTTTCTGGCTGAACGGCTCAAAAATATCCTCTACAATCACCAGACCGCTGTTTTTCTCCTGAAATAATGCGCTGTATGCAGGTGCTGTATAATATTTCCGGATTTTTTCTTCATTTTCCGCAGTATCCATTAAAACCACATTTAAATGAAACTCCGGAAACTGCTTTTTAAAGCACACAAGACTTTCAAGAATATAGCCAAGTTTCTGGTTTGAACCAATAATTAAAACCTTTGGTTTTTTATTCACCACAGACGGAATGAATTTTTTATCCGGAAGGGGCTTTTTCAGCTGGTACTGGCTTGCTTTGGAAGAATCAATTGCATCTTCACTTTCAGAAATATATAATCTTGTTGTTTCCGTATCAAATACCGGCATAGCAGAACTTTGTCTTTTCAAATCCTCAGCAATCGAAACAGATTTCGGGATTGGTTTAAGATAAAATTCCACCCCTTCAAAGCTGATTAAATGCAGAAGTGCATCACAAAGAGACGGCATAATAATTGTAATTGCCATAATTTTCCCCAGCAGTTCATTAAAATTCACGGGAAAACATTGCACTTTTTCACTGAACGGATATTCTCTCATCAATTTTTCTGTTTTTCCGTCAGGAGCTTCCGCCAGTAAACAAGGCGCATGTGTACAGCCTTTCAAATAGCCATTGACGAACATGAACTGTTTAAAAATATTAAAATTCTGTTCTTTTGGATTTTTCGCTTCTGCATTGTCTGCCGTCATTAACAGTACTGTTTTTGCATTTTTTAAAGCTATCTTGTCCAAATCAAGCTTTGAAAACGGACTGCCGTTCTGAATAATAATATTTTTAAATCTTTTCTTTGCCTTCTGAACGCTGAACAAATTATGAATCTGATTTAAAATTTCTTTCTTATCCTTGTCGGATAAAATGACAATGTACGTATTTTTCATATCATCAAAGCAATAATCATAAATAATAGATGGCACTTTATGATTATAATTCAAAATGACAATATGCTTTTTGAGGTCAAGTTTTTTGCGTGATGTAGCAGATTTTTCCAGTATATTTGTAATAATGCTGGTAATAAAACCCACTGTACCGCCTGTTAAAGATATCATTCCAAGCAATACTACAACTGTAGTAATAATTAAAGAAATAGGATAATCGCTGTATTGATATCTTCCGCTGGGATTGACCATCAGCGTGAACGCAAAACGAATCATTTCCGCAAAGCCTCTGCCTTTGTTTTCAGGCAGAAACATTAACAAAATTGTCGAGATAACGATAAATACAATATTTGCGTCCAGTATCAGCAGAAACATAAAAACACTTGGATTATTTTCGGCATGAATCGTCAGTTTGTTTTTCAGCTTGTCCCAGAAATTAAGCTCATTCTTCATAAAAATTCTCCTTATTGATTAGTTCTAATCATTTAATGACAGCATATTTTGCCTGAAATGTCAATTATTATTTAAAACCAAACAAAAATTTCCAGTGTTTTGGGTATTTGTCCATCAATTTCCATTGTTGCCGACATTCGTCCATAATTTTCATGACTTCAGCAGTGCTTTCAAGTGGGACAAGACTGCTTTCTTTCAAGCCGTTTCTGCAACAGTGCATTGCTTCCTGAATTTCGTATTCATAGCCGTTTATCCGATGTGCAGAATGAAAAGTTTCTGTTTCTGTTCCGGCTCTGTTATATAATTTCACTTCTTCCGTGCAGTGAAAGCCTTCTCCAAATAAAATCATGCCCTCTGTTCCTGAAATAACGGCATTATTCCGGAGCGGTATCTCAAATCCGCTGTCAACTGAGGCAAATACATTATTTGCATAGCGCAGTAAAATAGCATTGCTTAAATCAATACCATTCTGCATATGTGCATTGCTGATAATTTCCTCTGGTTTCCCTAAAATATCTTGAATCAATGTCAGGGGATACACGCCCACGTCAAGCAATGCACCTCCTCCGCAGTCCGCCTGAAATAATCTGTCCTCTGCATTGTAAGGCACAAAATTGCTGAAATCTGCCTTAATATATTTAACTTCCCCAATTTTTCCAGCTTTTACCCATTCTATCGCTTTCTGGTAAGCCGGAAGGCATTTCGTCCACATTGCTTCCATGAAAAATAAATTTTTCTGCTTTGCAAGTACAAGCAGTTCTTCCAGCTGTGCGAAATGCATAGTAACAGACTTTTCACAAAGCACGTTCTTGTCATGTGCAAAACATAATTTCACATTTTCATAATGCGAACTCGTTGGTGTTGCAACATACACAATATCAAGTGTTTCATCTTTCACAAGTTCCTCATAACTTCCATAAGCTTTCTGAAAGCCGAATGTTTCAGCGAAATTTTCTGCTTTCTGCGCTGTTCTGGAAGCAACTGCATATAATTCTGCCCCTTCACAGCCTGAAAGTGCTTTTGCAAAGGCATGAGCGATTCTGCCCGTCCCCATGATTCCCCAGCGAATTGTATGATATTTCATATCATTTTCCTCCTTTAATTCTTTTATTAATATTATAGCATAATTTTATAAAAATTTCAAGCCTGGAAACAGGACGGTTTTTTTATTTACGTTGCAGTATCTAATTTATTTCTGACTTCTTTTCCAAGCCGTTCATAATATTCTTTTTTCATGGCATACATTAAAATTTCTGCTTGTTTAATCACATTTTTCAAGTCCGTTCCTTCGGCAAAACCGTAGGAAATATGATAATGACAAGCCGAAATTTCAGCATCTGTTTTTAACATGGAAGTTTTTAATTCTTCCAGCGTTTCCTGACTGAAAATTAAAAATTCATCTCCTCCAATCCGGAATATTTTTTCATTTGGAAAAGCTTCTTTTAACATGTCTGCTACAAACTGAAGCATTTTATCTCCAGCCATGTGGCCTTTTTCGTTGTTGATTTCGTGCAGACCATTGACATCAATGTAAATGCACTTAATTTCACTGCTGTCATAATGAGAACAATATTCTTCATAGCTGTTTCTGTTCAGCAGTCCGGTTAAAGCGTCTTTATTTGCATTTTCTTTCGCTTCTTTGATGGCTGCCAGATTACAGCGCATAATCCATATCAGATAAAGGATAAAAATGATTAGAAATGCAAGCATTAAATACATTAAATTTGTATTGATTTTCCTTGCAGGTGCTAAGACACTATCTGATTTCACAATGATGAGGAAATCCCAGTTTTCAATATTCATGGGCTTGTAAGTAATGAAATAGGATTCATTATTTAATGTCGTTTCAGAATAGCCTTCCTGCTTGTTTTTAATTCCCGTGCGCACAGATTCGTTTTGAATGTCTGCTAAAGTCTGATACGCATAATTGGAACTGTTTAACACAATTTCTTCCGTGTTTCTGTCTGCAATGCAAAAATCTGCTTCTCCTTCGTAAATGCTCGGCAACCAAGCTTTTACAAGAGCGTCTACATCAAGTTCCGTGAATAATAAGCCTTTGATTCCGCTTCTGTCTCCGATAGGAACGTAATTTCTTAAAACATATTTTCCTTTCAGAAAGGCGGACGGCTGTAAATTGCTGATATGTTCGCCTTTGGCGGCTTCTTCTTCAAACGAAATAACAGTATTTTCCACATTTGCGTGGCGGGACTGCAAAATTTTATTGTCTGTTGTTAAAATTGCAATATTGGTAATATAATTATTTACCGCATATGTGCCAATTTGATTATTGACTTCGTTGGATTCCAAATCTTCGGACTGAATAATGACTTTAGAAAGCATTCTTAAAGAGGCTCTGTCATTTTTGAAATTGCTTTCAATCTTGGAACAGGCTTCATCTGTCGCACTTAACAAAGTTTTATAGCAGTTTTCTTTTTCTATATTTATTGTATCAATTCCGTAAATGACACCGATAATCCCAATGATTACACTTAACAGGACAGATGCTATCAAAAATTTATTGATAAATTTTTGTGCCATGCGGAATCACTCCTTAGATTGTAATGCAGCCTCCCACGCATCATTCCATTGATTCATCAGTTCGTCAAAAGAATCTCCGCTAAGGGCGGTATCTACAATATCTTCCAGATGTTTGGAATCATAATTGACACCGACAGAAGCACGGCTTACTTTTTCAAATTCTTCACTGATGGTTGCATTTGTGACCAGTTTCACGTTGTCAAAATTTTCTAAAATATCAGGGTATTCATTGGTTTTCACAACGGGAATACTGCTGTTGTTGAAATCATATTTTGATTTTTCAACTAAATATTTGACAAAAATTAAAGATGCTAAACGCTTTTCCTCGCTGAGGTTTTTATTGATGCCGTAACAGTAGTTACTGCTTGCAAGGGCGTACTGTTCGCCCTGAATGGAAATGGGAAACGGCATATAACTGATGTTTTCGGCATGTTCGCCGGCGGTCTGCATTTGAGAAATTGCCCAGCTTCCCAGTACCATACAGCTGATTTCTCCGTTATTCATTCTGCCTTTGCAAAGTTCCCAGCTGGAAGAATGCGGGTCTTTTTCTGTTAAGCCGTTCTGCACGCAGTCGTAAAGAAGTTGATAAACTGCATACATTCCGGTATTGTCCGCCTGTTTGACAAAGGGTCTTGCTGTGGTCAGCATGACATCATTCATATAATTGTCTATTCCGACACCAGCACCGACCGCCTGAAAATCCCAGTTCACCAAAGGCCAGCCGGCTTCATAATTGGTATACAGCGGAATGGCATTTGTTTTTTCTTTTATCTGCTGTAAATCGGCTAAAAATTCTTCTGGTGTTTTCGGGAGTTCTGTAATGCCGGCATCTTCCCAGACTTTCTTATTGTAAACAATGCCCTGCACATCAATGCCGGAAGGAATGCCGTAAACGATATTTTCATACACTTTGGAATCAATTGCATGATAATGGTCTCCGGCTTCTTCCAGCGTGAAATAAGGCAAAAAATAATTGCTTAATTCAGAGTTCTGCACACCTCCGGGGATACTGCACACTTCGCCCCAGTTTCCGGATATCAGCCTGTTCTCAATGTCAAAATCATAATCTGATGCGGCTTCTACATAAACATTGATATTCGGATATGCCTGATGAAATTCTTTTAAATAATCCGGAAATTCAAAGGGTGCTTCTGTATCCGTAATCAAGTCCGAACGTGAAGTCAAAAATGTAATATCGGCTTCTAAATCTGTATAATCTTCCCCGTAAGCAATTTCTAAATAAGAAACATTGCTCATGTCCTGCTTGGTTGCAGAAGCAGACCCCTGCTTGTCTGCTGTCTGACTGCACCCTGTCAGAAAACAGCATAACAATATTACTGTAAGTAATTTTTTCATAGTAACCACCTCTTTTGTAAAAAAAATATATAAAACTCAAAAAAAATTTTATTTAATTATTATTATAACACAAAATAAAAGAAAAGTCAATCTTTTTTCAAAAATACAAAAGCCTGACAGCATGAAACTATCAGGCTTTTTTTCACGGAGTTAATAAGTAATTGCTGGAAATTTTTTTTCAATAATCATTTCGGCTTTTCCGGTGCGGATACCAATTTTGACTTCGTCCGCTAAACGGATAATAATTGATTTTTCGAGTTCGTCCCATTTTGCAGAATCTTTTTTCATAAGATTTTGCCGGTATTGCTGGAGTGACCAATATTTTTCATGGTTGACGCTTCCCATTGTGTACCAGACATCGCTTTGTGAAGCGGTTTCTTCATCGCTTTGCTGTAAACTCCAGCGTAAAAACTGACGCAGTTTTCCAAGAATGCCTTTTGCATCTTCATTTTTTCCGGAAGTTGCCACTTTCAGCAGTTCATTTTCCTGCCATTCGTTCACGTCCACGTCAGCAGAAATGCAGATTTTACAAAGCAGTCCATTCACGCTTTGTTCCGATTCCAGCCAGAAATCACACTGAAATTCACTGACAATTTCATGAATCATGCTGATGGCTTCTTCTGTTAAAAGCCGGATATGCAAAGCTTTTTTATCTGTCAGTCCGTGGTATTCTGCAAAGCGTTCCGCCTGTTCAAGTGCTTCGGTTCTGCCTTTCTTGTCACTGCAAATAGAAATGATATCTGTTTTCATATAGTTTCCTCCTGATAACACAGCAGATTATTTTTTGAGCAGTTCTTTTTTCAGCAGACAAAAATCATAAATATTGATGATTTCGTTTCCGTCAAGGTCGGCTAAATCAGAATTGCATTTTGCATCTGGTACAGCAAGAAGCCACTTTTGAAGTGCAATAATATCTGCTACACCAAGGCTTCCGTTCTGGTCAACATCTCCCTGCACTCCATAGGAAAAATTGGCAAGCAGGAAAAGGGTATTGTCCTCACCGATTTCAATTTTATTCCAGTCTTCTTTTGTACCGGTGTAAACAATATTTGCTCTTTTGGTACATTTGTAGAATGCGCCGTCAAAAATCATGGTAAGCCGGCGTGAAAGTTTCAGATTTTCAAGGCTTTTACATTCGCAGAATGCGTCCATTCCAATATAGCTGACTTCGGGAAGTTCAGCGGATTTCAAATTCAAGCACCCTTTAAATGTCATGTCCCAGATATCATGCACGCCTGCCGGCACAACAACAGAAGTGATTTCTTCATTGCCCTCAAAGGCTTTGGAAGAAATAATGGTAACATCTTCCGGAATGAGAATATCGCCTTTGCAAGTTTTCCCGTCAATTAACGTGTGGTTGACGATAACAAGCGGATTTTCTGCCCGTTTTGCTTCCAGCCAAGGCGTTCCTTGAAAGACATCGCTGTAAACATCTACTTGATGGTCAGGGAAATTCACTTCTTTCAAGTCTGAGCAGTACGCAAATGCACCGGAACGGATACACTGCACACTGTCCGGAATGGTGACGGAACTTATCCCTGTTTCGTTAAACGCTCCAACTGAAATTTCTGTAATGCTGTTTGGAATTGTAATTTCTTTTAAATTTTTGCAAGCTGAAAAAGCATCTGTATCAATCTGGGTGACACTGTCCGGAATTTGTACAGAAGTGATTTCTGCTGAGTCAAAGGCATAACTTCCGATTTTTTTGACACCTTCCGGAATGACAACATCTCCGGTGCAATTTTTGCCATTTATGACAATATGATTCATAATCACAAGTGGGTCTTTGGCTATCAGTTCTTCCCAGAAGGGTGTACCTTCAAATGTTTCATCTCCGAAATTGTAAATGTCTTTCGGAATGTTGATATTTTTCAGTCCGGTGTTTTTAAATGCGCAAGAACCAATGTAACTTAATGATTCCGGCAAAGTGATTTCTTCTAATTTTGTGCAGTCCTCAAACGCTGAAGCGTCTATCATGTCTAAATTGCTGGATAATTTCACTTCTGAAAGATTGGGGCATTCCCCGAAAGCACGAAATTCAATAGCAGTGACACTGTCCGGAATTGTGACAGAACGAACCGCCGTTTCAAAAAAGGCCTCTTCTCCGATAATGTTTACCGGCATACCTTCGATTTCTTCTGGAATTTCCACAGTTTCTGCATCTGGGTCACATGCTGTAATGCGTATGCCGGAATCTAATTTTTCATAAGTCAGTACACCAATTTTCCCTGCTGTGTCTTCTGCACAAGCTGTCAGAACAGGGGAGGGGAGTGCTGTTTCCGGCAGAAATGCGCCGGAACATATCATACATACTGCACAGATTACAGCCAAATTTCTTTTTTTCATGTCTATTTCCTTTCTTAAAATCATTGAAATGATGCCGGCTGTGTGTCAAGTCGCTGTCTTTCTACAAGTTCTGCGAAATAACCGCCTTTTGCAATCAGTTCGTCATAACTGCCGTCTTCAATAATCTGCCCTTTGTCTAAAACAAGAATTCTGTCACAGTGTTTAATCGTGGAAAGCCTGTGAGCAATCACAATTCTAGTACAGCCCATTGCATCTAAAGCCTGACTGACTTGTTTCTGTGTTTTATTGTCCAGTGCGCTGGTTGCTTCGTCAAACATTAAAATTTTCGGTTTTGGAGCAATTGCACGGGCAATCATGATACGCTGTTTCTGACCGCCTGAAATACCGCCTTGTCCTTCTGAAATCAATGTATGCATTCCCATCGGCATAGAGCGGATATCTTCTGCAATGCCTGCCTTTTCAGCAGCTTCCCATGCATCTTCTAAAGTTAAATGCGGTGCAGAAATCACAATATTAGAATAAATATCCCCTTGAAACAAACCGCCTGTCTGCATCACTGTACCAATTTTTCTTCTTAATGAGCTTAAATCAAGCCGGTTCAAATCTTTACCGTCATAGTAAATTGCTCCTTTTTCAGGCTTTTCAAACCCAAGAAGCAGACGCATTAAAGTAGATTTTCCACAGCCTGTTTTTCCGACAATTGCCACATATTCGCCGGAATGAATTTTTAAAGACATGTTATTCACGATATACGGCGCATTTTCATGATATCTGAAATAAATATTATTTAATTCAATATTGCCGGAAATTTTAGTGATAATTTCTTTGTTGTCTGCTACTTCCGGCTCAGTCTCCAGAAACGGCTTTGCCATGTCTAAAATCGGCTTGATTCTGCCCACGGAAAGGGCTGTTCCTGCTAAAGAACTGAATGCTCCCATGACTGCACCGTAAGACGCTGTAAAAGCATAATAATTTGACTGGTCTATTCCGCTGTCCACTGCCAGAAAATATAAAATAATATTGGAAATTAAACTGATTGCTGTCGTAATTACAGAATTGACTTTGATAAAAGTAGGCGGTGCATATATCAGTTCTGCACTGTCAGCGTATAAATTTAACCATCTTGCAAAAAATCGCTTTTCTGCACCAGCTAATTTAATTTTTTGAATCCCGCTTATCATGCTGTAAGTCATACCGGATTCTTTCGCATTCAGTTCCATCTGTTTTTTGCTGATTTGTATCTGCACAACGGAAGAAATGGTACTGAAAATAACGGTCGTTAAAATGATGATGAAAGACGGAATTACTAAGGCTGGCGCAAAATGAAAGATTTGTGTGATGTATAACAGAGAAGTCACAGAAGATAATCCCGTTCCGATAAACATGCTGAATAATAATTCACAAAGCTGACTCACTGCGGAAGAACGGCTGGTCAGTTCACCGGCACTGTATTTCCGGAAGAAATTCGCCGGAAGTGCCATAATTCGCATCATCATTGCCGATTCAACCCCAATAGAGGTTTTCATTTGTACTCTGGAATTTAAAATACTGCTCACGGAAGTAATCAGCTGTGAGGAAACTGCTGTGCATACCATGCAAACCGCTATTGCAACAAGCATTCCCCTGTTACCGCTGGATACCACAGGTCCTGTTAAGGCTCTTGTAATGCACGGCATCAGCATTCCAATTCCTGTGACTGTCAACGTTCCCAGAATAATTAAAATGATGTCACTTACTGTCATACAGCTGTTCATGTAGATGAGCAAGTCCGGTATGCCAATTTTTTTCTGCGGAAACGGCTTGTAAAAGCAATAGGCATGTGTTTCAAATAATTTTGCAGTTCTGCCGGATAGCTTTATTTTCTGACCGGAAACTCTGTCTTTGAAATAGTAGCCGGTGAATTTATCCGGCAAAAGAGCGATAGGTTCTCCGTTTTCTTTATGATAAGCCAGTATAGGTCCGTAAGCGTCTTGAAACCAGTTTTCTTCCAAAAGAATTTGCCGTTTCATTAACCCGTGCGGACGAAGGCAATAATCCAGCTGTTCTTCATGTTCTTTTAAAGATTTCGGAATTTCCACAGGCTTGAAATGGTAGTATTTTAAAATTTCATCAATTGCCTGTTTCGTAGTGATTCTGGCATCACTGAACTGTGTGGCGGTTTTTTTTCCGAGAACGACACCTGCCACACGAAAGAAAGAATCTTCAAACTGCTGTTGGTCAAGGTCTTTTCTTTGCTGGATTTGTTTTTGAAACCATCCCAAACTGTTCTCCTCCTTTACTCATTTGTGACAAGTTCGGTGTACACACCGCCCATTTGCATGAGTTCTTCATGTGTGCCACGCTCTACTACGTTGCCTTTGTCAAGGACGATAATTTCGTCACAGTCACGAATGGTAGATAATCTGTGTGCAATGACAATGCAGGTAATCCCTCTGTCTTTAATGGCTTTCACAACTTCATATTCTGTTTTTGCGTCCAGTGCGCTGGTTGCTTCGTCCAGAATAATAATTGACGGGTCTTGTGCAAGGACACGGGCAATTTCCATTCTTTGACGCTGTCCGCCGGAAAGGTCTTTTCCTCCGGCTGTTAATTGATATTGATAACCGCCTTCACGAGCCATAATGTCTTCATGTAACTGTGCATCTCGTGCAGCTAATATCATTTCAAAATCTTTCACAGATTCGTCCCACATTTTAATATTGTCTGCAATTGTTCCTTCAAATAATGTAATTTCTTGGTCAACTACTGCAATAGAGCCTGTCATCACAGAACGGTCAATTTGATAACGTGGCTTGTCATCAAATAAAATTTCTCCTTCCCACGGATTGTATAAACCGGAAATTAACTTGGAAAGCGTGGACTTTCCACAGCCCGATGTGCCGACAAAAGCAACTCTGCTTCCGGGAGGCATGGTCATGGAAAAGTCTTTTATTAACGGGTCGGATAATTTGGAATAGCCAAAAGTAACATGTTTCAGCTCCACTTTGCCTCTGAGTTTTTCGAGCTTTTCTTCAGAAGAAACAGTATTTACGACATTCACGTCAGAGGGGTACTGCATGACATCTTCCACACGTTCCATTTGTGTGCGCATTTCCTGAATGGTCTGTCCTGCTGAAATTAGCGTCATTGCAGGCGACATGAACGAACCAAGAAAGCCTTGAAACATTTGCAATGCACCAAGCGTAAACCTTCCGTTAATGACAAACCAAATTCCTAATATCATGACGGTATAATTTGCAAATGTTGATAAAAATGCTGGGATTATGCCAAGATAATTATCCATTTTAGCAGATTTCACAATCTGCGCATTCACAGAAGCCTGATAGCCTGCCCACTTCTGAAAGAAGCCGTTTTCTGCACCGCTGGACTTAATTGTTTCAATCATTTCCACACCGGCAACCGTTGTGGAAGAAAGTTTTGCTGCATCACGCTGCATTACTCTGGTAATGTTGACACGCTTTTCTGAAATGATTCCAGACATGAAAATGTTTAATACCAGTGTGCCGATTCCAATCGCTGTCAGAAAAATGCTGTTTTTTAACATCAGTACCAGATAAAAAATCATCATGGCTGTATTTAACAGCAAGGGTGCAAAGGTATTGACTAATGTGCTGGCAATGGTTGCATTTGTGGCTTGTCTCGCCTGAATGTCGCCTGCCATGCGCTGTGAAAAAAAATCCATTGGCATTTGCAGTACTTTCCACATGTAGGAAGTGCTTCCAATGACAGACATTTTCCCGTCAATTTTTAAACTGTAAATGGTTTTCGTCCATTCCACAATGATTTGCAGTAAGGCAAGCCCTGTCATAATGCCGATAAATGGCATTAACCATTCCGGATTTTGTCCTGTCAGCAGTCTGTCCATGAAAATTTTTGACATGACCGGATTGATGATTCCAAATAAAGAGGCAATCACCGTTGTCAACATGACAAAGGCAACTGCTGTGCCTGCACCAGTTAAACGCTTTTTTGCAAAGGCAAGTGTACTTTGACGTTTTCCGCTTGGCTTGAATTTTTTACAAGGAACCATCATGAGCGTGACACCTGTGAAAGCTTTGTCAAATTCTTCCATAGTGATTTTCACAAATCCTCTTGCAGGGTCGTTAATATAAGCATATTTGCCCTTGAATCCGTCCAGTACCACAAAATGATTGAAATTCCAGTGGATAATACAGGGGAATCTGCCTTTTTTGCGGATACTTTCCGGCGAACGGCGGAATGCTTTTACTTTCAGACCGTAACTTTCAGCGGCTTTGTAAATGTTTTTTGCATTTGAGCCGTCACGGGAAACACCGCAGTCAGCACGCACCTGTTCCAAAGGAATCCATTTGTCATAGTAAGCCAGAACCATTGCTAAAGAAGCTGCACCACATTCAAGGGCTTCCAGCTGCATAATGACGGGGACTTTTGCCACGCCGTTTCTGACGGGGGATTTTATATGTTTTTTCGCCATAATCACCCTCCGTTTAACTAAACAGGAAGCTGATAGGGGAAATGCTTTCGACAACGACTTTCACATCATATTTCCCGTCAGCGACTGTAGCAGGCGCATAAGCAATGGTTCTGCCGTATTCGTCCTGTTCTGTTGTAGAAATTTCAAATTCTGATGAACCAATTCTGACAGTCATTCCAGAAGTGATTTGTCCCTGAGCGGTATCCAGCATCATAATTTGTGCTGTTCCGTTTTCAACGACTGCTGTACCATTTGCAATGGTTTCCAGCTGACCGGCACTGCTCCACACAAACAGCCCCCCTAAAAGCAGAATCACTGCAAAAAGAATTAGCCAGACACTTGGATTTGTGACACGAAGATAATCTGTCAGCTGTTCCGGTGAGGAAATTGTTTCCAGTGATTTTTTCCGGAACACACCAGCTTTTTGTTTTTCTTCCATAGTATTCCTTCTTTACTGAATTTCTTTTTTAATTGTTAGAATATTCTGTCCTTGTTTGTATTCATAAGATATGGTATCCATTGTTTTCTTGACCATGAAAATGCCTAATCCGCCTTTTTCCCGTTCCTGAATGGGAAGATTCAGATTCGGGTCAGGCTTTGCCAGCGGGTCATAAGGTTTTCCGTTGTCAATGAAGCTGATGACAACGGCTAAAGGTTCTTCCGTGAGATATGTCCGAATAGTGGCAGAACCAGTTTCAGGGTCATAGGCATAGTTTGCAATATTGATAAAAATTTCTTCTACAGCAATGTCTACCAGCATGATGGTTTTCATTTTACAGCTGAATTCTTCCAGCTGTTTGTCTATAAATGCCAGCACCTGCGGAAGATTTTCTTTCACTGCTAAAATATCCAGTTCTTTCATTATCAATGCTCCTTATTCAATGGTTAAGTAATCAGTAAAGCCTGTGACTTCAAAGATTTCCATGACAGCACTGCTGACATTTTTTACAATCATTTCGCCCTGATTTTCCATGACCTGCATGGCGGAAAGCAAAACACGAAGCCCTGCACTGGAGATATATTTTAATTCTGAGAAATCAAAAATCAGCTTTTCGACATGTTCCAGTGCCGGTTCAAGTTCTTCTTCCAGTTCCGGTGCGGTGAGGGTGTCCAGTCTGCCTTGCAGTACGACTGTTAAAGTGGTTTCGTTTTTGTTCATTGTGATTTTCATAAAATGACCTCCATAAATGAAATAAATTACAGCAATGTTATTGCAAGCATGGTTAAATCATCAAATTGCGGTGCATCGCCAACAAATGCGTTTACAGTCTGGTGTACTGCTGTCAATAACTGCTGAGGTTTAACATCAGGGTGTTGATTTAACACTTGTATCATGCGTTCTGTGCCAAATAATTCCTCATGGGAATTTGTGGCTTCAGGTACGCCGTCTGTGTAAATGAATAATGTACTGCCTTTCTGCATGGTGAATTCATACTGCTTGTATTTTGCGCTTTTCATACCGCCAATGACAAAGCCGTGCTTGTCTTTGAACAGTTCAAATTTTCCGTCAGGCTGACGAAAAGCAGGGTATTCATGACCGGCATTGGAAGCCGTGACTTTTCCGGTAGAAATTTCAAGTATGCCAATCCAGACTGTCACAAACATTTTGAGCTGGTTGTTTTTACAAATTGTTTCGTTGGTGCGTTCCAGTATTTCATGAGGTGCAAGCCCCATACTTGCATAATTATTGATGAGAATTTTAGAAGCCATCATGAATAATGCAGCTGGTATGCCTTTTCCGGAAACGTCCGCCATGACCATGACAAGATGGTCATTATCTGTAAAAAAGAAATCGTAAAAATCTCCGCCGACTTCTTTTGCTGGTGTCATGGAAGCGTAAATATCAAATTCTGGTCTGTCCGGAAATGCCGGAAATACATTTGGCAATTGATTTTCCTGAATGCTTCTTGCCATGTTCAGTTCTAAGCCAATCCGTTCTTTTTCAGCGGTGACAGTGCGAATGTTTTCTATATGATGTTCCAGTTCTTCCAGCATGGAAGTGAAATCTTCTGCCATTTCCTGAATTTCATTTTCAGAAGCAATGGTTTTTAATTCTGCAATGGTTGCTTCTGCGTCTTTGGATTCTTTATACTGGTTGATAATTTCCTGTTCTTTTTTAAGCGGTTTGACAACGACCTTTTTCAGAAGCCGTAAAAAGACAAACCCCAGAATAATAAATAATACTGCAAACATTACTGCGACAAACAGAGAAATGTTTAATGTACCTGCAATTAAATCTTTCCACTGCATAGCGACTCCAATCACCATGACAAGCTGATGATTTGCATACACCGGTTCAAAAACATGTACAACGCTTTTTGATGCGCCTTTTCTTAAAGAAAGTTCCATTTTTGTTGCTGGCAGACCAGTTTCCAGAATTTCGTCTAAAATGGGGTGTTTGCCTGTATGGTATTCTCTGGTACAGCCTAATTCGTAAAGGTCAGTTCCGCCGGCACTGAGGCGGAGTTCTCCTTCATTTGAGCCTGTCACCAGAAAAAACATTTTTTCCTCCTGCATCACAAAGCTGTATAAATACAAAGGCTTGTAAGTTCTTTTGGTTCGGTCAAAGCTTTGACTAAGCTGGAAATAGCATAATTCTGCAAATAATTTCTGTTCTTCCGGTGTGAAATGCTGTGCTTCTTCGCTGGTAATATACTCCAGTTCGCACATTTCCGGAATTTTCTGCATGAGAGCCTGTTCTTTCTGCATGAATGTTTCTGTATCATCATAGAAAAATTCCATTTCTTCAAAATGCTCCTGCCAGTAAGCAATTAAAAAATCCAGACTTTGATAACTTTCCAGTATAACAGCAGTATTTTTTGCAATTTTCTGACCGCTTTCAAATCGTTCATTGATATAATGCCCCATATTATACATAAAAAGTGATACTGCACTGAGCAGAATAAAAATAATTTCAAAAATAGCAATCGGACGATTGATTTGTTTAATAATATTATTTTTACGATTCAGCATAAAGCATTTCCTTTCACGATATTGACCCTTAAATATTATAGCATATTTTAAAAGCTTTGTCATTCATCTGTTTCGCAAAATTCTGATTTTTGTATCAATGCACAAATTTGAAACAGATATTTCGTAATATACTGCCAAAATATCATCTTGTATTTGTGTATATTTAGTATAATTATTGACATGTTTATAGAATTATGTTATAATATAACCACAAAATTCTTTTATTTTAGTTCAGAAAGGACGATGAATATGAAAAAGAAAATCTTTCAAAAAGCGGTTAGTTTTACCGCAGCTGCTGCAATTGGCTGTACAAGCCTGATTGGTACGGGGTTTGCATTTCAGGCATTCGCTGAAGGAGAAACCACTCCTGCACTGTCGGCTGAAAGTGAAATGGTGCTTGCAGAATCCATTAAACCCGGTCTTTATATCAATAATTACGGGATTCATGAATTCAGAGAAGATATGGTTTATTTTCTGGATTTCACAGAAGGGGCTATTCGGCCATCTTCCTATACTTTGAGTGACGGCATTATGGAAAGCAGTGACGGTAAAGTCATGAAGGTGGAACAGATAGACGAAAATACAATTTGTCTGCATTTTCAAGATGAAGACTTTGACGAAATGATGTATTATATGGGAGAAGGGTCAGTTGAAGAAATGCATCTCTACCCCATGCAGCAAATCGGAAGACGTATCAGAGATATTGCCATCAATACACTTGGGTGCGAAAATCCTTCTGTTTCAACAAAACAGGAAAATCAGATAATTACTTTTTCTATTTTTAATACAAAAGATGAACCGGCAATCGGATATTATACTGTGGATATTCTGACCGGAGAAGTGCTGGAAATGACAGAAGGCTTTCCGGCATTGTCACCGATTACATTTGATGATTTTACAAAAAATAAAATTTTAACTTGTGTCAGTGGCGGAAATGCATTTTATTTTGATTTTGATTCCGGCAAAGTGTTTTCACAGGAAAACAGCGAAGAACAGGAGATTCATAATACCGTCACCAAAGGAAAGCTTACATTTAGTATTAACCCGTTTGACGGCACAGAAAACCCTGTTACGTTTCAGGATTATTCTTTCCGGAATGAAACAACAGCTGTTTTCACCCTTCCTGACGGAACACAGATGACATTTACTGCCACTGAAAAACCAGAAGCATTTGAATTTTACGATAATCAGGAACTTGCTTCTATGGCGAAAGAATATTATCAGTCTCAGTCCGGAGACTATGCCGGCGAACCGCAGATTACTGTTAATGAAGATGCAACTGTAACAATTCAGATGACAGAAACAGAAAGTTATACTGTCAATCCTTTCACCGGAACAGGATTCAATCAGGCACAGGAAGAAATTGATTTGACTTCCGGACAGCCGGAAATTGTGCTTGCAGAGTCTTTCAAACCTGGTTTGTATATCAATGATATGGGAATCCGTCAGATAACAGAAGATACCATTGCTTATATTTCTTTCGGTGACGGACATTGGCAGGATACACCCTACACATTGGAAAATGGTATCCTGACAACGAAAAGTGACGTTTGTCAGGTACAGCAGGTAGATGAAAATACACTTCTTTTTATTTTTACAACAAGAGATTTTACAGAATCCATGACTTACATCGGAGAAGGCTCATTAGAGGATTATCACGTCTACAGTACGCTGGAAGTGGTCAAGCGTGTGAAAGATGTTGTCGAAAATGTACTTGGCTATGACAGCTCCAGACTGGTAAACACACCAAATAATAATATTTTAACACTTTCTGTTTTCGGAACAAAAGACGGTCAGGAAGAAAATCTCGGCTATTATAAACTTGATATTTTTACCGGAGAGGTTCTGGAATCTACAGAAGGATTACCAGATTTGTTCCCGATTACATTCAATGATTTCGAGAAAGACAAAGTGCTGATGTATGTCAGTGACGGAAAAATTTATTATCTGGATTTTTCTTCCGGTAAAATGATTTCTCAGGAAGACGGCACGGAAATTCCTGCTTCCTATGCTGTCACTAAGGCAACTCTGCAATTCAGTATGAATCCGTTTGACGGCTCAGAAACTGCGGTAAACTGTCAGAATTATTCTTTCCCGAATGCATCATCTGCTGTGCTTACTGCCAAGATGAATGACGAAACAATCCGGCAAATCGTTCTGAAACCTGTTGGCACATATGATACATTTAAATTTTATAATAATCAGGAACTTGCTTCTATGGCAAAAACATATTATCAGTCTCAGCACAGCGACTACACCGGCGAACCGCAAATTACTGTTAATGATGATGCAACTGTAACAATTCAGATGACAGAAACAGAAACTTACACAATTGACCCGTTGACGGCTGTCGGCACAGACCTTGCAGGAAATCCTGTCGATATTAAGCAGGCTCTTGTCCCTGAAATTCCTGAAAATGCATATTCTCTTGAACAGCTTGAAAAAATGGCTTGTATTGATTATGAAAAGAAAACAGGTATTGCACCAGATTCCACGGAAACTTCTTATCAGTCTGACGGCTCTGTGCTGATTTCGTTTTCTGATGCAGAGAAAACTTGTTTAGACCAATACACGGTTGACCCTGTCACCGGAACAGGTACAAACCAAAAAGGTGAACAGATTAACCTCCCTCAGACAGGAAATTCCAATCCGGCTGTTGCTTTGCAGGTTGGTGCTTCGGCATTCGGCATATTTGCCGGTATCTTTGCAATGTGGAAATCCGGCATTTTCCGCAAAAAGAAAGAATTCTAAAAAAATCCGTCCTGTGGCATTTTGCCACGGGACTTTAAAGATTAGACATAAAAAATTCATAAATTTATTACAAAAAATGCTTTTTTTATGATTGGATAATATGCTATAATAAAACCATGTTAATGCAGTGGAAAAATATACAAATTTGGAACTGTGAAATTGCTTTTGCTCATGCAGAACATTGCAAAATATTGTCTTTATGAAAAGGAGCTATTGAAATTATGAATGCAATTTTCAAGCGTGTCAGTGTCCGCCGTTTTCAGGACGTGCCTGTGGAAGAAGATAAAGTTTATCAGATTTTACAAGCCGGAATGAATGCCCCCTCCGGAGGAAATCAAAAGCCTTGGGAATTTTACGTTGTGACAAATCAGGAGAAATTAAATCAGTTAGCGCAGACAAGCCGTTATTCTGCTTTTACAAAAAATGCACCTGTAACGATTGTACCGTGTTTAAGAACAGAACATTTAATTTATCCGGAACTGACTGCACTTGATATCAGCCTTGCCTGTGAAAATATTCTGCTGGAAATAACAGAACTTGGCTTGGGCGGTGTGTTCTTAGCTGTGTATCCTTATGAAGACCGTATGAAGCACGTAAGGCAGGTGCTGGAACTTCCTGATAATCTTCGTGCATTTTCACTGATTCCGCTCGGGTATCCGGTTCAGCAAAGAACCAGAACCAATACTTTCGACAGTTCCAGAATACACAAAATCCCTTAAAAAAAGGAGAATTTATCATGAGAAAGAAATTAAATTCTATTCTGGCATTGGCTTTCATGACAGCTTTTGCATTCACACCAGTACAGGCTTTCGCAGAAGGCGAAGACACCGCTCCCGTACTTATCGCTGAAAATCCCGATAGTAATACAGTTGCTTCTTGGCAGGAATTAACAGACGCTTTGCAGACAGACGGCACAGTCATTTTAAGCTGTGACTTGACAGCAGGGGAGTCTGATGAAATTTTAACCGTTCCCGCAGAAGTGACCGTTACACTTGACTTGAATGGTTATACTATCGACAGAAATGCAGGCGATGAAGGCAACAGCGGTATTTTAATGAACAGCGGTAATTTAACTATTGAGGACAGCAGCGAAGCACAAACCGGTAAAATGACAGGCGGATGTTCTAATTCTCCCAATATGGCCGGCGGTATTACCAATCTGGAAAATGCAGTTTTAACGCTCAACAGCGGTGAAATTACCAGAAATAAAGTCATTGGTGAAAGAGCCCCCGGAAAATTCGGCGGTGGCGTGTATAATATTTCCGGCGGTACATTTACTATGAACGGCGGTAAAATTACAAATAATATCAGCTGTTCCAATGGCGGCGGTATCCGTAATGAAGGTGTATTTACCCTTACAGGCGGAGAAATTTCCGGCAATACTGCTTCTGACCAGATTAAGGGCGGCGGTGTCGCTTCCAAAGGTACAATGAAACTTTGCGGCAATCCGGTTATCACTGGAAATCAGCTGATTATGAATGTCAATGAAGACGGCAGTTTGGATACTGACCCCAGTAATTTATATATTTATCCGTTTACAGAAAGAGTCCGTTTAATAGGTCCTTTAACCAATGATGTGAAAATTGGCATTGATATGGGACATCCACGTTCTATTCAGTATCTGGTTTATGATTTTGCAAAGTATATGGGAACAGATGCTGACCCGAATGATTATTTCACAGCGGATTCTGATTTAAGAGGTCTTGACAAAACGCCTGACGGTGATGTGCGTTTGTATTGCTATGCAAATTCTTATGCCATTTTATATGAGGCAGTTATCGGCGCAGCACAAAATGAAGAAGCAAGAATTGACTTAATAAATGATTGCCGTCTTGATGATATGGACGAGTTCATTGAAAAATTCCCCGACAAAGACCCTTCTATGGACGTGAAAACAGGCAGAAGCGTGACAATCAATTTAAATGGCTATACCATTGACAGAAATGCTGAAAATACAGTTTCCGGCAGTGTGTTCCTGAATTACGGCTCATTAAAAATTTTTGACTCCAGCGAAGGAGAAACTGGTAAAATTACAGGCGGTTATTCTGAAACAGCCGGTCTTGCAGGCGGTGTTACCAATTATGCAGGCGCATTGTTTACACTCGAAAGCGGTACAATTACCGGAAATAAAGTCGCCGGTGAACCCGAAGAAGGTAAGCACGGTGGCGGTATCCTCAACGAAGAAGGCGCAACAGTACTCCTTTCCGGCGGTAAAGTTACCGAAAATTACAGCTGTGGTGAAGGCGGTGGCATCTGGAACGCTGGCACGTTAGACATCACAGGCGGTGAAGTTGTGGATAATTATGACAATTATTCCGCTACGGAAGAAACAATTCCCTCTGAAGAAACCACTCCTTCTGAAGAAACCACTCCTTCTGAAGAAACTCTTGAAACAAAGGATTTCGCTTCTCCGGAAGAACTCTGCAATATGGCAGTCATTGACTTTGAAAAGAAAACAGGTACTGCTGTAACTGCTGAAATTACCGAAACAACAGACACTGCTGTGACCATTCAGCTCAAAGACGCTGAAAATAATATTCTTGACGTTTACACGCTCGACAAGAAAACCGGTATCGGCACAAACCAGAACAACGAAGAAGTTTCTCTCCCACAGACTGGCAATAACAGCGTAAATCCTTTTGCAGTCGGTGCAGTCGCACTTGTCACAACTGGCTTTGTTCTGATGTATCAGGCTGGTGCATTCCGCAGAAAAGAAAATTAACCTTTGTACAATATGCACAAAACTGTTGAGAAAATTATTCAAGATTCGATATTCAGCACTTTATTTCCCTAAAATCGCTATTTTTTATAAAAAAATTTACAAATAGTAATAGTTTCGATTTATATAATACTTGACAAAATAAAAATAACATGGTATAATAATATTGTCGATTACAAACAACTTCCTAAATGTGCATTAAAATAGGATTAAGGAGGTACTGCAAGAAAGTATTATGAATACAGATTTTGAAAAATACAAAGAACTGCATACAAAAGCAGATTTAAACCTGCTTCCGGAAATTTCCCAGTTTGTAAAATCTGCCTTTCAGGAATTCGGCGTTCCTGATAAAGTATGCCGGCAAATGGACATTGTTGTAGAAGAGCTTTTTACAAATGTTGCTTCTTACGCTTATCCCCCAGACGCTCCAGAAAATCCTGTGGACATTTCCTGCGGATTGCAGGACAATTACCTCTACTTGATTTTCTCAGACAAAGGTGTTCCCTATAATCCTTTAAAAAAGGAAGACCCTGTGATTGGTATCGCAGAAGAAATGACCATCGGCGGTTATGGCATCTTTATGGTGAAAAGCATTATGGACGAACTTGAATATCAATACGTCTATGAGGAAGGCAGAAATATTCTGCGTATGCGAAAAAAATTCTAATTAGGAGGAAAGAACATTGAAAATCCAGAACCTTGAATTTTCTGACCTCATTTCCGGTTATGTGAAGGAATATGACGGCGGAGAAACCTTTAAAATGACAACTTCTGACGGCAGAGATTTTACCGTCATTCTCGGCAGTAATTTATATGCAAGACTGCTCCGGAATTTAGGCGAACCTTACTCCGATGCAACTGCTATGATTAAAAATCTCCTCAAGCCCGGACAGATGCTGTTCGTTTATGGTGTATTCTATCCGAACGGCCAAGAAAAAGACGATTATGTATTTGAAGCAAAATGTATTGACTTCCCCGGAAAAAATCAGAAGGATTTCCGCTTTGAAGAAGCTGACTGGTGGGCAAAACAGTCTCAGGAAATTTGTGACTTCTTCCTGAGAGCGCAGTTCCCTGATGGCGATATTAACTATGACCATTACAGAACTTCCTTAATGCTGACCGGTGAAAGAAATGACGATACTTACAGACAGGAAACAGATACTATTTCCAGAATGATTTA
Source organism: Oscillospiraceae bacterium (assembly GCA_045541055.1). Lineage (GTDB taxonomy): Bacteria > Bacillota > Clostridia > Oscillospirales > Ruminococcaceae > UBA3855. The sequence continues at coordinate 35,963 of JAZQIL010000015.1, forward strand.
CGGTATGGCTTCTGCTTTCATGCTGACCGGTGAGGACAGATTCCTTGAAGCCGCTGAAAAAGGCTGTAAATACATGCAGGACCACCTGAAATTCTACGATACTGACGAAAATATCGTTTACTGGTATCATGCCATTGATGTGAAGGACGGCAGAGAACATAAAGTATTTGCTTCTGAATTCGGTGACGACTACGATGCTATCCCGATGTATGAACAGATTTATGCTCTGGCAGGTCTGACACAGACTTACAGAATCACTGGTAGCCCTTCTATTTACCGTGATATTAAAATGACTGTAGATTTGTTTGACCATTTCCATGATAAAGAGCGTGGCGGTTATTATTCCCACATTGACCCCATTTTCATGAATCCGCTGGCTGATTCCTTAGGCGGTAACAAGGGAAAGAAAAACTGGAATTCCGTGGGCGACCATGCTCCGGCTTATCTGATTAACCTTTGTCTTGCAACCGATGAAAAGAAATATTGGGACTTCTTGGAAGAAACTGCTGATACCATCACAGAACATTTTCAGGATTACGAAAACAGCCCGTTCGTTCAGGAAAAATTCAATGATGACTGGTCTCACGACTATCACTGGGGCTGGCAGCAGAACAGAGGCGTTGTCGGTCATAACCTGAAAATCGCTTGGAACTTAATGAGAGTCAACAGCCATACTGAAAAGAAAGAATATGTTGACTTCGCAGAAACCATCGCTGCAAAAATGCCTACTGTTGGTATGGACATTCAGCGTTTCGGCTGGTACGATGTAATGGAACGTCAGGAAATGGACGGCGAAAATTTCCATCGTTTCGCTTGGCATGACAGAAAAGCTTGGTGGCAGCAGGAACAGGGCATTTTAGCATATCAGATTCTTTACGGAATTCTCGGCAAAGAAGAATATCAGAAATATGCAAGAGAATCTGCTGCTTTCTATAACACCTTCTTCCTTGACCATGATGACGGTGCAGTTTATTTCAACGTTCTCAACAACGGTTTACCTTACCTGTTAGGTACAGAACGTATGAAGGGCAGCCATTCCATGAGTGCTTACCATTCTGTAGAACTTTGCTATTTGTCCGCTGTTTATCTGAATCTGCTGACAACCAAAAAGCCGCTTGACCTTTACTTCAAGCCGCAGCCGGGCGCATTCCGTGATGATATTCTTCACGTTTCACCAGACATTCTGCCAAAGGGTTCTGTCAAGATTGCAAAAGTAACTGTAAACGGCACTGAATGGAATAAATTTGATGCTGAAAACTTAACAGTTACTATCCCCGCAACAAACGAAGCACCGAAGATTAAAGTAACACTCGTTCCGACTGAAAAATAATTGGCGGTGATACCATGATTAGAATTGATGATTGCCCGACTCATGAACTGAACGGGATAAAATATCGCTGCGGCAGAGTCAGACCTTTTGGCGCAAGCATTATCAGCAACGATGCAATCAATTTTTCAATCTTTTCCAAAGATGCAGAAGCATGTGAATTGCTTCTGTATCACAACGGAGAAGCTGAACCTTATGCAGTACTTCCATTTCCGGAAGAATTCCGGATTGGCAATGTATTTTCCATGATTGTCTATGGACTGGATTATGAAAATTTAGAATATGGCTATCGTTTTGACGGAAAATACGCTCCAAAAGAAGGCTACTGGTTTGATAAAACCAAAATTTTACTTGACCCGTATGCAAAACTGGTCAGCGGTCGTGACAAATGGGGCGAAAAACCAGATTATTCCAACAACTTCCAGCACCGTGGCAGGGTAATTCCTGAAGATTACGACTGGGAAGGGGACAAGCCCCTTGAAATTCCTATGAATGACTTAGTCATTTATGAAGCACATGTCCGCAGCTTTACAAGAGACGATTCCAGCAATGTCAAGTATAAAGGCACATTTGCAGGACTGATTGAAAAAATCCCTTATTTGAAAGAATTAGGCGTTAACTGTATTGAACTGCTCCCGATTTTTGAATTTGACGAATTTGAAAACAGCAGAGAAATTGACGGACAGCAGCTGTATAATTACTGGGGCTATTCTACCGTGAATTTCTATGCACCAAAAGCAGGCTATGCGGCTTCTGCTCCGTTCGGACTGGCAGCTGAAGAACTGAAAAATATGGTGAAACAGCTTCACAAAGCTGGTATTGAAGTCATTCTGGACGTTGTATTCAATCATACAGCAGAAGGAAATGAACAAGGTCCATATATTTCTTACCGAGGCATTGACAACAGAACTTATTATTTGCTGACACCGGAAGGCTATTATTATAATTTCAGTGGCTGCGGCAATACCATGAACTGTAATAATGCCGTTGTTCGTAACTGTATTTTAGACTGTCTGCGTTATTGGGTATCTGATTATCATATTGACGGTTTCCGATTTGATTTGGCTTCTATTTTGTCAAGAGATGAAAACGGTGCGCCGATGACTTCACCACCGCTTTTGGAAGCACTGGCACATGATGCAGTACTTGGCAAAAGCAAGCTGATTGCAGAAGCTTGGGACGCTGGCGGACTGTATCAGGTAGGCAGTTTCCCTGCATGGGGACGCTGGGCAGAATGGAACGGAAAATACCGTGACTGTGTCCGCAAATTCGTGAAAAGCGGTGCAGAATGCGGCCCTGAATTAGTTTGGCGTCTGCAAGGTTCACCTGACCTTTACGGCAACAGAAGTGCAGAAGCTTCAATTAACTTCATTACATGTCATGACGGTTTCACGCTTTACGATTTGACGGCTTACAATGAAAAGCACAATTCTGCCAACGGTGAGGACAACCGTGACGGAAGCAACGACAATGACAGCTGGAACTGTGGCACAGAAGGCGAAACTGATGACCCTGAAATCAATGCACTCCGCAGACGACAGGTCAAGAATGCAGCAGCATTATTACTTTTAAGCAGAGGCATTCCTATGCTGCTTTCCGGTGATGAATTCATGAATACACAATCCGGTAATAATAACGCTTATTGTCAGGACAATCCTATTTCATGGCTGAACTGGAGCAAAGCAGAAGAAAATCAGGATACTTTCAATTTCTTCAAAACGCTGATTGCATTCAGAAAAGAACACCCTGTACTTCGCCGTACAGATTTCTATACAGACAAAAACAGCACAGACTATCCGGAACTTTCTTTCCACGGCATGAGCCCTTGGGCTTTAAATACTTCTGAACCGTTCCTGACATTCGGTTTCATGTATGCAGAGTCCGCAAAAGATTACCCTGTTGCAGAAGATTCGTTCATTTACTGTGCCGTCAATGCCCACTGGGAAGAACACGATATGAAACTTCCCATCATTCCCGAAGGAATGGAATGGCAAATTGTTGCATATAGTGGTGATGATACGGTTGCTGGCCAGAAAGCCGAAAATCAGATTCACCTCATGCCAAGAAGCTTAATGCTTTTAATTGGCAAAAAAACCAAAGCTTAAATAAAAATTTAGGAGGAATCACTCATGTTTGATTTTAATATTATTGAAGAAAACGACAACTTAACCGTAAAACTGAAAGGCAGACTTGATGCAACTGTTGCACCTAAGCTCCATTCCAAAATGAGCGAATTTCAGGGCAAAAACATTAAGAAAGTCACTTTCGATGCAGGCGAGCTTGAATACATTGCCAGTGCTGGCTTAAGAGTCATCATTTTCGCAAAGCAGAAACTTGGTGCAGATACAGAAATCTTCATGAAGGACGTTTCCGAAGATGTACAGTCTGTTATCGAAATGACCGGTTGTGACAATTTCGTTACGATTATCTAAGAGGTTACAGCATGGCAAAGAAAATCGGTATTCTGTTAGAAAACAGATTTATTGAAAAAGAAATCTTCTATTATGCTTCTTATTTTGAAAACGAAGGTTTTGAACCGGTATTTTTAACAAGATTATGGGGACAGCCTCAGCTGACTTTCAAAGGCTTGGAATACCAGATAGAAGTAACTGCCAGCCACAGCTTTGAAGATTTGACACAGGAACAGCTCAAAGATTTTGCAGCAATTATCGTTCCTGCCGGCTATGTTGCAGATTACCTGCTTTATTCTGAAAAACCGAAGGAAATTTCTCCGGCATGTGCATTCATTCAGAACATCATGCAGGATAAGAGCATTGTGAAAGGCTTTATCTGCCATTCTCTTTGGATTGCCGCTCCTGTTAAGGAAGCCTTTTCCGGCAGAAAAGTGACTTGTCACAACAACATCATTGCACATGTGGAAAATGCTGGTATTCAGTATGTTGATGAGGATATCTGTATTGATGATGATTTAATCACCGCTCGCACAGGCGGTCATCACCCCGCATTTGCGAAAACAATCCTGCAAAATTTAAAAAAATAAGGAGAATTCATCATGTTTGAAAATGCAATTATTAAAAGCGCATCTCTCCGCAAGATGAAAACCGCAGAAGGCATTTTAATGCAGAACCTCGGCAGAGGTGTTAGAATGAACGGTCTGCACTGGAATATGGAAGATGGCGCAATTGTCGACTGGCACTCTCATGAAGCAGAACAGTTCGGTTACGTTATCAAGGGCGGTTTCAAAATCTGGCTGGAAGAAGAAGAATTTGAAATCCATGCAGGTGACTGCTATTTCGTACCGCCTAATGTAAAGCATAAATTCATTGCACTCGGCGAAACAGAAGCAATTGACCTGTTTAACCCGATTAAAGAAGATATTCCGAAAGAAATCGCTTAACTTACGCTCACACCTTCCGGAAACGCTTTCTGGAAGTGCTGAATAAAATTTATTTATTTCCATTAAGGAGGACATTATCATGGGAAAATTAAAAGTACTTGTACTGGCTACAAACTACGGTTCTTGGGGCGAAGAATTACAAGCTCCTTGGGACGCACTGAAAAAAGCAGGTTATGACTTAACTTTAGCTACACCGAAGGGCTTAAAGCCGTTGCCGCTGACCATCAGCGTTGACCCTGAATTCTTTGACGGTGTTCAGAAATACAAGACCAATCCGCCTGAAGTTTGCGACAGAATTAAGGAACTTGTTCAGAGTGATGAATGGGCTAACCCGATTAAGATTAAAGATGCAAACATGGCTGACTATGACGCTCTGGTATTAACCGGCGGTCTGGGTGCAATGATTGACTTGGCGAATGACTACAATACACACAAGCTGATTCGTGATGCATTCTATGACAAGAAGATTATCGGTTCTCTTTGCTATGCAGTTGCAGCTTTGGTATTCTGCCGTGACCCCAAAATGGATTACAAGAGCGTTGTTTACGGCAAGACCATTACATCTCATCCGAGAGCTTGGGATTTCTATGGCCCTGATATGGCTGCTGCTTATGACCTCTGGGGCGCAACAGAAGATAACAAGGGTACTGATGTTATCACACCTGGCTTCCTGTATCCGATTGAAGACCTCATCAGAGATGCTGTAGGTCCAAACGGTAACTGCGTTGCTAGAAACGGCGCAAGCAGGGAAGACCCCGAAGCAAACTTCTCCTTCCCGTTCATTACAGCTTCTTCTGTAGAATCTTCTATTGCTTATGGCAAATTACTTGTAAAGGTTCTGGATAAAGTTGCAGCTGGTGAAGACGTTTCTAATCAGAATATTCATCTTTAATTGATACCATAATTTACGATTGAGACAAAGCAGCAGTATCAAGTGACTTATGCGACTTTCAGAAATGCAGCGCAAGGATACAGGAGATTTGCTGTTTTGTCTCCTTTTTTATTATAACGAAAGGAATGAATTGAATTATGCCAAGTATTACAGTACAAAGTCTGGAACTTGCCGACAGCCAGAAAAAAAGAATTGCTGAAAAATATATTGCAATCTTTTCAGAAGAAACCGGCGTTCCGAAAGATAGAATTTACCTTTTCTTTGATGGTTATAAATTAGACGAAGCCGCAACAAACGGAGAATTATTCTCTGAAAGAAAAATAGGTCCTATCCGTGGAAAATTTAATGAAGAGGAGTGGAATAAGTAATGGACGTAAATCAGGCGATTGTAAAAATTTTAGAAGATACCGGCAGAGTTTCTCATGTATTTGGCAGTACCGGACAGGTGAATGCTTCCATGCTGCTTTCTTTAAGAGAATCCAAGAAAATTGAAACCGTTATTGTCAGAAATGAACAGGCAGCTTCTTTCATGGCATGTGGCTATACTATGTTCAATCCTGAAAATTTAGGTGTTTGCTTTGCAACCGGAGGCCCTGGGGCATTTAATTTATTTTCCGGTATGGCAGTTGCTTATTCTGATTCTCTTCCGGTGCTGGCAATTACAGGCTATGCTTCCAAGAATGTCAGAGGCAAGGGCTGTTTAAATGAATCTTCCGGCTTGTCCCGTACACCGGATTCTCATAAAATGTTTTCTGCAACAACTAAAAAATCTTACATTGTAGAAGATGCTTCTCAGATTTGCGATATTATGGAAGATGCTATCAATACTGCATTTGACGGCAGACCTGGTCCTGTGCATGTGCATGTGCCGAAAAATATCACCATTGCAGAAGTACCCAATTATCGTGATATTAAATTAAATATCAAGCCTTGCCTTCCGAAAAAATCCACAGCAGAAGAATTCGCTGAAAGAATTCTCCGTGCCTGCGATAAAAAAGAAAATGTACTGCTTCTTGTCGGCTACGGCTGTATCAGAGCCAATGCAAAGGAAGAACTGCTGAAATTGATTGATACTTATCAGATTCCGTTTGTCACTACAATGGACGCAAAAGGTTATCTCCCTGAAAATCACCCGTTATCTCTGGGCATTTTCGGCACAACTGGCGACCCTGTCGCAATGGATTATTTTGAAAAGGCAAATGTTGTATTAGCCATTGGTAACTCTTTCGCTGAAAATGCAACGCTTTTATACAAAGAAGACTTATATGCAGAAAAGACTTTAATGCATATCAACATTGACCCGAAAGAAATCAATAAAGTTTACAGTGCAGATTACTCCATGACAGCAGATGCTGGAGAAGCTTTGAAAGCCATCAATACAGCACTTGCTTCCAAAGACAAGAAAACCCTTTCTCCGGAAATTAACAAAGACCTCAAGAAATGGTTTGATATGCCGAATGTCGGCAGTCCGGAAAAAATGCACCCTGCTGATGTCGCAAGAGTCATTTCCAAAGTTGCCCCTGAAAATGCAATTATTATGGGCGATGCCGGCTCTCACATGCTCTGGCTGTCAGAATATTTAAATTTAACCGGCAACCAGCGTTATCAGAACCCCGGAAGCTTTGGCCCTATGGCAAGCCATACAAACGGCTGTATCGGTGTCAAGTGCGCAAATCCGGATAAAGTAGTCATTTCCGGTTCAGGTGACGGCTGTTATTTAATGGCTGGCTTTGAACTTCTGACCGCTGTACAGAACAATATCCCTGTTGTATGGGTAATTTTCGACAACGGCGAATTCAATGTGATTAAAAAATTCCTGCTGAACATGTTCAATGACCATGCTTACATGGGCTTTATGAATCCGGATTACGTTGCTTATGCGAAATCCTGCGGAGCAGAGGCGTTCCGTGCGGAAACCCCTGAACAGCTTGAAGAAGCACTGCAAAAGGCTATCGCTTTAAACAAGCCTGTTCTGATTGATGCAGTGATTGACGGAGAAGTTTATGCGAATATGAATAAATCTATGTAAGGAGGTATTCTCATGAAATTATTTTCTAAAATTTCTGCTTATGCGAAATACCCTTTCCAGAAACAGAATGATGTGATTTTCGACAGTAACACCGGACTTTACTGGGAATTCAAATCCACAGACGAAAATGCTGTCAATTACGGCGGAAAGAAATTCAATTTTGAAAACGCTTCCGCTGTACATACCGCTGAACTGAATCAAGTTTCTTTTGGAGGCTACAACGACTGGAGAGTCCCCAATAAAGATGAACTGCGTTCTATTTTCAACTACGGTCAGCCGAACTCTGTGATTGATGAAATTTTCGGTTTTTGTCCTGTAGGGGATTACTGGACGAAAAACATTTATAAGCTTCAGCCTTATTTCTCATGGGTATTATTCTCCGGACTGGGCAGTGGCATTGCAAAAACCGTCAGTGCAGAAAATTATGTATTAGCCGTTCGTGGCGGTTATGACAGGCGGTTTGGTGAACCAGATGACAGCAGATTTGTCGACAATCAGGACGGCACTGTCACAGACGTTGTCACAGGCTTAATGTGGCAGAAAGAAACCAATGCCAGAAAAGGCCCGAAAGATGCAGAAGTTTTCTGTCAGAATTTAACCCTTGCCGGCTATACAGACTGGAGACTTCCCAATCTGAAAGAATTAAACACTATCCTGAATCTGGACGAAACGAAAAATAACTGGTTCTTTGAAAAATTTTTCCCCATTCCTGAAAACGAAGCGATGAAACATTACAGTGCATGTGATGTCTTTGACAATTATTATGCATGGGTAACAAATTTCACATTTGGCTATGATGGCTATTATGGCGGAAGAGATGCTTTATTATTATTCCGTGCGGTACGCTATGCAGACGCTCCGAAACCTGCTCAGAAAGCAGAACCTTTCCTCATTACGCACACGGAACAGCACAGAGCATTCGACCTCAAAGGCCGTGAAGTTGCACCTGACAGAATCTGGGGCTTAGATGCGCAAAGACAAGGCATTCCTCAGCAGTTCACCACGGAAGCAAACGGCTTAATAAAAGACGTTCATACCGGACTTATCTGGGAAAATCAGCATTCCGATTCTGAAATGACTTGGAAAGAAGCCATGAATTTCGCTCAGAGCCTTTGTGAACAAAACTATTTAGGTCACTCTGACTGGAGACTTCCTTCCCGTGAAGAATTAAGAAGCATTGTTCGTTATGATGACCAGATTCCAGCCGTGGATACAAACATTTTCCCTCACACCCTTCCAGCCTTTTACTGGACTTCCGAACAGCATAAAGCAGAAACAGACAATGCATGGGGCTTTTACTTTGCCTATGGCTGTTCCTACGCTGCTCCGAAAGAAAAGCCTGCACATGTCCGCTTTGTATGCGGAAGAACAAATGCTTTTGCACTGCCTTCTGCGGAAAGATTCATTTTAAATGCTGACGGCACTGTTACCGATACTATCACAAATTTAATGTGGATTAGTGAAGAAATGCCGATGCTTGTCCAGAAAGAAGCACTTGTTTACTGTCAGAATCTGGATTATGCAGGCTATCAGGACTGGAAAATGCCAACCGTAAAAGAATTAGCAACACTCATCAATTTACAGGAGGGTGCAGAATGGTATTATCCGGCATTGTTCCCAAATACGAATACAAAACCGCAGGGCTTTTATCAGTCCTCCACAGTTTACGGCGGTACATTCGGCTGGGGTGTGAACTTCCAGTTCGGTTTTGACGGATACTACGCTGACAGAATGAACGGAAAATATCCTTTCCGCCCTGTCAGAACCCTCACAAAAACCTGATAACAAGCGTTTCAGAGGTGTATCATGATAAAGATTTTTAAAAAATATTTAAAACCTTACGCCGGTAATGTGGGACTTGTCATTTTTCTTACAGTAATTACAACGCTTGGCGGTCTGGTACTGCCGATGCTGAGTAAAAGTATTATTGACGAGGGTGCAGTTGCTTCAAACAGCGAAACAATTACAAAAACCATGATTATTATGCTGATTGTTGCTGCTGTAACAGTTGGGTTAAGTGTACTCACCAATTACATTTCCACAAAAGTTGCTATGGGTTTCAGCAAAGATTTAAGAGACGGTTTTTTTCTGCATGTTGCAAGCCTTTCACAAGGAGACATCAACAAACTGGGTTCATCTTCCCTTATCAGCCGTCAGACAAATGATATTCAGCAGTTACAGCTTCTGACGACACAGCTTCTGCAAGTCGTATTAACTGCTCCGGTTATGGCAATTGGCGGTATTTTAATGGCATTACTGACAGCTCCGTCTATGAGCTGGATGATTGTTGTCATGCTTCCGGTTGTTATCACAGTACTGGTTGTGATTTTAAACAAAGTGCGCCCTTCTTTCAGCGAAAGCTTGAAAAAGCTGGATACCGTCAACCGCATTATCCGTGAAAATTTATATGGTATGCGTGTTGTCAGAGCATTCAACAGAGAAGAATACGAGGAAAAGCATTTTGATGAAGCCAATCGGGCTTATCGTGGACTTGCAGAAACTGTTAATAAGTTAATGCTTAGTCTTGCACCAATTTTAACCGGTATTGTCAACGGAATGAACCTGTTAATTATATATTTCGGTTCACGCTACATGGATGACAAGATTGTCAGCTTTGGTGATGTACAGGCATTTATCCAGTATGTTTCTATGATACTGTTGGCATGTATGCTTTGCAGTATGCTGATGCTGTTTATTCCGAGAGGTCAGATTGCTGCGGAACGTATCAATCAAGTATTAGATACTGTACCGTCCATTCGTGACCCTGAAAAGCCTGTCAGCATTCCGGACAATGCAGAAAGCTCCATTCAGTTCAAAAACGTAACCTTCTATTATGAAGGCGCAGAAGAACCGGTATTGTCCTCTATCAGCTTTTCCGCTAAGAAAGGCGAAAAATTAGCTATTATCGGCGGTACTGGCTCAGGTAAAAGTACTATCTTGAATTTAATCACCAGAGACTATGACGTTTCTTCCGGTGAAATCTTAGTAGACGGCGTGGACATTCGTCAGCTTCGTTTGCATGACCTGCATGACCGTCTGGCAGTTGTTCCGCAAAAAGCATTTCTGTTTGCCGGCTCTATCTTTGATAATATCCGCTACGGAAAAGAAGATGCTACTGTGGAAGAAGTAGAACATGCTTTATACATCTCTCAGTCAAAAGAATTCGTTGACCAGAAAGACTACGGCATGTACACTTACATTACACCGTCCGGCACGAACGTTTCCGGCGGTCAGAAACAAAGACTTGCGATTGCAAGAGCTTTAATCCGTCACCCTGATTTATACCTGTTTGACGACAGCTTTTCCGCTCTGGACTTTAAAACAGATGCCAAAATCAGAAAACTGCTCAAAGCAGAAACAAAAGACGCTGTTATGATTGTTGTTGCTCAGAGAGTCAGCACAATTAAAGATGCAGACCGGATTATCGTACTCGATGCCGGAAAAATTGCAGGTATCGGCACACATGACGAATTGATGGAAACTTGTGACATCTACCGTGAAATCGCACTTTCCCAAACTGCTGAAAAGGAGGGCAACTGATTATGAGCGATAAAATGTCTAAAAATCTGCCTCCCGAAATTCAGCAGATGCTGGAGGGTCTCCCTCCTGAACAAAAACAGCAGATGATGCAGAAAATGGCTTCTGCTACGCCCGAACAGCGTCAGATGATGCTCGCCAAAATGAAAAGCATGACCCCTGAACAGCGGGAAGAAATGAAAAAGAAACGTGCTTCCATGTCCCCTGAAGAACTTGCAAAACTTTCCGCTCAGGAAGAAAAACAGCGCATGATGCAACAGAAAATGGCGGATATGAAAGGCAAGGGCGGTAAGAAAAAAGCAGATAATTTCGGACCTTCTTTAAAGCGTCTGCTTTCTTATTTAATGCGTGACAAGGGAAAATTCATTGGTGTTATGGTCTGTGCTGTACTGGCGACTGCACTTGCCATTATTGCACCGTACATGCTTTCCAAAGCATTGGACGTATTTCAGGAAAACGTTGTCAACGGCACACCGTTTAATTATCGGAGAATCACAGGTTTAATCTGTCTGCTTGGCGGTATCTACCTGTTAAACATGATTTTCTCCCTGATTCAAAACCGGACAATGACTTCTATCATGCAGCGCACTGTTTACGACATGCGTAAAGAAGTAGACCAGAAACTCATGAAACTCCCGTTCAATTACTTCGATTCTAAGAAAAAAGGCGATATTCTGAGCCGTCTGACGAATGATATTGAAAATATTGGTACTTCTTTACAGCAGTCTGTCACACAGGTAATTGTTTCCATTCTGACAATTATCAGCTGTCTGGTTATCATGTTTATCATTTCTTGGTCAATTACTTTAATTTGTCTGGTAACGCTTGCAATCGGCATTTTCGTTTCCAGAAAAATCATGGGAAAATCTCAGGAATTTTTCAAGAATCAGTGGAAATCTATTGGCGACCTCAACGGCATGGTAGAAGAAACTTATAGCGGTATGTACGTTGTCAAAGCATTCAGCAGTGAAGAAAAGAAAGTCAAAGAATTCCGCAAATTCAACGATTCTGTACAGCAGGTCAGCGAAAAAGCACAATTCTATTCCAGCATTATTAACCCGTCCACCACATTTTTCAACAATTTAGCATATATTTTCATCTGCGTTGTGGGTGCGAATTTATTTATCAAAGGCACAATGTCACTTGGTAATATCACTGCTATGATTCAGTATCAGAAACAGTATGCAAGCCCTGTTACACAGCTGGCTTCTGTCATTAACACATTGCAGTCTGCTGTTGCCTCCGCAGAACGAGTATTTGAACTGCTGGACGCTGAAGAAGAAGCAGAAACTTCCAGCAATTATCAGAAACTGACTGATGTCAAGGGTGCAGTACAGTTCTCTCATTTACAGTTTGGCTACACACCGGATAAAATGCTCATGAAAAATATTGACGTGGACGTGAAAGCCGGTCAGATGGTTGCAATTGTAGGTCCTACTGGTGCAGGTAAAACGACTTTAGTTAATCTGTTAATGCGCTTCTATGAACCGAACGGCGGATTTATCTCCATTGACGGCATGAATGTTAGAGACATGACCAGACATGACCTCCGTGAAATTCTGGGTATGGTATTACAGGAAACTTGGCTTTATTCCGGCACGATTTACGAAAATATCGCTTACGGAAACAAGAACGCTACCAAAGAACAGGTAGAAGCTGCTGCAAAATCCGCACAGGTAGAATTTTTCTTGGAAACAATGCCTGACGGCTATCAGACAATGATTAACGAAGATGCTTCTAATATTTCTCAAGGTCAGAAACAGCTTCTCACCATTGCCAGAGCCATGATTGCAGACCCGAAAATTCTTATCCTTGACGAAGCAACCAGCAGTGTAGATACCAGAACAGAATTGATGATTCAAAAGGCAATGCAGAACCTGCTGAAAGGCAGAACAAGCTTTGTCATTGCCCACAGACTTTCTACAATTGTCGATGCAGATTTAATTCTCTACATGGAAAACGGCAATATTGTAGAACAGGGTACACATAAATCTTTAATGGAAAGAGGAGAAAAATATGCAGAACTCTACAACAGCCAATTCGCCAGAGATGACGAAGAATGAAAAAGAATTGGTCGTTTTTGACCGTTCCCGTTTCCTGATGACACCCGTCTGGGAAAATCTGTTTAAAACTTTCACAGACGAAAAAGGCTATACTTTGCGTTATGTCACACAAGACCCTGATAAAATCTATGAACAGAGCATGTGCGAAGAAATGGCAAAAGATGACCCGCCTGTTTTAATTAAACTGCATGGCGATGTACTGCGTAAATTTGATTTCGTACAAGATGAATTTGAAACTTTGGACGATACACAGGCAGCACAGAATGTTTCCGCATCTTCTTTTAAAGTGACTTCCCATGACGGAAGAACAGTTGGTTTAACTTACTATTCTGAAACCATTGGTTTTATGTATAACAGACCTGTGATTGAAAAGTATTTTGCACTGGAACAGAGACAGAAAGAAATCAATGCAGTTGAAGATATCAACACACAGGAAAAAATGGAACTGTTTGTCAAGGATTTAGACGCTCATAAAGCAGAAATCGGTGTGGAAGCAGTTTTCCCGACATACTGTTTCGCTCCCGGCAGTGAAGGCATGAGCTATCCCATGACACCGCCTCTTTACTGGGAAGCCAAGGACAAAGGCGTCACCAGACTGACACAGTTTGATTTCACTTATCAGGAATATTTAAAACACTTTTTTGACATGCTGTTCAAATATACCGTCAGTCCGGCAGAAGAATTTGAAAAAACTGATTTGCTGACACATATCGGTCAGTTCGTCACCGGAAAAACAGCGATGATGTTCGGCGCAGATGCCATTAAAGAAGTATTCGTCAGAAGAGTGGAACGCACGAACCCCGACCAAGTCAAAGATTTGGTGCTGGATAAAGACATTGGCTTAATTCCGCCTTACTATCATGAACCGAAAGAGGGTGTATGCCCTGCCTTTACCGGTGTTGCTTGGATGCTCGCAGTGAATAAAAACGCTTCTGAAGAAAAGAAGAAAATCGCTAAAGAATTCCTTGACTGGATTACCACTTCTGAAAACGGTAAAAAAACTATCAGAAAAATGGGCTATATTCTTCCGTATCGCACTGTGAAAAAAGACGAAATCCCTCAGACACCGCCTGCTTTCTACAAGTATGACCTGTTTGAACAGCAGTATAAAGAATACCCTGATTTCGGTCATACCCTCATGCCGGTCGGAGCAATTCGTCCGCAGTTTTTCAAAAAGCTCAACCTTTACGCAAAAGGCGAAATTGCATGGGAAGAAGTTTGCAGTTTCCTCCGTGACAACTGGGCGCAGAACTTCCAGAAAAATGAAGCAGATATGAAAGACTATTTCTCCATGCTTCACCCCAATACCTGACCTCTTGCAAAATCATTTAAGAAAGGAAAATGTATTATGTTTGCCAAAGCTGAACTTCTTAAAAAAGAACAGGCTGACCAGAATGTGAAACTGCATGTAAAACTTTCTTGGTCTGGCTCTTGGAAAAATGACCTGAACTGTGACGGCGTTTACCTGTTTGCAAAGTATCTTGCAAAAGGCGAAACTGGTTATCATTCCGCCAAACTGGTAAATACTTCCGAAGGAGAATTCGATTATTCTGACAAAACTCCTGAAGGTGTCAGCGTTTCCGGTGCATCTTCTCCGGTCGGCACATTCGGTTCTGATACAAAAGTCGGTTTATTTGTTTATCCCACGCAAAAACAGGAAAAAACAGATATGCTGATTCAAGATATCACACTTACTGTAGATATGCCTTTTGATGCAGAAGATGTAAAACTTTTCGCATTGGAAATGGTTTACGTTCCGGAAGGCGCACATTATGTAGGAGACCCTGAAAACGGCATCAGCAAGGGCGGAAAATTGAAAAACTGCCTGTACACTTATCCAAATTTAGGCGCATATTTCATTGATTCAGAAGATGAAATTGCATTTGCTCCTGAACAGGGACATCTTTACTGTGATTTAGATACTCCGAACG
>JAZQIL010000016.1:0-103467 GCA_045541055.1 Oscillospiraceae bacterium
AGTGCTGCCAAAATCAAAGAAACTGTGGGAAAAGGTTATGAAATGCCTCATCATATCCATTTTCCTCCAGGATTCAAGCTTGTAAGAGAATTTTCCCGATATTGCTTCTGATTTGTTTGCCAACGTTTCTTGAACACATACACCTGCCCAAAATCATTGACAAAATTTCAAATATATGGTATGATTAACCTGTTATCTAATTTCAAAAGGAGTTGTATCAAGATGAAAGTATTGATTCTCAACGGAAGCCCCCGAAAAAATGGAAATACAAGTATCGCCATCAATGAACTTGTTAAAACATTTGCAGAAGAGGGCATTGAAACAGAAGTCTGTCAGATTGGCAGTCAGGATATTCGTGGTTGTATTTCTTGCAGAACATGCTTTACAAACGGAAAATGTGTGTTTGATGATGTCGTGAATGAACTTGCTTCAAAATTTGAAGAAGCTGATGGCTTAATTGCAGCAACACCAGTTTATTACGCTTCTGCCAATGCAACACTAATTGCTTGTCTGACCAGACTGTTTTACAGTACACACTTCAACAAAACTATGAAAGTCGGTGCAAGCGTTGTTGTTGCAAGACGTGGCGGATGTTCGGCTACATTTGATGAATTGAATAAATTCTTTACCATCAGCGGTATGCCTGTTGTATCAAGCCAGTACTGGAACAGCGTTCACGGTAAAGAAAAGGGCGAAGCACAACAGGATACGGAAGGTTTGCAAATTATGCGCACGCTCGCCAGAAATATGAGTTTCTTAATCAAGTCTATTGCATTAGGAAAAGCAGAATATGGCATTCCTGAAAAAGAACCTTGGCAGCCAACAAATTTTATTCGATAATCAATTTTATTTATAAAAAATCATCTCCCTGTTTTGTTTTTGCAGAACAGGGAGTTTTTTCAGCATGACTCTTTGATTTCATAGCGATGAATGACAGTATCTGTGACAAATTTTTCTTTCAGCGCACCAAGTGCTTTAAAATGCTGTGTTTCTCCATGCAGACGCACAGCTTCTGCATCACGCCAGATTTCCAAAAGTAACAGTTCATTTTCATTGTCCGGACTGAAATAATAATCATATTTCACATTGCCGTTTTCCGCTCGGGAACATACAGCAATATTATTTTTTATCAGTGTGTCATAAAATTCCTGACGTTTTCCTGATTTTACTAAATAATGCACTTCTACAAATTGCTTCAAATCGTTCACCTCCTTTATTTATTGACGTGACAGCAGAAGGATACATTCACAATGTGCTGTAGCCGGAAATAAATCTACTGCTTTCACTCTTTCAACAGTATAGCCTGAATTTTGAAAAGCTGCTGCATCTCGTGCAGCAGTGGAAGGATTACAGGAAATCATCACAATTCGGGAAGGATTCATTTTTACAACAGATTGAATGGTAATTGTATCACAGCCCTTTCTTGGAGGGTCTAAAATAATCACATCTGGTGAAAGATTCTGCTTTAAAAGTGTGTCCGTAATTGTTCCGGCATCTCCACAATGAAATTCTGCATTGGAAATATGATTTTGTTCAGCGTTCCGCCGTGCATTTTCAACAGCAGAGGAAACCACTTCCACACCAATCAGCTTTTTGACGGCATTCGCCATAGAAAGACCAATTGTTCCTGCTCCACAATATAAATCTAATACTACTTCATTTCCCTGCAAATTTGCATAACATTTTGCAAGCTGATATAATTTTTCGGCTTGTTCTGTATTGACCTGATAGAATGACTGTGGTGAAATATCAATTTGACAATGACACATTGTATCTGTAATGCAGGTCGCTCCCATTAACACAGAAACATTTTTCCCCATAATCACATTTGTCTTATCAGGATTAACAGATTCTGAAATGCTCTTAATTTCAGGGAAATTTTTCTGAATTTCCGGAAGAATTTTTTTTATTTTCTTCTGAATGGAAATTCTTGTAATCAGGCAAAGCATGATTTCTCCAGAATGAAAACCCCTTCTTAAGTAAATATGCCTTAATTCTCCTGTATGCTTTTCTTCATTGTAAGCTGAAATATGACATGCTTCTAAAGCTGGTAAAAGATAATTTAAAATCTTTGTGAAAATTTCCGGCTGGAGATGACACTCTTTGAAAGGTATCACTCTATGGCTATGTTTCGCATAAAAGCCACAAATTAACTTTCCATCCTGTTCCGCAATAGGATACTGCGCTTTATTCCGGTAAGCATAACGGCTTTCACAGCCTAAAATTGGCTCAAATTCTGGATTTAATTTTCCAATTCTGGTAAAGGCATCTTTCACAAAATTTTCTTTATACTGTAATTCTGTCTCATAATCTACATGCTGAAAGACACAGCCTCCACACTGCCGGAACACCGGACAGACAGGTTCTGTTCTTTCCTTTGCCGGAGTAAGCAGTTTTTCAATAATGCCGTATGCATAATGTTTCAAAACTTTTACAATTCTGACTTCAAGGACATCTCCTACCGCAGTCATAGGAACAAATACAGCCATTCCCTGTACTTTGCAAACACCGTTTCCGTCAGCAGTCATGCCTGTAATTTCAGCCTGATAGATTTCATTTTTCTTCATAATGTATCCTTTCTATACCTGCTTCTTCCTCTTCTTCAAATTCCAGATGGTCAAAATCAATTTCCGGATTCAAGTCTACAGGAGATTTCCATACAATGCCATAATATTCCCAAAGAATTTTCTTTTTCTCGAAGCAGAAACGGTCATAGCCGTACATGGTGTCAATCACTTGTTCCATCTGCGTTTCTAAACCTAATTCTGCCCACCGGTCTATAAAAGTTATTACACGGTTATATGCTTTTATATTTGCAGTCAGCTCCACAGCTTGAAAAAGTTCTGTCTGCTCAATCGGGTCACGGCGGATATGTTCTAAATCGATACTTTTCATTTAAGTTGTTTCTGCCAAGTAGAAGAATATCTGTCTTTAAAAGTAACGCTAGTAATGTCTGTAAAGTCAATTTCAGATTCCGGCTGCCAGTTGCCTTCTGCATCAAATTCCTGAAACAGCAGAGATTTCTTTTTCACTTTGAGGATTTTTCCAGCAGCAAAAGATTCTTTTAATTCGTTCTCAATAATCACAATACATTTCAATCTTTCAAGTGATTCAAAAACTGTCTGCCATGAACCAAGATTAACCGCAGGTTTTTTTACTGGCTTGAGAATTTCCTGTTTCCGGTTGATAAGTGTACAGGCATCCTGACGAGTTTCAATTTTTTTAATATCAGAAATTCGCCGGATAGAAAAACCGTTCAGCTGAAAGTCCTCTTCTTCTGTACCAAGAAATAACTTTGCATTAAAATCTAAAATATAGAAATATCTGTAATTTTTTTCATATTCAAAGTAACATCTGCAAAGTTCATAAGTGCCGGAAGCGTTTTCAATACAAGTAATAATCTTTTCTTTTTTCATCAAATCTCAACTCCTGTAATTAAATTTTTATAGTTTTGAATGGCCATATCTGCACCGTAAGACTGCAAAACAGAAGGACTCAACATAGAAGCCACACCGATAATTTTTCCAGCTCCGGCAGATTTCGCCGCCTGAATACCGGATTTCGCATCTTCAAAGACGATACATTCTGAAAGCGGTACATGTAAAATTTCCCCTGCTTTTATAAAAATGTCAGGTGCTGGCTTTCCTGCAAATGTGCCGTCATTGTAAACCGTTTCTGAAAGCGTAAACCATCGTTCAAGCCCTAAATGTGCAAAAAAGAATTTCATATTATGCAAAGCAGAAGCTGTTGCAATTGTTACAGGAATCTTTTTTTCTTTCAGCATATCTAAAAATTCCGGAAGCCCTTCCGCAAGATGAAAATCAGGACTTTTCAAGCAAAGTTCACGGTAAATTTTTTCTTTCTGTTCTTCAATCTGAATACTTTCCAAAGCAGAAATATTTCTGTTCAAGAAGTGTGTTAAAATGTCCTGTGCTGACCTTCCGTAAACATATTCCTGAAATTCTGCATCTGAAATTTGTCTTTGAATTTGATTTTCTAAAAACATCTGCCAAGCATTATCATGAAAATCTTTATCAAAAATCATTGTTCCATTGAAATCAAAAATAACACCTTTCATGAAAGTTTCTCCAGTTCCTGAGCAATTTGTATTTTTTTCTGCATGAGTTCTTCAAATCTGTGAATGTATTCATAAGGAAATTTATAATTCATAACTCTTGTTAAATTTCCGTCAGGTAAGATAATTTTACTCGAAGCTCCGCACCCTGCCCCTAAAATCGTCTGTCTGTCGTCCATAATTAAAATATTATATAAATTTTCTTTGCCTAATTTGGCATAGCCGACATTTTCAAGATTTCCCAATGTATTCTTTTGACGATAGAGATAATACGGCTGATAGCCTGATGAAAGCAATTCCCGTACAGAATATTCTGTCATCTTCTCAATTACTGAAATTTCAGTATTTTGATAATTATCATCATGATATAAATTTCCAGCACGTTTCACTGTCAGTGTATGTACAGTAATGCTGTCCGGCTGGAGCTGAGTTGCCTTTTGAAGCGTATCTTGAAAGCCTTCGTAAGTATCTGAGGGCAGTCCTGCTATCAAATCCATATTGATATTATTAAAGCCTAATTTTCTCGCTAATTGAAAGGCTTCTACTGCCTGTTGAGCCGTATGACAGCGACCAATTTCTTTTAAAACGCTGTCCTGTAAAGTCTGCGGATTCACTGAAATTCTGTCCGCTTTCATTTCACGGATAACAAGTAATTTTTCTTCTGTAATCGTGTCAGGCCTTCCGGCTTCAACAGTATATTCTCTGATATGCGTCAAATCAATATGATTCTGTACCGCTTCCATGACTTGCTTCAATTCTAAGGCTGAAATCGCTGTTGGTGTGCCTCCTCCGATATAAATACTTTGCACAGACAAATCATATTTCTGAATCAGTTCACCCAAAATTTTAATTTCTTCACAAAGCTTTTGAATATAATCCGGAATTAAACTGCCCGCACTTTCAATTGAATGGGATACAAATGAACAATAACTGCATCTTGTCGGACAAAACGGAATGGAAATATATAAGCCGATTTCTTTCAAGCTATGCGGAAGTAAACACCTTTGAATCTGTGCTGTCCGAATGGCAAGATTTATCTTTTCATCTGAAACAAAATATTTCCGGCTCAGTTCTTTACAAATTTGTATATCCGTTTTCCCTTGTTCAAACATATTCTGAATCATTTTGACTGGTCTGATACCTGTCAGCATTCCCCAAGGAGGCTGATACCCTGTTAAAGCTCTTAACCCTATATAGACCAGCTGACAAAGCTGATACTCCTGCACATTCTTCTGTACATCAGCAGGAACGCTTTCAGAATAAGATTTTCCATTCAGCACAATGTCAACAGATAAAACTTGTTTCTGCGCATCTAATTTTGTCAAAATATAATTCTCTGCTTCTGGCTTCTGCTCCCCTCTGCAAAGTTCAAATCTTACCCCTGAAATGAAAATTTTCGCTGTTGCCTGCACTTCATATTCAAAGTCATGACCTTGAAAAATTAACGCATACTTCATAAAAAATTCCTCAAATACGGATTAGAAATTTTTTCTTTTGCGAGTGAAGAAAACTGAAAATGTCCCGGATAAACCTGATAATCTTTTTCCAGAGAAGCAATTTTTTTCAAAGACTGCATCATTTCAGTTTGATTTCCGCCAAGGTCAATTCTTCCGACACTGCCTTTAAAAAGCGTATCACCTGAAAACATTTTATCTTCCATCAGATAGCAGACTCCACCAGCAGTGTGTCCGGGAGTATGCATAACTTCAATCTGATGGCCGGAAAATTCAAGGATATCGCCGTCTTTCAGTGTATGATATTCTTTCACGGGGAGATAATCTTCTTCTGTAATCTGCCATGCAAGATTTGCCTGACCGTTTTCAAGCATAGGTGCATCTTTTTCATGAATGTAAACTTCTGCACCGGTTGCCTGACGGACTTCCTCCACACCTGCCACATGGTCATAATGTCCATGCGTTAATAAAATGGCTTTTAAATTCAACTGATACATTTCCAACACTTGCAGTACTTTTTCTGCGCCGTTTCCAATATCAATTATAACAGCTTCCTGATTGCCTAAATCTAAAATATACGTATTCGTTCCAAGTTCTCCAAGCATAAGCGATAGCATTTTCATAAAACTTCACCTTCCAGAAAATATATATTATTATTATAACACACTCATACAGGAATTGCAAGTAAAAAAATCTCTCTCTGAAAAACAGAGAGAGTTAAACATCAATCTTCCTGTGGTTCTGCACCGGAATCGGCATATTTGACAGGAGCTTTTTTCTGTAAGCGTTCAAAAACAATATCATAGCCATTTCCAAGTGAACGGTTGACACGGCTGATTGTTGCCGTACTTGCACCAGTCGTACCGACAATATCATGATAAACATGATGGTCACGAAGCATTTTTGCAACCTGCAATCTTTGAGAAAGTGTTTGTAATTCCAGTACAGTACACAGGTCATCAAAAAACGCTTCACACTCTTCTTTTGTTTCGAGGCACAAAATGGCTTCATACAGTTCATCAAGGGCAGAAGTATTATTTTTACGGCTGTTTTGATTTCTCATGATTTCCGGATTCCTTTCCTGATAGACTTTTTTATATTTTAGCACATTACAGTATAAAAGTCAATAGATTTTTGAAAATTCATGGAAATATTTAAAATAATTTAAAGAATATAAGTAACTTCATTTCCTTTTCGTTCGAGAGGTGTCCGGTTAGGAAGCTGATTTTCCGTTTCAGGATAACCAAGAATGACTGCACCATATACTCTTTCGGTGTCCTTCATGCCTAATGTCTGCATATATTTTTTTAAAGCAGGGTCTTCATTCAGCCAATTCAGCTGATTGATATAACAGCTTCCAAGATTTAACTCATTGGCTTCAATCATCATATTTTCTATGGCAATTGCCGTATCTGCCATATGATTTCCATAATCTTTCTGATTGGCAACAACGATTAAAGTCGGGGCATTATAGCAAAATCTGTAATTTCCCTTTTTAGAAGCAAGAATTGCATTTTTTAAACTGCGGTAAGTCTTTTCCTGCACTTCCATTCTGGAAAATGCTTCCTGTGTCATATCTGCAAGATTTTGTAATACTTCCGGATTCTGAATCACGAAAAAATGGCAGGACTGGCTGTTTCCGCCACTGGGAGCGAATCTTCCGGCAGTTAATACTTTTTCAAGCTGTTCAGGTGTAATCTGAACAGATTTGTAATTTCTGGTGCTTCTTCTGGTCACAATCGCATCATAAGCATTCATGTCAAATTTCCTCCGTTTCGTCAGCAATTTCTGAAATAATATTCTGTAACATTTCCAGCCCTTCAGAAGTTTTTGCAGAAAATGGAATTGCATGAATTTCTTCAAAGCAAGGAATTTCCTGTTCAAAAGCTTTCATTCTGGTTTGACGTTCCGTTTTATTCAGTTTATCTGCTTTTGTAAAGACAATAATAAACGGAATTTCATTATCAATCAACTGATTTATCATTTGAATGTCGTCCGCAGAAGGTGCATGACGCATATCCAACAGCTGAATCACAAGCCTTAAATCTCTGTCAGCGGTCAAATAGCCGGAAATCAATTTTTTCAAGCGTTCCTGTTCTGATTTAGAAGTCTTTGCATAGCCGTATCCAGGCAAATCTACCAGAAAAACAGTATCTGCCTGATAAAAATTGACAGTCGCTGTTTTTCCTGGTACACCGCTGACTCTGGCAAGCGTTTTACGATTGACAAGCTTGTTAATTAAAGTAGATTTCCCGACATTGGAACGCCCGATGAAAGCAAATTCCATTCGCTCCGGAGCTGGAAACTGAGAAATTTTCCCGAAAGAAGCAGAAAATTCTGCATTTTGAAAATTCATAAGCTCCTCCTGTTAAGATGTGCGAGCCGCAGAAGCGGAAGTATTTTTCTTTTTCTTTTCTTTAGAACCACTGGACTTATGTTTTTTTTCCGGCTTTTCGAGTGCAATTTCCAATACTTCAGAAAGATTTTGCACAGGCATGAATGTAATATTTTCCTTTACAATATCGTCTACTTCTTCAAGGTCAGCTTTATTTGCTTCAGGAATGATAACTGTTTGAATGCCTGCTTTATAAGCGGCCATAGACTTTTCACGAAGTCCGCCGATAGGCATCACTCTGCCGTGAAGTGTAATTTCTCCGGTCATAGCGACATCTGCACGGACAGGAATTCCAGATAATGCTGAAATTAAAGCTGTTGCCATCGTCACACCTGCGGAAGGGCCGTCTTTCGGAACAGCACCTTCAGGCGCATGAATATGCAAATCTTTCGTCTGATAAAAATCTGTTTCAATATCATATTCTTTTGCAACGCTTCTTGCATAACTGATGGCTAATTTTGCGCTTTCCTGCATAACACTGCCTAAAGAACCAGTAATTTCAATACTGCCTTTTCCTTCAAGAATCAGTGCTTCCAAAGGCATCAGCACACCGCCTACAGAAGTCCATGCCAAACCATTGACCAAGCCGACAGTATTCTGCTTGCTCTGGGGGTCAGGTAAAAACTTCGGAATCCCTAAATAATCCTGCATATCTTTTAATCTGACATGAATTCTCTTTTTCTCATTAGAAGCGATAGCTCTGGCAGCTTTCCGGCAAATCGTGCCGATAGTTCTTTCTAAATTACGAACACCGGATTCTCTGGTATAAGAATCAATGATTTCATAAAGTACTTCATCATCAAAACGGCACTGGACAGGTTTCAGTCCGTGACGTTCCAACTGTTTCGCTACAAGATGCCGTTTTGCAATCTGAAATTTTTCTTCACGGGTATAACTGGACAGTTCAATAATTTCCATTCTGTCTTGTAACGGAGCTGGAATTGTATCCAGTGTATTCGCAGTCGCTACAAATAACACCTGACTTAAATCAAACGGCAATTCAAGATAATGGTCTCTGAATGAATGATTCTGCTCAGGGTCAAGTACTTCCAGCATTGCCGCAGAAGGGTCACCTTTATAATCATTGCCCATCTTGTCAAGTTCATCCAGAAGAATCAAGGGATTTCTTGAACCTGCCTGACTTAAAGCAGCAATAATTCTTCCAGGCATTGCACCAATATAAGTTTTTCTGTGTCCTCTGATATCTGCTTCATCACGGACACCGCCAAGAGAAACTCTGACGAATTTTCTGGAAATCGCATCTGCAATAGAATGCCCAATAGAAGATTTTCCCACACCGGGAGGGCCTACTAAACAAAGAATCTGCCCTTTCAGTTCAGGATTCAGTACACGGACAGCTAAACTTTCCAAAATGCGTTCTTTTACTTTCTGCAAGCCGTAATGGTCAGCATCTAATTTCTTCTGAACAGACAGTAAATCTAAATTTTCTTCTGTCAGCGTATTCCAAGGCAGTTCCAGACAAGTATCTAAATAACTGGAAATAACATACGCTTCCTGCGAGGAAGGCGGCATTTGTCTCAGCCTGTTTGCTTCTTTGAGAAGTTTCGATTCACTTTCTTCCGGAAGTTTTAAATCCCGAATCCGTTCAGCATAAGAATCCGCATCATCAAGCGGTTCTTCTCCTGTTTCTTCTCTAAGCTGGTCAGAAATCACTTTCAGCTGTTCCCGAAGAAAATACTCTCTTTGACCTTGGTCAATATTTTCCTGTGTCTGGTCATGAATTTCTTTTTCCGTTTCGAGAACCATCGTTTCTCTTGTCAGAATCTGATACAGCAAACTCAATCTGACGGAAAGGAAATTTTCTTCCAAAAGCAATTGTTTGTCTTTAAAGTCAAACATTGTATTAAACACAATTTCTTCATACAGTCCCACAGCTGTATCCTGACAAAGAACGGAAATTAAAATTTCACGTGGCATTCTTGGGAAAAGCCCTGCATAACGTTCATAAATATCTTTCACTGCTCTCATAAGAGCCTTCATTTCGACTTCATCCAGTTGTTCACGGCTGCTATCTGGAAGCCGGCGAACCTCTGCAAAAAGTACCTGTCCTTCTTTTTCTATTTTTTTGACTTTTGCACGATAACAGCCTTCTACCAGAATACGGGTGACATCATCCTGTGTTAAAGTCTGTTTAATTTCTGCCACAACGCCAACCTGATATAAATCTTTCTGTTCAGGACGTTCATCAAAGACATCTTTCTGAGCAGTAAGAAAAATTTTTCTGTCATGCAGAAGAGCTTCTTCCACAGCACGGACAGACATGGTTCTTGCAACATCAAAATGCATCATCATATGGGGAAACGCAACTGTACCACGCATCGGGACAGTTGGCAGTTTTTCGGTAGTTTTCTTTTTTTCCTGCATACTTCGACCTCACATTCCTGCCGTATTCAAACGGCTTTTCTATATTATACTACATTTTCAGACGAATTGCAAGCGGTAATTTCCGGCTGCATTGGCGCAAAAAGCCACACGATGGGGTGTGGCCTGCAAACTTTCCTGAAAAGCGTGATTACCACGCTTCCACGATATTTCCCTGACGGTCTGTCAGAATAGGAGAAGCCTGTTCTGTGACACATTTTTTTGTGATAGTCACCTTACCGATATCTGTATGTGTCGGAAGATGGAACATTGACTGTACAAGAATGCCTTCCATAATGGAACGCAATCCTCTTGCGCCAGTTTTCTGTGCAATCGCCTTTGCAGCGATTTCCTTCAATGCGTCTGTTTCGACAACCAATTCGACATTATCCAGATTCAGGAGTTTGGTATACTGTTTAATCAGTGCATTTTTCGGCTGTGTCAGGATTTTGACGAGAGCCTCTTCATCCAGCTGGTCAAGGACAGTAATAATCGGCAGTCTGCCGACCAATTCAGGAACCATGCCGAAACGTACTAAATCTTGCGGAATGGCTTTTGTAAAGATATTATTGTCTGCCATTTTTTTAGAAGTGACTTCTGCTCCGAATCCTAAACCGGAAGGCTGTGTCCGTTTCATAATGACTTGTTCAAGGCCGTCAAATGCACCGCCACAGATAAACAGAATATTTTTTGTGTTAATCTGCAAACATTCCTGATTGGGGTGCTTTCTTCCGCCCTGAGGAGGAACATTAGAAACTGTACCTTCAATAATTTTAAGCAAAGCT
Organism: Oscillospiraceae bacterium; assembly: GCA_045541055.1. Taxonomy (GTDB): domain Bacteria; phylum Bacillota; class Clostridia; order Oscillospirales; family Ruminococcaceae; genus UBA3855. The sequence goes on from JAZQIL010000016.1 coordinate 11,092, forward strand.
TGCTGTACGCCTTCACCGGAAACGTCACGGGTCAAAGAAGTATTTTCAGATTTTCTGGCAATTTTATCAATTTCGTCAATATAAATAATACCTCGTTCAGCGGCTTCAATATCAAAATCAGCAGCTTGAATCAAACGCAGCAAAACGTTTTCGACATCATCGCCAACATAACCAGCTTCTGTAATGGTCGTTGCATCTGCAATAGCAAACGGCACAGCTAAAATCTTTGCCAATGTCTGTGCAAGGAAAGTTTTCCCGACACCAGTAGGGCCTAACAGCAGGACATTGCTTTTCTGAATTTCAACATCTGACTGATTATCCTGACTAGAAATACGCTTGTAATGATTATAGACGGAAACAGCAAGGGAAATTTTCGCTCTGTCCTGTCCGACCACATACTGGTCAAGCACTTCTTTAATCTGGACAGGTTTCAGAAGTTTAAACGGAGCTTGTACCTTTTTCTTTTTTTCTTTTTCTACTTTCTCTGTTTCAGAGGAAGTAGCTTCTCTCTGGCGGTCAGAAGCAGGGCCGTAAATCATATCATAGCAGGTACAGACGCATTCATCACAGATATTATAGATTCCTGCTGAAAACATGCTCATGACCTTATCTTCGCCCTTACCGCAGAAATTACAAATTTTATAAGAATTAAATTCTGCCATAATCTCTTTTTATCCTTCTATCAGCAATTATCTTTTTTCGATTACTTTATCAATCAGACCATAAGCCTGTGCTTCATCAGCAGTCATATAATTATCACGTTCAGTATCTCTTTCAATTGTTTCGAGAGACTGACCAGTATGTTTTGCAAGCATCTGATTCATTTTCTGACGGGTTCTGACAAGGTGGTCAGAATGAATTTTAATATCTGTACACTGACCGGACAGACCGCCTGAAATTAACGGCTGATGAATCATAATTTCACTGTTCGGAAGCGCAAAGCGTTTTCCGGCTGCTCCGGCTGTCAGCAGGAATGCACCCATAGAAGCTGCCATACCAATACAAATTGTAGAGACATCGCATTTAATATACTGCATTGTGTCATAAATTGCCATACCCGCTGTGATAGAACCACCAGGGCTGTTGATATACAAGGAGATATCTTTTTCTGTATCCTGACTTTCAAGATACAAAAGCTGTGCTACTACAAGACTTGCAGTCGTATCATTCACTTGGTCACAAAGCATAATAATACGGTCATTGAGCAGACGGGAATAAATATCATAAGAACGTTCTCCACGGCTTGTCTGTTCCACAACATAAGGGACAAGCGCATTATTCATCATATAATCCATTTAAAGCGTCTCCTTTCCTGTAAACAAGGCATGAGCGAACAGAATCGTCCGCTCATACCGACAGATGTGTAATTATTCTGCGGATTCTTCAGCAGGAGCTTCTTCAGAAGTATCTGCATTTTCCTTGACGATTTCGAGAGCCTTTGTCACACGCATGTCCATAATGTAATCTTCCATCGGCAGACGGCGTTTTACTTCTGCAAGCGGCAGGTGGCTGGATTCTACCAGTTCTTTCAGGCTGTCGTCAACTTCTTCATCAGAAATCTGAATATTCTCAAGTTCTGCGATTTTTTCCAAAGCAAGGCGGAGTTTTACTTCGTTTACAGCACGGTCATAGTTCTGTTCACGGAAGTCAGTCATATCCATACCAGTATACTGGAGATACAGGTCAAGGCTCATGCCCTGCTGAGAAAGCATATTTTCAAAGCTGCGTACTAAGTCATCAATTCTGTGTTCATACATGCAGTTCGGAACAGGAACAGTTACTTTCGCAATCAGTGCGTCCATAATTGCATTATCAAAAGCAACGTCTGCATCACGGACAGCATTCTTTTCCAGTGTTTCTCTTGCATCTTTCTTGAATTCTTCAAGTGTATCAAATTCTGTTGTATCCTGAATGAATTCATCATCTGCTTCCGGCAGTTCTTCTACAGTAATGCCGTTGAGCTTGCACTTAAAGACAGCATCTTTACCAGCATAGTCTGTCATCTGATAATTTTCAGGGAACGTCACATTGACATCAAATTCATCGCCAATATTTTTGCCGACAATCTGTTCTTCAAAGCCGGGGATAAACTGGCCGCTGCCTAAGCGAAGCGGGAAGCTGTCGCCCTTGCCGCCTTCAAATGCTTCATCACCAAAGAAGCCTTCAAAGTCAATATTGACTTCATCACCAAGCTGTGCAGCTCTGTCATCTACAGAAACCAATCTTGCGTTTCTCTGGCGGAGCATATCTACCTGAGCATCTACATCAGCATCTGTGATTTCCTTGACTTTCTTAGAAGCCTTAATGCCCTTATAGTCAGTAATTTCAACGACAGGCTTTGTAATGCAGATAGCCTTGAAAGTTGCGCCTTCTTCTTTGCTAATTTTTTCAGCACTTACCTGAGGGGTGTCTACCAGTTCAAAGTCTGCATTCTGGAGTGCAGCAGGGAGTTCCTGATTGATAAGCAGGTTCATTGCATCTTCATAGAATGCGCCCTGACCCATGTAAGTTTCAGCGATTTTACGGCTTACTTTTCCCTTACGGAAACCAGGGATAGAAATTCTTTTTCTAGCTCTCTGATAAGCTCTTTCCACAGCCTTTTCAAAGTCTTCTGCATTGACTTCAAATACCAGTTCTACGGTATTTACTTCTGTTCTTGTTGTCGATTTCAAACTCATTTCTGAATCCTCCAAATTTAAATAATTCACTCAATAGCAGTAGGGTACTGCATATACAATTTATTATAGCATATCTGACGGAATTTTTCTATAGATTTTTAAACTTTCCGGCAGAGTTCTATATTTTTTACAAATTATAGAATTTTTTCAGGAACAAATTGTAAATAATCACCAGAAATTAGATGATATTGTATGCCGTCTTTCAGACCTTGAACAGCTTTTGCATGAATTTTGCCGTGCAAGTGTCCGTAATAGCAGTCTTTGACTTCAAATTCATGAAGCACTTCAAGCATAAGTTCATTTTTACTGCTGCCGAACAAAGGCGGATAATGCAGAAAAGCAATCGGGGTTAAATTCTGTTTTCTGGCTTCTGAAAGAGAGACTTTCAAACGCTGCTGTTCTCTGGCGAGGACTTTTGCATCAGCGGATTCACCAGGCATATTGACCCAGCCTCTTGTACCACAAATGCCGAAATTTTCATAAGCATAACAGTTATTATGCAAAATATGCAGCGTATTGAAACCGTTTGTCTGAAAGAAATCCGTCATTTTTTTCATAGAGTTCCACCAGTAGTCATGATTGCCTTTCAGAATAATTTTTTGACCCGGCAGAGCATTGAGAAAAGCGAAATCTGGCTTTGCCTCTTCCAGAGACATCCCCCAAGAGATATCTCCGGCGAGTACAATAACATCTTCTGATTGAATGAGCTTGTTCCAATTCTGTTCGATTCTGGATTGATACTGATTCCAGCCACTGAAAATTTCCATAGATTTTTCGGGAACACCCAGTGAAAGATGGGTATCCCCCATCACGAACAGACTCATAAATTATTCAGTAATGCCTAGTTTTTTGAGGACATACTGTTCCATGTCTTCTTTCTTGATAACTTCTGAGAAACGGACAGGTTTATTTTTAAGTTCAGCCAGAGACTGTGGTACTGGCAGGCCGGAAACTTCTGCAAGATGCGCTACCTGTTCATATTCATCAGCAGCAGAAGCAGTGCCTTCTATCGCTTCCAGTACACTTGCACTGAACTTGTACGGGCTTGCTGTAGAAGCAATTAAAGTCTTTGTAGTATCGCCTGTTTTAGCGATATAGTCAAGATATACTTTTACAGCAACTGCTGTATGTGTATCGCAGGTATAGCCATATTTTTCTTTAAAGTCATGAATGGTTTTCTTTGTTTCTGCATCATCACAGAATCCGCCGACAAAATCTTTCTGAAGTTTTGCTTTCATTTCGTCAGTGACTTCATATTTTCCGTCTTTGGAGAGTTTGCCGAACCAGTCACGAATCTGTGCATCATCACCATCAGTTAAGATATATAATAATCTTTCAAGATTGCTTGAAATTAAAATATCCATAGACGGTGAGCAAGTTGCATAGAAATCACGGTTTCTGTCGTAAACACCTGTTTCAATAAAATCTGTCAATACTTTATTGATATTGGAAGCACAAATCAGCTTTCCAATCGGCACACCCATATTTTTCGCATAGTAAGCTGCTAAAATATTACCGAAATTACCAGTCGGCACTACAACGTTAATCACATCACCAAACTGGATTTCTCCTTTTTTTGCCATTTCAGCATAAGCCGATACATAATAAACAATCTGCGGTGCAAGTCTACCCCAGTTAATTGAATTTGCACTGGAGAACATTTTCCCAGCTTTGGCTAATTTTTCCTTGACAGCCTTGTCTGTGAAAATCATCTTAACACCATTCTGGCAGTCGTCAAAATTGCCTTCCAAAGCGCATACACCAACATTAGAGCCTTCCTGCGTTGCCATCTGACGCTTCTGCATGGAAGATACACCCTGTTCCGGATAAAATACCATAATTTCAGTGCCAGCAACGTCTTTAAAACCTTCCAGAGCTGCTTTACCGGTATCGCCGGAAGTTGCAACTAAAATGACAACTTTCTTATCTTCACCGTTTTTCTTTAAAGAAGTCGTCAGTAAATACGGCAGAATCTGCAATGCCATGTCTTTAAAAGCACATGTCGGACCATGCCACAACTCTAAAATATTTGCATGGTCAAAAGCCTTTGTTAATTCTGCAATATTCGCTGTTTCAAAGTTTTTTGTATTGTAAGCATTAGATGTGCAGTAAGCAATTTCTTCCGGAGTGAAATCTGTCAGGAATTTCCCGAAAACAACATTTGCACGTTCTGCATAAGTCATATCTGCAAGTGCTTTCAGTTCATCCATTGTCAGTGTCGGGATTTCAGACGGGATAAATAATCCACCATCTGCTGAAATGCCCTGAGCAATTGCAGCAGCACTGGTTACTTGCAGACTGCTGTCTCTCGTACTTTTGTAGTACATCGTACCACCCTTTCATAATTCGTAAAAATTTTGGCTATTGTCATGAAAACCCGTTTCATCAAACGCATTTTCAAGATAATTGATATCAAGAATCCGGTCATGCAGTGTAATCACCTCTGCAATATCGTAGCGAAAATACCAGTCTTCTTCTGAAATATTATTTTTTTCAAGATACTGGTAAGCAGTACGAATCACTAACCGCTGTTTCCGCTGATTGACGGCTTCAGCTCCGGATTCCACAGCATTCAGTTTTCTGGTTTTCACCTCAACGAAACATAATATATCTTCTTTGGAAGCGATTAAATCAATTTCACCGCCTCTGATACGGAAATTCCGTTCAAGAATCTGATAGCCGAGATATTCCAGATAGTAACTGACTGCAAGTTCACCCATCCGCCCAGTTTCATAAGAAGTCACAGAATTTTCTTTAAGAAAGATGGTCTGTGAATCGGACATGCTCCGAATTGCTGCAACCGTTTTCTATGCTCTTCCGTTCCATAACCTTTATGCTTTTCAAAAGCATAGTCAGGGTAAAGCTTTGCCTGTTCTGTCATGTAACGGTCACGGGCAACTTTGGCTAAAATAGAAGCCGCTGCTATAGATGCTGACTTTGCATCGCCTTTGACAAGGCATTCAAACGGAATGGAAAGCGCAGGACGCTGATTTCCATCAATTAACGCATAATCCGGCTTTTGTGTCAAGCCTTCTACTGCACGCTTCATTGCAAGCAGAGAAGCCTTTAAAATATTTAATTTTTCAATTTCAGCAACACTTGCTGTAGCAATATTCCAGCAAATTGCTTTTTCCTGAATTTCTTTAAAGAGCTTTTCACGGCGTTTTTCAGAAATTTTCTTACTGTCGTCAAGCCCTTCTATATTGCAGTTTTCAGGGAGAATGACCGCAGCCGCATAAACATCACCTGCTAAAGGGCCTCTTCCGGCTTCATCTACACCACAGAGAAGGCTGTATTCCGTCCGGAACGCTTCATCAAAATCAAGCATTGCCTGACGGCGGAGAAAAAGTTCTTCTTTCATTGTGCGACCTCCTGTGGGGGAAGTTCAAGTGTAATTCTGCCAAGTTTTGCAGCTCTGAAATCATCTAGAACTGTGATTGCAGCACGTTCCGTATTGACGACACCGCCGGAAAGCAACATGCCTCTTTTTCTGCCGACTGCTTCAAGCAGTTTATCTCCATCTGTTTCCTGTGTTTCAAGCTTATAGCGTTCTTTCAGCGTATTTGGATACTGCTGATGCAAATATTCCAGCAACAGCATTGCCAAGGCTTCTGTATCCAGAATCTGGTCACGGATTGCGCCTGTAAACGCTAATCTTAATGCCGCCTGCTGGTCATCCAATTTCGGAGCAAGCACACCAGGCATATCTAAAAATTCTGTTTGTTCATCAATTTTGACCCATTGTTTCGTACGGGTCACACCAGGGCGGTCTTCGACTTTGGCACGTTTGGACTTTGCCATTTTATTGATGAAAGATGATTTTCCAACATTAGGAATTCCCACAATCATCAATCTGACCGGACGGCCTGTCATGCCAGACTGCGCTCTTTTCTGGATTAAATCTTTTAAAAGCTGTTCTCTGACTGTAGCCGTGAACTGTTTTGTCCCCTTACCGCTGATACAGTCAATTGCAAGGGCTGGAATGCCTTGTTTTCTGTAGTACTGTACCCATTGACTTGTAAAATTCGGGTCAGCCATATCAGATTTGTTCAGCAGAACCATATAAGGCTTACTTTGAATGAGATTTGTCAAATCAGGATTACAGCTACTGAAAGGAATTCTGGCATCCAGAATTGAAACGACACCGTCTACTAACGAAAGATTTGCTGTAATCATTCGTTTTGTCTTGGTCATATGCCCCGGAAACCATTGAATATTTCCAATCTGAATTTCTTGATTCATAAAAAATCCTTTCTGCTGATTAGTATACTGTTCCGATACTTTCAAGCGGATAAAGTCTTAATAACACTGTACCTTCAATTTCTTCTTCCGATACAAGTCCGACATTCACATAACGGCTGTCCAGCGAAATATCCCGATTATCTCCCATTACAAAGACAAACCCTTCCGGAACAGTAAACGGATATTCAAAGGCATTTCCTAACACTGGTAGCTGTGTGATTGTATTTATATAACTTTCCTGCTGTGTCTCACCGTTAATGGAAACAATTCCTTCTGCGCTAATGTCCAGAACTTGTCCGCCGACAGCAACAACACGCTTGACAATACTTTTATGCAGACCATCTGCCATATACAGTGAACCATTTTCAGAAACCAGTACCGCATTATCTGCATTGATGACAATAATATCACCAGTATTTGGTCTGTTCTGGAGCTGAGAAACAAGTAATCTGTCTTCATCCCGAAGCGTTGGCAGCATAGAATCTCCCTGTACAATCGCTACACGAAATACATAGGTAAATAACAACACCATCAGAAAAATTGGTATCATTGCTGCACTGACAATATCAATAAATTCTCCAATGATATGATGCAGTTTCAAATTACGGGAAAAACGTACATATTCCTTCATGATTGACACTCCGGACAAATCAGCCAATAAAACCGACCGTGCTGAACGAAGCGGTTTCATTTCCTGCTCCGTCTGTCTCTACGGAACAGTAACGGAAAAATGCATTTCCAAGAATATCTTCTTTTGCAACCAACCCCACACAAGGATTACGGCTGTCTGTAGAATGATTTCTGTTATCACCCATTACAAATACATATCCTTCCGGAATCGTAATCGGATAGGAAAATGCACCATCATTTGTTAAAGTCGGTTCATTTATATAATCCTCGTCTAAAGGTTCGCCGTCTATATAAACAAGTCCTTCATCTGCTCTGACCTCTACGCTTTGTCCAGCAACAGCAATCACTCTCTTGATTAAAATTTCATTCAGAGAAGAACCGCTTTCTATGACATTTCCGTTTCCGTCCAGAACATGTCCGCTGTAATTGCTGACAACAACAATATCTCCCTGATGCGGCTGATACAGAATCCGGCGCATCACAAGCTTATCATGATTCTGGAGTGTTGGCACCATAGAACGGCCTTCTACGGTAACGGGTCGAATCAAATACGTAAACAGCATCAGCACCACAAAAACAGACATCAGCATTGTTTCCAGAATTTCCACAATGTCATTGAAAGAATCATTTTTCTTCTTTTCTGTTTCCGGCTCAGCCGTCTTTGTTTCAGCTGTATTTTCTGTTAATTCTGCGGATTCCATAGTCTCACCTCATTATGATAGTTATCACGTGACATCCTCCCCCGCCTGTAGAGGCGGGGGCTTCCCCTCGCCGACAGGTTTGGTTCTCGTTCGATAGTACCAGCATACTAAGCATAAGCGAGCTACCCCCGTGTGTCCCACGGTTCTTTTATTTTGATATATTATATAAAAACACTTACAATATGCAAAAAAGGGACATGGTGTCCCTCTTGCTGAATGCAGTACAAAAGCAGCCATACAGCCGCTCATGTACAGCTGATGTGCATTATGACAGTTTTTCCTTCAGTTTTGCAGCCTTGCCGACTCTGTCACGCAGATAGTAGAGCTTTGCACGGCGTACTTTACCATGACGAACCAGTTCTACCTTGTCTACAGCAGGAGAATGCAGCGGGAATACACGTTCAATGCCACAGCCGTGTGCAACACGTCTTACAGTAAATGTTTCGCTGATACCGCCATGCTTCTTAGCAATGACTGTGCCTTCAAAAATCTGGATACGGCTCTTGTCGCCTTCTTTAATTTTTACGTGAACCTTAACAGTATCACCGATTTCCACAACGGGAGCGTTTTCCTTCATGCTGGAATTGCTGATTAATTCTAATGCGTTCATAATAAAATTCCTCCTAAAAAATTCCGGTTCTTCATACACGGGTAATCTACCACACATTCAGCAGAGTGCAGTACCGTCAGAGGATGAACCTGTTTAATGTCTTACGGCATTAACTCTCATTCCGGCGTGAGAACGGAACGGATTTCAAATGCTTTTATATCATAACATATTTTGAGAAAAAAAGCAAGTGTTTTCAGAAAAAATCTTGATAATTTTCTGAAAAAATTTTTGTCCGGCATACGGATTTTAAAGTAATTGGCTTATCAGCGTAATTTTTAAAGGCATCTGTCACAACGCTGATATTTAAATTTCCTTCATTGCCGGCTGGCAGACGGAGTGTTAAAATCAAATTTTCCGCCTGATTTTCCAAATTCTGCACTTGTATCATAGATTTGATGTCAATTTCTTTCAGACCTTTTTTTGTTTTTTTCTGAATGAGAATTTCAGGCTGATGTAGAAAAGCATTCCAGATTTCAGCTAAATCTGTATCCGGACTGGAAAAGATGACTTGATATTCTGCATCTGTAATATCCGTTGCCTGCATAACAGGTTCACAAATTTCTAACACCCGAAGTCCTTCCGGCAGAACAGCATTTAATCTTTGAATGATTTCTTCCGGAGAGCGTTCTTCTGTTAAACGCAAATCCATTCTTTCACAGGTGCTTTCAATCCCAAGAGACAAGGCAAGCGGAAACATTAAATATAAATGCGGGTGAAAACCTTCTGTATACCATGCTGGAAGTCCTGAACGACGAATTGCTCTCATCATGCAACGATTCAAATCTAAATGAGAAATATATTTGCTCATGCCTTTCTTCTCGAAAATGATTCTGTAATCTTTCAAAAGCAAGCCCTCCCAAGACATTGATTTGCACCGCATCCGGAACAATGTTCTCTACAGGGTGGTGTTGTCTGTTCCAGATGTGCCTTTTGATTCTCACGAATCAGAAAATTTCTTGAAACAAAATAATCAATGTGATTCCAAGGCATTATTTCTTCATAACTTCTCGTTCTGTTCGCATAAAAGGCTGGGTCAAGCTGATTTTTTTCAAAAGCCTGATACCATTTGGAAGCGTCAAAAAATTCTTCCCAGCTGTCCAGCCGGCATCCGGATTTCCAAGCGTCATAAATCACAGAACAAATTTTTCTGTCACCTCTGGCAAGTACTGCCTCCATCTGGCTGACATCAGAAATATGCATACTGACTTTCACTTTCTTAGATTTGACTGCTTTTTTCAGAATCTGCTGTTTTCTTAAAATTTCAGCTTTTTCAGCTTGTGGTTCAAATTCAAAGGGTGTGAACGGCTTGGGGACAAATGTTGCTGTACTAATAGAAACTTGTAATTTCCCTTTTGCACGTTCCGGCATGTTGTAAAATAAATTCACTACTTTCTGGGCTAATTCTGCAATGCCAATAATATCTTCATCTGTTTCCGTGGGAAGCCCCATCATAAAATAAAGCTTCACTGTTGTATAACCGCCTTCAAAAGCAATTTGACAAGTTCTCATAATTTCTTCTTCAGTAACATTCTTGTTAATGACATCTCTCAGCCTTTGTGTGCCTGCTTCCGGAGCGAAAGTCAAACCGCTTTTCCGGATAGTAGTTACTTTTTCCAGAACAGATTTTGAAAAGTTATCAATTCGGAGAGACGGCAGAGACAAATTGATGTGTTTCTTATCCGTATATTCCAGAAGCTGGTCTAAAATCTGCTCTATTTCAGAATGGTCACTCGTGCTTAAAGAAGATAAAGATAATTCATCATAGCCGGAATTTTCACATAAAGCAATCCCCTGCTGACAAATTACATCAGCCGATTTTTCCCTGAATGGTCTGTATAAAAATCCAGCCTGACAAAACCGACACCCACGAATACAGCCTCTTAATACTTCTACTGAAATTCTGTCATGAATCGGCTCAATAAATGGTATCACGACTTGTTCCGGATAATAACATCGATTCATATCTGTCATGACACGCTTTTTAATTTTAGCAGGTGCATTTTCAAGCGGTGTAATACTTTTTACAGTTCCGTCCTCCTGATAAGCAATTTCATAAAGTGACGGCACATAAATGCCTTCTATCTGAGAAGCGGCTTTTAAAAATTCAGAACGGGAAGCACCTGCATCACGCATTTTTTCGTATAAATCCATCAATTCAAGATTGACTTCCTCGCCCTCGCCTAAAATAAACAAATCAAAAAAATCTGCAATCGGTTCAGGATTGCAGGCACAAGGCCCTCCGCCAACAACTAAAGGAGCAATCTGTTCTCCCCTGTCCTTCTGCCAGACAGGTACTCCTGCTAAATCCAGCATATTTAAAATATTTGTATATGACATTTCATATTGCAGTGTGAAACCAATAAAATCAAAATCTTTTACAGCATCACCGCTTTCCAGCGCATAAAGCGGAATCTTTTCCCGACGCATGATTTCTTCCATATCGACCCATGGTGCAAAAACCCTTTCACACCAAAAATTTTTTCTCTGATTTGTGAGGGAATATAAAATTTTCATTCCCAGATGTGACATGCCTACATCATAAATATCTGGAAAACAAAATGCAAAACGTACACTGACATCAGATAAATTTTTCACAATCTGACCCATTTCACCGCCTGTGTAACGGGAAGGCTTCTGCACGTCCAGCAGATAAGGTTCTATTTTTTCACGGAGCATATCATTCGCCTGCCTTTTCTTCTTTGGAGCAGAGAAGCATAATAATTTCTGTTTTTCGGAGTATCTTTCATTACCAAGAGTGGTTTTTCATTTTTATCATTTGTCAGATAAAAACATAATTCTCCTTCATCAGCTTTGACATACAGTCTTTTCGGTCTGAATGAACCTAATGGATAATAGCCTTTTTTTGTAATAAAGCCTGTATTCAGCATCATCATGGAAAACCAAAGCATTCCCATAAACAGGTAAAAAAATCCATTTTGCTGATGATGATTGATTTTTCTAAGATATTCCTGTGTTTTCAGAATAAAATAATCTGTTTCCAGTTCTACAGGTATGCTTTTTTCTGATGCTTCATAGGTCAGAAATGCTTGTATGCCTTCGATTTCAGTCTCTTTCAGTACACTCTGTTGTGCATAAGCCTGTACAAAATTTACCACAGAAACTGAAATACTTACAATTACTATCAGATAATAAAACCAGTAAAACCATTTCCGGAACAGCCTGTGAAACTGTAAAATACCAGCATCAGATGCTTTCAGCCAAGTCAGCCCGCCAGCAAAAATTGTATATAAAAAGAATCCCCCACTCACTGCTATCATCAGAACATAAAAAATTGCTCTGACTGCATAAATCCCTGTCATTTACAATCTCCTTTCTTTCAGGAATCCATATCTTTTTTATTTTATCACAAAGAGCGAGATTTGTCAACTGAAATTTCACAAAATGCTAAATATAATATCATCAGAAACAGCGCAGGACTGAGAATTTTGTAAAAATGTAACAAAAATATCACACAAATTGATAATAAAATACAAAATCTGCTCCGGATTTGCAGAAAATCGCTTCTTGTTTCAAAAAGTGATTCTAAAGCAGCTCCTCCGTCCAGAATCCGATAAGGCAATAAATTAAAGATTCCCATACTTAAATGCAATATCGCTGTTACAGGCTGATACTTCCAGAAACATACTCCACACAACAAATTTATCAAAGGCCCGCTGAAATACACCGCCAACATCTGAAATGTACTTAACAGACAGGTATTCGCCGTCATGCGAATGCCAGCCGCATAAAAACGAATTTCTCTGATGCCTGCCCCTGTCAGCGTCATGACAATTCCGTGACCAAGTTCATGAATCAGACACACGAAAAAAGACTGTTTTAAAATTTCTGAATCTGATTGCAGAAATAAACAGGCTAATACTGCCGGAAAACTAAATTCTACAATAATCCGGCATTTCTGAAATTTCAGTTCCAAAGCGATTTCACCCACGCAATGAAAGATAATACCCAAGGTTCAGAATCTGCATGAATTCCCTGTACAAATTCATGCACAGCATTTTGAAAACTCTGCTCGTCCCATAACCTGACAGAAAATAAAATTGTTAAAATTACAATACAAACCACATACTGTATAAAAAATATATCTGCACAGCTCTGGCGTTCAGGAATTTCTGTTTTTCTGAGAACGGGCGGTGTCCATTCCTGCAACTCGTCATTTTCAGAATCTTCCTGTTCCGGTATTTCAAGAATCACATCTTCCTGCATGATAATATAATCCCCTTTCAAATTTTTGGTATATTCTATGCAGAAAAATCAGGAGAAATGCTTCTGCACTCTCCTGAAATACAATTATTCTATTTCTGGTTCTTTTTTGATGTGAAACATGAACCGAAGCACACCAGCTAAAAATTTCGGGCTTTTAATAACAACAATCTTCATAAGTAATTCCCTCCTGCATTCAGTATGCTATATTTTATGCAGAAACAGAATTTTTGTGACAAATTATTTTTTAGTCATCACTAACAGAAGTATTCCTTCTTTTACAGATACATAAGCTCCAGCCAGCGTATTGATTTCATTGCTTAGTCCCAAAGGAAAAGAATTTTTCAATTCTGCATCAGAAAGCAGATATTTTGCGCCTGCTATCGTCACACCCTTACAAGTATCTGACAGCGCAAATACTGAAAAATAAGGAAAATTTTCAGAAATTAAATAAGATTCCCCTGCATTCACATTCATGAGTATCTGCTTTTTATAATACAGCACAATATCTGCATTTTCCTCAGCGACAGAACGAATCAGCTGTAAATTTGCAATACTATGGTCGATTCTGTCACCGCCAAATGCACCATAAATTTTAAAACAATTATATCCTTTTTCTTTTGCATACTGAACACAAGCCCATGTATCAGAAACGTCTTTTTCTACCGGATAACGAATAATTTCAATATCTTCCGGCAATTTCTCTGTATAAGAATCAAAATCACCAATTAACACATCTGGCTTAAGCTTTTGCTTTAAGGCATGTCTGTAACCGCTGTCTGCACAGATAAGCATTTCACCTGACTGAATATGAATTTTTTCGTTGACATCTCCTCCAGCCAGAATGACACAAGCTTTCATAATTCCCACTCCTTAATCTGTTTCGCTTCGCTGTACATTTCACAATAGCTCTGATGACGGCTTTCCGGAATTTTACCAGATTTCACGGCTTCAAGCACTGCACAGCCCTTTTCACAGGTATGGGAACAGTCATGAAATTTACATTGATTCTGATATTCTTCAAATTCTACAAAGCAATCTGCAAGTTCTTCTTTCCTGATAACCGCATAACGCATTGTATCAAATGTCGAAAAACCTGGTGTATCTGCAATATACCCCCCATTTTTCAAAGGGTATAGCTGTGCATGTCTGGTAGTGTGCCGTCCTCTTCCCAGCTTCTGGCTAATCTCCGCTGTCGGAATTTCTAAAGTTTCATCTAAAGCATTCAATAAAGTAGATTTTCCTGCTCCGGAATTTCCCGTCAAGGCACTGACTTTATTCTGAAATGCCTTTCTGACTGCTTCAAGCGTTTCCGGCTTCTGGTAATCCACCGGCAAAATTGGAATTTTTATCGAATCATAAAGCTGATAAATCATTTCATAAGAAGCCAAATCAATTTTTGTCAGCAATAACAACGGCTGAATATTCTTATAAGCTGAAACAGCAATGAATTTATCTAATAATCTTAAATTCGGCTGTGGTTCACACATGGAAACAACAAAACATAACTGGTCAAGATTGGCAAGGGGCGGACGGATAATTTCATTTTTTCTCGGAAGCACTTCAGCAATGACATCTTGCTCAAGCCGCACCCAGTCACCAACATAAGGTTCTAATTCTTTTTTCCGAAGAATCCCCCGTGCAGGACATTCTTTCAGAATACCATCAGGGGACACTACAGTGTAGAGTCCCCTGACAGATTTTATAATCATATATGCTTCCGAATGATTTCGTACTGGCATTATTGTTCTGGTGAAATTTCCGGTGCATCTGCAACGTCATCATCAGAGCCAGCAGAATCAGGGTCTTCCACAAGCGGGTCAGGAATGGTATCCAGTTCAAAGTCTGTTTCCTGCGGGTCAGGTGCTACAGCAGGAGCTGTTGCAATAATCGGGTCAGTCATTCCTGTATTATTATTATCATTTGCTTCTGTAGGTGCTTCTGACGTAGATTCTGTCGGATGGTTGATACCGCCGACTGCTTCAAAGGCAGCTGTTACACTTTCACGGACAACACTATAAGACTTGTTTGTAAAGTCAAAGTTGTAAACACCAAGTTCAGCCTGCTGATTGGTTGCATAGTTGCTGAGGATAACAACAATCTGCTGTACACCTGCGCCCTCTACAGGAGTATTCACTGTACCATTGGAGAAGGCTGCATTGATGGTACTGCTGTAAGCAATTGTTGTACCGTTACTGTCAAGGAAGTCAAGCACGAAACGTCCAGTTGCATTAGAAGGCAGTGTCAGTGAGAAAGGTACAATACCAGTCGGGTCTTGACCGTTGCTGTAAGTGAGTGTTACTTCTGTACCAGCCGGAACAAGCTGACCAGGGTCAATGCTCTGTGCAATGATTGTATTCACTGCTTCTGTAGAAGGTGCTTCCTGTGTTACAACTTTCAAGCCGTAGTAATCACAAAGCTGCTGTGCATGTTCTAAGTCCATACCAACCATGTTCTGAATTTCCACAGCCTGATTGTCTGCACCTCTGCTGATATAAACAACGATAGTAGAACCAGCTTCTGCGGTTTCGCCGGCGGAAGGCTCTGTACGGATAACTTTAGAAGCTTCCACACCTTCGGAACTCATTTCATATTTCTGGTCAATGGAGAAACCTTCCTGTTCAAGAATCTTCTTAGCATATTCGTAATGATAATTCTTGACATTCGGTACTTCAACCATATCAATACCAAGGGAAACATTTACATAGACAGTCTGACCTGTGGAAACAGCATCACCAACAGCGACATCTTGGAAGTAGATAACATCTTTTTCATAAGTGGAGTTTTCAGTTTCGTTAATCTGAATATCCAGATAAGTGTAAGCATCTTTTGCTTCATAGTAATCCATACCAACCAGATTCGGCATTTCGTACTTTGTTGTCTGACCTGTCGTATCAATAACGCCCTTGACCAGCCAAAGGATAAAGAATACTGCTACAACGATAAAGGCAATTGTAACGGCAGTCATAACGGGAATGAATAAAGAACGGGATTCTTCCTCTTCTTCCTCCTCTTCTTCATCGTCATCATCTTCAGAATCAGCATCTTCGTCTTCTTCCTCATCGTCATATTCTTCATCGTCTTCGTCAGAATCATAATCATCATCGTCATAATCTTCCGATTCATCATAGTCATCATCATAATCAGTTCCGACATACTGTGTATTTTCATTATCATCGGAATCTTCGTCCACTTCTTCATAATAACCAAATGTCATATTTGGATTTTTCTTGAAGCTTTCAATGTCCTTAATCATGTCAGAAGCGGTCTGATAACGATTTTCAGGGTCTTTTTCCATGGCACGGAGAATAATTTCTTCCAGACCAGCCGGAATGTCAGGATTGACAGCTCTGGGACGCTTCGGAGTGCTGTTCATATGCATTACTGCAATTGATACTGGTTTATCTGCATCAAACGGCTTTTGTCCTGTAAGCATTTCATAAAACATTGTACCCACAGAATAAATATCGCTTTTTTCGTCTACCTCATCTCCTCTGGCCTGTTCCGGACTAATATAATAAACTGTTCCGATTGCTTGGTCAGTTGCTGTATAAGCCTGTTCTCTGGCAGATTTCGCAATACCAAAATCCATGACTTTAATTGTTCCGTCTGTGAAAAGCATGATATTCTGGGGCTTGACATCTCTGTGGACAATTCCTTTATCATGTGCATGCTGTAATGCACGAAGTACCTGAATAATAAAATGCACAGAATCTTTCCAAGTCAGCACTCTTTCATTTTCAATATATTCTTTCAGTGTAATGCCGTCAATATATTCCATTACCATGAACTGTATTTTATCAGAAAAGCCTACATCATAGACTTTTACAATATTCGGATGAGAAAGTGCTGCTACCATTTTGGATTCATTGCGAAAACGCCGGAGAAATTCCTCATTTTCTGCATATTCCGGTTTGAGAATTTTGACAGCAACTGTTTTTTTGTCTACAACATCTGTGGCCTTGTAGACATTGGCCATACCGCCTACGCCAATCAGTTCGGTAATTTCGTACCTGCCATCTAGTTTTTTACCAATGTACTTATCCATTCGTTGTGCCTCCATATTTATTTAAAATTTTAATAATTTTCTTAATTAGTGATAATCGCCAGAGAAATATTATCCCTTCCGCCTTTCGACAATGCCAGATTCACCAGATTTTGAGGCATTGCTGTAAATGAGCTGTTCAGCATAATGTCCAGCATTTCTTCTTCTGAACAATAGCTGGATAGCCCGTCTGAACATAACAGAAGCATAAAATCTTCACTGCATGGAATATGATAATAATCCGGTCTGACAATGCCCTCTACCCCTACTGCTCTTGTCAGCATATTTCTCTGAGGGTGGTCTTCCATCTCATCCAGTTCAATTTTTCCCTGCTGATAAAGCAGATTAACTACAGTATGGTCACTGGTAAGCTGTCGTATCTGACCGCCTTCAATCAGATAAGCTCTGCTGTCTCCAACATTTACAAGTGAAAGCCAGCCTGGTTCTGCAAAGGCCATTACACAGGTCGTTCCCATGCCGTAACTCTGATAATCCATTTTTGCTGTTGTATAAATGACATTATTCGCAGCGGATACAGATGAGAGCAGAAGCGCACGAAGAGCCTCTGTATTCATTGTCTGTACATAGCCAGCTGAAAAATGGTCAAATATCTCACGGATTGCCATCTGGCTTGCCTGACTTCCGCAGTTTTCACCGCCCATTCCATCACAGACAGCAGCCAAAATACAGCCCTGATATTCTTTTGCCAGTACTTCATCCTGATTTTCTTCACGGATTAAACCGACATCTGTTGCGGTTGCACATCGCAATAGTCTCACTCCTCTCTTTCATGCTTCTGTGAACTGTCTGCTTCATGGCGAAGCTGACCGCAGGCGGCTTGAATATCGCTGCCAAGCGTTCTTCTGACAGTTGCATGAATCCCTAATTGCTCCAGATACTGCATAAATTTCTGTGCTGCCTGTCTGGTAGCATGAAAATTTCGTTCTTTTACAGTATTAACAGGAATCAAATTCACATGTGCCTGCTGATTTTCAAGCAATGCAGCAAGTTTTCCGGCATCTTCCGGACTATCGTTTTCCCCCTCCATGACAGCATATTCGTAAGTAACTCGCCGTCCGGTACGGGCAAAGTAATATTGACAAGCTTCCATCAGTTCCGGCAAAGGATAACGTCTATTCACCGGCATGAGCTGACTTCTGGAAGAATTCTCCGGCTGATGCAGAGAAACTGCAAGTGTCAAACCCGTTTTCCGGTCTGCAAGTTCTTTGATTCTGGGAACGATACCACAAGTAGAAAGCGTGACATGCCTTAAACTCATTGTTCTGCCTTTCGGGTCGGAAAGCATTTCTAAAAATTTCATCACGTTTTCAAAATTATCCAAAGGTTCGCCGATACCCATCAGGACAAGTCCGGAGATACTGACTCCTGCATCTCGTTCTGTTTCGTCAATCTGAAGCAGCATTTCAGAAACTTCCAGATTCCGGACATAGCCGGCAATGGTGGAAGCGCAGAACTGACAACCCATTTTACAGCCGACTTGTGTGGAAATGCAAAGTCTCCAGCCATGCTGATAGTGCATCAGCACCGTTTCAACATGATTGCCGTCAGGAAGCTTATATAAATATTTTACAGTATCATCTATACAAGATGCAAGCTTTTTCACAGCAAATAGTCTTTTTATACAAAATTCAGACTGTAACTTTGTACGAAATGGCGAGGATAAATCTGTCATTTGTGAAAAATCAGTAACTCGGCGGACATGCAGCCAATGATAAATTTGTGCTGCACGATATTTCGGTTCATGCATCTGCTGTACAGCATCTTGTAATTCAGGAAGGCTTAAAGAAAGAATATCTGTCATATTGCCTCACCCTGACTTTCTGCGGAGCTTTGCAGCAAAGAAACCGTCACAATCTGCATAGGCCGGTGAAAAAGTCATCCAGCCTTTTTCAGAATTGCATTCTTTCAACGGAACGAGTTCAAATTCCTGATGTGTTTTCAAAAATTTCATCACAACTTCTTCATTCTCCCTCTGCATGACGGTACAGGTTGAATAAACCAGAATCCCGCCGGATTTGAGGTAATTTGCAGACGTTTCCAGAATCTGATACTGTAAATCCGGAAGCGTTTCAAAGCTTTCAAGCGGTTTGTATTTAATTTCCGGTTTCCGGCGAATGACACCAAAGCCGGAACAAGGTACATCACAGAGAATTCTGTCTGCCTTCGGAAGGTCTTTCTGATATTGTGCCGCATTCTGTACACCAGTATGCACACAAGTTAATGCTAAACGCTCTGCACCTTTCTGAATGAGCTGGACTCTGTGGGGGTGCAGGTCAAAAGCATAAAGATTTCCCTGATTCTGCATCATTTCAGCAAGCGTGAACGTTTTTCCTCCCGGAGCTGCACACATATCTAAAACAGTTTGCCCTGCCTCAGGTGCAAGTATCTGACAGCAAAGCTGTGATGCAGTATCCTGTACATGAAACATTCCCTGCTGAAATGCTTTTGTTTTCCGAATATCCGTTGTCTGAATCCGGTAAGCATATTCTGAAATTTCTAATTTTTCAGGATTTAATTCCTGTAATGTTTCAAATTTTGCTTTCATTGGATTCACCCGAATCACACACGGCGGAGGGCGGAGACTATCTTCAAAGAAATCTCTGGTAAAGGCTTCTCCCTGTTCTTCTGTTATGCGTTTGAGCAGAGAAACCGGCGCAGAATACTGAATTTGCATATCCTGCCATTTTTCGCCTGTCAAAGGAATTTCTTTTCCGGAACGCTGAAACTTTCTTAAAATTGCATTGATAAAACCAGCGGCACTTTTTTTCCGGAAATATCCTGCTAATTTCACAGATTCATTTACAGCAGCACTGTCTGGAATCTTATCACAGTATTTCATCTGATAAAATCCCAGATATAAAATATATTTCACTGGAATGTCAAGCTTTTCCGGTGGTTTCTTTTCGCTGTAAACTCTGAGCAAATGCTCTAATGTCAGAAACCGTTCTGTTACTCCGTAGTAAAGCTGTGTGCAAAGTGCTTTTTCCTGTGCAGAGAGTCCTGCATCTGCAAGGGCTTTATCTAACAGCAGATTAGAATAGCTTTGTTCTTCAAATGTCTTTATCAGCAGATTGACTGCTACTGTTCTTGCGCTGTTCATTCGCCAAGAAGCTGACCCTGAACAAGTTTTTTACCTTTCAGGAATTCTTTTACAGGCATTCGTTTACTGCCTTCAAGCTGTACTTCTGTAAACTGAATTGCAGTATTCTGACCGCACTGTACAATAAAATTTTTTGCATCAATGATACTGCCTTCCGGAGTGTCTGCAATGCCCTCACACGGCAGACTGCGAAGGACTTTTAATCTTTTGCCACTGAGTTTTGTAAAGCCTGTTAAAGCACAAATGGTTCTGTGCAGTTCTTCAGCAGGCTTTGCAAAGTCTAATGCAGACATTTCTTTCCGAATCATAGAAGCATAGCTGGATTCTGCATCATTCTGTCTTTCAGGGGAAAGTGTTCCCTGTTCAATGCCTGCCAAAGCCGGAAGAATCATTTCTGCACCCAGTTCAGCAAGACGGTCATGCAGTTCGTCAGCAGTTTCATTTTCATGAATCGGAATACTTTGTTTCATGAGCATATCACCGGTGTCAAGGCCTTCTGCCATCTGCATAATTGTCACGCCGGTTTCCTTCTCACCGTTCAGAATGCTGTATTGAATCGGTGCAGCTCCACGATATTTCGGCAATAAAGAAGCATGAATGTTAATGCAGCCATATCTGGGCAGTTCCAGAATCTCTTTCGGAAGAATCTGACCGTATGCTGCAACCACAATACAATCCGGCTGAATCTTTTTCAAAGCTTCCAGAGCCTTTTCAGCATCTTCTCCTTTCCGGAGGGAAAGCGGCTGAAATACTGTAATACCATGGTCAAGTGCAGTCTTTTTGACAGGCGAGAACTGTAATTTCATTTTACGGCCGTTTGGCTTGTCAGGCTGTGTAAATACGGCGGCAACTTCTGCATGAGCAGCTAATTTTTTCAGGCAGGGAACGGCAAATTCCGGTGTTCCCATAAACACAATTTTCATCGGGTGATTACTCCTCTTCTTCGGAAATTTCTACAAATTCATCAACTAATTCTAAGAATAATTTACCATCAAGGTGGTCAATTTCATGACATGCACAGCGGCAGCCTAACCCTTCAAGATGAAGTTCAAAAAACTCTCCATTACGATTTTGTGCTTTGACAGTGCATTTATTCGGGCGGACAACGTAACCCCACTGTTCAGGACAGGAAAGACAGCCTTCTATATCACGCTGTTTTCCGCTGGATTTCAAGATAACCGGATTGATGAGTTCAATCAGGCCTTCTCCTACATCAATCACGGCAATTCTTCTGCGAATGCCAACCTGAGGGGCAGCTAATCCCAATCCCTGTGCATGATAAAGCGTTTCCGCCATATCATCAAGTAATTCCCATAATTTCTGGTCAAAGCGTTCTACCGGTTTACATACTGCGTGTAACACGGGGTCGTCTTTTGTCACAATTTTTCTGATAGCCACTATGCTAACAACTCCTTCAAAAATATAGTTTTCTTTTCATTATCATATACCGATAGTGCCGTTCATATCCGCATAAACATGAATTTTTGTAATTTCTTTCATTTTAGCGGACTGTTCCAGCGTGTTTCGGATAAACTGCCGGAATACATGTGTATTTTTGCATTTAATAATAATCCGGCAGCGGTATTTATTATTGATTTTACCGTAAACACAAGGGACAGGCCCTAACATACGGACGGGCATTTTTTCAGTTACCTGTGCTTTCACGGCTTGTAAACACTCAAAAAACTTTTGTGCGCCAAGTTCTGTTTCTTCCTGTTTGTCGCCTGTAAAGCCAATCACACAAATATCACAGAACGGCGGAAAAATTAACGTTTTCCGAATGGCTGTTTCTTCTTTAAAAAATGTTTCATAATCCTGTTTTGCAGCAAGCCGGAGAACATAATGTTCTGGCATGAATGTCTGAAGTATTGCTTTTCCGGCTTTTCCGCCTCTGCCACCTCTGCCGACAACCTGCGTAATCAAGCTGAATGTCCGCTCATAACTGCGGAAATCTCCTGAAAAAAGTGCTTTATCGACAGAAATAACCCCAACAAGCGTTACATTTGGAAAGTCCAAGCCTTTTCCAATCATCTGCGTACCAAGCATAATGTCATACTGACCTTTGCGGAACGCTTCAAAATTTTCTTCATAAGCATGTTTTCGGGCGGTCGTGTCTGCATCCATTCGGAGAATCCTTGCAGAGGGAAATCTTGCAGAAAGTTCTTCTTCAATGCGCTGTGTACCAAAGCCCATTTTTCTGAATTTTTTCCCATTACAGTTAGGACAGTTTTCTGGAATTGGCTGTGTAAAGCCACAGTAATGACAATGCAGCAAAGAATCTGTTTTATGCCAAGTCATTGGCACAGAACAGTGCTGACAATACACAGGCTGGTTACAAATACAACAACTGATAACTGTATGATAGCCTCGGCGGTTTAATAATAATATGCTTTGTTCACCGTTCCGGAGATTTTCCTCCAGTGCATCATGCAGAACCTGACTTAATTCAGAAGCATTGCCGTTTTCACGTTCAATGCGCATATCTGCTACTGTGACTTCCGGAAGGGGCATATTCTGATAACGCTGTTTCAGTTCCAACAACTGATATACACCAGTCTTTGCATAATAATAGCTTTCAATCGTAGGCGTGGCAGAAGCAGGTATTAACACTGCATTATGATACCGGCATCTTTGCTTGGCAACCTGAATTGTATCATAGCGTGGAGCGGATTCTGATTTATAAGAATGTTCTCCTTCCTCGTCCATGATAATCAGCCCAATATTTTCCAAAGGCGCAAATACTGCGCTTCTTGTGCCAATCACTAATTTTGCAGAGCCGTTTTTTGCTCGTTCATAAGCTGATTTTCGTTCGCCGTCTGAAAGCCTGCTGTGCATTAAAGCAACATTTTCCCCGAATTTTTGAGAAAATCTTTGAATCATCTGAGGAGTCAGAGAGATTTCCGGAAGCAGTAACATGGCTGTCTTTCCAAGCTGAAGCGTTCTTGCAATCAACGCTTCAAATATACAGGTCTTTCCGCTTCCGGTCACTCCCCTGAGCAGAAAACAAGCAGGTTTCTCTGTTTCCAAAAATGGTACAATTTTATCAAACACTTCCTGCTGTTCCTCTGAAAGTACCAATGGTTCTGCATTCTGTACAGCAGGAAATGCTTTTAATTTTGCAGTCCTTTTGTTCCGGAGTACTGCTGCCGGAAGCATTGCCTTGATTGCATCATAATAAGTGCAGAATGTATTTTCTCTGAGCCAAGCAATCAATTGAAGCTGTTCAGGATTTAAAACAGAAGGCATTACTTCCTGAATGTCCTTGACCGGAAAATCAGGTTTTTTATCTGTAATTTCAAGAACAAAGCCAATTTTTTGGCGGTTTCCCTTTCCAAACGGCACGATAACAGCATCACCGGTCTGACAATGTATTTCGTCAGGTATTTTGTAATGATAGAGAATATCTGCTGCAAAAGCTGAACCAACATCTATTGCAGCACCAGCATATAAAGCCATTATTGCAGAACAGATTTATTGTCAGCAGAGACTTCTACAATTTTATATTCTCCTCTTGCCAACTCATCTACAGCCGTCTTGACGGGTTTTTCTTCGAGTGGTTGATTATTTTTGTAAAGTTCGTCAGCAATTTCTCTGGCACGTTTTGCAACGCCAATCACGAGAGAATAACAACTTTCGTTCTTTGTAATCAATTGGGTAATGGCTGGTCTTAACATAATACATAACCTCCAGTAATAAATATATCAAGCCTGTTCAGGCTGGATTTTCAGTTCTTCGGCACGAACAACAGATTTAAAATCTGCAATTGCTTCTGAAAGAACATCATTCACAATGCAGTAATCATACTGATTTGAGAAACGCAGTTCTTCTTTTGCCTGCTGAATGCGTTTTTCAATTGTTTCAGCATCTTCTGTGCCACGGGATTCAAGTCTTTGGCGGACGATTTCCAGACTGGGCGGAGCGATGAAAATAAACTTTGCATCAGGGCAAAGTTTTCTAATCTGCATTGCGCCCTGCACTTCAATTTCGAGAATCACATGTTTGCCCTGATTTCTATGTTCTTCAATCGGAGCTTTGAGTGTACCGTAATAATTATCGCAATACTGAGCATATTCTAAAAACGCATTTTCAGAAACCAGCTTTTCAAACTCCTGTATTTGAAGAAAGAGATAATTCACGCCATTTTTTTCACCATCACGGGGCTTTCGGGTAGTTGCCGAAACAGAGTAATAAAACTTTTCATCTTTGAGAACTTGTGTTAAAATAGTACCTTTTCCGCAGCCTGAAGGTGCAGAAACAACAAATAACATACCTTTTTTCATAAAATTCCCTCCTGACTATTCAATGTTTTGAATCTGTTCTCTGATTTTTTCAATTTCAGATTTTATATCTACAACAATTGCAGTAATATTGACATCTTGGATTTTAGAGCCGATTGTGTTGACTTCCCGATTCATTTCCTGTACAAGGAAATCTAATTTTCTGCCGACACTTTCGTTTTGCTTCAGGAGCATTTTCAGCTGAGAGATATGACTTTTCAGTCTGACGGTTTCCTCATCAACAGCTGTTTTTTCAGAGAAAATAGCAGCTTCTGTTAAAATTCTCTGTTCATCAATGGAAGTACTTTGCAAAATTTCAGAAATTTTTGCAAAGAGCCGTTCACGATATTTTTCCGTCAGTGCAGGAGCTTGTTCTTCAATACGGCTGACCAGATTAAAAATATAATCTGCACGGCTGAGAATATCTTCTGCAAGCTTTTCGCCTTCTGTTTCACGCATCTGTACAAAAGCATTCAAGGCCTGCTGAGCGACTTTCAGAACATCTTTTTTAATTTCTTCCTCATCGTCCTGTATTTTCTCGACACGGAAAATATCAGGCAAATGAAGCATATTTGCCCATTTCATACTGACAATGGCAGAATATGTATTATCATAATCATCACTGAGATGATATTTTTCTTCTTTTGTGGAAAGATTATATTCTTTCATAGCGTCAAGATAGCCTCTGACGATTTCTTCATTGACTTTAATATCTGCCTGTTTGCCCTCTGTGAGTGTAATTGTCACTGAAATTTCTGTTTTTCCTCTGGAAACTTTTGACTTGACGAGGGATTTCAATTCTTCTTCAAGATAGGTATAATTCCGGCTGATACGGACATTTTGCTCCAGAAATCTGGAATTGACAGATTTTATTTCGACAAGAATATCTCTGCCGTCAATCTGGTTCTGCGCCCTGCCGTAGCCAGTCATACTTTTCAGCATTCTTTCGTCAGCTCCTTTTGCAAAAGATTTATCTGAATTTTCAGATAGTTTATCCAATTATAATAGTATACCACATTCTGAGAAAAAAATCAAGTCTATTTATCAAGAAATTTCAAAACAGAGAAGATATTTTTTTATCTTTCTTGTCAAGAAAAGATTTTTTATGAAAATGACTTGCTTTTTTAAGAAATTTATGCTATAATAAGTTTAACACTGGGGACGACACCCATCACAAAAAACAGCGTGCTATATTTGATTTGGAGTTGATTCTTATTCAGAAAACAATTCTTGTCAGAAATTTACAAAATCAGCATATCGGCTATACTTACCCCAAACGTGCCAGAGGACTTGTAAAGCACGGACGGGCTGAATGGCTGAATGCAAATTCTATTCAACTGCGATATGCTCAGAAAGGAGAATTTTCTATGAGTGTAAAAGAAGCTTTGCTTGCTACCATTAACGAAATGTCTGAAAATCAGCTTCGTGCTTTACTAGTATTTTTAGATACATTCAAAAATAATCCGCCGGAAATCAAACTTCCTTCAAAATCCGTTCCAGATGCCAAGGAAGCTGTCCGCATGGAAATGATGAAAACACTCCAAGGCCGTATGGAAGCATTGGACTATTCCAGCCCCAATGCCGAAAATGTCCTGAAAGAACTCAAAGATATGCTCAATATGCTCCTGCGTGTATAAATTCCATTTTTGCGGAAATACTCTTACTGTAACCCATACAGAAAGGAGCTGCATTTATGAAAAAACATTCCCAGAAAAACGGGAAAGAACATTTCCCTTTCTCTCAGGAAAAAAATGCACAGGGCGAATTATACTGTGCTTCTCAGTCTGAAATGACCGGCCTGATTCCTTCCGGCAATCCGGACGAAAACCAGCGTGACCAGTATCAGCATATTTTCCCCTACCTTCCGTCCTCTCCGGACAGTACCCCCGCTTAAACAATCATTTTTCTGTCAGTCTTTTTCATAATTTGTGAAAAAGACTGATTTTTTTAAAAATTTTTCTCTACAGGGCTTGACAAAACTGTTTTTTTGTGTTAAAATAAACTTGCCGCATGTGTCAGGCTTCTCAAGTGCAGTCCGCTGCCGCCCGATACAGCGAGTTCTTAAATTAAAGGCAGGTGCAGAAATATGTACGCAGTCATTGAAACAGGCGGAAAGCAGGTTCGTGTTCAGGAAGGTGATATCGTTTTCATCGAAAAACTGAACGTAGAAGCTGACGAAACCGTAAATTTTGACAAAGTCGTTGCTGTCGGTACAGACAACGGTCTGAAAATCGGTACTCCTTATGTAGAGGGTGCTGCCGTTACCGCTAAGGTTCTCAAAAACGGCAAGGCAAAGAAAATTACCGTTTTCACTTACAAGCCCAAAAAAGGCGAAAAGCGTAAGATGGGTCACAGACAGCCCTATACTCAGGTACAGATTGAAGCCATCAACGCATGATTCACGCTGTTTTTGAATCGGAAAATGGCAGGTTCTGCTATTGTTCCGTCAATGGACATGCTGGCTTTGCAGATGCAGGACATGATATTGTCTGTGCAGCCGTCTCATCCGCTGTACAGCTGACCGCTAATTTAATTACGGAAACCTTTCAGGAACAAGCAGATATTTCCGCTGATGATAATATAATTAAAATCAGTTTGAAACAGCCTGATTCTGGAAATGCCTCTTCCCTGCTGGAAGGTCTGTTCACACATTTGCAGTGTATCTCGGAAGATTATCCGAAAACTATTAAAATAAAAATCTCAGGTTTTGGAGGTGGAAAATAATGCTTAGAATTAGTATGCAGTTTTTTGCTCATAAAA
Organism: Oscillospiraceae bacterium; assembly: GCA_045541055.1. Taxonomy (GTDB): domain Bacteria; phylum Bacillota; class Clostridia; order Oscillospirales; family Ruminococcaceae; genus UBA3855. Next base: position 38,377 of record JAZQIL010000016.1, read on the forward strand.
AAGGTATGGGTTCTACCAAAAACGGACGTGACTCTGAATCTAAAAGACTCGGTGTAAAACGTGCAGACGGTCAGTTCGTTACTGCCGGAAATATTATCGTTCGTCAGCGTGGCACACATATTCACCCTGGTGTTGGTGTTGGACGTGGCTCAGATGATACTTTGTTTGCAACTGTTGACGGCAGAGTAAAATTCGAGCGCTGGGGTCGTGACCGTAAGCGTGTAAGCGTTTACGCCGACTAAGTATGTGAAACACATCAAATCCCGGGCTTTTTCTTTAAAAGCTTGGGATTTCATTTTGAGGTGTCCTGAACGGAAGGAGCTGAATAATTTTGAATACCTTCGTGGATAAAGCCCGAATTAAAATTAAGGCCGGTGACGGCGGTGATGGTGCGGTATCCTTCCACAGAGAAAAATACGTTGCTGCCGGCGGTCCAGACGGCGGAGACGGTGGTAACGGCGGAAATATCATTTTTCAGGCAGATGATAATTTCTCTTCTCTGATAGACTTTCGCTATAAAAAGAAGTATATTGCTCCAAATGGTGAAAACGGCAGAGGAAAACGCTGCACCGGAAAAAGTGCAGAAGATTTACTCATTCGTGTTCCTCGTGGCACACTGATTAAAGATGCCGAAACAGGCCGTATTATGGCAGATATCTCCGATGATGCCCCGCATATCCTCGCAAAAGGCGGAAAAGGCGGAAAAGGTAATTCCAATTTCGCAACTTCTACCAGACAAATTCCCCGTTTTGCAAAACCAGGTTTTCCCGGTGAAAGTTTTGAAGTCCTGCTGGAACTGAAACTGCTTGCAGATGTCGGATTAGTCGGCTTTCCAAATGTCGGAAAATCTACTTTAATTTCTGTCGTCAGCGCAGCAAAGCCTAAAATCGCAAATTATCATTTCACAACGCTGACTCCCGTTTTAGGTGTTGTCCGTCTTGATGAAGAGCGTTCTTTTGTGATGGCAGATATCCCCGGACTGATTGAAGGCGCAAGTGAAGGTACTGGCTTAGGTCATGAATTTCTCCGGCATGTGGAACGCTGTCGCTTAATTGTACACGTTCTGGATGTTTCCGGCTCAGAAGGCCGTGACCCGATAGAAGACTTTGAAAAAATCAATCGGGAACTTGCAAATTTCAGTGAATCCCTTGCAGAATGTCCTCAGATTGTCGCAGCCAATAAAGCAGATTTAGCTTCTGAAGAACAAATTGCTGCACTGAAAAATTATATCGAATCAAAAAATTTGCCGTTCTATGTCATTTCCGCTGCTTCTTCCTTCGGTACAAAAGACTTGATGAATGCAGTCAGTGAAACACTCTCCAAACTGCCTCCTGTGAAAATCTACGAAGCACAACCATTATCACAGGCAGACTGGGAAGCAAAATTCTCCTCCCGTCAGCAGTTTGAAGTCGAAGTCGAAAACGGGGTCTATTATGTCTCTGCACCGTGGCTTGAACCAATTCTCAGAACAGTGAATATGGAAGATTACTCTTCTCTGCAATATTTCCAGCGTGTTCTGCGGTCAAGCGGTATTATCGACAAATTGGAAGAACTGGGAATTGATGAAGGCGATGCTGTCAACATTTTCGGCTTTGAATTTGACTATATCAGGTAACAGCAATGCAAACACTATCAGAAAAAGAAGCCAGACAATTCAGCCCTTTGACATTAGCATTTCTTGGCGACAGTGTCTATGAGCTGATGATTCGCACACAAATGACATTGCAGGGTAATACTTCCGTTAAACGCCTGCATGAGACGAAAATTCAGTTGGTTTGCGCTTCCTATCAGGCAAGAGCCTCCGAACGTCTGCCTTTCACAGAAGAAGAACAAGCTGTTTTTCAGCGTGGCAGAAATGCCGTCAGCAATAATGCTGTTCCGAAAAGTGCCGTTCCATCAGATTATCGGAAAGCAACTGGCCTTGAAGCGGTATTCGGTTATCTGCATCTCTCCGGCAATACAGAACGGCTGGAAGTTCTGTTTCAGCAAGTCTGGAATATGCAGGAAGAAATTTTCAAAACATTCCGTGCGTAAAATTTAATTTCTCGTCTTAAAGGTGAACACCGTGACGTGGATTGAAACAAAAATAATAAGGAGTGACTTTCATGTCAGGACATTCCAAATGGAATAACATCAAACGTAAAAAAGAAGCAACTGATGCGGTGAAAGCAAAAATTTTTACCAAAATCGGCCGTGAAATGATTGTCTGCATTAAAGAAGGTGGCCCAGACCCGAATAATAATGCAAAACTGCGTGATTTGATTGCAAAGGCAAAATCAAATAACGTTCCTAATGATAACATTGACCGACTGATTAAAAAAGCTTCCGGTGAAGGCAATAAAAACAATTATGAATCTATGGTCTATGAAGGCTATGGCCCTAGCGGTGTTGCTGTAATTGTTGAATGTCTTACGGATAATAAAAACCGTACTGCCGGCGATATCCGCCATTATTTTGATAAATTCGGCGGTAATCTCGGTACAGTCGGTTGTGTATCATTCATGTTCTCCGAAAAAGGCATTGTCGTTGTCGAAAATACTGGTATTGATGAAGATACTGCAATGGAAGACTGCTTTGAATGCGGCGGCGATGACCTGACAATCGAAGAAGATTCTATTATTATGGAATGTTCTCCCAGTGATGTACATTCCATGCGTGAAGCCCTGACGGAAAAAGGTTATCACGTTCTCTCTGCGGAAGCAGAAAAAATTCCAGCAAATTATACCCAGCTCACAGATGAAGACGCTATTAAAAAAATGCAGCTTCTGCTTGACCATCTGGAGGAAAATGATGACGTACAAAACGTATATCATAACTGGGAAATGCCAGAAGAATAATATTTTAATTTAACCCGAAACATTACAGGAGGTTGACATCATGCATAGTACAGGTATTTTCAGACGTGTAGACGGTCTCGGAAGATTCGTTCTGCCTAAGGAACTCAGAAAGAGCCTTGACATTAAACAGAATGACTATTTACAGATTTTCTTAGAAGGTGATACTATCGTCCTTCGGAAAAGTCAGGACCAGTGCATTCTCTGCGGTTCAAGTGATAATCTGTCTGATTTCCATGAAAAAAGAGTTTGCGCAAAATGCATTGAAGAACTGAAGAATCAGGACTAATGAAAAAGCACCGGATATTATTTCCGGTGCTTTTATTTTACTTGATGTAAACACGCTTCATTTTCTGAGGAGTTAAGGGCTTATCACTTGCATTTGTCTGTACAGCTGCAATTTCATCTACTACGTCCATACCAGAAACAACTTTGCCGAATGCTGCATACTGTCCGTCAAGGAATTCACCGTCCTGATGCATGATGAAAAACTGTGAACCTGCTGAATCCGGATTATTTGCTCTTGCCATAGAAAGTACACCTCTCTTATGGCTGATAGAATTCGGAACACCGTTTGCAAGGAATTCGCCTTTAATGTGCCAGCCTGGTCCTCCTGTACCTGTTCCCAGCGGACAGCCACCCTGAATCATAAAACCAGAAATGACTCTGTGGAAAATTAAACCGTCATAAAATCCCTGTTTTACAAGCTTTTCAAAGTTTTCACATGAAATCGGGGCAACATCCGGATAAAGTTCCAGTTCAATTTCCTTACCGTTTTCCATTTCGATTACTACCATAATCTTTTACCTCCAAATTAAAATAATTCTATGGATTTGACATCATCTTCCGAGATGGTCATTAAATCCTCATCAGTAACAGTTTCCAGCCCAGCCAGCCGGTTGGCCTGATTCGTAAGAGCCTTTTCAAAATAATTGCGCACGTCCCGCCCGTTGGCAAATCCTGCCGGTGCATCTTTCACACGCTGTTCAAAAAATTGCAGTACATGTACAGAAGCCTGCTCTGTCAGTTCAAAATAAGCATTTTTACACAGGCCTTTAAAAATCTGCATCAGCTCTTCCGGTGTGTAATCTTCAAAAATAATCTGTTTATTAAATCTTGAACGCAGTCCCGGATTAGAATCTAAAAATTCCTGCATTAAATCAGTATATCCTGCCACAATGACAATGAAATCATTCCGGTTATCTTCCATTGCTTTCAAAAGTGTGTTAATTGCTTCTATACCAAAATCATTTGCGCCGGTATTTGCTGTTAAAGCATAGGCTTCATCAATGAACAGCACACCACCAAGCGCACTTTCTATGACTTGCTTTGTTTTCATGGCGGTCTGTCCGACATAACCACTGACAAGCCCAGAACGGTCAACTTCTATTAAATGCCCTTTATTCAAAACACCTAATGCTTTATAAATTTTACCAAGCATTCTTGCAACAGTCGTTTTCCCCGTACCAGGATTCCCTGAAAAAACCATATGTAAAGAAACAGAAGTCTGTGGCATATTGCGTTCAGCTCTTAATTTATGAACTTTCAGCAGGTTAATTAAACTATTCAGTTCCTGCTTGACACTTGTCAGACCAGTTAAAGCATCTAATTTCTGAAGAAGTTCTTCGAGTGACTCTTCCGGTTCAGGAGCTTGTATTTTTGGTTCTGACAAAACGGAATTTTTTTTCTCCTGATGAAATTTTTTCCAGTTCTGGAGATAAGCAGAACGATATGAGCGAAGCCTTTGCATCAGAACGCCCAGTGTCCTGATTGTCTTATCATTATTCTGAACCGTTTCAGAAGTAATAAACTCCAATCCCAATTCATTCAGAAATTCCAACAAAAAAAGAGAAGTGCTTCCATATTTTGCTTCATTCTGAATGTCTGCTTCTGTAAATACTGCCAGTAGCTTGCTAAGAACTGTAAACACTTCATCAGAAGAAACAGGCTGTTCTTCCAGAAGATTTCTGACAGATTCCCTTGTAAACGGCATTTTATAACATTCTGTCATCAGATTGATTACATCATCCGTAATATTCTTTTCACTGCCAATCAAATACAGCATGAACCGCTTCAAAGCAAACTGAGCATATTCTTTCAATAGTAAATTTGACTCTTTTACTTGTCTGCCCTGTGCCTGATAACGCTCACAAAGCTGATAAAGATACTGGAAAGTTTCATTTCTGGAACGTTTCAAGCATATTCACTCCCTGCGGTAATTATTTTGCGCCTTTTCTAAGCAGCACTGCACTAATCGTTTTAAATATCAAAGAAATATCCAAGCCAATACTTCTTGTTTTTATGTAGCGGATATCACTTTCTACCCATTTATCAAATTCCATATCACTTCTGCCTTCTGTCTGACAAATGCAGGAAAGTCCGCCTTTAATTAAAAGACGATTCATCTGTTCCGGCGTATAAAGTACGACTTCTCTTGGAAGCGGAGGCCGTGGACCTATTAAAGACATATCCCCTTTCAGAACATTCCAGAACTGCGGAAGCTCATCAATAGAAGTTTTCCGGATAAATTTTCCAATTCTGGTAATTCTGGGGTCATCATCGCTTTTAAAGGCGAGACCATCACTTTTATTTTCTTTCTGTACCTGAGCAAATTTTGCTTCTGCGTCCATACACATTGAACGGAGCTTATACATTCGGAACGGTTTTCCGTCTTTTGTCAGGCGCACCTGTGAAAACACTGGATTTCCCTTATCTTCGATATAAATCAACAAACATACAAACAATAACGGCAATAATAAAACCAGCAGTGCTAAACCAGAAACCAGAATATCAAACAGCCTTTTACAGATTTCATAAGCTTTTCCGCCGGCAATTTTTACATCGCTGTACTGTAATGTCTCATGAACCCCTTCGCTTAAAAGACTGAGAGCATGTGCATCAAATTCCAGAATAGGATATTCCGTGACACCTGCGCCGTGTGCTTGTTTTTCCTGTTCCAGCGTTTTGAGCATCACTTCTGTTACATCATCTTCTGTCAGCAAAGATTTCACTTTCTGATTTGGCATAAACAGCCCCCTTTTTAATTTGATACACTTATTAGTATAACATTAAAAAAGCAGAATGTCAAGTATTTTTCAAAATCTCAAACTTCTGCCCAGACGATAAAGCCGTCTGTATCATTACCGGAAATTTCATATTCTCTGTTTTCAGGAACAGGAATATCTGTACTTCCGAATGCTGCCGCCGGTACAAAATAAATTTGCACCTGTTTGTCCCCATAAGTAGCATAATATGGATTTGTCACAGAATACTCTCTTAAAAATTGCAGATATTCCGGTAAAGTAAACTGATATTCTTTCATGACATAAGCATGTAATTTTCCAACATAACGCAAATGATAGCCTGCTTCCGGAATACTTTGAACAAAGCCGAAACGATAAGCATTTTCGTTCAGCCAAGGAGCATTGTCAGCAGAAATTCTTGAAATAGTACCATCTTCATTAAGAAATGCTAAATCCAGACAGAAGCCTGTACTCCTGTCTGGAAGAACATCAGGATAAAGTGAGCCTTCCGCCTGATAAGATTCTGTTGTGCTGTAAATAATAAAATTAGAACAGCCGGTTTCTTCAAAACAGGCTTCTGTAAGGGCATTCATCGCCCGTAATGCAGATTCCTGAATTCGTAAATCCATATATTTCAAATGATAATATTCGTTTTTATTTTGAAAATCAACGAGGTGACAGTTTCCTGAAAAGGTAGAATCAATTTGTAATAAAAGCCCGTCATGTACTGCCTGTTCAGGCTTTCGTTCTGCGATATAACCGGACGGAAGAAATCCAAAATCAAGATTTGCCTCCTGAACAGAAACTTGTTCCGCATCTGACAAAAACGGATACGTTTCTGTCACAGATTCAGCTGTTTCTGCTTCTGTCTCTCTGTCATCAATACAGACAATCTCTGTAGAAGGTCTCCGGAATCCACGTATTGCACTATCTCCAATCCAAATAATTGTCAGTACTGCAATCACACCACATATGACAGTTGGCACAGAAAAATTGGCTTTTTTCTTTCGTTTCATATCGCCCTCCTGTAGTATATGAACTTATTGTACTGTATTTGCCTCTGTCGACGGATAAGTACCTGTAACAGAACCATATAATGTAAATGCATCATATACAGGCTGAAATCTGTCTGTTCCTTTTCCGGTCACTGCAATATAACAGTGTCCGTCCGGTGTGATGGCGTAGCTGGCGAGGGTATGCCCTGCTTCATCTGTAAAGCCTGTTTTACCGCCTTTAATTGTAATGCCCGGCACTTCTGTACCGTCCATTTTGTTAAACATTGTATCAGAAAGCGAAATTCCATCTGGATGCTGTTCTGTGGGTGAAGTCACATAAGTAGGTGTAGAAATCACTTTTCTGCAAAGTTCGTTCTGTAAACAGTATTCTAAAATCACTGCCATATCTTCCACAGTGGTATAATGATTTTCATCATGCAGACCGCTGGTATTCATGAAATGTGTATTTTTCAAGCCAAGCTCCTGGGCTTTTTTATTCATCAAACGCACAAATGCTTTTTCAGAACCAGCTGTATAAATTGCCAGTCCAACGGTTGCATCTGCACCAGACGGCAGAGCTGCACCGTAAAGCATATCCATAATCGTACATTTTTCCCCTTCAGCAAAACCTACCATAGAAGCCGACTGTGACCATAAATCATTTAAAATTTCATAAGTCATTTCAAATGTATCCTGAAAATCTTCTGTATTTTCAATTGCAACAATTAAAGTCATCAGTTTTGTCATAGAAGCCGGATACATTTTGACATCTGAATTTTTCGCTGAAAGAATCTTATGCTCATCGCAGTCAATCAATACCGCATACTGTGCATCAAGTTCTGCACCGATTGGTTTAGTAGAAGCATCTTTTTGGGGATATTCCACTAATGGGGGCGGTTCTGTAGGAGGTTCAGTTTCTGTTTCTGTAGGAGCTTCTGTCTCGATTTCTGTCTCTGTTTCTGTTTCGAGCAGAGCAACCTCTTCTGCATTGCCTTTCTGTGATGAAGGTGAAATTAAAAGCTGAACAATACCATAAAGTCCTAAAATTGTGACGATAAACATCATAAACATCACTAATGCTCCGGCTGGAGACATTTTTCTGCGATGCTTCTTTTTTCTGGATACAATTTTTGTCACGTTGTTTTCCTCCCTATGATTCTAAAAAAATAAATCGTTCTTATCTATTATAACTCTTTTAAAAACAAATGTCAACCAATTTTCGATATTTTTCTTGCATTTCTCAAAAATTTCTACTGGTTATAAAAAAATTTTTTCTCTCAGGTATTGACAAACGCTTTCAAATATGCTATAATAATGTAGTTGTATCGTACTACTGTCTAAAGTAACTGATGGGCTACTGTTACAAATTTTCATAATATGCGAGGTGAATTGAAAATGAAAAAGGACATCCATCCTACACTGTACAAAACCACTATTACTTGTCACTGTGGTAATGTTATCGAAACACAGTCTACCAAGCAGGATATCAAGGTGGAAATTTGCTCCAAGTGCCATCCGTTCTACACTGGTAAGCAGAAACTCGTAGATACCGGCGGACGTGTTGACAGATTCAAGAGACGTTTTAACTTGGATAACAAGTAAAATTATGCGGACAGTTCAAAAAACTGTCCGTTTTCTTTCATAAAGAAAGCAGGTTATTCCGCTATGGCAAATCAAGATTATTTTACCATTGCTGCTCCGGCAGAAACTTCTTTTATTGAAAAGAAATCTGAATTTATCGGATATCTTTCTCCTGTCGCTTCCAATGAAGAAGCGGTGGATTTTATTAACTCCGTGAAGGCACAGCACCGCAAGGCGAAACATCATGTATATGCTTATATTTTGCGTGAATCCAATATAACACGCTATACTGATGACGGTGAACCACAGGGTACTGCTGGTGTACCAGTTCTGGACGTTCTTCAAAAAAGAAATTTAACTGACATTTGCTGTGTCGTTGTGCGTTATTTCGGAGGAATTTTATTAGGCGGCGGCGGACTTGTCAGAGCATATTCTCATAGTGCTGCTCTGACTTGTGAAAATGCCCAGATTCAACATATGTGCAGCAGTACGCCTGTAACATTGCAAATGGATTATACTTTATATGGTAAAGTTTCCTACTGCCTGCCAAAATACGGCGTTCTTGAACAAAACAGCAGTTTTAATACCGATGTGCTGTTAGAACTTCTCGTCCGAAATGAAGTACTGGAAGCACTTCAGGCAGAACTGACTGAAATTTCAGCCGGTAAAATTCAAATTTCTTTAGGAACACCATCTTATGCAGATTTTTCTTCTGTTTTAAAAATTTTATAAAATAAAGAGGGTTTTTTAATTTTAAATGCGTATTATAAAATAGGAGTGAGTCTATGGCCAGATTGTCAGATGAATTTATTTCCCAGCTTAAATCTGCAAATGATATTGTAGATTTATTCCGCACTTACGCTGATGTGAAAAAACATGGCAGAATTTATACTTGCTGCTGTCCGTTTCACTCTGAAAAAACACCATCTTGTACAATTTATCCGGAAAGTGCTTCTTTCTATTGTTTTGGCTGTCATGTTGGCGGAGATGTTGTGAAATTCGTTATGCTGATGGATAATGTCAACTACATGGAAGCTGTACACATACTCGCTCAGAGAAGCGGACTCACTATCCCTTCTCAAACTTTTGAAGATGCACAGTCCTCCCAGCTTCGTGACCGCTGTTACGAAATCAATCGGGAAACAGCTAATTTCTACTATCAGAACTTGTTTCAAAGTCCTGATAAAAAAGGTCTGCAATTCCTGAAATTTCATCATATTCAGCCTGCAACAGTCAAAAAATATGCTCTTGGTTACGCTTCCGATGACTGGCAGTCTTTGCATCATCACCTTCGTCAGAAAGGCTACTCCGATGAAGAACTGTTCGCTTCTGAACTGTTCCGGAAAAATCAAAACAATAAATTATATGACTATTTCCGAAACAGAATCATATTTCCAATTGTTGATTTTCGTGGAAATGTAGTTGCTTTCGGCGGAATGGCTCTGGATACTAAACAATCTGCATTTCTTTATACAGAAAGTTCCCCCGTTTCTGACAGAAAAAAAGTAATTTTTTCACTGAATTTCGCTAAAAAAGAAACTTCTGTTAATTTTATAATTTTAGCAGAAGATTACTTTAACGCAGTTTCTGTTTATCAGGCAGGGTTTCCAAATGTCATTGCACTTCCTGATTCTCTGAATCAATTTCAGGTCAAAGCCCTCTCCCAGTATACAAGTGAAATCGTTTTGATTCAAAGTCAGGCTTCTCATGCCGGTGATTTGCAAACAATTCAAAATTTGCTCAGTGAATCTGAAATGCATGTCAGAATCTTAACTCTGTCTGAAACACCCTGTTCTGCTGAATGGATACACAATTTCGGAGCAAAAGCCTTTCAGGAACGTCTGCTTCATACAGAAGATGCTGTACAAACTGCTTTACAGAAATCTTGGAACGGTTTTGACATGGAGCAAGACAAAACTGCTGTCATTCATGAAACTGCTAAAATACTTTCCGGCATTAAAGACAAGCTCGAACGAGAAATTTATCTCTCTGAAATGGCGCAAAAATTAAATCTCACTCCTGAACAAATGCAGGCACAAATTGACCAGATTTCTAATATGCCTGTGAAACGTCAGTCAGCTTCTTCTATTTCAATTTCTACTGAAGCATTGATTGCATCTATAGAAAGCAGGAATCCTCATGAACCGACTACCAGATGAATTTTTATTCACACTGCTGGAGAAAAATCCAATTGCTGAAATCTTTCAGCAGGAACACATCTATTTATATCCATGTGAAAAAGGCTTCTCCTGTTCCTGTCCCTTTCATTCTGAAAATGGAAAATCTTGTATGATTTATCCTGAAACGCATAACTTTTACTGTCCCGTCTGTCAGACCGGCGGAGATGTGATTACATTTTACATGTTAAGAAACCGGCTTTCCTATCCCGAAGCCGTTCAAATGCTTGCTGATAAATGTCAATTAACAATCCCTTCCCAAACGCCTGAACAGACTCTTCAAATTCAAAAAAGAAGAGAACGCTGTTATGCAATTAACCGTGAAACGGCAAATTTTTATTATCAGAATCTCCTGAACAGTTCAGACAAAAGAGGTTTAGCTTATTTCCGTGAAAGAAAGCTTTCTCCGCAAACAATCAGAGATTACGGCCTTGGCTATGCGCCAGATGACTGGCATCAATTATATGACTATTTAACGCAGAAAGGCTTTTCCGAAGAAGAACTGCTCCTTGCAAATGTCTGCCGGAAAAGCGAAAAAGGTTATGTTTACGATAATTTCCGAAACAGAGTTATTTTCCCTATTGTCGATATGCATCAGCATGTCATTGGATTTGGAGGCCGTGTACTGGATGACAGCAAACCCAAATATTTAAATACCAGCGACACACCTGTATTTGATAAAGGCAGGAATTTATTTTCTCTGCAATTCGCCGGAAAAAATGCCCCTTCTGTTTTCATTTTAGCAGAAGGCTATATGGATGTCATTGCATTGTATCAAGCCGGTTTCCGAAATGCTGTCGCTACACTTGGAACAGCAATTACTCCGGAACAAGCCCGTTTAATTGCACAATACGCTGAAAAAGTCATTATCTCCTATGACAGCGATACCGCCGGTCAGAATGCTACACAAAAAGCAATCCAGCATTTTCATGATGTCGGTCTGCCTGTCAATATTTTGCAAATTGACCAAGAAGCCAAAGACCCTGACGAATATTTAAAAAAATTTGGTGCAGAACACTTTCAATTACTTCTGAATCAAGCCGTTTCTACGGTAGAATTTCAGCTGAAACGCTGTCAGGACGGTTTAGATTTGCAGTCTGAAACGGGGAAAGTCGCCTATCTCCGCCGATGTACAAAAATTCTTGCCAATCTCCAACACCCTAAAGAACAAAAATTTTATATTCAAAAGCTTGCACTGAAATTCGCTATTCGCCCTCAAGTGCTTCAAAATCAAGTCGATTCTCTTCAGAAACGACAGAAAAATTCACAATCTAAAACAAATTTTCAAAATCATGTGATTTCCTCGCTCCGGAAACAGAATGCACAAACACCTTTGAAAGAAAATGAATCTGAACGAATGATTCTGGCTTTTTTAATGCGATTTCCGGAACGCTTTGAAATGATTTTCAGTCAGCTGACTGCGGAACACTTTACAACAGCATTTTATAAAACGCTTTATACAGCACTCTGTCAGTTCATTCCTTCATACAGCCGGTTTCTTCCGTCTTTACTTGGAAATGCGTTTTCTGCTGAGGAAATGTGTAAAATTACAGAACTTTTCGTACATTATCGGGATATCCGCTTAGACGAAAAAACAATTTCTGACTGTATTCAAAATTTACAGTCCGCTGAATGGAAAACAATTGATAAATCCAATCTGTCAGATGATGACCTGCTTCAGGTCATTGCAAATAAAAAGAAACAAATCCGCTGGAAAAATTAAGGAGGACTTAGAATGGATAAAAAATCTACAATTGAAGCTTTGCTTGAAAGAGGAAAGGCAACTGGTAAACTGACCACAAAACAAATCACAGATGCACTTGAAGAAATGGATTTCGATGCTGACCAGCTCAATTCCTTTTACGACAACTGCGAACAGCATAATATTGAAATTATTGATAATAATATTATCGATGATAATTTTGACTTGAATCATATCGAAATCAGTGATAACCCCGATGAAGATTTAGACGCTGCCCTTTCTACAGAAGGCCTTGCAGTAGATGACCCTGTGAAAATTTATCTGAAAGAAATTGGCCGTGTTCCTTTGCTTTCCGGCAATGAAGAAATTGAACTTGCCCGCCTTATGGCAGAAGGAACTCCCTTAGAGGCAAAACGTGCAAAACAACGTCTTTCCGAAGCTAATCTCCGTCTTGTTGTCAGCATTGCAAAAAAATATGTCGGCAGAGGAATGCAGTTTCTTGACTTAATTCAGGAAGGAAATCTCGGCTTAATTAAAGCGGTTGAAAAATTTGACTATAATAAAGGCTTTAAATTTTCCACTTATGCAACTTGGTGGATTCGTCAGGCAATCACCCGTGCAATTGCTGACCAGGCAAGAACGATTCGTATCCCCGTACATATGGTGGAAACTATCACCAAAGTCAAAAAAGTTTCCAGCCAGCTTTTACACGAAAACGGCCACGACCCGACAGCTGAAGAAATTGCAGAACGTCTGGAACTTCCTGTAGAACGTGTACGGGAAATTATGCGCATTGCACAAGACCCTGTTTCTTTGGAAACCCCTATCGGTGAAGAAGAAGATTCTCATTTAGGTGATTTCATTCCCGATGATGATGCACCTGCGCCGGCAGATGCGGCTTCTCATACACTCCTGAAAGAACAGCTGGACGAAGTGCTTTCTACTTTAACAGACAGAGAAGCAAATGTACTCCGTTTAAGATTCGGACTGATTGACGGACGCTCCCGCACTTTGGAAGAAGTCGGCGCACAGTTTAACGTCACTCGTGAACGTATCCGCCAGATTGAAGCAAAGGCTCTCAGAAAGCTCCGCCACCCCAGTAGAAGCAAAAAAGTAAAAGATTTCTTAGATTAAATAAAACTGCTGTACCGGATTACCGATACAGCAGTTTTTTATGCTTGTGATTAAATTAAGAATATACCTGTTCTTCTGTAATCATTCCTACAATCAGCTTGAGGATTGTCATTGATTCATCTGCATCAGGCTTTTGATTCTGATTAAAGTCAATATTGGCTAAACCTTCATCACTTAATACTTCTTTGCCCATGATAGCCTTGTTAATCGTGATAACGTCCAGAATGTCTACTTCGCCGTTTGCATCTGCATCACCAACTTTTAAACCGTCAGGAGGTGCAATTTCTTTAGAAGTATCTTCTGTAGATTCTTCAGTAGATTCTTCAGTAGGTTCAGTCGTTTCTTCACCGGAAGATTTCACATAAGCATCTGTAATAGCAACATCTGCGCTCGTGCCTTTGTCAACGTACCAAACCTGACCTTCAAAGGATTTCTGCTTTCCAAGTGCTTCCTTGACAGCAGCAAGAACGGCTTTGTCTTCTACTTCAACAGGCTTGTTATCTGCATCATTATAAGTTACATTCAGCAGATTGTCTGCAAGTGTCAGCTCAATTGTGCCGGATTTTTTCGCTTCCCACTGAACGTTAGCCCAATAGTAAACGCCATCAACCGGAATGCTCACACCAAGGCCACCATTTGCATAAGTTGCACCCTTTGGCAATGATACTTCAATACAAACTGTGTCACCAGCTTCTGGGAGGTCAATCTTAAAGTTGCCTTTATCATCAGCAGTAATACTTGCATGACCTTCCTGAGGTTCGGTAGGTTCAGTGTTCACAATTTCATTTGTTTCAGTCGGGTCAATTTCAATATCACTGAATTTTGGCAGTTCATCGAGTGTAATGCAGTAGTCACTGGTGTACATATCGATTAAATCTTTTTCTGTATTAAATACAGGATTGCTCAGGAAGTTAATATCATCGCTTCCGCCGTCATACCAAGGCATGAAATAAAGCCAGCCTGCTTTTTCAGTGGTCAAATTTTCTACAGTAGAGAAACTGTCGCATTCTGCCATTGCAACCATTTTTGCACTGTTATACTTTTCCATAATCGTATAGAATGTGCTGGAAATTGCAGAATCATTATGCTTTAAAACAGGGCTGCCGGATGACCAGTCTGTGCAGTTATACTTATCATAACCAATAATATCTACATAAGCATCGCCCGGATACCAGTTTTCAGAAGTGGAATAAGCATAACTATTCCATTCCCAAATTAAGTTGTGGCAACCTTTTGTTTCAGTCAAATACTTGTAAGTATAAATATACAGCTGTCTGTAAGCCTTAGAACCTTCTCTGCCCCACCAGAACCAAGATTTGCTTTCACCGCCACCGCCTTCTGCTTCATGGAGCGGTCTCCAGATAACTGGAATGCCTTTTTCCTGCAAAATCAGGAACTGTTCTGCAAGTGTATCCAAAGCCTGTGTATAATACTGATTTTCTTTTGTACCGTCAGTTGCAGCCTTAGAAGGTGAGAAATCTGTTTTTTCGCTGTAAGTAGTCTTTGACCAGTCAATTTTACTGCCGATTTCATAGCTTGCAAAATCAGTTGGTACATTCAAATGGAAAGAAGCCGTTGCAAGTCCGCCCTTTGCAGCCCATGCAATCACACGTTCTGTAGAGCCGTCATCACTGCCAAATGCCGGACAGCAGAAGTTTCCATAGTCAAATCCACGGATTGCAGGGAGTTTTCCAGTCTTTTCCTCAATGTAGTTAAATTCTGTTTCCACATCATGAGGGCCATACATGTAAATTTCCTGCTGACCGGAAAGAATATGTTCTCCATAAACGCTTGCAAGATAAGCCATTACTTTTTTTGCTTCAGGGATTGCATCTGCATCACAGGTATTTGTCTGTGTAGCCTTGATTTCGCCAAGAGTCGCTTCTTCAAGTGTAATATAGTCGAAGTTTGTCCAGCCCCAGCTTCCTACAATACTGATGGTATTTTTACCTTCATTGAGCTTAACTGCACCAAAATCAGCCAGTGTCCAGTCCTTTTCAGTGAAACTCATCTGACCAGCATCTACCCCATTAACGCTGATATTCTGAATCTTTTCTCCATAAGCAGCCTGATAACAAACTTTCAGGTCATACATGCCAGCCTTATCGACAGTTACAGGGATATCCAGCACATCAGAATTACTTTCGAGGTAAACATAACCATCTCCGGAAAAGCCCTTTTCTTCGGTTTTTACACCGCCAGTTCCGGTAAGTGTACCAGTTTCACACTCAATTTTCTGTTCAGCAGCGTTTGCAGTAAACGGCATTACAGCTACACAATTTAAAGCCAGTGCAGCAGCCATTAAACCGCCCATCATTTTTCTTTTTGACATAACATTTTCCTCCTAAAAATTACAATATATACAATCTACTAGTATACAATTACTATTATATCACGCATAGTAAACCATTTCAAGGCAAATACTTCAAATTTATGCAAAATGACGAAAAAATTTGTTGATTCTGCACAATGCTGCCAATATAAAAAGAGAACAGACCAAAGGCCTGTCCTCTTAAAAAATCAAGAATAAAATTATTCGTTGATAGCGATAACGACACCAGAACCTACAGTTCTGCCGCCTTCACGGATAGCGAAACGCAGATTCTGTTCGATAGCGATAGGTGTAATCAGTTCAACGTCCATTTCAACGTTGTCGCCAGGACGGCACATTTCAGTACCTTCCGGCAGAGTGATTGTACCAGTAACGTCAGTTGTTCTGAAATAGAACTGCGGTCTGTAGTTGTTGAAGAACGGTGTATGACGGCCGCCTTCTTCCTTCTTCAGAACGTAAACCTGACCCTTGAACTTGGTGTAAGGATGGATAGAACCGGGCTTGCAGAGAACCTGACCTCTTTCAACGTCTTTTCTCTGGATACCACGGAGCAGTGCGCCTACATTGTCACCAGCTTCGCAGAAGTCAAGTGTCTTACGGAACATTTCAAGACCAGTAACAACAGTCTTAGTCTTTTCTTCCTGAAGACCAACGATTTCAACTTCTTCGCCGACATTGAGCTTACCTCTTTCAACACGGCCTGTAACAACAGTACCACGACCAGAGATAGTCATTGTATCTTCGATAGGCATTAAGAAAGGCTTAGCATCGTCTCTTTCAGGAGTCGGGATATAGCTGTCAACAGCGTCCATCAGTTCAATAATCGGCTTGTAAGCAGGGTCATTGAGGTCATCCGGAGCTTCCAGAGCCTGAAGAGCAGAACCCTTGATAATCGGAATTTCATCTCCAGGGAATTCATAAGAAGACAGAGTATCACGGATATCCATTTCAACCAGTTCGAGCAGTTCTTCGTCATCTACCTGGTCAGCCTTGTTCATGAATACTACGATAGCCGGAACGCCTACCTGACGAGCAAGCAGAATGTGTTCCTTAGTCTGAGCCATAGGACCGTCAGAAGCAGCTACTACGAGGATAGCACCGTCCATCTGAGCAGCACCGGTAATCATGTTCTTTACATAGTCAGCATGGCCGGGGCAGTCAACGTGTGCATAGTGACGCTTGTCAGTTTCATATTCAACGTGAGCGGTATTGATTGTGATACCACGTTCTCTTTCTTCCGGAGCCTTATCAATCATATCATAAGCTTCGTACTTAGCCTGACCCTTCATAGCCAGAGTTTTGGTAATTGCAGCGGTCAGAGTAGTTTTACCATGGTCAACGTGACCGATAGTACCAATGTTTACATGAGGCTTATTACGCTCAAATTTTTGTTTTGCCATTGGAAGTTTCCTCCTTCTAATCAATCGTAATTTAGATTTGTATTATCCTAAAAACTGTTTCCAGTATTGAGATAATCTTATTATAACACATTTGCAATAAAATTGCAAGTAGTTTGAGGAATTTTTTCTTCCAGAAAAATACTCACAATTTTATGCAATTCGCCGAAAATTTTAAAATCAGCCTTTATTTCTGGAAGACATAATTGTTTCCGCAATATTCTTTGGAACTTCTTTATAGCTGTGAGGTTCCATAGAATACTGACCACGACCCTGTGTATTGGAACGCAGGTTATTGGAATAGCCGAACATTTCGGACAGCGGAACAAGTGCATCTACCTGAACAGTACCGGGACGAGTTTCCTGACCGAGGATTTCACCACGGCGAGAGCTTAAGTCACCGATGATATTGCCAAGATAGTCATCTGGAGCAATAACAGAAACCTTCATAATCGGTTCCATCAGAGCAGGCTGTGCCTTGCGCATTGCTTCCTTGAATGCCATAGAACCGGCAATCTTAAATGCCATTTCAGAAGAGTCAACTTCATGATAAGAACCATCATAAAGTTCTACCTTCACGTCAACTACCTGATAGCCAGCGAGTACACCAGCCTGCATTGCGCCTTTAATACCAGCTTCAACAGCAGGGATATATTCCTTCGGAACAGAACCGCCGACAACGGAGTTTTTAAATTCAAAGCCTTTACCGGATTCATTCGGCTCAACACGGATTTTAACATGACCATACTGACCAGAACCACCGGACTGCTTTTTATATTTATAGTCAACATCAGCATTGCCTTTAATGGTTTCTTTGTAAGATACCTGAGGTGCGCCGACATCAGCTTCTACCTTAAATTCACGGAGCAGTCTGTCAACAATGATATCAAGGTGCAGTTCACCCATACCAGCAATAATGGTCTGACCGGTTTCTTCATCTGTCCAAGTTCTGAAAGTCGGGTCTTCTTCAGCGAGTTTTGCAAGAGCAACACCCATTTTTTCCTGACCAGCTTTTGTCTTTGGTTCGATAGCCAGATTGATAACTGGTTCAGGGAATTCCATAGATTCCAGAATAATAGGATGATTATCGTCACAAAGTGTATCGCCAGTTGTTGTCTGTTTCAGACCGATTGCAGCAGCAATGTCACCGGAATAAACTTTTTCAAGTTCTTTACGGGCATTAGCGTGCATCTGTACGATACGGCCAATTCTTTCGTGCTTGTCCTTGGTGGAGTTCAGAACGCCAGAACCAGCTTCCAGAACACCGGAATATACACGGAAGAATGTTAATTTACCAACGAACGGGTCAGTAGCAATCTTAAATGCGAGAGCTGCAAACGGTTCGTCATCAGAAGAAGGTCTTTCTTCTTCTTCACCAGTTTCAGGGTTTGTACCCTTAATAGCCGGAACATCCAACGGAGAAGGCATATAATCCACAATTGCATCAAGCAGTTTCTGAACGCCCTTATTCTTATAAGAAGTACCGCATGTTACCGGAACCATTGTATTGGCAAGACAAGACTTTCTGATGCAAGTTTTAATTTCTTCAATAGTGAGTTCTTCACCAGCAAAGAATTTTTCCATAAGTGCATCATCTTGTTCAGCAACATGTTCAATCAAAGAATCATGATATTCCTGTGCTTTTTCCTTCATATCATCAGGAATTTCTTCTACACGGATATCTTTTCCAAGGTCATCATAGTACATGTAAGCTTTCATTTCTACAAGGTCAATGATGCCTTTGAAAGTTTCTTCTGCGCCAATTGGCAGCTGAATCGGAACAGCATTGCAATGCAGACGGTCTTTCATCATCTGAACGACTCTGTAAAAATCTGCGCCCATAATGTCCATTTTGTTGACATAAGCCATTCTCGGAACTTGGTATTTATCAGCCTGTCTCCAAACGGTTTCAGACTGCGGTTCTACACCGCCCTTTGCACAAAGTACAGTAACAGAACCGTCCAGAACACGGAGAGAACGTTCTACTTCTACAGTAAAGTCCACGTGTCCAGGGGTATCAATAATGTTAATTCTGTGACCAGCCCAATAAGCAGTAGTTGCAGCAGAAGTAATTGTAATACCTCTTTCCTGCTCCTGTGCCATCCAGTCCATTGTAGCTGCACCGTCATGGGTTTCACCAATCTTATGGTTGACACCGGTATAGAACAGGATACGCTCAGTAGTGGTCGTTTTGCCGGCATCGATGTGCGCCATGATACCGATATTTCTGGTTTTTTCCAGACTACAATCTCTTGCCATAACGTTTCCTCCTTTACCGCAAGAAAATTACCAGCGGTAGTGAGCAAACGCCTTGTTTGCTTCTGCCATCTTGTGAGTATCTTCACGCTTTTTCACAGCACCGCCTGTGTTGTTCAGAGCATCAAGAATTTCACCAGCCAGTCTTTCTTTCATAGTCTTTTCATTACGTTCTCTGGAATACTTTGTAATCCATCTTAAGCCGAGAGTCTGCTTTCTTTCGGGGCGTACTTCCATAGGAACTTGGTAAGTAGCACCACCGAGACGGCGAGCCTTGACTTCGAGCTGAGGCATAATATTTTCCATAGCCTCTTCAAAAACCTCCAGTGCGTCTCTGCCGGTTTTCTGAGCGACAATTTCAAACGCACCATAAACAATCTTCTGCGCAACGCCCTTTTTGCCGTCCAGCATTACATTGTTAATGAGACGGGTTACAAGCTTGGAGTTGTAAACAGGGTCAAGCAGAACATCACGTTTTGCGACATTACCTCTTCTTGGCATTTCGCTTCCCTCCTTCACATTGATTAGCGTGATGAATTTCACCACAAATTTTCATGAATTCATAGGTACTCGTCCGGAAAATTCCGGCACGTCAGGTCAAGAGAGGATTTAAATCTATATAAATCCACACATAACCTGTGGTAAACTAATAATTCAATCGGTAGATTTACAAGCAGAAAAATTACTTCTTGCCTGCCTTCGGACGCTTTGCGCCGTACTTGGAACGAGCCTGATTTCTGTTTGCTACGCCCTGTGCATCGAGTGCGCCACGGATAATATGGTAACGTACACCAGGTAAGTCTTTTACACGTCCGCCACGAATCAGAACAACGCTGTGTTCCTGAAGATTGTGACCGATACCAGGGATGTAAGATGTTACTTCATAACCGTTTGTCAGTTTTACTCTGGCGATTTTACGCATAGCAGAGTTCGGCTTTTTCGGGGTAGTTGTTTTTACAACAGTGCAAACGCCTCTTTTCTGAGGTGCGCTCTGGTCAATCTGTACCTTCTTCTTAGCGTTGTAGCCTTTCTGAAGAGCCGGAGCAGTAGACTTGGACTGCTGTACTTTTCTGCCCTTACGCACGAGCTGGTTAAATGTTGGCATCTGATTTCCTCCTTTTTGAATTTTTTGTAAGAATGCGGAAAAATGCACCGCATACCTGAATATTATACACTGTTTTCTGCAATTTGTCAAGTGTTTTTTCAAAAAAATTTATATTTTTTAAAATAAATTATTTAAATTTTAATATTTGAAAATAAAATTTATCTATTTTATAAATATTTCACAAATCTAAAACCGGAATTTTGTCTAATCCTATGAAAAAAGATACAGGACTTGACAAATATCTTAAAATATAGTATAATTTTAAAATGCACTATTTCGGTTTTTTTACATACTTGCAGAATAGTATAGCATATTCTATGCATTTTGTCAAGCCTTTTCCGAAATAAAACTGCAAGATTTTGAAGGAGGTATCCGCCTATGGTAAATGTAACTGCCAAACAGCTCGGAAAAAATGTCAGAATGAGCTTCGGCAAGATTCCTGAAGTTCTGGATATGCCCAACCTGATTGAAATCCAGAAAAATTCTTATAAATGGTTTCGGGAAGAAGGTCTCAAAGAAGTCTTTAAAGATTTCTCGGCAACAGACTATAACGGAAATTTAGTTCTGACGTTTGTTGACTATCGCTTTGATGATGCACATCTTAAGTATAAAACCATCGCCAAAGCAAAAGAGCATCAGGCAACTTACGCTTCTCCGCTCCGTGTAACTGCGAAACTCTGGAATAAAGAAACCGGCGAAGTCAAAGAAAGCGAAATTTTCATGGGTGATTTTCCGCTGATGACTGAAAGCGGTACATTTGTTATCAATGGCGCAGAACGTGTTATCGTTTCTCAGTTAGTCCGTTCCCCCGGTGTTTACTACGATATGGAAAAAGATAAAACCGGTAAGGAGCTTTTTAAATCTACGATTATTCCGAACCGTGGCGCATGGCTCGAATATGAAATGGATTCCAATGACATCGTTTATGTTCGTATTGATAAAAACCGTAAAATTCCGCTGACTACATTCCTCCGTGCAATCGGTCTTGGTACTGATGAATCTATTGAGGAAATGTTCGGCCATGATGAACGATTATATCAGACTATCTTAGAAAAAGATACTGCAAAAACTGTAGAAGACGGCTTAGTTGAAGTTTATAAAAAACTCCGCCCCGGTGAACCTCCTACAATTGAAAGCGCACAGGCACATCTGGATTTATTATTCTTCGACCCCAGACGCTACGACCTGTGTAAATTCGGAAGATATAAATATAATAAAAAACTCGGCATCGCTTCCCGTTTAAGCGGACGTGTCGCTTCCCGTCCGATTATTGACGAAAAAACCGGTGAAGTCCTTGCAGAAGCCGGCGAAACACTGACTTATGAAAAAGCCTGCGCTATCGAACAGGCCGGCATTGCAGAAGCATTCCTCACTGTTGAATCCAAACAGTACTACACAAATGAACAGGGTCAGACTTCTATCCGTATGGTGGAAAAAGAAATTAAAGTCCTCGGCAATGGTATGGTAGATTTAGCCGGCTATGTGGATTTTGACCCTGCTGAAATAGGTATCCGTGAAAAAGTTTCTTTCCGTGTGCTGAATGATATTTTAGATTCCACAGAACCTGCTGACCTGAAAGCAGTTTGCAAAAAACGTGCAGAAGAACTTGTTCCAAATCACATTACTTTAGATGATATTTTTGCATCTGTCAGCTATTTCTTAAACCTTTGTGAAGGTGTCGGCACAACTGACGATATCGACCATCTTGGAAACAGAAGAATCCGCCGTGTGGGTGAACTGCTCCAAAATACCATGCGTTCCGGCATGGCTCGTATGGAACGTGGCATTCGTGAACGTATGAACCTCCAGACACAGGATATGGATGTCATCACTCCGCAAGCTTTAGTAAATATCCGTCCTGTTACTTCTCAGATTAAAGAATTTTTCTGTTCTTCTCCGTTATCCCAGTTCATGGACCAGAACAATCCGCTTGCTGAATTAACACATAAACGCCGTCTTTCTGCATTAGGTCCTGGTGGTTTGTCCCGTGACCGTGCCGGATTTGAAGTGCGTGACGTACATTATTCTCACTATGGCAGAATGTGTCCCATTGAAACACCGGAAGGCCCTAACATCGGTCTGATTTCTTATTTAGCAACATTTGCTAAAATTAACGAATACGGCTTTATTGAAGCCCCCTACCGCCGTGTAGATAAAAAAACCGGCATTGTCACCGAAGAAGTTGTTTATATGCCTGCGGATATGGAAGATAACTTCATTGTCGCTCAGGCAAATGAACCCCTTACTGAAGACGGCAGATTTGCCCGTGCTAAGGTTACTGCCCGTTACCGTGACAAAATTCTTGAAATTGAAAACTCTAAAATTGATTACATGGACGTTTCTCCGAAAATGGTAGTTTCCGTAGCAACTGCTATGATTCCATTCTTAGAAAACGATGACGCAAACCGTGCTTTAATGGGTGCAAACATGCAGCGTCAGGCCGTTCCGCTCTTAAAAACAGAACGTCCTTTTGTTGGAACAGGTATGGAATACAAAGCTGCTGTTGACTCTGGTGTCTGTGTCCTCTCTGAAACAGACGGTGTTGTTACTTTCGTATCTGCTGACAAAATTGTCATTCAAGATACAAATAAAATTGAACACAGCTATGAAATGATTAAATTCCAGCGTTCCAATCAGGATACCTGTGTCAACCAGAGACCCATTGTCAATGTCGGTGATACTGTCCGCAAAGGTCAGGTTTTAGCTGACGGCCCTGCAACTGCTGATGGTGAAATTGCCCTTGGTAAAAACGCTTTAATCGGCTTCATGACTTGGGAAGGCTATAACTATGAAGATGCCGTTCTTTTGAATGAACGTCTTGTCCGTGAAGATGTCTTTACTTCTATTCACATCGAAGAATACGAACTGGAATGCCGTGACACAAAGCTCGGACCAGAAGAAATTACTCGTGACATTCCCAATGTGGGTGAAGATGCCCTCAAAAACCTCGATGAACACGGTATTATCCGTATTGGTGCAGAAGTCACTGCTGGTGATATCCTTGTCGGTAAAGTAACCCCTAAGGGCGAAACAGAATTAACTGCTGAAGAACGCCTCCTCAGAGCCATCTTCGGTGAAAAAGCCCGTGAAGTCCGTGATAACTCCCTGAAAGTTCCTCACGGTGAGGGCGGTATCGTTATCGGTGTCAAAACTTTCAAGCGTGGCGAAAAAATTAACGATGACGACACAAATGCAGAAGTTTCCGAACTTGGTACAGGTGTCAACATGAAAGTGCGCTGCTATCTTGCTCAGAAACGTAAAATTTCAGTCGGTGACAAAATGGCCGGCCGTCACGGAAACAAGGGTGTCGTTTCCAGAATCCTCCCCGAAGAAGATATGCCGTTCCTTCCAGACGGTACACCTCTGGACATTGTATTAAACCCTTTAGGCGTACCTTCCCGTATGAACATCGGACAGGTACTTGAAGTACATCTCGGCATGAGCGCAAAAGCTTTAGGCTGGCATATTATGACCCCTGTCTTTGACGGTGCGCATGAAGATGATATCCGTGCTTGCTTCCGTGAAGCCAACGAAAAAAATGCTCCCTATAAAGACGAACCTTTTGAACTCAATCAAATGGATAAAGTCATTAACCCCAAAGCCATCACTATGAACGAAGATGGTAAATTCACCTTATATGACGGACGTACTGGCGAAAAATTTGACAATCGTGTCACTGTTGGCTACATGTACTATCTGAAACTCCATCACCTTGTTGATGATAAAATTCATGCCCGTTCCGTTGGTCCTTACTCCCTCGTCACACAGCAGCCTTTAGGTGGTAAAGCACAGTTCGGCGGACAGCGTTTCGGTGAAATGGAAGTATGGGCTTTGGAAGCTTACGGCGCAGCTTACACACTTCAGGAAATCCTGACCGTCAAATCTGACGATACCATCGGACGTGTCAACACTTACGAACATATCGTAAAAGGTCAGAACGTTCCGAAACCTGGTATTCCGGAATCCTTCAAGGTGTTAATCAAAGAAATGCAGTCCCTCGGCCTTGATGTCAAGGTTCTGGACGAAAATCAGGAAGAAATCGACCTGAAACAGCATTTTGAAGAAGATGACAATATCCCCATGCCTGCAACAGATTTCATCGAAGATTATCAGAGCGATGATGACGAACTCGAAGAACATGGCTATTCTACACATGATATTGATGAAGAAGAAGATAACTTCGATGACAGCGATTCTCCCATTCTGGAAGCTGATGATGATTTAGACAGTGATGTCTTTGATGATGACGATGCTGATGAAAGCGACTGGAGGTAACGAATTTGGAATCTAATACTTTTGAATCCCTGCAAATCGGACTGGCATCCCCTGAACGTATCAGGGAATGGTCCTACGGTGTTGTAGAACGCCCCGAAACTATTAACTACAGAACACAAAAGCCTGAAACAGGCGGTTTGTACTGCGAACGCATTTTCGGACCTACTAAGGACTGGGAATGCCACTGCGGAAAATTTAAAAAAATCCGCTTTAAAGGCAAAGTCTGCGACCGCTGCGGTGTAGAAGTTACTCGTGCAAAAGTCCGCCGTGAACGTATGGGACATATTGAACTTGCTGCACCTGTTTCCCATATCTGGTACTTTAAAGGTACACCCTCCCGTATCGGACAGGTTCTGGAAATCTCTCAGAAACGTCTGGAAGAAGTGCTTTATTTTACAAAATACGTTGTCATCGAACCCGGTGAAACGGCTTTGCTCAAAAACACCCTCTTAACCGAAGAAGAATATACCAAAAACCTTGAAAAATACGGTGATTCTTTCATTGCAGAAATGGGAGCAGAAGCCATTCAATGGCTGTTAGATGAATATGACCCTCAGAATTATGTCCGTTTCTTTGAAGCACATCTTTCTTTAATCTCTAAAGTAATTGGCATTCCGGAACGTGATATTCATGACTATTTGCACAGAATACGCTATTATCTCGAAACTGCTGGCAATTCCGGCTATCATGACGGCGATATTATTTCTTATGCAGAATATAAAGAAATGATTCTCCCTTACAACCGTAAGTGCGAAGATGATGGAAATCCTGTTGCTTCTGTCAAAACCGGATTTGCTTACATTCTGGAACTGTTTGACGAAAAGTTTGACCCGACAAATGAAGAATTCGCTGAAATCCGCAAGGAAAACTGGGTCAATGACCTCCAGTATACTGCAAATGACCTCAAGAAAGAACTGAAAGACCTCCCCAATGGACAGAAGAAAATTAAACTTCTCAAACGTCTTGAAATTATTGAAGCATTCTTGCAGTCTGGTAATAAACCGGCTTGGATGGTCATGAACGTAGTACCGGTAATTCCTCCGGATTTGCGCCCGATGGTCATGCTGGACGGCGGCAGATATGCTACTTCTGACTTAAACGACCTTTACAGACGTGTGATTAACAGAAATAACCGTCTCCAGCGTATGCTGAAATTAGAAGCTCCTGACATTATTGTTCGTAATGAAAAGCGTATGCTTCAGGAAGCTGTTGACGCTTTAATTGATAACGGCAGACACGGCAGACCTGTAACAGGTCCGAATAACCGTGCTTTGAAATCCCTTTCCGACATGCTCAAAGGTAAGCAAGGCCGTTTCCGTCAGAATCTGCTTGGTAAGCGTGTAGACTATTCCGGACGTTCCGTTATTGTCGTAGGCCCTGAACTCAAAATGTATCAGTGCGGTCTGCCAAAAGAAATGGCTCTGGAACTGTTTAAACCTTTCGTTTTGAAACGCCTTGTTGATACTGGAGTAATCGCTAATATCAAGAGCGCAAGAAAAATTGTTGACCGTGCTACAGACAAAGCCGTCTGGGACGCACTGGAACATGTAATTAAATCTCATCCGGTACTGCTGAACCGTGCGCCTACACTGCACCGTCTCGGCATTCAGGCATTTGAACCGATTCTGGTAGAAGGCCGTGCTTTAAAGCTTCATCCGCTGGTATGTTCTGCATTTAATGCGGACTTTGACGGCGACCAGATGGCTGTCCATCTTCCGCTTTCCGCTGAAGCACAGGCTGAAGCCCGTTTCTTAATGCTTGCTGCAAACAACCTCCTGAAGCCTTCTGACGGCCGTCCGGTTGCTGTACCTTCTCAGGACATGGTACTTGGTTCTTACTACCTGACACAGCTCAAAGAAGATGATAAGGGGGCAGGCAAATGCTTCCGTGACATTGATGAAGCAATGATGGCTTACTATGAAGGTGATGTTACTCTTCATGCTCCTATTAAAGTCAGAATTACAAAAGATGTTGCAGAAAAGAAACTTTCTAAAATTATCGACTGCACTATCGGCAGACTGATTTTTAATGAAAATATTCCTCAAAACCTCGGCTATGTGGACAGAACCAATTCTGACCGTCAGTTTGACTTGGAAGTTTCTTTCTTAGTAAAGAAAGGCCAGCTTTCTGAAATCATTGACAGATGCATCAAAATTCACGGTACTACCACCACTTCCGAAGTACTGGACAAAATTAAAGCTTTAGGCTTTAAATACTCCACAAAATCTGGTATCACTACAGCCGTTTGTGATGCTACCATTCCGCCTCAGAAAAAAGAAATTTTAGCTGCTGCAGATGTCAAAATTGACGAAATCAATGAAATGTATAACAACGGCTATATCTCTTCTGCTGAAAAATCTCAGCTTGTTGTGCAGACTTGGAACAAAGCAACTGATGACGTAACAGATGCTCTGAAAAAGAACATGAACCCTTACAATCCTATTCAGATGATGGCAGATTCCGGTGCTCGTGGTTCTATTGCTCAGCTTCGTCAGCTCGCTGGTATGCGTGGTCTGATTGCCAATACTTCTGGTACAACAATTGAAATTCCGATTCGTGCAAATTATCGTGAAGGTCTGAATATTCTGGAATACTTCATTTCTTCCCGTGGCGCACGTAAAGGCTTGGCAGATACTGCCCTTCGTACAGCTGACTCCGGTTATTTAACCCGCCGTTTGGTAGACGTTTCTCAAGATGTTATCATTCGTGAACAGGACTGCGGTACAGACGACGGCATTGAAATTTATGAAATCCGCAACGGTACAGAATTGATTGAAAAAATGCAGGACAGACTTGCAGGACGTTTCCTTTGTCATGACCTGCGTGATGCTGAAACTGGTGAACTTATCATCAGCAAAGATAAACTCTTAACCGAAAAAGACGCTCAAAAAATTATTGAACTTGGCATTGAACGCATTAAAATTCGTTCTGTCCTCAAATGTAAATCCAAAAAAGGCGTTTGTGCAAAGTGCTATGGTGCAAACTTGGCGAATAATAATCTTGTTTCCGTGGGTGAAGCAGTCGGCACAATTGCTGCACAGTCCATTGGTGAACCGGGTACTCAGCTGACCATGCGTACTTTCCACACTGGCGGTATTGCTTCCGGTGGTGAAGGTGACATTACACAAGGTCTTCCCCGTGTTGAAGAACTCTTTGAAGCACGTAAACCTAAAAATGCTGCGATTATTGCAAGCATTGATGGTATTGTACACTTGGAAGAAGTAAAAACAACTCGTACCCTTACCATTCACAACCCTGAAACTGGTGAAGAAATTTCAGAAATTATCCCCTACAACTACAAGTATAAAGTACAGGAAGGGGCTGTTGTCAAGAAAGGCGACCGCTTAACAGAAGGTAACGTTTCCCCCTCCAGAATTCTTGAAGTATTGGATACTTCTGCTGTACAGGACTATATCATCATTGAAGTACAAAAAGTATACCGTTTACAGGGTGTTGATATCAATGACAAGCATATTGAAGTAATCGTTCGTCAGATGCTTCGTAAAGTCCGCATTGAAGATGCCGGAAGCGGTAACGATATTCCTAATACAGAATACCTTATCCCCGGTACACTCATTGATAAAAAACATGTGGACGAAATCAATGACCAGATTCGTGAAATGATGGAAAACGGCCATCCTGAAATGCAGTTTGTTACCACAGAACCTGTATTGCAAGGTATTACAAAAGCCGCTTCCAGCTCTGAAAGCTTTATCTCTGCTGCTTCCTTCCAAGAAACAACAAAAGCTCTTACAGATGCTGCAATTCGTGGCAAAGTTGACCATCTTGAAGGCCTTAAGGAAAATGTCTGCATTGGTAAACTGATTCCGGCCGGAACTGGTATGGATATTTACAATAATGTTCAGCTTGTCCGTACAAAAGCATCAGCTCCAGCTGTTCCTCCTGAACCTGTTGCAACGGAACATTCTGCACCTGCTTCTATCACTCCTATCGTATAATGATATTAAAAAATCCTGCTGTTATTTCACAGCAGGATTTTTCTATCAGCAAATTTTAATAAGTCAAGCTTGGATACTCCTCTTTTGCACGGCGAACAAATTCCTCCATAATTGCATCATCACTATGTTTAATATTATCCTCCAAGACATCTAAATAAATATATTTCAAATCTTGGTCATATTTTGTCATATTATCGCTCATCTTAATGTTATTTGCAACATCTGCCAATACTGCAAACTGGTCTTGACCGCCAAGCAAAGCATTTGCATTTGAACCCTTTTCAATAATCTCGTTCATTGCCACTTTATTATTCACAAAGTCACCAGAATATAATGCATATTCTTTCATTATTTTAGTATCTGTCGTGAATGACTTGACAAATCTGGCAGCTTCTGATGCAGTATTACAGTTAGGAGAAACACAAAGCCATGAACCGCCCCAGTAAAATTCTTGAGGACCTTTTACGACTCTCCAATTATTTGTTCCGCCGTTTTGTTCAATTTGTTCAAGCAGTGAGCCCTCTCCTAAATACCATGATGCATAAAAATAACCAAGCGTTTCATTATTCTGCCCAGCAAGTGACCATTCAGATGTCCACTGCCTTACATTTGAGTTAATATAGCCATTATTTACAAAACGATTTATCATTGTAGTGAATTTCTGTGCTGTATCTGTCTGAATGGTTGTGCCCTTCACCCATGCAGAATCATTCACTGCGGAGAATGCCTGCCACATGTCCCCCATTGATGCAGCAATTTTCACTCCGCCTTTGGTATTGTTATACAGTTCCTGTGCAGTATTTTCAAATTTATCCCAGTCAGAAATTTTCTCCTGCATTTCTTCCGGCGAAGTCACACCAAGACATTCTTTTGCTAAATCTGCATTATATGTATAACAGCCTGGTGCACACTGCCATGAAGCCGCTTTCAGAACGCCATTATTGTTTGTACCAATTTCTACAGTATATGGATAAGTATTTGCATAATCACTTTCTGAAATGTCAAGGTCGGACAAAGGCGCAGAATAGCTGTCATCATTGATATAATTCAAAATCCAGCTTGCTTCTGCTACATATAAATCTATATCAGCACCACTGTTCAGATAAGACGCATAGCGAACAGAAGCTTCTGACCCATTAGCACCACAATTTTGATAAACAACCTTTCCAGAAGAATGTTGCGCATAAATATCAAACATGTTTGCTAAATCGGAATCTGTCCAGCAGACAATTGACAATGTATCATCTGTATCAGGCAAATTCACATTTGGATTAGTCTGTGTTTCTTCTATGCCGTTCAGCCAGTTATAAAGTGATTCTTTCCCTCCTGCACCATGCCAAGCGGAATACTCTAAAATTTTCGCTGCATCTTTGGCATTGATAGTTCCGTCACTGTTAATGTCTCCGAACAAATCCGCTGAACTGAACATCATTGGCATACTGGAAGCTCCAAGCATGTACCCAGCTAACAGTAATGCAGCTGCACCTAAATATTTTTTATGCTTCATAAATTTAATTCTCCTTAAAATAATATTTTTTTAATTATACCAAATTTTTTTAAAAAAGTCAAGTGTACTTGACATCTTCGGAAAACTATGCTATAATAAATGTAGTATTTCTATCAGAAAAGAAGGTAATCGCATGAATTCAAATTCTATAGAAGAATCTATTGTGAAAAAATTTAATAAACCTATCTGGCTGAAATTTCTAAAAGGCATTAAAGAATATGATATGATTCAGGAAGGCGATAAAATTGCTGTCTGCATTTCCGGCGGAAAAGATTCCATGCTGATGGCTTTATGTATGAAACGCCTTCAAAAATACAGCAAATATCCCTTTGATGTGGAATATATCGTCATGAACCCCGGCTATAATGAAGAAAATCAACAGCAAATTATTCAAAATGCTGAAAAATTAGAAATCCCTGTTCAGACTTTTCAAGCAAGAATTTTTGATTATGTTGTGAACATTGACCGGAATCCATGCTATTTATGCGCCAGAATGCGCCGTGGAAATCTTTATAAAACTGCTCAGGATTTAGGCTGTAATAAAATTGCATTAGGTCATCACTTTGATGATGTCATTGAAACTA
Source organism: Oscillospiraceae bacterium (assembly GCA_045541055.1). Taxonomy (GTDB): domain Bacteria; phylum Bacillota; class Clostridia; order Oscillospirales; family Ruminococcaceae; genus UBA3855. Next base: position 69,238 of record JAZQIL010000016.1, read on the forward strand.
TCTTAATGGGAATGCTTTACGGCTCTCAGATTCAAACTATGATGCCAAAAATTCACAGCGAAAACTTTAAAGGAATGCAGCTTATCCGACCAATGTATTTAGTACGGGAAAGTGATATCATTGCTTGGAAAGATTATCATCAGCTGAAATTTTTACAGTGTGCCTGCCGTTTTACTGAAGAATATGAAAAAAATGGTAATGCCGGCGGACTTTCCAAACGACAGGAAGTCAAGGATTTATTAGCACAGCTCAGAACTGTCAGCCCTGCCATTGATAAAAATATTTTCCGCAGCGTCGAAAATGTAAATTTAAAAACTTTAATTTCTTATCATATTGGTGACGAATATCATCATTTTTTAGATGACTTTGATGAAAATATTACGAATCACGGCACAAAATCCGGTGAAGGCAGAGGTGAAAAACATGCTTAACGAATTTTCAAGAACAGAACTTTTATTCGGCAGTGACGGCATGGAAAAATTAAAAGCTTGCCGAGTAGCTGTATTTGGTGTCGGCGGTGTCGGCGGTTACGCTGTGGAAGCCCTCGCCAGAAGTGGTATCGGTACACTTGACTTAATTGATAATGATACTGTCAGCTTAACAAATTTAAACAGGCAAATTATTGCTTTGCACAGCACTGTCGGAAAATTAAAAGTCATTGCTGCAAAAGAACGCATTTTAGACATTTGTCCTGATATCAAAGTCAATGCTTTCCCCTGCTTTTACATGCCGGATACTTCCAGTCAGTTTGATTTTAAAAATTATGATTATATCATTGATGCGATTGACACAGTTACCGGAAAACTTGAAATTATTAAAAATGCTCAGAAAGCTGAAACACCTGTCATTTCTTCTATGGGTGCAGGAAACAAGCTTGACCCTACTGCTTTTCAAATTGCAGATATTTATCAAACACAAGTCTGTCCTTTAGCCCGCACCATTCGCCGTGAATGCCGGAAACTTGGCATTCAAAAATTAAAAGTCGTCTACTCCGAAGAACAGCCTGCTGTTTTAAAAAGCATATCCGAAGAAAATGCTCAGAATCATAAGCCTGTACCTGCTTCTAATGCGTTTGTCCCGTCTGTAGCTGGGTTAATTATTGCTAGTGAAGTCATTAAAGACCTGCTGAACAATAATAAAAAGCCCTGCTGAAATCGCAAGGCTTTTTTTCATACATGTACCGTTTTATTCAAAAAATTCATTTCAAATTCTTTGATGGGCATTGGCTTTGCAAAATAGTAACCCTGAAAAATATCACAGCCATAATCTTTCAAGAACTCTACTTGTTCCGGTGTTTCCACACCTTCTGTGATAACTTCCATTTTAAGTGATTTTGCAAGGGAAACAATCATTTTCAGGATAATTTTACTGCGTTCCTGATGTTCTGTTTTTCTCAGGAAGCCCATATCAATTTTTAATACATCTGCATTCAAGTCTTTGAGCGTATTCAAAGAAGAATAACCACTGCCGAAATCGTCAATTTCCATCATAAAACCGTAATCTCTTAATCGGCTCACTAATGGAAGCTGTTCTTTCGGATTATTCATAATAGCTGTTTCTGTAATTTCCAGATGCAGATTTTTCGGGGGAATCTGGTATTTCTCTACCAGAGCAGTCATGACTTTATAAACATCCATCAGATAAAAATCTTTTTGAGAAATATTCACAGAAAGATAATGGTCTGTCAGTCCCTGTGACTGCCATTCCTGCAATTTCTGGCAGGCAAGCTCCCACATATGTGCATCCAGCCTTCCAATTAAACCAGTTTGTTCAAAAATCGGAATAAATTTATAAGGCGGTATCATGCCATTCTGGGGATGAATCCAGCGCACCAGCACTTCTCCTCCGTGAATTCTGCCAGTATCAGAAAATACTTGTGGCTGTACAAATGCCTGAAACTGTCCGGAACGAATTGCAAGGTCAAATTCACTGATAATTTTCTGTTCGTTCAGGAAGTCTTCACGCAAGTTTTCTTTATAGTAAGCAACAGAACTCTGATAACTTTCTTTAATAGTTTTAATAGCAAGGTTGGCTCTGTCACACATAACAGAAACTCTTAAAGAAGTATCTTCTATAAAATAAACGCCGATATGAATCTGAATTTTAAAAATATAATTTTCAGATAATCTTGACATTTTGGCTGCTTCCCGAAGGAATTTATCTTCATCAAATTCGTTTTTCGGAAGGAACACAGCGAAACGGTCAGCAGTCAATCTGCCGAAAGTCCATTTGTTTTTCGCCATAAAGCTGATAGAACTTGCAATTCGTTTTAAAAGCTTGTCTCCAACTTCCACACCAAATACGTCATTGACGATTTTAAAATTTTTCACGTCTGTGCAGACAATGCAATATTCCTCATCTGGTTTTTCCTCAATTTTCTTTTTGACTTTTTCATAAAAATATTCTTTATTATAAATTCCTGTCAAAGTGTCATGTGTTGCACGGTATTTTTCTGCAAAAAGTCCTTTTGTTTCTTTCGTACAGTCATGTATAGAAAAGAAACTGCCGATTGCTTTATTGTCCACATCGAACATTTTCTTATATTCGATTTCGTAATATCTGGTTTCGCCTTCCACTTCTTTTTCTGATTTCCAGTAACAGGATTTTTCATCTGGCTTAATATTTTCTTTGAACCAAGTTTTAATCTGTTCATCGATTTTATCAAAGCAGTAAACTTTTGCATTTTTATTTGCATGTACACAATGATTTTCAATATCCAGACAAATTACACCGTCCTGCATATTGGCAATGGTAAAAAACATCAGCCTGTCCACCAGTCCACGAGGGATATATATCATGGAATAATAAAATACTGCATACGCAATCATTGCATACCACATCAGTGAATAGTCAATTTTATAATTAAATTGCAAATACAGTGCATGTACTGCTATCACAATACTGGAAAGTATCATAATCACTGCATATTTTGATTTATAAATCTTAGGTGATTTATTTATCTTCCGAATTAAATCTACAATGATAAAAACAGCCATTATCATTGTCACAAAGACGTGATAATAATAGGCAAGTGTTTTTTCCCCGACCTGCCAGAATACTAAATCTGTTCTGTCTGTCAGCTGTTTCGTTTGAAATATGATTGGATTAAAAATATTTATCACCATCAAAAGTATATCTGCATCTACCAGAAAAGACAGCCCCGTCTGCAATTTTTTATTATAATGCCTCATTTCTGTATACATTCTTACAAAAGAAACTATACTTAATAAAGCAATGTCCACTGCACCATAATACCCGCTGAAGAATGCTCTTGCCATATGTTCTGAATTCTGCATCATTCCTAAAGCATTAAATGCAAGTGCAAGTCCTCCGGAACAAAACAAAATTTTCAAAGGAGCTTCAATTGAAACATTTCTAGGTCTTATTTGCATATATACCAGTGTTCCAAACATGAACACTGCTGAAACCAGCATATAAATTATATAAAACCATTTCATAGCATCACCCTTTCATTTAAAATGAAAATTTCCCTCATATTTTTATTATAGCATATTTTTTTAGAAATGTCAATGAAAAAATAAAAAAATAGCTGATGATTTTTGTACCATCAGCCAAAAATATATGTTTTATTTTGCAAGCAATGCTTTTTTCAGCAGAACAAAGTCATAAATATTTACTTTTCCGTCATGGTTCATATCTGCTGTTTCATACTGTGCTTTTGAGAACTGATTTGTATTCATCAAATATTTTTGCAAAGCTACTATATCCAGAATGGTTACAGTACCATCATTGTTAATGTCTCCTGCAACCTGTACAGGTACAGTTTCTGTCTGTTTTGTTTCGGGAGCTGTTGTTTCAGAAGCTGTTGTAGTTGTAGTCGTTGTCGTTGTCGTAGTAGTAGTTGTTGTAGTCGTGGTGGTTGTAGTTGTTGTTTCTGTTTCAGCGTTCCATTTCTGGCAGTCATTACCATTCGGCTGATACTGCTGAACGTTTGCGCCATTTTCTTTGCTGGCATTCACGATTTCTACTAAGCAGGCATCTTTAGAAGCATGTGTCACAATGCCGTAAGAGCCATCTGGATTTTTCGTGAAACGGAATAACATTGCACTGTCTTTGCTGGAGTAAGTTACAATATCAATATTACTGCCGTTTGTATTGCCTTCTGCTTTCAAAACGTAATTTTCATCCTGTACGGAACGAATATAGTAATAATTGCCTGAACCAAAGGCTTTCAATGTCCATTTCTGGCAGTCAAAGCCGTTAGCACCCCACTGCTGTACATTGGAATTGGCTTGCATTGCACCGTTGACAATATCCATCACTAAACCGCTGTTGACGTTTTTGAATGTGTATACTACGCTTGTATCCATAACTGTTCCGGGGTCTGTCACTGCTTCAAGTGTCCAGTCCTGACAATTTGCGCCGTTAATTTCCCACTGCTGGGCATTTGCACCGGAAGTTTTATCTGCATTCACAATTTCCACAGCAGAAGCTTCACCAGTTATTTTGGTTCTGATTTTGTAAGAGCCGTCAGAATTCTGTGTCAGCATGAATTTCTGATTATCGCCCTGATTAAACTGATAAATGTCAATATTTGTACCATTGTCTTTCTTCTTGCCGGCAACGTCTAAAGCATATGTTCCGCCATCACCTACACAGGAAATAATATAATAATATCCATCACCTGCGCTGAATAATTTCCAAATATTATGCACTTCTGAACCGTCAGAACCCCACTGGTCAACATTTGCATTATTTTCAGCCTTTGCACCAGCGACTTCCAGATAAAGTCCGGAATTAACGTTTTTAATCCGATAAGCTGCGCCTTCTGTAAAGCTTGCAGCAACAGGAGCGGCTGAACCATCTGGCTCAGTATAGAAACCAGCACTTGGAACGCCCTTCACACCGTAGCGAATATACATCCAGTTTCCATTACTGGACTGTGAACCGCTGTAAGCACTGCAATAATTTTTAGCAGCATCTGCGCTTAAAGTCACATAGCTATAATTATTTTTCGGTCTCCAAGAGCTTTCTACAGAGTAGCTCGGATTATTGGAAGTGCCTTCACCACGGACTGTTCTGTTGCAGCCAGAGAATTTAGAACCGGTTTCATAATATGCGCCGGGATAAGTAATCTGATTCCAGTCACAAATTACATTTCCGCCATTTGCATAATAACAGTTTTCAGCGTAAATATCACAGCCACTGTGAACTGTATAAGCCATGCTGAATGTATCTACATAGTTATTAAATGAATGATAATAACCCCATCTCATCAAGCCCGGCCCTCTTGTGAGCGTCTTATAAAATTTATTTCCGGCAAGGGTCATGCGAGGATAACCATCATATTTTGCTTTTACATTAGCAGTGTCATCTGGATATCCTAAAATAACACCATATTCATGCAAGCCAAATGAAGAATCTGAAACTGTGCAGTAATCTGCATCATAGCAGCAAGCTAAAAATTTATCATAGTCAGGCTGACCAGAAGCTGCTTTATTATAATCAGAATGTCCTACAAATGTGACATGGTCTACCCATAAATTCTGACCTGCACCGAAATATACAGAAATATTATCATTACCATTAGAATTCGCATCGTGCTGAATTTCTAAATTCCGGAAAATTACATTATTTCCCTTACCGCTTCCCTGCTTTGTGCAAAGTGCAGTATTATACAATACATGACTGTTATAACTTCCGATAATCGTTTTATTATCTGTTACATAAATTCTGCCGTCAGGATTGTAATAATGATTCTGACCGTCTATTTTGTAATTGCTTCCGCCGTCAATCTTTCCGGTAATTACAATTGTATACGGTTCAGAAGCTTCTGCATATTTTTTAAGATTTGCAAAATTGGAAACTTCTACTGTTTCGCCAAACAGACCGCCAATATCTGCTGCTTTAATATTATTTGTATTGTCATTCTTGCAATAACCTGCAAATCCTTGCAAGCCGTCAGCATTCAGCAGAAACAGCTGGTTATCTGCACCGGTATAATTCGCTAATGTCATACCATTTGTGCCTTGTGTTAAAGCCAGAGAAGTATTTGCATAGTTTACAATCTTATAATAAAGATTATTTCCTAAATGGTCAGTCTTGACCGGTACGACAAACCAATGCTGTGACTTTGCAGATTCATAGCCATATACAACAACACTATTCCCTGCTGAAACATTATAATTCAGCGGTGAAAGCAGTCTGCCGGACTGTGCATTACAGATTTTAAAATAAGTACCGTTTCCGTCTGCTCCTACCCTGTCAAACCTCCATGAGGGAGACAAATCATTTCCAAGTGCTTTCATCACAACAGCAGAATTATCTGTTGTGCCGTTTTCCGTCAGCACTTTAGAATTGTCCTTTGAAGCGAGATTCATCAACTGAACAGGATAATCAGATGAAATTGCATGAGCAGTAACTTCCGCACCGGAAGGCAATACCAGCATAACAGAAAGTATCATCATCAAAGCTGTCAGCAGACCAATTATCTGTAATGATAATTTACGTTGATTTTCCATACATTTCCTCCTTTAATTGTCAAATTTACAGTCCGAACAATCTAAATTGATGCCCCTTTCCGTCATTCATAATTGACTGTCAAATTATGAACAAACTATGTCTTGTATCACTTGTGATACTTATACATATTATAACAAAAATAGAAATAAAATACAAGCTGTATTCTATAAAATCTGCATATTAGCCAAAAGCAGTACAGCGATTTTATGCTTTATGCACAAAAAAAGAAAGCCCTGCTCCTCTCCGCAGGGCTTTCTTGCTTACTGTACAAAATTCGGTCTGACAGCGTACTGTACATTGGAAGAAGTATTCACTTCTGAAATGGAAACAGATGACTGATTCAGCATAATCTGACAGTTACTGTTTTCCGGCTTCAAAGAAATAATCCGGCGAATGCAGTCTGTACATGGAAGCATGGGCTTTCCGGTGTAAGCATTTAAAAGCATAATTACTTGAATAGATTTCTCATGAAATGCTAACATATTCTGTACTGCTTCCGTTTCTGCATGAGTAACCATCACTTGTCCACGGTTAATACTTGTGTGGCTTATACCCGAATACACCCTCCCTGATTGGGTATAAATCACACAAACAGTATCCATTGGACGAATCATAGCACCGCTTTGCAAGTACTGCTGTATACGGCTGTGAGCCGCTTCCAACATTTTTGAATGTAACATAAACAACAACCTCTTTTTATGAATATTCTGTGAAAAATATGTTAAATTTATTATATTTTAAAAAGGCAGAAATTGCAATAGATAAAATGTATATTTAGTGGACAAACTGCATATTTTTTTACATTTTGTTATTTCGCATAAAAAAACAACCATTTGTGTTTAGAAATTCTGTAAAAAAAGCCCTTTCTGCATTCAGAAAGGGCTTTTTTCTATGAAATCGGGATGACAGGACTCGAACCTGCGGCATCTTGCTCCCAAAGCAAGCACTCTAGCCAAACTGAGTTACATCCCGTTCTGGTGTGCCTGACAGAACTCGAATCTGCGCTCTGAGGAGTCGGAGTCCTCTGTTTTATCCAACTAAACTACAGGCACGTTACTCACGTTACTATTTTATTATAGCAGATTCTGTGAAATTTTGCAAGCGTTTTTATATCAAATCTTTTCTGAACAAAAGCACATTTTTTTGTAGAAAATGTTATATCTCTAAAAATGTCAGAAATGCCAGCCAGTTATGCAGCGGTGTATCTGTCATCACATACATGCTGTAATAAAATAAACTGTTCTCTGTTGGAAGCGGAAAAGGCAAATGATAATGTAATATCTGCACTTCTGCATTCTCAGCCTGAATGTTCACATCTGCCATTTGAATTGATTTCTGATGTGTCGTGTTATACCCTTTCTGATAAACCTGCATGATGCCCCAGCCTACACCGCTGAAAAGACAGTGTAAAGCAAGCAGAATAAAAAATTTCTGATATTTTTTCAAGATGATTCCTCCAGTGTTTCAAGTGTCCTGACAAGAGAATTTCCTAATAATTCCCCTGCATACTGCACTTGTTCCAATGTATTGCCGTGTGAGCCGACTTCAATCAGCAAACTCCCTGTTGTTAAATTTTGATTATATTTTCGATAGTCAAATAAAATCGGTCTGGTCAGACCAGCATAATCGCTTTCAAGCTGCTGCTGCAATAAACAGGCAAATCTGAAATTCTTTAAATAATTCGGCATATTCATAGAGCCGTCATCACAGCCGGAGATAATCATAATCTGTGCTGATTTCTTTCCATTGACTTCTATCACAGGCTGTTTAATAAAATTGCTGTCTCCTATTGCATCTCGATGAATATCCAGTACAACTTTAATATCCGGATAACGGATTAAAAGGCTTTTGACTGTTTCTGCACTGCGTTCGTAAGCTCCCGTATAAGATGGATAATCATGCACAGTTGTATCGTGAATCACTCCAATACCAGCCGTTTCAAGCTGTTTTGCAATGGCTTCCCCTACCATGACAACATTTTTAGAATTGTCTGTTGTCCTGTAATTAAAATTCGCATCAAAGCGAGAACGTTCATAAGGTTCAAAGCTTTCAGTTGTATGGGTATGCATAATTAACACTTGCGGAGAACTGTTTTTCTGAATCCGGAATTCCGGCAGAAACTGACTTTCTTCATAAAGTTCCTGATTAGAAAGAGATGTTTTATTCTGAACTTGTCCAGCCTGTTTCAAACTGAAATATTGTGTCCCTGCATATGTCCCATATGTGACCTGCTGAATACTTCCGGTTAAGCTCCATTGTTCAGGATACGGCTTTTCACCGGGGTCAGCCGGAAGTTCTGTCGCCTGTTCAGAAACGACTACTTGTACAGCATTTTCAGACTGCTCCAGAATGCCAAACCCCTGTGATAAATAATTATCCGGATTTTCCAAATCCAAAGGCATTTCCTGTTCAGCCTGCTTTAATTCTGAATGAAATTTTTCATAAGCAGCTTCTGTCAGCACTGGCACATACTGTACTAAACAGCCTGTACCAGCTGTTAATAATAATGCAATTGTTCCAAATATAACATATTTTTTCAGCATCATGATTTTCATCTCCGGTAAATTTCTAACTTAGTATATGTGAAACTTCCAGAAATTATTCTTTCAAAAAAACACCTCCGGTTCAGTACCAGAGGCTTATTTCTATTACATATTTTCCAATTCTTCCAGATGAAACGGCGTTTCCTGATATACACAGTAATTCAGCCAGTTGGAATATAACAAATTTGCATGGCTTCTCCATGAAAAAACAGGTTCATACTTCGGATTATCCCCCGGAAAATAATTCACAGGGACTTCAATCGGAATTCCCTTTGCTAAATCCCGAAAATATTCTTCTTTAAGTGTATCCCGTTCATATTCCGCATGACCTGTGAAAAATAACTGCCTTCCATCATGGCTTTGCACTAAAAGCACGCCTGCTAAAGGCGAATACGCTAATATTTGCAGTTCTGAATGTTTTTCAATATCTTCACGGCGGTTTTCCGTATGCCTTGAATGCGGTACAGAAAATTCATCATTGAAACCCCTCAGCAACGGAGTTTGGATTTCCGCTTTGTGCCAGAAAATGCCGAAAAGCTTCTTGTCCAGCAAATACTTCGGCACACCATAATGATAATATAACCCTGCCTGCGCTCCCCAGCAAATATGCAAAACGGAAAAAACATGCTTTTTTGACCATTCCATAATTTCGCAAAGTTCTTTCCAATAGTCCACCGCTTCAAAAGGAATATGCTCTACAGGTGCGCCTGTAATAATCATTCCATCATAATAGCTGTCTTTCACTTCCGGAAACGTCTTGTAAAATGCATTCATATGACTTTGTGCCGTATTCTTGGAAATATGCGAAACCTGAAGCAATTCCACATCTACTTGCAAAGGGGTATTGCTTAACAAGCGCATGAGCTGACATTCTGTTTCAATTTTTTTCGGCATTAAGTTGAGAATCAGCACTTTCAGCGGTCTGATGTCCTGATGTTCCGCACGAGTACGGGACATGACAAAAATATTTTCCTGTTCTAAAATATGATAAGCTGGCAATTCTTCGGGAATTCTAATAGGCATCGCCGATTCTCCTTTCTGAAAATAAGCAATTGCCCCATGCTTATCACAGGGCAAATGCATGATAAATTTAATTATTAAACGGGATGGATTTGCTTTTTTGCATCGCCGTGCTTGCCGTCAAGTCCGAATTTTTCATTTCTTCTTTTTTCAAAGAACTTCACAGCAACCTGTCCGAACTGTGCATAGCTGAGAACATCTTCTTCAGACTCTGCCCATTCAGCGCATTCTTTGCGGAGCTTTTCAAGTTCCGGTGCAAGCAAATCAGCCGGACGGCAGTCAATTGGTTCAGCATCACCAATAATTTTCTTTCTGAATTCAGGGTCAACCGGTACAGGCGTCTGACCATATTCACCACGAACAATACCCTTAAATTCTTTCGTTACAGTCTTGTAACGTTCGCCCATTAAGACGTTAAATACAGCCTGTGTGCCGACAATCTGTGAAGAAGGCGTTACCAAAGGCGGATAACCTGCATCTTTACGCACTCTCGGTACTTCCAGAAGCACTTCATTTAAAAGTTCTTCTTTTCCGGCCTGTTTCAGCTGAGAAAGCAGATTTGACAACATACCACCCGGCACTTGATAGATTAAAGCACCCGCATCTGTTGCAAGCATTTTCTGGTCAATTAAGCCTTCGTCCAGATATTTCTTACGCAAGCCCATGAAATATTCACGGATTTCCATCAGCAGAGAAAGGTCAAGACCTGTATCGTATTCCGTACCCTGTAAAGCGGCTACCATAGATTCTGTCGGTGCATGAGATGTTCCCAATGCTAATGGAGACATTGCAGTATCTATAATATCTGCACCGGCTTCAATGCCTTTCAGCAGACACATAGAAGCTAATCCGGAAGTATAATGTGTATGCAGGTCAATCGGTAAATCTACATTCGCCTTTAAAGCCTTGACAAGTTCTTCTGTCTTGTAAGGGGTCAGCAATGCAGCCATGTCTTTAATACAGATAGAATCTGCACCAGCTGCCTGGATTTTCTTTGCATACTCCACATAATATTCAGTTGTAAACACTTCACCAGTCGTGTAAGAAATTGCAACCTGCACTTCTGGTTTTTTTCCATCACGGGAAGCTTTCTTTGCGGAATTGATTGCTGTCTGTAAATTACGAATATCATTCAGTGCATCAAAAATACGAATGACATCAATACCATTTTCAACAGATTTTTGAACGAATTCTTCCAATACATCATCTGCATAATGACGATAGCCAAGCATGTTCTGTCCTCTGAACAGCATTTGCAATCTTGCATCCGGCATTTCACGGCGGAGCGTTCTAAGACGTTCCCAAGGGTCTTCCCCTAAAAAACGAAGGCAGGAATCGAATGTTGCACCGCCCCAGCATTCCAGCGAATTAAAGCCAACTTCATTTAATTTCGGCAGAATCGGAAGCATCTCTTCTATTCTCATTCTGGTTGCAAGCAGTGACTGATGTGCATCACGGAGAACAGTTTCAGTAACTCTTATTTTTTTAGCCATGATTCTATGAATCCTTTCTAATCAGAATTTTATCAGCCGACAGTAGCCAGTGTGTCACCGCTCTGAACGGAATCGCCCTTCTTGACAACGATACTGGTAACAGAACCGTCACAAGGAGCGACAATGTCATTTTCCATTTTCATTGCTTCCAGTACCATGATAACATCACCCTTGGAAACACTTGCACCCTGAGAAACTTTCACATCAAGGATAGTACCGGGCATTGGAGCAGTTACTTTTTCACCTGCGCCAACGGACGGAGCTGGAGCAGCCGCCGGAGCTGGTGCTGGAGCAGCAGCGGCAGGAGCTGGAGCAGCAGCCGGAACAGCAGCAGGAGCTGCACCTTCACCAAGTTCTTCTACAGCAACATCATAAGATTTTCCATTTACAATTACATTAAATTTTTTCATAATTTTACCACCAATCTATATTTCAGTTATCCCATCAGAACGGGAAATTATTATGTTTTCTAGGCAGATTTGTGACACGCTTTCCTTCAAGCATCACAAGGGCTTTGCTGACTGTGCTTCTCAAATCAGCCGGTGCAATGACATCATCTACTGTGCCAATCTGTGCAGCTGAGGAGGCGGAAGCAATCGTACTGGTATATTCCTCTGCAAGTTTTTTCCGTTCTGCCTTAAGGTCATCACAGCCTTTCAATTTGTTATGCCAGAGAAATTCCACAGCAGCTTCCGGCATTAACGGCGCAATGTAAGCATTTTCAAACGCATAGGAAAAATCTGCATTACAGCCTTTTCCGGCAAGTGCGACAAATACTGCACCGACTGCACTGCCAGTTACAACAGAAATTTTCGCTGTTGTTGCTTCTGCATAACTTCCGGCTAAACGAGTTAAAGCTCTCACTGAACCGGCTGTTTCCGCAGCAGCAGAACCTTCAAATCCGATTGTATCAATTAAAGTGATTACCGGAATGGAAAAAGCATCACAAGTTCTGACAAATCTTGCAATTTTATTGCAGTCATTTTCTGTTAATTTCAATTCGCCGTTTGTGCCGACAATTCCTACAGTTGAGCCTGTTACTGTTGCAAATGCTGTATAAGCCGCATCTGCATAATCTGCATAAACTTCAAGCAAACTGTCACCATCTGCAATACTTTCAACATAAGATGCAAAATCTGTACCAACAGCAACAGCTGGATTATCATACTCCATACAAGGTGTACAAGCCATATTATTCACTGGTAATAAATTTATCAGTTTTCTTGTCTGAGCAAGAGCTTCTTCCGGTGTCGCAGCAGTCATTGCAGCAATACCGTTTTCAGCACAAGTTTCAGCACTGCTTTGTGCAATATTCGGTGTAAAGAATAATTCTGCTTTTTCTGCCATAATGACAAAGTCAGCTGTGCAAGCCATCATTGCAGCACTTCCGGCACAAACACCAGCAATTACTGAAATTTGTGGCACAACACCAGATACAGCAGCAGCCTGTTCCATCATAATGCTGTAAGCATTTAATGAAACTGCTGAACCGTCCATGAATGCACCGTTAGAATCGTAAATTCCAACTACAGGCGCACCCGTCTTTGAAGCAAGTCCGTAAAGCTTGCTGATTTTTTCCGCCTGTGCCATACCGACTGCACCGTTTTCAACGCTTTTATCCTGTGCAAAGGCATAGACTGGATTTCCATTGACATAGCCGTAAGCAGTGACAACACCAGCAGGCGCATCTTTCTCCATGAGATAAGCACCGATTTCCTGATAAGCACCATCATCAAACAAAGTTGTGAGGAGTTGTCTTGCAGGGCTGTTCAGATTTTTTTCCATTTACAAATATCTTCCTTCCTGACATAAAAATATCATATATATTCATGATACTATTTTTTTCAATTTTTTTCAAGTGTTTGAGGGATTTTCTTTGCATTTTTTGCAACTTTCCATAACTTCCATAATATTTTGAAGTGTATTCTGGTTATTTTTCACAAAGCCAAGTTTTACAAGGCGTTCTTTGACAGCAGAATCTGAAATGTGAAAAACTGCTTTTTCCAAACCTCTGAGCTGGGCTTTAAAAAGAACAGAACGAACTAAGCCATCACAGTAATTCCAGTCCTGCCCATCGTCCAATGCGTAAATCAAGACAGCTTCCGGCTGATAAGCGTAAAGAATATAGCCTTTCACCTGATTTTCATCATCTAATGCTTCTGTCAGATGGATTTGCAGTTCAGCAGGAAGATTTAAATTTTTAATTAACTGCTGATATGCATCGAAATTTTTCTGCTCAAGAATTCTAAGCATATTTATGCCTCCTTTCCGATGGCATTCCGGATAGCTCTCAGCTCATCAGGGGTTAAGTCTCTCCAAGTACCCGGTTTAAGCATTCCAAGCCGGACAGGACCTATGGAAGTTCTTCTCAGACGGGCGACTTCTAATCCGACTGCTTCACACATACGGCGGATTTGTCGGTTTCTGCCTTCTTTGATAGTAATTTGCAAAACAACTCTGTTCGGCTCATTATTGAGTACGACAATATTTGCAGGGAGTGTTTTTTTGCCGTCCAGAACGATTCCGGCAGCCATTTCAGAAAGCTGGTCCTCTGTCACGGAAGGGCGGACAGTGACACGGTATGTTTTGGAAATATGCTTGCTGGGGTGCATAATATCATTTGCAAATTTTCCGTCATTTGTTAAAAGCAACAAGCCTTCTGAATTTCTGTCCAGTCTGCCCACCGGATAAACACGCTCTTCGACATCTGTCAGCAAATCCATGACACAGCGTCTGTCAAGCTCATCTGAAACAGTTGTTACATACCCTCTGGGCTTATTCAGCATAATGTATCTGAATGTTTTCTTTCTGGGCATGACAATTTTCTGACCGTCTACTGTGATAATGTCTTTATAAGAAGTCTTATCGCCTAAGCTGACAGGCCGGCCGTTTTTCTTAACATGCCCTGTTTGAATCAATACTTCTGCCTTGCGTCTGGAACAGTAGCCAGCATCTGCAAGGAATTTCTGTATTCTGATTTCTGCCATTTTTGTTCTCTCTTTCTTTGATTAAATTAAGCGTTTCTGAGAATGGTACGCAATTTTTCTAAAAATTGCATAAATTTATTTTTTTCAGGCGGAATTACAGCTTCTGCTGCACCGTCTGCTAAAAGCGGTACAGAAATAATTTTTGTATCTCCAAAATAATATTCCAGCCTGCCGAGTTCTTCACCATCTTTCACAGGCGCATAAGCAAACGGAGATAATAAAATTTTATAACTGATTTCGGAAATATCCTGTTTCATCATGCCGACTGTCACAGGCTTTTCAAGGCGGAGGGAAACAGCATTCTGAGAACTTCCGACTAAATTTTGTGTGACTTCGGGAATATCCAGTATCACCGGACTGACAACGGAAAAGCCGTAGTCATATAAATGCATATGGTCATTCCAATCATCACGGTCATTTAATGTCACACAGATAAGCGTCACGCCATCTCGTTCACAGGCAGATACCAGACATCTCCCTGCTTCATCTGTGAAACCTGTTTTCACACCAATTACACCATCATACATGCGCAGGAGTTTATTGGAATTATAAAGCGTTCGTTCATAAGGCGGATTGCCGAATTTTACAACAGCTGATTTCTGACAGCAGATTTCTCTGAATGTTTCGTTCTGTAAAGCAATTCTTGTTAAAAGTGCCATGTCATGCGCAGAAGAACCATGTCCTGTTCCTTCCAGTCCTGAAGGGGTGACGAAACAAGTTCTTGTCATGCCGATTTCCTGCGCTTTCTGATTCATCAGCTCCGCAAAAGCCGGAATACTTCCGGCAACAGCTACAGCTGAGGCATTTGCAGCATCATTTCCAGAAGGCAACAGCATTCCATAGCATAAAGCCCTTTTGGTAACAATGTCATTTTCCTGCAAGCCCATGGAAGAACCTTCCACATGAATTGCCTGATTGTCCACCATGAATTCTTCGTCCAGATTTCCGCTTTCAATTGTCAGGAGTGTTGTCATAATTTTCGTAGTACTTGCCATAGGAAGCTTTTGTTCTGCATTATGTTCATACAAAACTCGGCCAGTAGCGGCTTCTATTAAAATGCAGGCTTTCGCATAGATAGGATAACCAGCATGTACCGGCAAATCTGCAATGCTGTACAGACACAAAACCGGCAGAAACAACATTACAATGAGACTTTTGAAAACAGTTTTCATGAACATAACCTCCAGCATAGAATTTTATGCCAGAGTATATGCGGACAAAGTACAGATTATGAATCCAGTTCTTCTTCCTGAATTGTTTCCAACGTTTCTGTTTTATCGGATTTTTTGACTTTCACTTTTTCTTTTTTCTCTGTTTTTTTGTCTTTGGAGAATACTTCACTGACTTTATCAATTAAATCTGGTATTTTATCCATGATAGCAGCAGCACTGTCTCCGCCTTTTTGGGACATCTGAACCATACGGACTTCACCGTCCTTGACGATTAAAAAGCCTACTGGTGTCACGCTCATGCCAGCACCTGCACCGCCTGCAAAATATTCTTTATTTGTACGTGTCGGAAGGTCAGAACCACCTGAAGCAAAACCAACTGAAATTTTAGAAATTGGTATAATTGTCGTACCGTCTCCGCAGGAAATAGGCTTTCCCATCATGGTATCCGTATCTACCAGATTTCGGATTTTTTCAACACTGACTCCAATAAAGCTGTTAATTGTATGTTCACTCATCATAATACTCCTTACTAATTATAATTTTTCCCTGATAATTGATTTTTTTGCCTGACTGCTGTCTTTAAAGTAATTCCATAAAAATGAAATACCGACTAATATTGTTTTCCCGATGTGCAGTTTTACTCTGCACCGGAACTGATAAAGGCTTTTATCTTCTGTGAAGTCACAGCGAAGCTGAATTTTTTTACGCTTGACATGAATGAAATTTCCGGTCTGGCTCAGAAGGTTCTGAAAGATAATCTGCATTAAGCCGTATTGTTCCGCACATTTTGCAGCGTCTTCATTTGCAATCATAATATCTGTTTCAATTGCATACCAAGTGAGGGCTTTTCCAATCCAGTGTAATGCAGACGGCAAAGCATTTAAAGCACTGTCAGCCATATCCGCTTTCTGTACAATATTTTGTAATTTCGTCAAGAATGCATCTGCCGGAAGTTTTTTTAATTTTTTATCAGAATCGGATTTTTTATTTTCATCAGATTTTTCAGTGGTTTTATCTGATTTTTTTTCTTTCTTCTCAGAAGGTTTTTGAGATTTTTTCTTTCTGGGGAGAAGCTTAATGCCGAAATAACGGATATTCCAGTCAAATTTTCCGTCCCAGAAACTCACATACACGACTGCACTGGAAAGACAAATTATCACCAGCAGGATTAACAGGACTAATAAAATAATTCCAAGAATTTTTAGAATTATCATGATGACACATCCTGTTCTGTGAGTTCTCCTATGAAATCTTCACTGGATTCAGCAGGCCTCGGGTCTGGAAGCTCTTCCAGTGAATGCAAGCCAAATACTCTTAAAAACAAATCTGTTGTCCGGTAGCCGATAGGATGCCCCGGAACATCAATTCTTCCTGCTTCTTCCACAAGTCCCTTATCTGCAAGCGCATTCACAACAGAGGAACTGTCAATCCCTCTGACACGCTCAATAAAGCCTTTGCTGACTGGCTGATTATAGGCAATAATTGTTAAAGTCTCCATAGCAGCATTAGAAAGCGGCTGCATTCTGCGTGTTTCCAAAGCCGTCCGGATAACCGGAGCATATTCCTGCTTTACGGCTAACTGCCATGCCGTTTCTAAATGCAAAATTTGTAAAGCAGAATTTGTTTCTGTATAGCGTTCTTCAAGATGCTGTATCATAACAGGAATTTCCTGTATGGGGACACCTAATGCCTGTGCAAGCCTGCTGCTTTCTATCGGTTCGCCTGAAGCAAACAGCACTGCTTCCAAAATGGCAGATTGTTTTATTTCTTCCTCTGTCATGGCGTGTTCACCGTCCTTTTTTCACACATGGTCAAAATAGTATTGTCTTCATTTAAGGCAATTCTGCCGAAACGAGTTAATTCTAAAACTGCTAAGAAAGTCGCTACCCTTGCAGAACGGTCAGTCACACCTTCGTAAAGTGAAGCAACTGAAACAGAATTTCCACTGTAAAGCCGTCTTAACACAAATACTACTTTAGAAAGAACAGAAACCATTTTCGGCTGTATGACAGTATCTGTAATTTTATCGGAAAGCAGTTTACCTTTCATGCGTTCTCTGCCAATTTGAGCGAATGTTTCCGCCAGCCTGTCCGGAGAGTGCCGAAGCGCATAATTCTGCTGTATTTTTGGAAGTTTTAAAGGTTTTCTGACGAAAATATCATCTGCAATAAAATATTCACGGAGCTGTTTAGCGGCAGCCTGTGCAAGGGCATATTCAATTAACGTGCCTTGCAGTTCCTGTTTGGCTTTTTCTGCTTCTTCCGGCTTGGGGAGAAGCGAAACCGTTTTAATATAGACCAGCCTTGCAGCCATTTCTAAGAATTCGCCGGCAAGTTCCAAATTCTGCGCTCTTGCAGTATCAATATATAATAAATACTGCTCTAATAATTTTGTGATTTCAATATCATGAATATTCAGTTGATGCTTAGAAATTAAGTGCAGCAGCAAATCCAGCGGCCCTTCAAACACATCAAGTTTAAAATTGATTCCTGCCATGCACCATCACCCTAAAAAGCCAGTTATAAGATATAACCCTTGTACAATCCAGCTAACCGCCCAGCTTATCGGTACACTTAAAATTCCCGTTACCATTAAAAGCATGACTACTCCATAAAAATATCTTTGATTTACCATAAACCAGACAGCAGCTTTCGGCGGTAAAAAATAAGTCAATACCCTTGACCCGTCCAGCGGCGGCACAGGTATCATATTAAATACAAACAAGTTAATATTGATAACTACAAAATAATATAACATATCTGTTAAACTTTCCAGCTTGCCATAAGAAAGCCGATATGCTATCATTCCTGCCAATGCTGCCAGCAAGTTGGAAAGAGGCCCAGCTATTGCCGTGAGCATCATACCTTTGCGAGGTTCTTTAAAATTGTTCGGGTTCACCGGTACAGGCTTCGCCCAGCCAAATCCACACACTAACAGCAGAAGCGCACCAAACAGGTCAATATGTGCCAGCGGTGAAAGTGTCATTCTTCCCTCACGCTTTGCCGTATCATCTCCCAGCTTGTAAGCCGACCATGCATGAGCGCATTCATGCAACGGGTTAATTAACAAAATCATCATCACCCGCACAAAATATTGTATATATACCCCTGAATCCAAATTCCCAGCTCCTTCTGTGTAAAGATACTATTTTATTATACTACAAATCCCCTCACATTGCAAGCCTATTTTCATGAAAATTTCTCTGAAAAATATTTTTTAAAAAATTTTGAAAAAACACTTGCTTTTTTTCCGGCTTTATGCTATAATATATCACATAAGTGTTTTTTACACGTTTTCAAAGAAAGGGAGGTGTATTTCAATGGCAAAATGTTCCGTTTGTGGTAAAGGCGTAACGTTCGGAAACAAAGTTTCTCATTCTCACAGAGCTTCTAACAGAACTTGGAAACCGAATGTTCAGCGTGTGAAAGCAATTGTAAAGGGTTCTCCCTGCCACATCTATGTATGCTCCAGATGTCTGCGTTCCGGCAAGGTGGAACGTGCGTAATTTCCGCACTGCTCAAAAGAAAAATAATCAGGAGTCAAAAGCCGTTTTTCGCTGTGTACTCCTGATTTTTTTGTGTTCCTGCAAAATATTTTTAAAAATTTTTGAAAAAGACTTGCTTTTTTTGTGAATTTATGATATAATAATAATCATCACGATGCGAAAGCAAATTATTTTTTAAAATTTATAATGAGGTGAATATCTTGGCAGAAATTAAACAAAGTCAGCAGCCAGTTACAAATCCGGCTCTGGTACAGGCTATGGACGCTATGAAACAGGAGCGTAACCAGAAAACAGAAATTACTTTTGTCAATCATTTGAAAGTTGCCCGCTTCCTCGTTCCTGCAAATGTACAGAGCGAACAGCAGGCACAGGCTGATGCAAACGGCAATGTACAGCTCGTGGACCAGCCGAAAATCAGCTTTATTCTGTTCAATAACAACGAAGGTCAGAAGTATTTCCCGTTATTTACAGATATCGGCGAACTCCGTAAGTGGGAAGAACATAATCAGCATCAGCTGGCTGCTCTTTCTTACAAGGATTTATGCGAATTTATTAAGAGAAATCCTGAAAATAATATCGCTGGTGCGGTTATCAATCCGTTCGGTCAGAATATTATGATTCCAACTGAAAGCCTGTTCCGTATGCTCAATACAGAAGCCATTGCGCCCGGTACACAAATTCAAATTGGCACACTCAAAGAAGAACCAACAGAACTGCTGGAAGCTCTCAGACCTTATCTGGCTGAAAAAGAACAGGTCAATAAAGCTTATCTGCGTGTGATGAAGCGTGAAGACAAGCCTAATCCGAATTTCCTGCTTATTGTAGATACTGACGTTTCTGTTGGTGAAGCTGCTCTGAAAGAATTGTTTGACGGTATCGCTCAGGCTGCAAAGCCTCACTTGCGTAATGTAGAGCTTGCTATCGTTCCGACTGCAAATAAGTTCGGTGAAGCTGCGCTCCGTGATGCTGTTCCTTTCTATGAAAAAGACGGTGTAGATTCCGATATTGAAGAAAATGACGATGTAGATTCCGATATTGAAGAAAATGACGGCGCATCTTCCGGCATTGAAGAAAATAACGGCGCATCTTCCGGCATTACTATGACAACAAATCAGTAATCAGATTTTGATTAAACACGTCTCTGCCATCTGACAGAGATGTGTTTTTTATACAGGAAAGCAGGCTTCCATGCAGAAAATTATTTTTGAAATTGAAAATGATGTCTTAAAGACTTATCACGGCAAAGAACGAAATATTATTATTCCCGCAAATGTCAGAGAAATCGGAGATTCTGCTTTTCGGAATTACACCAGACTGCAAAGCATTACCCTTCCGGAAGGAATTACCAGAATTGGAAAATCTGCTTTCTGGGGCTGTAAAAATTTAAAAAGCATTACCCTGCCGGAAAGCCTTTCCGAAATCGAAGGCTGTGCTTTTCACGGTTGCAGAAAACTGAAAGAATTTACTATTCCGGAACATGTCACTGAAATTCGGGAATATACTTTCACAGGCTGTTATAAACTTCAAAAAATTCACATTCCGGAACAGTTGACAACCATTGGAGAATGTGCCTTTTCTTATTGTAAAAGCCTTAAAGAATTGCAAATTTCTGCAAATGTTGTCAATTTAGGACGGAATGCCTTTGCAAAATGCCGGAAATTAAAAGGTCTTTCTACTCCGGAAGGGCTGGTCAGTGCTAATCTTGAAATGGAAAACGGCATTTTAAAACATTATTACGGAAAAGAACGGCAAGTTTTTCTCCCCTCGACAGTAACAGCCATCGGAAAAAGAGCTTTTGAACATTGCAGGCATATTTCAGAAGTCATTCTTCCGGAATCAGTTACCAGCATTGGAGAACAGGCATTCCGGAACACGACTTTAAAAAAAATTATCATTCCGGAAAGTGTTTCAGAAATTGGAGCAGATGCCTTTCTCTGGAACGAAAAATTAAAAAATATTATTTTACCGGATAATATTTTTATACATATCGGAATGAGTGCCTTTACCGGAACACTTTGGTATTACAAGCAATACCCTAAAAAAATGGCATTTTTAAACAGAATCTATCTCAAATGCCTCACAGATACAGAAGAAATCACTTTGCCGGAAGAAACTGCTGCTATTTCTGACCGTGCGTTTCAAGGCTGTTATAAATTAAAAAGAATTATTTCACTTTATGGAACATTTCCGCCTGAAGATACAGACCTGCTTTCTGATGTCCTGAAACTCTTTTCAGCTGACTTGTCACAGGAAGCCCATAAAAGGCAAATTGCTTTATTTTTTGAGGACATGTTTCAGAATTTAATCGAAACAAATCATTCTGAAACCATTCAAAAAATTTTAGAAACTGAACGATTGTCTTTCTTTTTAACCAGAGAAACTATTGACGAATTTATTCGCTTGGCTATGGAAAAGCAAAAACATGAATGCTATGTTCTTCTGCTGAATTACAAACAAAAAGTCATTGGCTACCAGTCTATTGAAGAAACGATTCAGGAAAAATTTCAGCTGTAATTCAATTGTCAACTTAATATAAAAAATCAGTTGACAAATAAACTGCTTTGTGCTATAATAAAATCAGAATTTTATCAAAAGGAGTTTTTTATTATGTCACAAGCTACGATTGCTGTACCGGAAAAACCGGTATTCACTGCCAAAGAAATTGCTTTTACAGCAATGTTTTCTGCTTTAATCGCCATTTGCTCATGGATTTCCATTCCGACAGCTGTACCCTTTACTTTGCAGACTTTTGCAATTTACTGTGCGCTGGAATGCCTTGGAGGAAAAAAAGGCTTTTTTGCAGTATTGGTATATATTTTGCTTGGAGCGGTCGGTGTTCCGGTATTTGCGGGATTTTCCGGCGGTCTGGGAGTTATCTTAGGAACAACAGGCGGTTATATTATCGGATTTTTAGCAACTGCCGGTGTTTACTGGGCATTTGAAAAGTTTCCTCAGCATGAAAAATTATGGCTCAGATTAACGGCTTTAGTCTTAGGAACAGTTCTTTGCTATGTTTTCGGAACAGCATGGTTTATGTATGTCTACACCAAACAAACAGAAGCCATTGACCTTGCTACTGCTTTAAGCTGGTGTGTGACACCGTTCTTAGGTTCTAACGTTTTGAAACTTGCTTTGGCAATCATTGTTTCTGACAGGGTCAAGAAATATGTCAAATTTTAAACTTCGCCCCCATCACGGTTTATGCATTACATTCTTTGAAGGAAAAGGCTATCATTCAGACTTTATCCGGCATATGTCCGACATGATTCATATATTAAATACACAAAATCCTGAAATTGAACTCGTTCTGCATACAGATAGGATTTGTTCTGCATGTCCGCATAATGTCAACCAAATCTGTGAAACTGATTCAAAAGTTTTACATTATGATAAACAGGTTCTGCTGTTATGCGGACTGCAACCACATCAAAAGCTTCTCTGGAAAGATTTTCAAGCACTGACTGCTGAAAAAATTTTACATCAGGAGAAGCTTTCTTCTGTTTGCAGAAATTGCCAATGGTCCGCTATTTGCTTTCAAAAATCTGCCTTGACATTTCAATATAAATATGATAAAATAAAATAGTAAATTTTATTATGGATTCGAGGGATAGATGTATGATTGGTATTCATGGCAGAATGCTGAAAAAATTCGCAGGGAGCGAAAAAAGAATTGTTGTCCCTGAAGGTGTTGCTTATATTGGTTCTTACGCATTCGGCAGAAATGATAACAGAGAAAATCCCTGCCCTAACCTCAAAGAAATTATTCTTCCGGAAACTGTAAATGAAATTGCTGATTTTGCTTTCTATCGCTGTGAAACGCTTGAAAAAATTCATCTTCCTAAAAAAATGAAGTCTATCGGTCGGGAAGCCTTTCACTATTGCAGAAGCTTAAAAAGCATTACACTGCCGGAAGGAATTACGAAAATTTCTTACGGAACGTTTGAAAGCTGTTACAGCTTGAGAGAAATTTCCATTCCGGAAAGCGTTTCTAAAATTGAAAGTCACGCTTTTATCGGCTGTACCCTCAAAAAAATTGTGATTCCCCCACAAGTCTGGAATCTTCCGCCAGATGCTTTTTCTTATTATGAAAGCATCGGGGAAATTGTTTATCAAAATATCAGCTTTTCCCCCATCAGACGCTATGAAGACGGCCATGTTTCGGGTGTGAATGTTCCTGACTGCCTGAAACTGATTGAACGGCATGATATTTCTGTGAATCTTCCGTCCCCTGAAAAAGAATACATTATCTTTCAGATTTATTGCTGTTATCCGCATGATAAAGAAATCATTCGCTTTTTAAAAGATAATTTTTGTTCTAAATTCCGTGTTCTGGTTGACAGAAACAAGCCGGAAATTGTACGGAAAATTCTGGAATATGGTGAACTGATTACACAAAATAATATTAGTTCCTGTATTTTCTATTCTGTGCAGTGCAATACACCAGAAATTACACTTTTACTAACGGATTATAAATACCGGCATTTCGGCTATGAAGATATTAAAACTGTCGTTGAACGGAAATTCTCTTTATAAGGTGGTCAATATGAGAATGCAGGATTTTAATTTTGATATTCGGGACGGCATTTTAAGGAAATACGGCGGTTTTTATCCGGAAGTCACTGTTCCGGAGGGCGTGACATGCATTGCAAAAAATGCTTTTATGAAACTTTTGTTTCTTGAAAAAGTCACTTTTCCGGAAAGCTTGACTGAAATCAAAGAAGAAGCTTTCTTCGGCTGTAAGAATCTCAAAGAAGTGATAATGCCCTCTTCTATAGAAAAGATTGACAGAGAAGCCTTTGAAGGCTGTTCTTCCCTTCAAAAAATCACCCTTCCGGAAGGTTTGGAAACACTTGAGGAGGGTGTATTTTCTTACTGTAAAAATTTAAAACAAATTACTTTGCCGGAAAGTCTCAAATCCATTTCCAGATTTGTATTTTACGGCTGTGAAAAGCTTGAAGAATTATCTTTTCCGTATCATCTGGAATATGTAAATCCTAATGCTTTTGAATATCAAAAACAAAAAATAAAATTTTCATATCGTGATATATATTTTTACAGTTTATGCACAAGAGGCAAATGGCATTTTGTAAAAACAGAACCGGATTATTGCATTCAGCTGATTCGGGATAAAAATTTCAGTGTTCCAATTCCATTCTCTCAAAAATTAGAGATTGTTTTACAATTATTCCAGCAAAATCCAAAAGAATCCAATCTTCTGCACTATCTTGAAACAGATTTTACAGAAGAGGGGAAAAATCTGATTTTTATCAATGAAATTGATACTCTGAAAAAAATGATTGATTTTAACCTGATTCAGAAAAATCCTGTTGATGCGCTTATCCGGTACGCTATTGACCAGAAACAATTTGAAATACAAGTACTTCTGACAAATTATAAGCATGAACATTTCGGTTTTGAATCCATTGAAGAAAAAACCAGAAATTTATTATTGGATTAAAAATAATAATTCTTCCGGCTGAGAAATCAGTTTCTGTGCGCCGTGTTCTAACAGAAATGCTTTGTCACGAAATCCCCATTCTACACTGATACAGGGAATTCCAGCATTTCGAGCCGTTTCAATATCTACATCAGAATCACCAATGTATAAAGCCTGTTCTTTCGGAATTTGCAGAGTATTTAAAACCGCCTGCACAGCGTCCGGTGCAGGCTTTCTTTTAATGCCCTTCTTTTCGCCGGCCACTGCATCAAATAATGCAGGAAAATAATCATTGCATAAAATCTGAACTGCATAATCTGCTTTATTGGAAACCACCGCAGTTTTTAAGCCCATTTCACGAAATTTCTGCAATACTTCCGGAATGCCTGCATAAGGCTTTGTATGGTCAGCACAGTGCTTTTCATAATGTTCTGTAAAATCCTGATATACCTGATTTAATTGTAATTCAGATGTACCGGCAGGCACAGCACGTTCATTTAATTTTTTAATACCGTTCCCGACAAACTGCCTGATTTCGTCTATTGACCGCTCCGGAAAGCCGTTTTTCTTTAAAGCATCATTCATGCTGAAATATAAATCTTCCAATGTATCTAAAATTGTCCCGTCCAAATCAAAAATTAACAGTTTGTATTTCATGTTACTCTCCTTTGCCGGATTTTAAAGCCGGTGAAAATCCTCTGAAAGAAACTTCACTGGTCAGCCTTCCAAGTTCTTCCATTGAAAACGGCAGATTTCCTTTGAGCCACTCCCGATAAATTTCCAGTGTGCCAGCCAGTACAAACCGACTGTACAGACACATTACCGCTTCTGAAACAAGCACTTTCTCTTTATACATCTGGCAAATTCCTGAAGTTAAAGCCTCTTTACTCTGCTCCCAGAAAGAATCATAATAATCCATATTGGCAATATGCTTGAAAAATTCTAAATTATCACTGATAATCTGATTCATTGCAGAATATAAACTGACAGTATTAAAATTCTGATTGAAAAAATCCTGCTTATCCAGCAAAGACAATAACCTGTTTATCAGCTGTTTATTATAATCTCTTAAAACATCATCTGTTGTATCATAATGCAGATAAAAAGTTTTGCGGTCAATATTGGCTCTGCGTGCAAGTTCTGTAATTGTCATTTTCATACTTTTTTTTTCCATCAGCAGTTCAATATAGGCTCTTTGAATTGCAGCACGGGTTTTCTGAACTCTTCTGTCCATTTTTAATGCTCACTTCCTGAAAAAATGTAGAATAATCATCTAATTATTGCACATTGGCAATTGATTTATTCACTCATATATATTATAATACACATATGGGGAAAAGTCAAGGGGATATCTTTGATAATAGAGAAGGGAAGGATTTTTTATGAAGCAGAAAACATTACAGGCTCGTTCTGCAACTCCAAGGCTCTCTGCAAAAAGAGAAATCCTTATGGAAATTTGCAGACAGGCCAAAAAATTAGAACAGTCCGGCAGAATTCATATGACAAAAACTTACAGTCAGCACGGGGATTGCTCTGTCTTTGAACATTGTGCCAATGTTGCTTATGTCAGCTGTATGCTGTTTCATCAAATGCATATTGATATTGACCGTGAAGAGCTGATTCGGGGTGCGCTTTTGCATGATTATTTTCTGTATGACTGGCATAATACAAAAACTTGTCATCCTGCACATGCTGTCTATCATCCTACTTTGGCACTGCACAATGCCAGAAAAGATTATCCGTTGACACAAAAAGAAGAAGATATTATACTGCATCACATGTTTCCGCTGACAATTCTCCCCCCGAAAAGCCGTGAAGCTTGGATGGTATGTCTCGCTGATAAACTTTGTGCCTTAACGGAAACATTCGGAAAGGTGTGGGTAAGACAATGACACTGGAATATTTATTTTTAAATTTCATGCTGTACAGTTTTGTCGGCTGGATATTTGAAACAACACTTTGCTCTTTATGGGAGAGCGGACATTTTTTAAACAGAGGTTCTTTATTAGGGCCTTACTGTCCGGTATACGGCGGAGGAGCATGTTTCGGCATTCTTTTAGGCATGTATATTCAGAACCCTGTGAAATTGTTTTTCTTTTCAGCGATTCTTTGCATTGCTGTAGAATATACAGCTGCCTGTGTACTGGAAAACATTTTCAGCATGAAACTTTGGGATTATACCGGCATGGCCTTTCAGATTCAAGGCAGAATCTGCTTGTTAGGCTTCCTGTTTTTCGGAACAGCCTGCACAACTATCAGCAAATTCATTCAGCCTTCTGTCATGGCAATGTTTGACAAAACAAATCCAAAATTATTACACTTCATTTCTATCAGTCTGGCAGTGATTTTAGCATTGGACATTCTCCTTTCTGCCTTGGCATTCCGGAGAGCCAATAAAGTGCTTTACCGCTTCTATATCCGCTGGCACGCTTCTCTGAACCGTGAATTCAGAAGTCTGTCCTACGCTGTCCAGAGAAAATGCCCTGAATGGCTTCTGGAAGATTTATCCGATATGCAGGAAGTCATTCTTGATAAAAACCGTACACTTTGCATGAAACAGGAACAGCAAAAAGAAAATTTAATCGAGAACTTTCAAAGATTTAAAAAATCTTGACACAAACCGGAGCATTGTCTCCGGTTTTTTGTTTGAAATTCATGTGAAAATTGCTGAAATTCACTTGCATTTTTTGTATAAATATGCTATAATAAAACTATTACCAAATCTGAAATGAGGTGCATTTTTATGGACGAAGAACAATTTATGCTGGATACTGTTGTGCAGATTACTCCTGCTCAACAGAAAGAGCTTGTCAATGTCTTTCATGAATTCATTGAACTGGAACATTTATATACATCTGCTACTGAACTGGTCAAAACACAGCTTAGTATCTACGATTCAGAATTCAGTCTGAAATTTAAACGAAATCCTATTCACAGCATTGAAAGCCGTATCAAGTCACCGCAAAGCATTGTCGGAAAATTACAGAAAAAAGGCCTCGAACTTTCTGCAAAGTCCGCTCAGAAAAATTTAATGGATATTGCCGGAATCCGTGTTATTTGCTATTACATAGACGATATCTATGCTATTTCTGAACTGCTTTCCATGCAGAGAGAATATAAAATTATCAAAATTAAAGATTATATCAAAAATCCTAAACCAAGCGGTTATAGAAGTCTTCATGTCATTATGATGGTTCCTGTCTATCTGGCAACCCAGAAAAAGGAAGTTCCTGTGGAAATTCAAATCAGAACCATTGCAATGGATTTCTGGGCAAGTCTCGAACACCAGCTTCACTATAAAACCAAATCTGTCGTTTCTGAAACGCTTAAAAAAGAATTACAGAACTGCGCCGAAATTATTGCAGAAACAGATTTGAGAATGCAGGACATTTACGACCAGATTAACGAATTGGATTAACTGCAAAATATTTTTGGAAATCTATTGCAATTTCTGTCAGAATCCTGTATAATAAAAGTAATTGCTTTTCAGCAAAAAAATATTTTAAATTAAAGGAGAGTATCCCCCATGTACAAAGATTTAATTGACACCATCGGCTATGTTGAAAGCGTTGACCCTGAAGTCGGCGCAGGTATGCAGAAAGAGCTTGCCCGTCAAAAAAGAAACCTTGAACTGATTGCCAGTGAAAATATCGTTTCTCCGGCAGTGATGGCTGCTATGGGAAGCGTTCTCACAAATAAGTATGCAGAAGGCTACCCCGGCAAACGTTATTATGGCGGCTGTGAATGCGTTGACATTGTAGAACAAATCGCTATTGAAAGAGCCTGTAAACTGTTCGGGGCAAAATTTGCTAATGTTCAGCCGCATTCCGGCGCACAGGCAAATACAGCCGTTTATGTTGCAGTTCTCCAGCCTGGCGATACTGTACTTGGCATGAGCCTTGATGACGGCGGACATTTAACACATGGTTCACCAGTAAATATTTCCGGTAAATATTTCAATTTCGTTTCTTATGGTCTGGACGATGAAACAGAAACCATTAACTATGATACTGTTCAGAAACTTGCTGAAGAACATCAGCCGAAACTTATCGTTGCCGGTGCTTCTGCTTATCCAAGAGCGATTGATTTCAAGAGACTTTCTGAAATTGCAAAATCTGTTGGCGCACTGCTCATGGTAGATATGGCACATATTGCAGGCTTAGTCGCTGCTGGTATGCATGAATCCCCTGTTCCCTATGCTGACATTGTTACAACAACGACTCACAAAACACTCAGAGGCCCTCGTGGCGGTTTAATTTTAACAAATGATGAAGCTCTTGCAAAGAAAATTAACTCTGCTGTTTTCCCCGGTACACAGGGTGGCCCTTTAATGCATGTCATCGCTGCAAAGGCTGTTTGCTTCGGTGAAGCTTTAAAGCCTGAATTTACAGAATATCAGAAGAAAATTGTTGAAAATGCTAAGGCTCTTGCTGATGGTCTTTTAAAGCGTGGTTTCAATCTTGTTTCCGGCGGTACAGACAATCATTTAATGCTTGTTGACCTTCGTCCGTTTAACATCACTGGTAAAGAACTTGAACACCGTCTTGATGAAGTTTACATCACTGTCAACAAGAACGCTATTCACAAAGACCCTGAAAAGAAATTTGTCACCAGCGGTATCAGAATCGGTACTCCCGCAGTCACTACCAGAGGTCTCGGCGTGGAAGAAATGGATAAAATTGCTGAATATATCTATCTCTGTGCTACCGACTTCGAAAATAAGGCTGACGAAATCCGTGCAGGTGTAACCGAAATCTGCAATAAATTCCCATTATACGAATAATTTCAAAGCAAAAAAATTCTGTCTGTCGGTGCATTCCGGCAGACAGGACTTTTCACAAGAAAGGTGTTTTTATGAATAAGTTCGAGGAACAATTTCAGAATGAATTCTTTAAACAAAGCAATGGAGCATTCAGAATGGACTGCCTGAAATATCATGAAACAGAAAATAAAGGGTTCTGGACGATTCTCAGAGGAGATATCACGAAAACAGACCAAAAAAATTCTGCATGGTCAATATATGGCTTTCATTTTGAACTTCTTTTTCAGAAAAAACCATTTGAAGATGTAGAAACGATTAGCATAGAAGCACATGTTGACCACTGGCCAGACAGTATTAAAACTGCTAAAAATAAAAAATTAACAAAGGAATTTGAAAACAAAGGATTTAAATTTAACCCACATGATGCAAATGGATTGCTATATAAAAACGATTTGCCTTATCAAGAAATAAAAAAAGCTGATTTCTCCGATTTCAGCACAAGTATTGACACAATCAAACGCATTTTAGATGTTTTGCAGAGTGAGAAATTTCAAGAGTGTCAAAAAATCGCAGATAATTTTAAACTATAATATGGGCGGACGCTGTTCGCTCTTTTATTTTCAAAAAGGAGTGTTTACATGGCACTAAGAAAAAAGAAACCTCAGCAGGACGATTCCGAAAAATTGCAGGCTCTTCTCAAATCTTGGGACATTCAGCTTCCCGAAACTTCTGAAAAAAATTTCCCCAAAGCTGATTTTCCTGAACCCAAACCAGCAATTAAACTCGAAAAAGAAACAAAACCTAAAAAATCTATTGATTTAGATGCTTTATTCGGAAAATCTAAAAATTCTGAACCTGCTACCCTTCTGACCGGAAATGCAGACTTGGATAAAATGTTTAAACAACAAGTTATTCAGTATCTGCACGGAACAGTCAGAATGATTACACTTACCAATCTTTCTATTTTTTTGATACTCATTTTCTGGGGAGTTGTCTGTTTGCACGGAATTACAAGCATTTTATCTATTTTTTGCTTTTTAGGTGCAACCCTCTGGATTTGGTATTTGTTCAGCTGGAAATTAACTTTTAACGGCGAAACAAATCGTTTTTCCTATCGTTCTCTTTTTCATCAGGAAATTCATTTTCATGCTTCTGAAATCCAAAGCTGTAAAACTGAACGCAAAATGTCCCAGATGCTTACAGAAGTCCTTTATCTGGAAATTTATCAGCAAACAATCTGTATCAATCTGGGCTATCTCCGTAAAAGAAATATGAAATTTGAACAATTAGGCGGTTATCATAATTCTGACAAATTAAAAGAATATCTTGATATTTATCAGGAATTGCACGGAAATTTCAGCTATTCCGGCTTTCTGCCGGAAGAAAAATCTTTTGATTCCTCCAGCAAACAGGAACTTATGGAAATGCTTGCACAATATCAGAAACAAATTGATGAGAAAAACAATCTTGATAAGGAGTAATTTTTATGCCATTAGCTGAACAAATCCGCCCGCATAGTTTAGATGATGTTGTCGGACAAAAGCATTTGCTTGATTCTGGTAAACCCTTAAGAAGAATCATTGAAAGCGGTCATATTCCCAATATGATTTTTTACGGCTCGTCCGGTATCGGAAAAACAACTGTCGCCAGAATTATCGCTGAAAAAACAAATATGACTTTGCATATTTTAAACGGCACACAAGCAGGTGTTTCTGATATGAAGGAAATTTTTTCAGAAGTCGGCACTTTTGCCAGTATGAACGGCATTTTGCTATATCTCGATGAAATTCAGTATCTTAATAAAAAACAACAGCAAAGTTTATTATCTTATATTGAAAACGGCGATATTACGCTAATTGCTTCTACTACGGAAAATCCTTATTTCGCTGTCTATAACGCTTTAATCAGCCGTTGTACGGTCTTTGAATTTAAACCTGTCGAAACTTCTGAAATGAAAAAAGCTGTGCAAAGAGCTTTTGAAAAATCTGGGAAAAATAATCTCGCCTTAGAAGAAGGCGTGCTGGATTGTATTGCTCAGGGTTGTGGCGGTGATGTCCGCAAAGCTATGAATGCTGTAGAACTTTGTATTCTTTCAGCGGAGGATACCGGAGAAGGCTATTTCTATATCTCCCTCGAAACGGCAAATTTATTAACTCAAAGAAGCAATATGAAATATGACCGTGACGGCGATTCTCATTATGATATTTTATCCGCCTTGCAAAAGTCTGTCCGTGGCAGTGATGAAAATGCTGCACTTCATTATACAGCAAGACTGCTTCAAGCTGGAGATTTAATTTCTTTAACAAGAAGATTATTAGTCATTGCTTCTGAAGATGTAGGTTTAGCCTATCCTCAGGCTGTTCCCATTGTGAAAGCTTGTGTAGAAAATGCATTACAGTTAGGACTTCCGGAAGCCAGAATTCCCATTGCAGAAGCAGTCATTCTATTAGCAACTGCTCCTAAATCAAATAGTGCTTATCTTGCTATAGATGCCGCTCTTGCAGATTTGGACAAGTACGGAGCATTAGATTTCCCCCGTCATTTGCAAAATAAACATTTTGACGGCGAAGGTGCAGAAATCAAAGGGCAGAATTACCTTTATCCTCATGATTACCCGAATCATTATGTAAAACAACAGTATCTTCCTGATGCAATTAAAAATCATGTCTATTACGAATTCGGAGAAAATAAATTAGAACAGTCCGCCCTTGCCTATCGTAAGAAAATTTTATTGTAAAAACTGACAAAAATAAATCACAGAATTTATTTATTTTAATGATTTTTCTCAAACGGGTTGCATTTTTTGGAAATTTATGATATAATGTTAAAAAAATCCATTCAGGAGGGAAAATTTATGAAATTCAAAAAGATACTTTCCGTATTCATGAGTTTCGCTTTGCTGATGATTCTGATTCCGGATATTTCAGTAAAAACCAATGCAGCTTATGAAAACACTCACACGAACACTGGAAACCAGAGGGAAGATATTGTGGCAGTCGCTGAAACGCAGATAGGCTACCAGGAAGGCACAGATAACGATACCAAATATAACCGCTGGAATGGAACAATCAGTGGCTATCCTGTTGGTGGTTACGGTTATCCGTGGTGTCAGTGTTTTGTTTCATGGTGCGCTAACCAAGCTGATATTGATACAGATATTATTCCGAAAACGGCAGGGACAAGCACAGCACAGTCATTTTTCATGAATCAGGGCGTTTATCATCAAAGTGCTTCCAATGGCGGAAGCTATGTTCCTCAAAGGGGAGATATTGTTTTTTACGGTTCGGGTACATCTCCTTCACATGTTGGAATTATTTCTTCCTGTGATGGTGACAGCATTTCTACGATTGAGGGAAATTATTCTGACGGTGTAGGGACAAGAACAATTTCTTTATACAACAGCTATGTAATTGGTTTTGCTTCACCAAATTATCCGCCCATTCCTGACCCTGACCCACCTAAAAATGTTGTATTAGACAAAAATCAGTATTGGTATGACATAGAAGATACTATTGAATTATACCCTTCGTCAGATAATGCAAATAATTTTTATATGGCTATTTATAAAGATAATACAGTTGTAAGAGATGGCTGGATAACTGGTACATATCGTATTGCAGCAAGTGACCTTGGATATGGTGATTATGTTGTATGGGTTACTGCTTCAAATTCAGCAGGAACAGCAGATTCTAATCATTTAGAAATTCCAATAGTGGGTGTTCCAGGTTATACAGGAGTTCATGTGTCAAAACCTGCATATTCTCTAAGTGAAACAGTTTCAATTTCAGTAGATACTGTCTGTGCAAAAGGTGCAGTAATTGGCATAGATAGAAATGGTGTTGAAAGAGCGATTACAGAAGGCTGCAATAATGGAATAGGAACTTATGAAATTTCAGCTTCTTCTTTAGGTGTTGGAGAATATAGTGCATATTTTTCTGTTTATAATGGCTCAGGTTCAATTGATACAACAAGAGTAAGCTTTAAAATCTATGATAAAGCCCCTTCTGTTAGTGTACTTTTTGCTAATAAGGATAAAATTACTGTTGATGAAGAAATTACATTCACTGCTTCTTCTGACTGTGCGGTAGGATATACGATGGGTATAGATAATTCTGAGGGAAGATATCTTACACCAGATATGACAGATGGGCAATTTACAATTTCTTTTAATGAGCCAGGCGAATATAGTGCATATGTTACTTCGTATAATAATCTTGGATATGTTGATAGTGAAAGAGTATTCTTTACAGTTTATGCTCCAAAGTTAGATGCTCCAGATGTAACTGTAAGTAAATCGGAATATGCACCTGATGAAATTGTTAAAATATCATGGAATGCTGTTCCAAATGCAACATATTACTGGATTAACATCATGAAAGACGGCAAATCTGTTATAAATCAGTTAGCTGAGGGACTATTTTATGAAGGAAAGCTTGAAATAGGTTCATATGATGTTTATGTTGCCTCTGCAAATCCCTATGGTGATGCAATAGGTCATGCTACATTTCAAGTAGGCATATCAGGTGATATAAATGAAGATAATGTATTTGATACAGCCGATATTGTCCTCCTGAAAAAATATCTCAACAATAAAGAATCCCTCACAGAAGCACAATTCCAGACCGCTGACCTCAATCAGGACGGAAAAGTGAATATCTATGATTTCATTCTTCTGAAAAAATCTTTACTCGCAGGATAAAAATTTTAAATCAGCTGACAGCTTTAAAACTGCCGGCTGATTTTTATTTGACAAAAATCTGATTTTATGCTATAATAAGTATATCTACAAATCAGATAGGAGTTAAATTATTATGAAAATTATTGGCAT
>JAZQIL010000017.1:0-18245 GCA_045541055.1 Oscillospiraceae bacterium
CAAATAGTTTAATTAGAAAAAATATCATGATTTGTCTAATACAAAAGGATTGTGAAAAAAATATCAATTTTTGTAGTGTATTTCCACAAAATACACTTGTCTTTTTATTGCAGATGTGACAAAATAAATCCACCTGCTGAAATAATTGCTTGAAATATCTTGACTTATCAGGCAAAAAATAGTATAATAAGTATTGTCAGGTCTGTGCAGTGCAGACCTTGTGAATGAAATATTTGAAAAGGAGTTTTTGCAATGGCAAGAGTTTACAATTTCAGTGCTGGCCCTGCTGTTCTGCCGGAAGAAGTGCTGAAAGAAGCAGCAGAAGAAATGATGGATTACAGAGGCTGCGGCATGTCCGTGATGGAAATGTCCCACCGTTCCAAAATGTTTGACCAGATTATCAAGGAAGCAGAACAGGATTTAAGAGACCTGATGAACATTCCGGATAATTATAAAGTTATCTTTACACAGGGCGGTGCTTCTCTGGTATTCGCAGAAGTGCCTATGAATCTGATGAAGAACAAGAAAGCTGCTTATATTATTACAGGTCAGTGGGCAAAGAAAGCCGCTGCTGAAGCTGAAAAATATGGCGAAGTCGTAAGAGTTGCTTCTTCTGCTGACAAGACATTCTCCTATATTCCGGATTGCTCTGATTTGGATATTCCGGAAGATGCAGACTATGTATATATTTGTGAGAATAATACAATTTATGGTACAAAGTATTGGGAACTCCCGAATACAAAGGGTCATGTTTTAGTATCTGATGTATCTTCCTGCTTCCTGTCTGAACCGATTGACGTGAGCAAATACGGCGTTGTATAC
This sequence comes from Oscillospiraceae bacterium, assembly GCA_045541055.1. Classification (GTDB taxonomy): domain Bacteria; phylum Bacillota; class Clostridia; order Oscillospirales; family Ruminococcaceae; genus UBA3855. The sequence goes on from JAZQIL010000017.1 coordinate 823, forward strand.
GGCGGTGTGCAGAAAAATGTAGGCCCTGCCGGTGTGCAGATTATTATTGTCCGTGAAGATTTGATTGCTGACGGCCCTGCATTTAAACAGACACCTACTATGATGGACTGGAAAATTCAGGCTGATAATGATTCCCTTTATAATACACCTCCGTGCTATGGCATTTATGTTTGCGGTAAAGTGTTCAAGTGGATTAAGAAAATGGGCGGTCTGGAAGGCATGAAGGCACACAACGAAAAGAAAGCAAAAATTCTTTATGATTTCCTTGACCAGAGCGAACTTTTCAAGGGTACTGTTGAAAAGAAAGACCGTTCTATTATGAACGTTCCGTTTGTTACAGGCAATGCTGACCTTGATGCAAAGTTTGTTGCAGAAGCAAAGGCTGCTGGTTTTGAAAACCTCAAAGGTCACAGAACAGTTGGCGGTATGAGAGCTTCTATTTATAATGCAATGCCGATTGAAGGCGTTGAAAAGCTTGTTGCATTCATGGCTGAATTTGAAAAGAATAACAAGTAATTTTGAGAGATTTCCCTGTCTGTACAGGCAGGGAAATTCTGATATAAACTGGAGGTAATTCACATGTATAATATTTTGACACTGAATAAAATTGCTGCTTGTGGCACAGATTTATTTGACAAAGCGAAATATACAGTAGGTGATGCTGTAGAAAATCCGACTGGAATTTTAGTACGTTCTGCAAAAATGCATGATTTTGCATTTGGTTCTGAACTGCTTGCAATTGGCAGAGCCGGTGCAGGGACAAATAATATTCCGGTTGACAAGTGTGCTGAACAGGGTATTGTGGTATTCAATTCCCCTGGTGCAAATGCAAACGCTGTAAAAGAACTGGTCATTGCAGGTATTTTCCTTGCTTCCCGTAAAGTGACAAAGGCTGTTGCTTGGGCTGCTGACCTCAAAGACGGTGAAACAAATGTTGCTGCTCAGGTGGAAAAAGGCAAAAGCCAGTTTGGCGGTATTGAAGCACTGGGCAAAACATTAGGCATTATCGGACTTGGTGCAATTGGTAAGAAAGTCGCTCAGGCTGCAAATGCTTTAGGAATGACAGTAGTTGGTACTGACCCGTTTTTAAGCGAAGAAGCTGCAAAAGAAATGGCTTCTTACTGCAAAGTTGTTGCAACAAAAGAAGAAGTTTATGCAGAAGCAGATTATATTACTTTGCATGTTCCGTGCAATGACCAGACAAAGGGTTTTGTCAATGCAGATGTGATTGCTCAGATGAAGGACGGCGTAAGAATTCTGAACTTTGCAAGAGCAGAACTTGTGAATGATGCAGATTTAAAGGCAGCTTTAACATCTGGTAAAGTAACATGCTATGTAACAGATTTCCCGAATGCGGATACTGTCAATGTAGACGGCATTGTAGCAATTCCGCACCTTGGAGCTTCTACCGCTGAATCTGAAGACAACTGTGCAATCATGGCAGCAAATGAACTGATTGACTATATCGAAAACGGAAATATCAAGAATTCTGTCAACTTCCCGAATGTTTCCGCTGATGCTGACAAGAAAGTTTGCGTACTTCATAAAGAAGGCGTTGCACTCAAAGGCACTGTACTTGCAACTGGCACAAAGAAAGGTTATGGCTATACCATTCTTGCCGGCGATGCAGACGCAGAAGCCAACAAAGCAATTGACGGTGTTATCCGTGTAAGAGTGATTGGCTGATTTCATTTCTTGAAAATAAAAATGCTCCTGTCTTTTCAGATGGGAGCATTTATTTTTCACTTTTCAACATTTAAACTGTGGAATGTTGAAAACTTGAAATTTTGCTTGACAAAATGCTGTCAAATATGCTATGATAAAATAAAATTCAGCAGAAAGGAAGATGATAATTCATGCAGGCAGGTGTGTCAACAGCGTGTATGTATCCGGAATTAACAGAAGAAGTTTTATATAATTATGCAGTGAACGGGATTTCTCATGTAGAAGTATTTTTGAATTCTGACTGTGAAGTGCATCCGGCATTTGTAGCGAATCTGAAAGAAATTATGAATCGTTATGATATGACATGCAGAAGCATTCATCCTTATGCCTGCCCGATTGAGCCAATGATGTTATTTTCACAGTATGAACGCCGTATGTCGGACATGCTGGATTATTATGAAAAATTTTTTGAAGCTGGGCAAAGGCTTGGAGCAGAATTTTTTGTTTTGCACGGGAATAAGAAAGACTCTGATATTTCACCGGAATTTTACTGTGAACGCTATCTCAGGCTTGTCGAGACTGCAAAGCCCTATCAAATCACAGTCGCTCAGGAAAATGTCAGCTACTGTCAGGCAGGTTCTTTGCGGTTTTTAAGGGAAATGAACCGGATTTTAGGCAGTGAAGCGAAATTTGTATTAGATGTGAAGCAGGCAGTTCGGGCGGGAGAATCACCGGTGAATCTTTTGCATATGCTGGGAAGTCACATTGCACATGTACATATCAGTGACAACAGCGAAAAAGGGGATTGTCTTTTATTAGGGACGGGGACGTTCAGAATCCGGAGCTTTTTAGAAATACTTTATAATTATAATCCGGAGTGTTCGGTGATATTGGAATTATACCGGAAAAATTTCAGAAATATTTCAGATTTAATCGGCAATTACAGAATGTTAGGAAGAATTATTGCAGGAATTGAGAAACATGCCGAATCTTCTTGACATAGAATTTGTATTCTGTTATAATAAAACCGGAGGTGTTGCAGATGAGATGTCCTTATTGTCAGTATGTGGAATCAAAAGTTATTGATTCCCGTCCTTCTGAAGAGAAAAAACGCAGAAGAAGGCAGTGCTTAAAATGCGGAAAGCGTTTCACAACTTATGAAATTGTGGAACAGCCACTCAGGATTGTGTTAAAGCGTGACGGTTCATTAGAGCCTTACGACAGGAATAAACTGTTAAGCGGAATTTATCATGCTATTAAAAAGCGTCCTGTTTCTTATGCGCAGGTGAATGAAATTGCAGATAAGGTAGAAGAGCGATATAATGGAGGCTGGCACAGTCAGATGTCTTCCAGTCAGATTGGTGCAGTGGTATTGGAACAGCTTCGCAACATTGATGAAATTGCATATATTCGTTTTGCATCGGTATATCAGGATTTCAAAGATGCGACCAGTTTTATTTCAGCGATTGCCACACTGAGCGAGAAAGATAAGAAATAGTTTTGATTTGAAGGGAGTTATTTTTATGAATTTGGAAGAATTGATGAATCAGGTAACACATCCGGAAGATGTGACAAATACATTTTATCCGGAGGATATGAAAACAAATCAAGTAGCTGGAATATTGGCAAGTTTTCCGGTATTGTTCTGGCTTCCGCTGGTGATGGCGCAGGAATCGCCTTACGGGAAATTCTGTGCCAATCAGGGATTTATATTACTGATGATGAACATTGCATTCAGCATTGCGATGAGCATTGTAAGTGTTATTTTTTCACACATTCCGCTGATTGGGGGAATACTGAACTGGGTTGTAAGTCTGGCAGTATTTGCAGTGACCGCAGGGGCATTTTTGCTGTTATTTGTGAGTGCTTGTCAGGGAAAAGCAAGAAAAATTCCATTTGCAGGGAATTTATTTGAATTATTCAAGTAATGTTTCGGCCTTGCATGTCAAGGGTTTTATGCTGTTCAGGGTGGTAGCACTGCGCCCCGACTAATACGCCGTCAGCGGTGAGCAGTTCAGCGTAAAGAGCGGAATTTTCCAGACGGTAAGTATATAATACGCCATGTTTTCCGGCATACTGAGCGAACGGAAGGCGGAGCTTTGATTGAAGCAAAGCATAATCTGTACAAAATTCGTTCAGTTCTGCCGGAACAGTGACAAGTCTTGTAGTGAGAAGTTCCGCATTCCAGCCTTGAAGCATGAGCCATTCAGAGCGTTCCGCTTCGGAAGAAACGGAAATGGATTCTACAGCAGGCGATTTTTTCTGATGACTTAAAATAATTGCCACACAGCAAAGCACAGCCGGAGGAAGAATAAACAGATATTTTAAAAATTTTTTCATGAAGATGGCCTCCTGATTGATAAGTTAATTTAATTTATGTCGGACAGGTCAGATTTAGAATGCTTTAAAAAAGAGGTGAGGAAGTGGAGGAGGTTTTACGGCAGTATGAACTAATCATGATTGGATTTTGTGCTTCGATTACGTTTTACGGTTTTTTTTCTAAAACGGACAGGCAAAAAAAGCGGATTTTATGTTTGATGGAAATCAGTTCTGTATTATTATTGCTGTCGGATTATCAGGTGTATTTATTCAGGGATACAGAAGGGGAAAAAGCATTTTGGGTATTAAGAATCTGTAAATTTTTAGTATTTCTGATGTCAATTTTGATTGCACATTTCTTTAACAGGTATCTGATAAATTTTTATTTCAATGAAGTGAAGCTGGTTTCTGTACCGAAACGGCTGAAAGCAGGAGAAATTTTAGCATTTATCGGAGAAGCACTGATTATTGTCTCACAGTTTACAGGGCTTTACTATACGTTTGACGAGAGGAATCAATATCACAGGTCAAAATATTATGTAATTTGTTATCTGATACCGATAATGATTTGGCTGTTGCAGTTTTCAGTCATTTTTCAATATCGAAAGAAGTATGATAAAAAATTGTCAACAGCTTTAATGTTAGTGCCGATTTTGCCGACAGTTGCTGCTGGTGTACAGCTTTTCATGCAGGGAATGCCGTTCATCAATCTGACAATTGTCAGTTTGGTGATTATGCTGAGAGTTTTTGAAGTCCGGAATACAAACTGGAAAATTGCGCTTGCAAATCAGCGTGAAAAGGCTCTCATGCAGGAAGAACAGGAAAATATGCGTTCCATGATGGAGCAAACTTCTTATGCGCTTGCAGAAGCGATTGAAGCCAAAGACAAATATACACATGGACATTCTTCCAGAGTGGCGAAATATTCAGAAATGATTGCAGAATTAGCCGGCAAAGATGAGAAAGAACGACAAAATATTTATCTTGCAGGGTTGCTCCATGACGTGGGGAAAATTGGTATTCCGGAAGGAATCATCAATAAAGACAGCAAATTAACAGATGAAGAATATGCTATTATCAAAACGCATCCGGTCATTGGCAATCAGATTCTGCAAAAAATTAAAAAAAATCCTGATTTAAGCATTGGAGCGCATTACCACCATGAACGCTATGACGGCAGAGGATACCCCGAAGGCCTCAAAGAAAAAGAAATTCCTGAAATTGCAAGAATTATCGCTGTAGCAGATGCCTATGATGCAATGACTTCCAAAAGAAGCTACAGAGACCCCTTGCCTCAGGAAGTCGTCAGAAATGAAATCGTCAAAGGCAAAGGCTCACAGTTTGACCCTGTATTTGCTGAAATCATGCTTGAATTGATTGACAAAGATACAGAATATGCTATGAAAGAACAGGAAGAGAAGGTTGTCATATGGCGGAAAGCAGAATAGATAAGTTTTTAGCAGACAGAACCCCGCATTCCAGAAGCGAAATAAAAATTTTGCTCCGGAACGGCGCAGTCAGAGCAGACGGCATTGTGGTGACTGACCCGAAATGTAAAATCAATCCTGACCAGCAGGAAATTACTTTAAACGGAAAGAAAATTCACGGCGGTGAAAATTTCTATCTGATATTGAACAAGCCGGAAAATTATATTTGTTCCACTGAGGACAGACAGCATAAAACCGTGCTGGAGCTGATACCGGAAGAATTACGGCATAAAGATATGTTTCCGGCAGGACGGCTTGACATTGACAGTACAGGGCTTGTGCTGATGACAACTGACGGCATGTTTGCACATCAGATGCTTTCGCCAAGGCATCATGTGCCGAAATATTATCTTGTCCGGCTTGCCAAGCCTGTCCGGAAAGAAATATTTTCTTTGTTTGCAGAAGGGATAACGCTTTCAGACGGTTTGCAATGCCTTCCGGCACAGGTGCAAGCACTGGAAAAAAATTACTGTTTGATTTGTCTGCATGAAGGAAAGTATCATCAAGTCAAACGTATGTTTGCAGCAGTGGGAAATCATGTGGAACATTTGCACAGAGTGGCAATGGGAGGACTGCTGTTACCTTCAAATTTGCCCTCTGGAAGCTGTTTGGAAATTTTCAACAAAGAAATATCTGAATTGTTGAAACCTAAAGCGTTTCCGGAAATGTGTGAACAAATTGTGACTGACTTTTCGTCATATTTGATAAATGAAAGGCAATAAGTTTAGTCATTCAGCGACTTGAAAAATGTTTCAGAATTTGGTATGATAATAATAGACAGACTTTGCACCGCCAACATCTTGTATTATGAATTACATAGTGCGGCAACGTCTGAGAAAAAATTTTTGTAAATGGAGGACTGGAATAAATGGCTGGTTTATCACTTAGAGGTATCTACAAAAAGTATCCGGGCGGATTTGTTGCCGTTACAGATGTAAACCTCGAAATTAGAGACAAGGAATTTATTATTTTGGTAGGCCCTTCCGGTTGCGGAAAGTCTACTACACTGCGTATGATTGCAGGACTGGAGGAAATCTCCGAAGGTGAACTGTATATCGGCGACAGACTCGTAAACGATATTGCCCCCAAGGACAGAGACATTGCAATGGTGTTCCAGAACTATGCTCTGTATCCGCATATGACTGTATTTGACAATATGGCATTTGGTCTGAGACTGCGTAAAGTTCCGGAAGAAGAAATCAGAAGAAAGGTAGAAGAAGCTGCTAAGATTCTTGACCTGTCCCACCTGCTCGACAGAAAGCCGAAGGCAATGTCCGGCGGTCAGCGTCAGCGTGTTGCTTTAGGCCGTGCTATCGTGCGTTCTCCGAAAGTGTTCCTGCTTGACGAACCGTTATCCAACCTTGACGCAAAACTCCGTGCGCAGATGAGAACAGAAATTTCCAAACTGCATAAGAAACTGGGTACAACATTTATCTATGTAACACATGACCAAACAGAAGCTATGACTATGGGTGACCGTATCGTTGTTATGAAGGACGGCTTTATCCAGCAGGTTGATACACCTCAGGTACTTTACGAAGCACCAGTCAATAAGTTCGTTGCTGGATTCTTAGGCTCTCCGCAGATGAACTTTATTGATGCTTATCTCAGAAAAGATGAATATAACAGATATTATATCGAATTCGGTTCTAAGTATACAATTCTGATTCCGGAATCCAAGCTTGTTCCTGATTTGGCAAAGTATGTTGACCGTGAAGTAACATTGGGTATCCGTCCGGAAAGTGTACATGATGAACCAGCATATCTGGCAACTGCCAATACTGGTATTATCGACTGCGATGTAGAAATTACTGAAATGATGGGTGCAGAAACTTACCTGTATCTCAAGTGCGGTGATACTTCCATTACTGCAAGAGTTTCCCCAAGTTCTACAGCACACTCTGGTGATACAATTAAAGTCGGTCTTGACCCGAACAGAATTCATCTCTTTGATAAAGAAACAGAACGTACTATTGTAAACTGATTTTGACAAAGTGCTTTTCAATGCCCCCTGCTCGTTCTGAGCAGGGTGCATTTTTTGTATAAAATATCAGAAAAATCTTGCTGTAATTTAGAAAAAATGCTGAAAATCAGAAAGATGCTTGACTTTTTATCAAAATCGTGGTACACTAAACTTAGCACTCAAAGAGTGAGAGTGCTAAAGTTTCAAAAGGTGTGTGAATCCCATGAATGTACGGAAGCTGAAAATATTGGCTGCCGTGGTGGAAGAATACGTCAGAACCGGTGAGCCGGTCGGTTCAAAAATCCTTTCTGCTCTGCCGGAAATTAACGTTTCTGCTGCAACTGTCCGGAATGATATGGCTGCACTTGAACAGATGGGTTATCTGGAACAGCCCCATACTTCCGCCGGCAGGATTCCAACCATCAGCGGCTACAGGATTTATATCGAACAACTGATGAAGCCGCCGGCAATTTCTTCTGAAGAAAAATTGAAATTGGACAGCATGTTCCCTTTGCATGGCGCAACAGAAGAACTGGTCATTCAGAATGCGACAACAGCACTCGCTGAATTGACAAAATGCGCTGCTGTTGTTTCAGATGCTTCACCGAAATTTTCTGTGATTTCTAAAGTCGAAGTCATTCCCACTGGTAAAAGAGTGTATATGATTTTGCTGATTACCTCCGCAGGCAGTATTAAAAATAAGGCTTGCCGGCTGGAATTTGACCTCACAAATGAACAGCTGAACTGGTTTTCCGGTTATCTGTCCGAAAATCTGGAAGGAATTTCTGTATCAGATTTGTCAGATGAACTGATGGAAAATTTAACAGCTGCCATGAGTGCCTATATGATGGCATTGACACCGTTAGTACAAGGCATTTATGAAATTTCCAAAGATTTGAAACAACATGCACTGACCGTCAAAGGCGAACAAAATCTTTTCTCTTGCGAAGAACTGGATAAAATGGAAATTGTAAGGTTTATTCAGCATAAAGATGAACTGTCCCGACTGCTTGATGATTCATTCAGTGGAATTCGGGTGCTGTTCCGTGAAGAACAAAACAGTTTCGTTATCGGCAATTCCAGCATGATTGTTTCCAAATACCGCAAAGGCGGCAAAAATGTTGGTTCTCTTGGCGTGATTGGCCCTATGCGGTTGGATTATGCTAAAGTGATTCCTTATATTGAGTATTTTTCACAAAAAGTGACAGACCTCATTTCGGAATCGTCTGAAAACGTTCCGAATGATGCACATAGAAAGAAAGAGGGTGACTCCCATGATTGATATCGAAAATCAGGAAATGGACGAAGTTCAGGAAGAAACTGAAGAAGTTCAGCCCCAGCAGGAAGAACTTGACAACGCTGAAAGTGAGCTGAATGAAATCGAAGGTTCTGACGAACTCGAAGCCGAAAAAGAAAGATATCTCCGTCTGCTTGCAGATTATGAGAATTTCCGCAGAAGAACGGAAAAAGAACGTCTTGCACTGTTCGGAGATGCCACTGCAAAATGTATTGAACTCCTGCTCCCTGTCATTGACAACTTTGAGCGGGCAATTGATGCGCCTTGCAGTGATGCCGAATACCAGAAAGGCATGAAAATGATTCTGGAACAGCTGGAAGCACTTCTGGGAAAACAGGGTGTAACTGCAATTGAAGCACTTGGCCAGCCGTTTGACCCGAATATTCATCAGGCAATCAAACGGGAAGAAGCAACAGAAGAATTCACGGAAAATACAGTCTGTGAAGTGTTCCAGAAAGGTTACATGCTCGGCGAACGTCTGATTCGTCCGGCTATGGTTGCTGTAGCAAACTAATTTGAGTTAATATAAGCATTTGAAGGGAAGCGTTTATTATGGGAAAAATTATTGGTATCGACTTAGGTACAACGAATTCTTGTGTAGCAGTAGTAGAAGGCGGTAATGCAGTTGTCATTCCGAACGCAGAAGGTGCAAGAACAACTCCGTCTGTAGTGGCTTTCTCCAAGACTGGTGAACGTCTGATTGGTAAAGTTGCAAAGAATCAGGCAATTACAAACCCTGACAAGACAATTTCATCTATCAAGCGTCACATGGGTTCTAATTATAAAGTGGATATTGATGATAAGAAATATACACCACAGGAAATTTCTGCAATGATTCTCCAGAAGCTGAAAGCAGATGCAGAAGCATATCTTGGCGAATCTGTCAGCGAAGCAGTGATTACAGTACCGGCATATTTTACAGATGCACAGCGTCAGGCAACAAAAGATGCCGGACAGATTGCTGGTCTGGTGGTTAAGAGAATTATTAACGAACCAACAGCAGCAGCATTGTCTTATGGCATTGACAAGGAAGAAGACCAGAAAGTCATGGTTTATGACCTTGGCGGTGGTACGTTTGACGTGTCTATTATTGAAATGGGCGATTCCACACAGCAGGTAATTGCAACAGCTGGTAATAACCACCTTGGCGGTGATGACTTTGACCAGAGAATTATTGACTGGATGGTAAAGGAATTCAAGAACGAACAGGGGATTGACCTTTCCACCGACAGAATGGTAATGCAAAGACTGAAAGACGCTGCCGAAGCTGCAAAGATTGAACTTTCTGCAACACCGACAACAAATATTAACTTGCCGTTTATTACAGCAGATGCAACAGGTCCGAAGCATTTGAATCTGACTTTAACACAGGCAAAATTCAATGAATTAACTTCTGATTTAGTACAGGCAACTATGGAACCGGTTCGTCAGGCATTGACAGACAGCGGTCTGAGTGCTTCTGAACTGGATAAAGTGCTGATGGTCGGCGGTTCTTCCAGAATTCCGGCTGTACAGGAAGCTGTTAAGAAGCTGATTGGCAAAGAACCGTTTAAAGGCATTAACCCAGATGAATGCGTTGCATTGGGTGCAGCATTGCAGGGTGGTCTGCTGAATCAGGAAATTAAAGGCGGTTTGTTGCTGATTGACGTTACACCGTTGTCATTAGGTATTGAAACTGCCGGCGGTGTCTGCACAGTGATGATTCCGAGAAATACAGCTATTCCGGCTGAAAAGTCTGAAATATTCTCCACTTATGCAGATAACCAGACTGCTGTAGATATTAACGTTCTTCAAGGTGAACGTCAGTTTGCAAGAGATAATAAACAGCTTGGCACATTCCGCCTTGATGGAATTGCTCCTGCTATGAGAGGCGTTCCGAGAATTGAAGTAACGTTCAGCATTGACAGCAACGGTATTGTAAAAGTTACTGCAAAAGACCAAGGTACTGGCAAACAGCAGAATATTTCCATTACTGCTTCTACCAACATGTCCAAGGACGATATTGATAAAGCTGTCAAAGAGGCTGAACAGTACGCTGAAGAAGACAAGAAACGCCGTGACGAAGTCGATACTAAGAACAGCGCAGAAAATATGATTCTTCAGACAGAAGGCACACTCAAAGAACTTGGCGACAAGATTCCGGCAGATGACCAGAGCGCAGTCCGTGCAAAAGCAGCTGAATTACAGTCTGCAATTGATGCAAATGACACCGCTGCTATGAAGACCAAAATGGAAGAACTTCAGAAAGTGCTGATGGATGCAGGCTCTAAAGTTTACCAGCAGGGCGGTGCAGGTGCAGGCACAGCAGGTTTTGACCCCAATAATATGAATATGGGTGCAGGTACACAGGATTTCAGTGAACAGCCTTCTGATAGCAATGACGATGATGTCATTGATGCTGATTTTACAGAAAACTGATTTGAAAAATAATGTTATGGGGCAGATGCGGAATTCTGCCCCATAACCGGATATGATTCGATTTGAAAGGAGTGCCGCTTTGGGCGGCGGATGAGTATGGCTGAAAAACGTGATTATTATGAAGTTCTGGGAATCCAGAAGGGTGCAACTGACGACGAAATCAAAAAAGCTTATCGAAAGATGGCGAGAGAAAATCACCCTGACCTTCATCCTGACAAAGCAAGCGAATGTGAAGAAAAGATGAAGGAAATCAATGAGGCTTATGCTGTGCTGTCCGACCCCGAAAAACGTCAGAGATATGACCAGTTTGGTCATGGTGGATTAGATGGCGGTATGGGCGGTATGGACGGCTTCAGCGGCTTTACTGGCAGTTACAGCGGCGATATTTTTAATGATATTCTTGGAAGTATGTTCGGCGGCGGTTTCGGCGGCGGTTTCGGCGGCAGTACATTCCGCAGCGGAGGAAGTACTGCAAATGCGCCAAGACGTGGCAGAGACATTGCAACAAGTATTAACATTAGTTTCATGGATGCCTGCAAGGGGACTGCTCAGGAGCTGAATATTGCACATCAGGAAAAATGTACTTCCTGTAACGGTTCAGGCGCAGAAGCTGGTTCAGTTCCGGAAACTTGTCCGAACTGTCAGGGACGTGGTACAGTCAGAGTGACACAGCAGACATTTTTAGGCACAATGTCTTCTACCAATCCTTGTCCGAATTGTAACGGGAAGGGAACAATTATTAAAAATCCTTGTACCAAGTGCAAAGGTATGGGACGTGTTCGGGTACAGAAACGGGTTACTTTGAATATTCCTGCCGGTGTTGACAATGGTCAGGTACTTCGGATTTCCGGAGAAGGGGATTGTGGCATTAACGGCGGACCAGCTGGAAATCTGAATGTTGAAGTGAATGTTCGTCCGCATCCGATTTTTAGAAGAACCAATTTTGATGTGGAATGTGATGTGCCGATTACATTTGCACAGGCCGTGCTTGGTGATACAATTGAAGTACCTACGATTGACGGCAGCGTGAAACTCACTGTTGCAGAAGGCACGCAGTCCGGCACAAAACAGCGTCTGAAAGGCAAGGGAATTAAACGCCTCCAGAGAGAAGGCCGTGGAGACCAGTATGTCAACCTTAAAGTCGAAGTGCCGAAAAATTTAACAAAAAAACAAAAAGATTTGCTCAAAGCCTTTGAAGATTCTCTGGAAGAAAAGAATTATTCCAAAAAGAAAAGCTTTAAAGACAAGCTGAAAGAACTGTTTAGTTAAGATGCAGAATACATGTCATGTCTTTTCTGTCTGTGCAGGACAGAAAAGGCTTTTTTTTAATAAAGGCTTGTATTTTGCAGAAAGATATGTTATAATGATTTTATTGAAGAATAAGACAAAGAAAGGCGGAACAGATATGTTGTATATGGAAAATCATATCGGCAGAATTACATTTTCAGACCATTATCTCCGACAGCTGACAGAACAAACGGTATTGCAGTGTTTTGGAGTAGCTGGCTTTGCACAGGTGACACTTGCAGACAGGCTTTTTGACAGAAGAAACACGCCTGTGATGATTACAGCGAAAAATGATAAGCTGGAAATTGCAGTGCATGTCCGTGTGATTTACGGAGTGAATATTCCGGTTGTGATTCGTGCGCTGATGCATAAAGTGGAATTTGTTGTGGAAGATGCGGTCAGAATTCCTGTTTCACATGTGCGTGTTTATGTGGACGAGATTGTAGAGCCATAACAGAAGAGGAGCAGAATTTATGAATGGTAAACTTTTAAAAGATGCAATTTGCAGTGCAGCAGTGACAATTGAACAAAACAGAAAAAAGATTGATGAACTGAATGTGTATCCTGTACCAGACGGAGACACGGGAACAAATATGTCTATGACAATGACCGCAGCCAGAAGAGCTTTAAGCGTGCTTTCAGATGACAGTCTGATTGATGAAGTAGCGGAAAAAGCAGCTTCTGCCATGCTCAGAGGAGCAAGAGGAAATTCAGGTGTAATTTTGTCTTTGCTGTTCAGAGGGTTTTCAAAAGGCTTGGCAGGAATTGAAGAAGCAAATGGACAGGATATTGCAAACGCTGTGGAAATTGGTGTACAGGCGGCTTACAAGTCTGTAATGAAGCCTACAGAAGGAACAATTCTGACAGTAGCGAGAATGGGCGCAGAACAGGCACAGCTGACAGCAAGAGAAAATCATGACCCTGTGGCTGTCTGGGAAGAACTTTGCAAAGCAGCGGCAGAAGCACTTGACAAGACACCGGAACAATTGCCGATTTTGAAAAAGGCTGGTGTTGTCGATGCCGGCGGTAAGGGCTTGCTGACTATCTGGGAAGCGATGCTGAATGTGTTTCACGGAGAAATGCCTGCTGAACCAGTTCAGGAAAGCCGTAAATTAGAAACAATTGCTATTGGCAGAGAAGACCTTGAAGAAGAAATTAAATTTACTTACTGTACAGAGTTCATTGTAGAGAAGAAAAAAGATTGTCCAGACCCGTTTAAGCTCAGGGCTTATCTGGAAACAATTGGGGATTGTGTTGTTGTTGTAGATGATGACGAAATTATTAAAGTACATGTGCATACGGACAACCCCGGAAATGCGTTGCAAAAAGCCCTTGAATTCGGGCATTTCGTGAATGAGCCGAAACCTAAAATTGAAAATATGCGCATTCAGCACGCCGGAAGAGTTCGGGAAGCGCATAATGCTGCACAAGATGAAACTTATGTCAGAGCTGAACCGGAAAAACAATTTGGCTTTGTAGCAGTTGCCGCCGGTGAAGGGCTGGAGAATATGTTTAAGGAATTAGGCGCAGACTGTGTGGTCAGAGGCGGTCAGACAATGAATCCTTCTACAGAAGATATTCTTAAAGCAATTCATGCAACACCGGCTAAAAATGTTTTTGTCCTGCCGAATAATAAAAATATTATTATGGCAGCGGAACAAGCTGTCAGCCTTGCAGACAGAAATGTCTGTGTGCTTCAGACCAGAACGATTCCGCAGGGACTTTCTGCTTTAATGGCATTTGATGAAAATTTTGATGCAGAAGGAAACCGGATTGCAATGACAAAAGCATTTGAAAAAGTTTCAACAGGACAGATTACATTTGCAGCCCGTGATTCTGAACTGGAAGGACATAAAATTAAACAGGGTGAAGTACTCGCACTGGAAAACGGAAAACTTTCTTTCACAGATAAAGAGTTAAATCATGCCGCTTTTAAACTGACAAAAAAGCTGATACACAGTGATACCGGGTTTATCACGATTACTTACGGCGAAAATGTAGACGAGCCGACAGCAGAACAGCTTTTTGAGAAAGTGCAGGAAAAATTCGGCGAAAAAGTCGAAGTGATGCTTGTCAATGGCGGACAGCCAGTTTATTATTATATTATTGCAGCAGAATAAAATTTAATAATTGAGATAAAGGGGTCAGTATATGGAACGATTATTTCTGTCAATTGAGCATCTGAAAAGTGTCAGCAAAACCAGAGCAAAAGTCTATCAGAAAGTCAGTGTGCTGACTCCTTATGATTTATTATATTATTTGCCGAGAGCTTATAAAGATTATCGAGAACCTGCTCCTGTTGCAGAAGCCGTGCCGGATATGCCGAATGTTGTCAAAGTGACCATTACCAGAAAGAAAAATCCTGTTTACAGCAGTCGGGGAATGCAAATTTTTCATGCAGATTCTGTAGATGAGGACGGCACAGAACTGGGAATTGTTATTTTTAATCAAAGATTTACATTTCAAGCCCTTGAAATTGGGAAAAGCTATGTCATGTACGGAAAAATTATTCGTAATTCGCATGATGAAAGACTGGAAATACAAAATCCTCAGCTTCTCAAAGACATGGAAAATCCGATTGAAGCAGTTTATCCGCAGACAAACGGCTTGACCAACCAGATGGTAAGAACCAATATAAAAGAATGCTTACAGCTTTTAGATGAACTGCCGTTTGAAACGCTTCCGGCTGAACTGCGTGAAAAATTTGAGTTAATGCCTTTACCGAAAGCACTACATGCCATTCATCAGCCGGATACACTCGAAGCGATGGAAAAGGCACAGCACCGGATTGCCTTTGAAGAACTGCTCCGCTTGCAGTTAGGGTTATCTCTTTTGAAGCGCAAAGCTCAGAAGAAAACAGAATATCCTATGCATCAGATTGAAATGAAACCTTTTTATGAAAGTCTGCCGTTTTCGTTCACGACAGCACAAAAGCAGGCAGTACAGGAAATTTTAACAGATATGACCGGAGAAGTTCCGATGAACAGGCTTTTACAGGGAGATGTCGGAAGCGGTAAAACAGCTGTGGCAGCAGCGGCTTGTTATTTCTGTGCTTGTAACGGCTGTCAAAGCGTTTTAATGGCTCCTACGGAAATATTGGCAGAACAGCATTTTCAAACACTTACAAGCTTTCTGGGAGGGCTGGGAATGCGTGTTACGCTTTTAACCGGTTCACTGACTGCTAAACAGAAGAAATTAAGATATGCGGAAATTGCTGACGGTTCTGTGCAGGTCATTGTCGGGACACATGCCGTATTTCAAAAAGCAGTGGAATATCAGAAATTAGGTTTAGTCATTACAGACGAACAGCACCGTTTCGGCGTGGCACAAAGAAACGCACTTGCTGAAAAAGGCGGTTCACCTCATAAGCTGGTCATGTCTGCAACACCGATTCCACGCACATTAGCGTTAATGATTTACGGAGATTTGGAAGTTTCCGTTTTAAACGTCATGCCCAATGGAAGGCTTCCTGTAAAAACTTACGCTGTCACGGGAAAATTAAGAGAACGTGCCGTGCATTTTCTGATTGAAGAACTGAAACAAAATCGTCAGGCTTACATTGTCTGTCCTGCAATTTCAGAAAATGAAGATTCTGACTTTGAATTGAAAGCAGTCACGGCTTACGCTGAAAGCATGAAGCAAAATTTACTGAAAGACTGGAATGTGAATATTTTACACGGTCAAATGAATGCGCAGGAAAAAGAAAATATTATGAAAAAATTTCATGAGCATGAAATTGATGTGTTAATTTGTACAACAGTAGTGGAAGTGGGTGTTGACGTTCCTAATGCGACTGTCATGTTAATTGAAGATGCAGAGCGTTTCGGCTTGTCACAGCTTCATCAGCTTCGGGGGCGTGTGGGGAGAAGTTCGCTTCAAAGCTATTGTATTTTAGTAACGGAACACGCTGATGAAGAAGCACGGGAGCGTTTAAAGCTTTTAAGCAGTACGACAGACGGCTTTCAAGTTGCAGAAGCGGATTTAAAACTCAGAGGGCCGGGGGATTTTTTCGGGAGTATGCAGCATGGTTTACCGCCTTTAAAGCTTGCGAAACTGACAGATTCCAAGATGCTTCATGAAGTGCAGGAAGCAACGCAGTATTTGCTGACAGATGACCCTGATTTACAGAAAAGTGAACATCATGCGCTATACATGGACATTTTTCATTTATTTTCCAGATACGGCATGAATGGTTTGAATTGATAACTTTCAACATTTTAAACTGTTGAAATTATAAACATTTCACAAACTAGAATTTTTTTGAAAAAAAGTGTTGACAAATGGAATGATTTGTGGTATACTAAAATAGTCGCAAGGATGAAAGAACAAAAAGCTTAAAAACTTGTGATAAGTATGATGGGAGCTTAGCTCAGCTGGGAGAGCATCTGCCTTACAAGCAGAGGGTCACAGGTTCGAGCCCTGTAGCTCCCACTCCTATGGCCTGGTAGTTCAGTTGGTTAGAACGCCGCCCTGTCACGGCGGAGGTCGTGAGTTCGAGTCTCATCCAGGTCGTAAGTGCTTCTGTAGCTCAGTCGGTAGAGCAGGGGACTGAAAATCCCCGTGTCGTTGGTTCGATTCCGACCGGAAGCACCATTTCTGCGGATTTAGCTCATCTGGTAGAGCGCCACCTTGCCAAGGTGGAGGTAGCGAGTTCGAGCCTCGTAATCCGCTCCATTTTTTTCGGCGCTATAGCCAAGTGGTAAGGCGTAGGTCTGCAACACCTTGATCCCCGGTTCAAATCCGGGTGGCGCCTCCAGAAAAACACTTGCATGACTGCAAGTGTTTTTTTATACCATCTTGAGGGGAAGCCCTGGATGGTGCAATGGAATTTCGTCAGAAAGGAGGAAGAAACATGGCAATTTATCTGGTGGACTATGAAAACGTCTATATCGAGGGACTCAGCGGACTGGATGTCCTGGAGGTGACGGACACGGTACATATTTTCTACACACAAAATCGTTGCGGACTGACCTTTGCACTGCATAAG
>JAZQIL010000018.1:0-10801 GCA_045541055.1 Oscillospiraceae bacterium
AATGAATAATTTTAAATATACAAAATATTAGTATAAATATGCATAATATACACGTCAGCAAAAAGTTTCTGCATAATTATGCAAAAATGCTTGACATTAAGCAGTAAATGGTGTATAATAAAAAAAGTTAGAACTGCATTCTGAAAAAATGCATTCTTTAAATATTGATTGATGTAATCAGGAGGATTTTTATCATGGCAAAAGAAATTAAAAAAGTAGTGCTTGCCTATTCCGGCGGACTGGATACTTCTATTATTATTCCGTGGCTGAAAGAAAATTATAATAACTGTGAAGTCATTGCTGTTTCCGGTAATGTCGGACAGGGTACAGAACTTGACGGTCTGGAAGAAAAGGCAATTAAAACAGGTGCTTCTAAGCTCTATATTGAAGACCTGACAGAAGAATTTATTACAGATTATGTATTCCCGACTGTACAGGCTGGTGCAATTTATGAAAACCGCTATATGTTAGGTACTTCTTTTGCACGTCCGATTATTGCAAAGAGAATTGCAGAAATCGCCCTCAAAGAAGGTGCAGATGCAATTTGTCACGGCTGTACTGGCAAGGGCAATGATCAGGTTCGTTTTGAACTTGCTATCAAGGCATTTGCTCCTGATATGGAAATTATTGCTCCTTGGAGAATCTGGGATTTGAAATCTCGTGACGAAGAAATCGATTATGCAGAAGCACATAATATTCCGTTGAAAATTAACAGAGAAACTAATTATTCTAAAGATAAAAATATTTGGCATCTGTCTCATGAAGGTCTTGACTTGGAAGACCCTGCTAATGAACCACAGTATGAAAAGCCTGGTTTCCTTGAAATGGGTGTTTCTCCGCTTCAAGCTCCGGACAAGCCTACTTATGTAACCATTCACTTTGAAAAAGGTGTTCCGACTGCTATTGACGGCAAAGAAATGAATGGTACAGAAATCGTAACTACTTTAAATAAGCTCGGCGGTGAAAATGGTATCGGTCTTGCTGACCTCGTAGAAAATAGACTGGTCGGCATGAAGTCCAGAGGCGTTTATGAAACTCCTGGTGGTGCGATTCTCTATCATGCACATGAAGTGCTTGAAACCATTACAATTGATAAAGAAACTGCTAGAGTTAAACAGTATCTCGGTATTAAATTCGCTGATATCGTTTATAACGGTCAGTGGTACACACCTCTTAGAGAAGCAATGAGCGCATTTGTCACTGAAACACAAAAAACAGTTACTGGTGATGTTCGCCTGAAACTTTACAAAGGCAATATTATCAATGCTGGTGTAACCTCTCCTTATACACTCTATGATGAACAGGTTGCTACTTTCGATGCAGATGAAGTGTACGACCAGAAGGACAGCGCAGGCTTTATTAACCTGTTCGGACTCCCGATTAAGGTCAGAGCAAAACTTGAACAGAAAAGAAACAGCGAAAATAAGTAATTTATTTCGTTCTGTGACAGACAGGTGATATGATGGCAGAAGAAAAAAACACACAGGAAATGAAGTTTGCAGTACAGCAAAATTTGCAAGGTACTGTCTTTGATGAAGTAGATTTGGACTGTGCAGTATTTCATAACAGTAATTTATACTGTAATGCCGTTTCACACTGCAATGTAAATGAATGCCGTATCGAAGAAAGTGCAATGGAAAATGCACAGTTTCGCAATTTAGGCATGAAACACGCTTCATTTCAGTGCGCCGATATGAAAGAATGCGTTTTCACAGATGTCAATCTTTATCAGAGTGTCATTAAACATTCCGGAATGCAGGAAGCCAGATTTACAAATTTGAATCTTGGCGGTTCGCATTTTCAGAAATGTTCTATGGAAGATGTGCAGTTTGAAAACTGTGAATGGGGCAAGGCGGAAATTGATGGTATCCCTGTCAGAGATATGATAGCAGCTTATATGGAATTACACAATTCTTAAAAAATAATCAGTGCATAGCATGGAGATTTTCTGAATCTCCTGCTTTGCATTTTCACCGGAGGGAAATTTATGGCACTTTGGGCAGGAAGATTTTCAAAAGAAGTGGATGAAACAGTCAATGCATTCAATTCATCAATTGCATTTGATGCCAGAATGTATGCACAGGATATCCGTGGCAGTATTGCTCATGCAACCATGCTTGGAAAATGTGGTATTATTGAATTGTCTGAAAGTGAAGCAATTATTGAAGGACTGAAAGGCATTTTAGCTGATATTGACAGCGGTAAGCTTGTATTTGACCCAAATGCAGAAGACATTCATATGTTTGTGGAAGCCGAATTGACAAAGCGGTTAGGCAGTACCGGAAAACGCTTACATACAGCACGTTCCAGAAATGACCAGGTTGCACTGGACATCAGATTATATTTAAGAGATGAAATGCAGACTATTCAGAAGCTTGTTAATGAATTAACATTAACAATTTGTGAAATAGCAAAGGAACATACGGAAACGGTAATGCCAGGGTATACACATTTACAGAGAGCGCAGCCGATTACATTTGCACATCATTTATTAGCTTATGCCCAGATGTTAAGGCGAGACAATGACCGTATTTTTGATGCTGTAGAACGAATGAATGAATGTCCGTTAGGGTCTGGCGCACTTGCCGGAACAACTTATCCGATTGACCGTTTCATGACAGCAGAATTATTAGATTTTTACCGCCCTGTAGCAAATAGCCTTGACGGTGTATCAGACCGTGATTTTTGCATTGAACTTTGCTGTGCATTGTCAATTTTAATGACGCATTTATCCAGATTTTCAGAAGAAATTATTCTCTGGTGTTCATGGGAATTTAAATTTGTAGAATTAGATGATGCTTATGCAACTGGTTCTTCCATCATGCCACAGAAGAAAAACCCTGATGTAACAGAACTTATCAGAGGAAAAACCGGCAGAGTGAACGGTGATTTAATTACTTTGCTTTCCATGATGAAAGGCCTGCCGTTAGCTTATAATAAAGACATGCAGGAAGATAAAGAAGCTATTTTTGATGCGATTGATAATACAGAACTTTGTTTGAAAACGTTTATCCCAATGCTGAAAACAATGCGTGTTTTAAAAGAAAATATGCGTAATGCTGCTGCAAAGGGCTTTATCAATGCAACTGACTGTGCAGATTATCTTGTTAAAAAAGGTATGCCGTTCCGTGATGCTTATAAAATTACCGGAACACTTGTTGCCAAGTGCATTGAAAAAAATCTTACACTTGAAACACTTCCTTTAGAAGCATATCAGGAAATGACAGATTTATTCACAGAAGATATTTATCAGGCAATTAGTTTAGATACCTGTGTCAGAGAACGAAAATCTTACGGCGCACCCTCTCCAGATGCCGTGAAGAAACAGTTAGCTGATTTAATGGAAGCTCTCGCATGAAAAAACGTCAGTTAAAATTCATCTTTGCTTTAACATTTTTAAGCTTTATCATCTGGATTGTAGGGGAATTTATCATTGGAGAATTATTTAATAATTTTGCAATGTCTGTTACTTGGGCGATAATTTGCCTAATAGCCTGTTGTGCATACAGCCTTTGGAAATGTCCCAGAGAACCAGATGAAGAAGATGATTTACATCAAGAACATAAGGAGGACAAATAATTATGTCCGTAAAAGTATATATTGACGGTCAGGCAGGTACTACCGGCTTAAAAATTGTCAGCCGTCTTGAAACTCGTGAAGATATTCACTTGTTAAAAATTGCAGAAGAAGACAGGCATAATAATCAAAAACGTGCTGAAATGATGGCGGAAGCAGATTTCACATTTTTATGTTTGCCAGATGATGCAGCTCGTGAAGCGGTAGCACTTGGCGGAAATCGTACACGTTTTATAGATGCTTCTACAGCGCATAGAACAAATCCTGAATGGGCTTATGGTTTTCCGGAATTAGCACCGGAATTCAGAGAAAAATTAGTTTCTTCTTCAAAAACTGCTGTTCCGGGGTGTTATGCAAGCGGATTTATTTCGCTGTTGTATCCAATGGTGAAGCATGGGTTAATTCCGGCAGATTTTCCGGTATTTGCTTATGCAACTTCCGGCTACAGCGGTGCAGGGAAAAAAGCAATTGCGCAATATGAAGGCTCTGACAAACCGGAAGAATTCAATTCTCCCCGTCAGTATGCGCTTTCTCAGCAGCATAAGCATTTACCAGAAATGCAGTTATTTTCCGGATTAACGTATAAGCCAATGTTTAACCCGATTATTTGTGATTATTACAGTGGTATGGTGGTTTCTGTACCGATTCAGACCAGAATGCTGGATAAAAAAATCAGCTTAGAGCAGGTAAATCAGACTTATCAGGAACATTATGCAGATGCAAAATTAGTTTCCGTCAATCCGCTTATGCTTCCGGAAGAACAAAAAACTTTCTTCTTAGCTTCCAATACATTAAGCGGACAGAATAAGCTTGAAATTTTCACATTCGGAAATGATGAACAAATTCTGTTATGTGCAAGACTGGACAACCTTGGAAAAGGTGCATCTGGTGCAGCAGTGCAGTGTCTTAATATTATGATGGGCATTGATGAAACAACAGGATTAGTATAATTTTAAATAAAAGAGGGATTTATTTTGAATAAGAAAGAATTCAAAGGCTTTGCTTTTATAGAGGGTGGTGTTTGTGCTTCTGAAGGATTTCAGGCGAATGGCATTCACTGCGGAATTAAACAGAACGGCGACCCAGCAAAAAATGATTTAGCCATGATTTATGCTGAAAAGCCTTGTACAGCAGCTGCAATGTATACGACAAATAAAGTACAGGGTGCGCCGATAGCTGTTACAAAAAAACATCTTCAAGACGGAACGGCACAAGCAGTCATTGTAAATTCTGTGAATGCAAATACTTGCAATGCAGACGGTGTGCAGAAAGCTGAACAAATGTGTCAGTTTACAGCGGAAGCTTTAAATTTAAAGCCGGAAGATGTAATTGTTGCTTCTACTGGAGTAATTGGACAGCCATTGCCGATTGAGCCAATTCAGAAAGGCATTCCCGAACTTGCCAAAGGTTTAAATCATCAGGGTAATACAGAAGCTGTTCATGCCATTATGACAACGGATACTCAGCCGAAAGAAGTTGCTGTAGAATTTGAAATTCAAGGGAAAAAATGTCATTTAGGCGGAATGCTTAAGGGAAGTGGCATGATTCACCCGAATATGGCAACAACTTTAACATTTTTGACGACAGACTGTGCAGTATCTTCCGGAATGCTCAAACAGGCTTTAAAAGAAGTTGTGACAGTTACTTTAAACAGAGTCAGTGTTGATGGCGATACCTCTACGAATGATATGGTTTGCATTTTAGCAAATGGAGAAGCTGGAAATACTGAAATTCAAACAACAGATGCAGATTTTGAACTCTTGAAAGATGCATTATATGCTGTACTGATGAATTTAGCAAGAATGATGGCTCGTGACGGTGAAGGAGCTACCAAGCTGATTGAATGTGTCTGCACAGGGGCATTTGATGACAAAACGGCTGAAATTGTTGCAAAATCTGTTATTACATCAAGTTTGTTCAAAGCAGCGATTTTCGGAGAAGATGCAAACTGGGGAAGAATTTTATGTGCTGTAGGCTATGCGCCGGCAGATTTTGACATTCATAAAGTAAATGTTTCATTAAGTTCTTCCAAAGGCTGTATTGATGTCTGCAAAAATGGTGCAGGTGTAGAATTTTCTGAAGAACAAGCAAAAGAAATTCTTTCAGAAGAAGAAATTCTGGTATCTGTCAGCATTGGAAGCGGTGCAGGTTCAGCTGTTGCATGGGGCTGTGATTTGACTTATGATTATGTCAGAATCAATGGCGATTACAGAAGTTAATGCAGACAATTATTATTAAACTGAATGCCGGACTGCTTGAAAATCCGGATACAGAGTTGTGTGTGCTGTGTTAGAATACAGTCGGAAAATTTATCCGTAAGGAGAGGAAAGAGATGGAGAAAATCAATATTTCCAACGAGGTCAGAGCAAAAGTTTTAAATGATGCTCTGCCATACATTCAGAAGTATCATAATAAAGTCGTTGTCATTAAATACGGCGGAAATGCCATGACAAACGAAGAACTCAAACAAGCTGTGATGAGTGATATTGTATTATTAACGCTTGTTGGAGTGAAGATTGTACTTGTTCATGGTGGCGGACCTGAAATCAATGATATGCTGAAAAGATTAGGCATTGAAAGTAAGTTCATTAACGGCTTGCGCTATACAGATGAAAATACAATTGATGTCGTCAAAATGGTGCTTTCCGGAAAAGTTAATAAAGAACTTGTTACCATGTTAGGCCTCAAAGGCGGACAAGCAATTGGACTTTGCGGACTGGATGAAAAAATGCTCCTTGCTGAAAGAGCTTATGGCGAAAATGATGAGGATTTAGGCTATGTTGGCAAGATTACCAAAGTCAATACAAAGCCTATCACAGACGCATTGAATAATAACGTGATTCCAGTCATTGCAACAGTCGCTTGTGATGAAAAGGGTCAGGCTTATAATGTCAATGCAGATACAGCAGCTTCTAGAATTGCCGCTGAACTGAAAGCAGAAAATTTAATTTTGCTGACAGATATTGCAGGGCTGTTAAGAGATAAGGACGACCCCAGCACATTGATTTCTTCTGTCAATGTCAGTGAAGTGCCATTCATGAAGAAGAGAGGCATTATTTCAGGCGGTATGATTCCAAAGATTGACTGCTGTGTGGAAGCAGTTCGCCGAGGTGTGAAGAAAACAGCAATTATTGATGGCAGAGTGCCACATTCTATTTTAATTGAAATGCTTTCCAATGAAGGACTTGGAACGCAGTTCTTATGATTTTGCTTTTAAAGCTTCTGCCGATACTGATTGGCATAATTTGTATAATAATTGCATGGATTCCGGAGCATGACAAAAGTATTAAAACACCTGTTGTCACACAGGCAGAAGTAATTGACCGTGTGACACAGAAAATGTTTCGGAAACAAGGCGAAATTATTTCTTATGCGCCTGTAGTGCGCTACCAGACGGAACAGGGAGAATTAACGGCGACAGCTAGAATATTTGTTCCGGAATGGCAATATCGATATCGGACAGGGGATAAAATTACAATTTGTTATGAAAAAACAAATCCGTACATTTTCGGGATACGAAACGGAAGCCGTTTTGAAATTCGGAAATTATTATGCATGACTGCCGGAATTGGAATTCTGACGGCTTATGCAGTGTTATGGATACAATATCATTAAATTTTTAAGATAAAGGAGCGGAATCTATTGAATACGATTGAACAGACAAAACTGCATATTATGCCGACATACGGCCGGAATGAAGTTGTGATTGTCAACGGTCACGGAGCAACGTGCTATGATGCTGACGGAAAAAAATATATTGATTTTGGCAGCGGAATCGGGACAACTTCATTAGGATACTGCAATGATGCATGGGCAGAAGCAGTTTGCGCACAGGTGAAAAAAGTACAGCATACATCTAATTTGTTCTATCATCAGCCTCAGGCAGAACTTGCAGAAAAATTATGTGCAATGTCCGGCTACAGCAAAATGTTCTTTGGAAACAGCGGTGCAGAAGCAAATGAATGTGCTATTAAAATCGCTAGAAAATACAGCTTTGACAAGTATGGTAAGGGTAGACATACTATTATCACGCTTGTAAATTCTTTTCATGGCAGAACGATTACAACGCTTTCCGCAACTGGACAAGATGTATTTCATAATTATTTCTTTCCCTTTACAGAAGGTTTCCGGTTTGTAAAGGCGAATGACATTGCTGATTTGTATGATAAATTAGATGATACTGTTTGTGGCATTATGATTGAATATGTACAGGGGGAAGGCGGTGTCATGGCATTACAGCCTGATTTTGTCAATGAAATCCGGAAAATTTGTGATGAAAAAGATATTTTAATGATTGCAGATGAAGTACAGACTGGTATTGGAAGAACTGGCAAACTCTTTGCAGGGGAGCATTTCAATTGTAAGGCAGATATTACAACTGCTGCAAAAGGCTTAGGCGGAGGTCTGCCAATAGGTGTCTGCTTGGCAAATGAAAAATGTGCTGATGTATTAGGGCCTGGAGCGCACGGCTCTACATTTGGTGGGAATCCTGTTGTATGTGCCGGTGCAGTGAAAGTGTTGGAAACACTCGAACAGACCGGAATGTTAGAAGGCATTCTCAAAAAAAGTCAGTATCTGCGTGAAAAACTGTCTGCTTTGGACGAAGTGCAGGAAGTTTCTGGTTTAGGGTTTATGATTGGCATTGCTTTAAAACAGAAAAAAGCTTCTGATGTATTAAAAGCATGTATAGCAAATGGTCTGCTTGTGCTGACTGCAAAAGATAGAGTACGTCTGCTTCCTCCTCTGACTATCAGTGATGAAGAACTACAGACCGGAGCAGAAATTCTTTGTCGGGTACTAAAATAATTTTAGGAGGGATACCATGGAATTGCTGATAACTTCAAAAGGTTCTGGAAAATATACGGTCACTGACCCGAAAGAAAGAGAAATTTATCATGTTACAAAAGCAAGAAAACTCTTTGGAAGTCCAACAACTACTCTTTATGATGCAAGCGGTTATACACTCTATACGATGAAGCGCACTTCCGCAGGGAAGAAACCGGAATATGAAGTACAGTTCAATGACCGGTTTTTTATGAAAGTGCTTTGCAAGTCCATGTTTATAGACCCAAGTATCCAGTTTGAGACCGTTGACAGCATCTATGAGCTTAAGGGCAAGGACCAGAAACATTTTATTTTATTTAAGAATGAAGTGCAGATTGGAACACTTGACACAGCGAAATTAGTAAATAATGATTTAATTTACAAGCTAGTTTTTGATGACCAGTCATTTGATGATTTTTTTCCGTTGTTTGCAGTAGCAGCTGATAAATGTTTTGGAGAAATGAATAAGTAAGAATTACAGGAGGATTTGAATGATGAAACATCTGTTGAAAATGCTGGATTTATCCCAGCAGGAAATTTTTGATATACTGAATCTAGCAGATAAGCTGAAATATCAGACAAAACATAATATTCCGCACAGAATGCTGGAGGGGAAAACACTGGGAATGATTTTCCAGAAGGCTTCCACCAGAACGAGAGTATCTTTTGAAACGGGCATGTATCAGCTGGGGGGCTATCCGCTGTTTTTATCAGCGAATGATTTACAGATTGGAAGAGGCGAACCGGTGCAGGATACTGCAAGGGTGTTGTCGAGATATCTTGACTGCATTATGATTCGTACATTTGCACAGAAGGAAGTAGAAGACTTAGCAGAATATGGTTCTATTCCGATTATTAACGGATTAACTGACTTTTGCCATCCGTGTCAGGTATTGGCGGATTTGCTGACAATTCGTGAATATAAGGCAAATTTTGACGGCTTGAAAATGTGCTATATTGGTGACGGCAATAATATGGCGAATTCTTTAATTGTCGGTGGTCTGAAAGTTGGTATGGATGTTTCTATTGCTTGTCCTGATGATTATCAGCCGGATAAGCAGGTGCTTGATTTTGCGAAGGATTACAAGGGCTTTTCCATGACGAACAGTCCGCTTGAAGCAGCTCAGAACGCTGATGTTCTTTTAACTGATGTCTGGTCTTCTATGGGTATGGAATCCGAAATTGAAAAGCGTAAAATTGCTTTCAAGGGCTACCAGATTAACGATGAAATTATGTCTGCTGCACATGCTGATGCAATGGTGATGCACTGTCTGCCGGCACACCGTGAGGAAGAAATCACTGCAAAAGTTTTTGAAGCACATGCACAGGAAATTTTTGACGAAGCTGAAAACCGTTTACACGCTCAGAAGGCTGTTATGGTCAAGCTGATGTGTCCTGACGAAAAATAATTTTAGTGATATCATCTGTAACTCCTGTCGGGAATCCGGCAGGGGTTATTCGTTTCCGGTAAAGTGAGAGATTTTGATTTTTGTTTATTTTTGATAAAATAATATTCAATTTATTAGATTTCTTCTGCTTGACAAAGTCGGAAAAGTGTGCTATAATAATAAAGCTGTCGGACGAAAGCCCGAAAGCGAAAGATACCAAGAAAAATTTTCAAAAAGTTTGAAAAAGGTCTTGACAAATGAAACGAAATGTGATATAATAGATAAGTCGCCGTGAGAACCGGACGGGAGTCGCAGAGTTCAGCGGAAGACAATCGAAACCGCATTTCAGAAAGCTTGAAAAAAGTTTTTCAAAAAAATTTGAAAAAAGGCTTGACAAACGAAAGAAAATGTGGTATAATAAATAAGTCGTCAGCGAGAAGAGCACTTCTTAAAAACGGCACTGCATCTTGAAAAGTGAACAATACAAAGGCAAGAAAAAAGAACTGAACCCTTGTCAATTCGATTTAAGAATTGAATTTAAGAGAAGTCAGAAAAAAGACTATAAAAGAGGAACAGTAATTTGCGAGCGAATCGTAATTGAGCTGATTTTAATTTCCGAGAAATCGGATTTAAGATACAAACTTATGAAGAGTTTGATCCTGGCTCAGGACGAACGCTGGCGGCACGCCTAACACATGCAAGTCGAACGGAGATTTAAGAGCTTGCTTTTAAATCTTAGTGGCGGACGGGTGAGTAACACGTGAGCAACCTACCTTCAAGAAAGGGATAGCTTCTGGAAACGGATGGTAATACCTTATAACATATTTTAGTCGCATGGCTGAAATATCAAAGATTTATTGCTTGGAGATGGGCTCGCGTCTGATTAGATAGTTGGTGAGGTAACGGCTCACCAAGTCGACGATCAGTAGCCGGACTGAGAGGTTGAACGGCCACATTGGGACTGAGACACGGCCCAGACTCCTACGGGAGGCAGCAGTGGGGAATATTGCACA
>JAZQIL010000019.1:0-1841 GCA_045541055.1 Oscillospiraceae bacterium
CAATCAGCTTTTAGGCAGAGGAAACACGGTCGCAGCCATTGACGAACTGCACATGTACCTCACTAACATGACCGCTATTGAATATATCCGCAACGGCATGAAGCGTGTTAGAAAGAAAGAATCCTCATTTATTCTTGCTTCCCAGAACATCGAAGATTTTCTTCTGCCAGAAGTGAAAGAATTTACAAAGCCGCTGTTCAGCATTCCGTGTCATATTTTTCTGTTCTATCCGGGGAATATTTCACATGTGGAATTCATGGATATGCTTCGGCTGGAGCAGTCGGAATATGAACTAATTCAGTATTCAGAGCGTGGAACTTGCTTTTACAGATGCGGAAACGAGCGATATTTGTTGCAAGTCATCGTTCCAGCTTACAAAGCAGCACTGTTCGGAAAGGCTGGCGGACGATGAGTACCGCCTTGAAACTGCTTCTTTCTCTGCTCTCTGATGAGAAAAGCAGAAAGAAAATTCTGCTGATTGTAGGAAGCATTATCACTGGACTGGTTGGAATGCTGCTTTTGCCGTTCGTAGTTTTAGCGGAGCTGAATCAGCTTGACCCGCCGAAAATACAGCTGAATGAAGCAGAAATTCAGCCGATATTTGATATGGATAAGCTGACAGAATCAGAAGCAGAATGTGAAAAAATCGCTGAAATACTTGCAAATAAGGGCAATCGGTATCAGGCTTTGAAAGCACAGCTGATTTATCTTTCGTACTCTGACAGCGGAAAGATAACAGATTTAGATGAATACACAAATATTTTTTATATAGATGATGATGGCATTTTAATAGACTGCCTGAACACATTCTATGAGCTGGAAATCGACAAGGAAGCATTTCAAAGGACGTATCTGCTTGTGAAAAATGCCACGATTGACCCGTATCTGTTCACCAATCCGAAAACGAAAAACAGTACAGACCTCACGGCATGGTGCAGAAATGCTTACGAATCCGGCTGGCTTTCAGACTTCGGAGGGGGCGAAATCAATCCGGAAAAACAGTGGAGAACAGCCGATAATGTCGGTCTGATACTCGGCTATTTGGATTATCTTCCGGAAGAAAGAGCCTTCGGAACGGACATGGACACGCTGTTTTATACGGAGCAGGGAATGCTGGACACTATGCCGGAAGTCGCTGGAATTGGTGTGTTTTCCGGCTCAGAGTTCGGAGTGTATGATGGTAATGGTCAAGTCTTTTTGATTTTGGATACTGAACCAATTGTGCAGAAAATTCCTTTGTCAGATAGTCGCTGGATAAGCTGGGTGACCTATGAGGGCATTGAATATCCTCAAAAAGTGTGGGACAGAATCAATGAACTGAATGCTCCGCCAGAAGAAACGGAGCAATAAATTTGGAGGTATAACCAATGAAAGTCAATTTATTTTTTAACCGAACGCATCAGCCGGAGGAATTTCCAATGAGTGTTCTGAAGTTGCAGGACATTCTTGACCGCCGTCAGAATCCGCAGGATGAAACAGATGTTGTGTTTTCGTTTGTAGATTCGCTGCCTTACAAGCTGAAACTCAAGACTTTTTCTGCCGATATTTACAGGCTGAATGTGTTTGCACAATGCTATGAAAAACTGACAGAAGCTAAAAAAGCTGTATTCTCTGCGGTGGCAAACAGAATGGAAATCAATGATTTTGAAGATGTTTTTCTGCTGACGTATGGGCTGGATGCAGTTCCTGTCATCAAGGCTGAAACGCTTGAAGAGGTCGGACAATTCTGCATTGACCATGAAATGCTGCCGGAGCTGGAACACTGTCCGGAAGAGATTCTGCCGTATCTCGACAGGAAAGAAATCGGCAAAACCAGAATGCTGAGATACAGCGGAATCCTG
>JAZQIL010000020.1:0-8701 GCA_045541055.1 Oscillospiraceae bacterium
TTTAATATACATAATTTATACGGCATTTTTATGAATTTTTAACAAAATTACGAGAGGGGGATTTTCATGAAAAATGAATTCGATTCCAAGTTCCTTGCCAATAGAATCGAAATGCTGTGTTTACAGGCGGGCATATCCAAAAGCAAATTATTTGCTGATTGTGGCTTAAACAGAAGTATTATTGATAATCTGAAAAAAGGTTCTGTCCCCTCAGTGGATAAAATTGCAGCTATTGCAGAGTATTTTAATGTTTCAACGGATTACTTGATTGGCAGAACAGAAGATTCTTCGGTAGAAAACGAGCCTATTAGTCCTGTTTCTGTAAAACAAGAAGCTACTGAAAACAAAACAGATGGAATGACGAGTGAATTTTTCAGGGTGTTTGAAGCATTGGACTGGACAGATAAACTTGATACCATGCAGTTCGCAAGAGAAAGAATGAAAAAAAGCGTATAATAAAATCAAATACAATGATAAAAGCAGTATCCATTTTCAGAATACTGCTTTTATGTTTATACATAAATCATCGCATTGAAAATCGGTTCTTTTGCCTGTTCACGGCACATATTGCCGATTCGCTCCACTTCGTAGAGATTGCCTGTTTCGAGAGCGGTTTTGTAGTCGCTGTCAGCGTTCATGAGGATTTCTGCTTGTTCCATGAGCGCATCGGTCACTCTGGTGTCGAGTTCGTCCAGATACTTGTAGATTTTTCCGCTGTTCACAAGACTTTGCAGTCGTTCAGGACGGTATTCCTCACAATAATGCAGATGATAGCGGATATGGTCAGTATGGAACTGCCAGTGCTGTTCCTCGAATGTTTCGGGATTGGTGTAAGTAACCGTCTGTGTATCGGTATCAAGAACCCATACGGGCACGGTATAGCGTTCATTCTGATAAATCATTGATTCACTTCTGAAAATCATAAAATCACTTCTTTCTTTGATACAGATAAATTCCAACTGCTCCGATTATGATAATGATTATTGCTCCGACAATCAGCGGAGTAATGCTGTCA
Source organism: Oscillospiraceae bacterium (assembly GCA_045541055.1). Classification (GTDB taxonomy): domain Bacteria; phylum Bacillota; class Clostridia; order Oscillospirales; family Ruminococcaceae; genus UBA3855. Next base: position 1,016 of record JAZQIL010000020.1, read on the forward strand.
AAATCGTCTGTACGGCTCTCTGATGCGTTTTCAGTGCTGTCTACGTCAAACTCCATACTCTCGCTGTCCGGCTCGTCAGAAGCCGTTTCCGCTCCGCTGTTGAAACTGCTTTTGACTTTGTGAGTGTCCTCGCTTGCCCTGTCTGTACTTCCTGAAATCGGTGCTTTTTCGGATTCAGATTCTAGAGTGCTGAACGGCAGGAACGTATCGACAGTATTTCCGTTTTCGTCCAGCATAAGCCACTCATTCTGAAACATCGTGAAACTATACGAATGTTCATCAGTTTCAATCGTCCAGTTGCCGTTATCATCATCGTTGAAGTCCCAATCTTCTGTATAATTTTTATAATATCTTTTATAAGAATATTTTAATTCATCAACATCAGACCAGCTGTAATCATCTGAGCCATAATTCTCATCAATCCACTTGTCAAGCAGATGATGCTTGAATGATGCTTCGGGAAATTCTGTTCCGTCGTCATCTCTGCCGAGCCACATCTCCTGCCAGATTTCCGATTCGATATAGTCACGTTCAAGCATTTCTCTGGCATGGGCAGTCACACTCATATTGAGAAGAAATGCGGTTAAAATTGATATAATCATGATATTTATAAATCCTCCCTGTTGGCAAAATAATAAGCAAGAGCCTTTTCGATTGTGTCAGCGACTTCCTGCTTTTTGGTATTTTCTCCGAAATATCGGCTGAAAACATCATTGCTGATTTTCACGCTTTTCGGTTTTGGTTTATCTTCGGGAACTCCTGCGATAATCTGAAGCAGAGCCGTATTGCTGATACTGCCGTTTTCATCTGCGTACTCACGGAGTTTTTTGCTGTTTTGATGTCAATCCTGAAATTTTCAGCCTGTTCAGCAACTTCTTTCTGGACTTCTTCTGAAAGGAATGACAGCTCTACTCCGGTTCTGATGGCGATTTCTCCACTGTCAATCAGGATTTTTAATTCTTTGATAAGTTTATCAATGCGAATCAGACGGATAACAGAAGCCTTGCTCATGCCGTATTCAGTGCCGACTTCTCGGCTCGAATCTAACTTTGACTCCACTGGATTCAAAGTTGAATCCTGATTATCAGTTGAAATTTCGGGATTTTCCAATCTTTCGAGTTCACGGATAATGTCATTGCGTTTGCCCTGTGAAAACATGGATTTGTGCCGTTCAGCGATAACAGCAGCCTGTTCAGAAATGCGGAGATTCTCAAAACCTCTCTGCATAAGATTTGATTCAATCACATACATTTCTGCTTCATCTTCGGAAAGTCCCTCCTTGATGATAGCCGGAACAGTCGGCAGTCCTGCGATTTTGCAGGCATTCCAGCGATTGTGACCGATAAGAATTTCATACTTGCCGTCATCGGCAGGCTGTACGATAATCGGGCAGAGTACACCGTTTTCCATGATACTGGAAAGCATATCGTCAAGCCGTTCACCTGAGTACATTTCAAATTTGTGATTGTGATAGGGAATCAGCATATCACAGGGAATCGGCTTCACATTGTTCTGCAATGCTGTCGGATTTGACAGCATTGCATTGAGATTGAATTGTGTGTTCATAAATACCTCCGTTAATTTTCGTCTGTACAGTAGGTCAAACCGTTGACAAGCTGTGTATAAATCGCTGTATATCGGTCATGTTCTGCACCTTCTGTGTTCATCATGGCTTCTAAAAAGAAGTCCTTTGCTTCTTCACGGTCAGTCCATGTCTTAACCTGACCGCAGCATTTTGTCTTGACTGTGCGTGTGGGATTCATCGCTAATTCTGGAATTTTTAGCATCTTTCAAGCACCTCCTGTGCTAATGCTTCGTATTCTGTGCCGAGTTTGCTGTTTGTCAGGCAAAGTGGCATACGGTTTTCGGAACTTCTGCCAGCCTCTATGGACTTGCTGATGTGGGTTCGTAACAGCATTTCTCCATATTTTTCCGTGAGCGTTTCCACGACTGAACGGCTAATTTTTGTCCTGTCGGTCATAGTCGGGAGAATGCCCAGCAGATTCAGCTTCGGATTGACTGCGGATTTAATCTGCTGATACAGGCTTTCGAGCGACTGCAAGCCGTCCATGCTGAATTTCTGTGTCTGCACTGGAATTAAAAGTCTGTCCGATACCGTCAAGGCATTGATAAGGAGCGTTCCCAACGACGGCAGACAGTCGATAATTACGAAATCGTACTCACTAACAAAATCTTCCGTGAAGATTCTGCGGAGAATGGTTTCTCTCGAAATCGCCGTTGACATCAGCGGTTCAGCACTCGCAAGGTTAATATCAGACGGAATAAAGTCAATGTCAGCAGTTTCGCAGTACCACAGGGAATTTTCTGCCATTTCAGGGGTGAGCGTTCCCATGCAGGCACTCATCACAAGCTGTGTCATGGTGGGAGAGCCGTCAGGTTCATATCCGAGATAATCGGAGAGGTTTGCCTGCGGGTCAATGTCTACGAGAAGCACTTTTTTCTGGTGATTCAGGGCAAGGCAAGCACCAAGATTGTACGTTGTTGTGGACTTTCCAACACCTCCCTTTTGTGAACCGCATGAAATGATAGTAGACATAAAGCATCTTCCTTTCTGATTTTGAGGTTTGTTGTCTTTCAACACTGTAATTATATCATATCATAATATCATTGTCAAGTATAATTTCAGAGATTCCTTTTAAAAATTTGAAGTTCGTGAAAACTGCCGCAAAATCAACATTCTGCTCGGTACATAGTACACAAAAAATAATTATGCTTGACATAATATCAAAAATGTGGTAAAATATCAGAAAGGAGTGATTTAGCATGTTTACATTCACCTGCCAGCTATGTGGAAACGAATTTGAAACGGCTTCTAATCGGGCGAAATACTGCCCTGACTGCCGTATCAAGGCACAAGGTCTGCGGAATAAGGCTTACAAGCAGAAACGGCATGAGGGGACTTCTAAGGAACTGCACAGCGAGCAGACCTGTCCGATTTGCGGAAAGACCTACATTCAGGAGAGTGGTTCTCAGAAATGCTGTGCCGACTGTCGTAAAAAGCAGGAAACTTCCCGAAAAATCGCAAGCAATGCACGTTACACGAAAGAAAATTATGAGCAGATTATTCTGTATGTGCCAATCGGTCAGCGTGATGAGCTGAAATCCTATGCAGAATCGCAAAGGTTGAGCATGAATAAACTGTTTATGACCGCACTTGAAGAATATCGAACCAATCACAAGGAGGATAACTCAAATGGCTAAAAATCAAGCAAAAGGCAAGAATCAGCCGACAAATCAGTATAATTCTATTTCGGAACTGGACACCAAGCAGAAATCTGATATTGCTGTCTGGCTGTACGAAATTTATCGTGAATATTACGTCCAGAATCATGCGATTCCGACTGAACCTGACCAGCACGATGCACTCATCAGAAAGCTGATTCAAAAAGTCAAACAGGCGAAAATCCGGATTCCTGACAAGCAGATTCAGCTTTATTACAACAGCAAGCAGTCACCGCTTCTGAAACGGCTAAAAAAAGAATTTCCAGAATTGGCTGAATCATGAAAAATTATCAATAAATCGGAATTTATCAAAGAAAGGATTATTATGGATTTTATCGGAATCACGATAGAAGCAGGACTTATACTTATCTTCTTAATGTTTTGGATTATGTCTAATACTGACCAGATGCAACACAAAAGAAAAGTGATTTTGTTTTTTCTACTGATAGTGTATATTGTTTTATTTACTTTTGAGTTTATTCTGGAGTTGTATCCAAAAATGTTGTTGCTTGGCGGTTTAATTTCAATTACAAATCTTGCTGAAGCTATTGATGGTTTGCAAACAATATCAGATAAAAAGACTTTAAAGAAATATTGGATTTATGCTGGTATTTCATCATGCATGATGATTCTTAATTTTATTGTTCATTTTATTGTTCTGGAAGATGTTTTAAAAAGCAGAATATTATATCCTGAGTTATATTTTTAAAAAATTCTGATTTATACAGAACATCATATTTATTCCAAATCGCCCTTTTTACGCTTCTGCTCCTGCAAATCACGTTCATTTTTGAGAAAGTCATTGAGAGCCTGACGAGCATAATTCAGTTCAGAAATCTGCGACTTCATAGCCTTGTAATTTTCATGCTTTGACTGACGGTCTTGAATTAATTTTTCTTGTTTCCGCTCCATGCTTTCAGGGGTAGGAATCGAACCGTCCGGAAACCATTCTTTCAACTGCTTCGATACTTTGCGAAAACAGTTAATTTCATCAGCGTGAGATTCTGAAAACTTTTTCTTTTTCCGTTCGGTGAGGGCTTTCAATTCGTCCATAATCGGCTTGTACTTCAAGTAAGTGCGAGCCGTTTTTATTTTTGCCGACAAGTCCTCAATCTGCGTGTTGATTGTATTCAATTCTTCCGACAATGCCCCCATTCGGGCATAGTCGGAAAGAGCATGATTTTCCAAATCAATATTGTCCTGAATTTCGTATTTCGTGAGAATATTGATTACTCTGCTGGCTTCTTTCATATTTTGAATATCTGCCCAGCGGTTCAGATAAAAAGAATTATGAAATTTTTCGGCAGTTGTTTTAATAATTTTCGTTCTCGGAGTGTAATTCAGCACACCCTTGTACATTTCAATTCTCCGCTTGATTTGCTTCGTTTCGTAGTACCAGCCTAAAGTTTTGGCTCTGCTCCATTTCTGCTGACCTTTCATGCGAAATTTCAGGTCAATTTTATGCTCCGGAATGTAACTGACTTCAATTCCTGATTCACGGCATTTTTTCAGAAAATCATCAAAATTTTCACTCTGTTTGATTACTTGGTCGATGGCAAATTTCAGTTTCGCTTTCCATGATAATCCCTGCCGATTCATGTCCCATTCATAGTGGCTTTTGCCTTTGCTTTTTTCAGGATTTTCAATGACAGATAAACCATTTTCACGGCAGATTTCATCGGAACAATTCATCAGCTTTTTCCACGCTCTCTGCTCCTTTTTTCCCTGATTCTCATGTGTTTCAAAAGTCCTGAAATCAAGCATATTGGTATTGTTAAAAATGCAATGCAGATGCACATAATTTTTGTCAGTGTGAACTGCCAGATAATACTGATATTCATCATGCAGGAATTTTTTGCACAGCATTTTCCCGATTTCAAGAGCCTTTTCAGGGGTGATTTCATTTGGTGAAAAACTCTGAATAAAATGCTGTGAAAGAACAGTACTCAAGCCTGTTCCCATAGCCCTGACCTGTGCGAAATCCTGACTTGCCTTTTCTGGATTTTTACTGCACCCGAAAGTGTAAATCAAACTTCCGTTACTGGTCTTTTCAGGGCTGGCAATATAGGCTATGGCTTTAGCTTCTGTAACTGTGATTGGAAATATCTTAGCTGCCGCCATAAATCCTCCACTTCCTTTCTAATTTGAGTTACATCATCAGCGTAAATATTTCCTGTAGAATTCACTCTCACTGCTATCTGATTGATGTTACTCCCAGCCTTAGTAAAATCACGCACCATTTTATTGAATTTTTCTTCATCGAAATGGACGATAATTCCTTCTAAAATCATCAGCCTGATAAAACGGCTTTTTGACTGCGAACCGCTTAACTGAAACTTGCGGTCAAGTGCAGATTTTTCTTCATCGTTCAGCCTTATCTGAACATAATTCTTTCTGCTGTCTTTTTTCACTGTTTTTCTCCTTTCAAGTCGGGGTCTTAGGGGCGGAAAGCCCCTAACAAGCAAGCGTAATCCGGCATTCATTTTGAAAAAATGTAATGACAGATTACCGAGCTTGCTGGTTTTGAAAACCGCACTTTTTGCGTGTTTTCAAAATTTAGCTTTCTGTTCTGAAAGTGCTTTGCTTTGCAGTCAGAAAATACCCCTCTATATATACACCGGACTTTTCACACAAAATGCAACCCTCTGAAAGAAAAAAATTAATCGTAACGGGAAATTTTTTCATTATCCGTCAAAGGCAGACAGTCATGCTCCACCAGATAATCATTGCAGGCAGCTACGCAATAAAAAGAGCCGACACTCAGCAGATACTTGTAGTATCGCTCGGTCGGCTTGCTATCTCTCAAAAACTGTCCGTTGAGGTTTACCAGTCTGTTTCCGTCATCAGGAGTCATGTGAAGTCCGACTGCAAGAGCAATTAGCAATTTCAAATCATGCTTTACATCACCAGCACCTTTGGTTCGCAGACTGTCAACTGTTCTTACAGTAATTCCTGTTCTCGCTGAAATGATTTCGGACGTAACATTTTCAAGGTGAATATACTTCGCCACAAGTTTATAAAATTCATCAGTTTCAGGAACTTCTTTCAGTGCTTTCTCCTGTGACGGAATTTTCCTTATAGGTTCATAGCCCTTATTTTTTTACAGAAAGTGAACCGCATTATCGTCAAGGATTTGTCACGCTTCGGAAGAAATTATATCATGATTGGTCAGTATGTGGAAATGATGTTTCCGAAATACGGAGTGCATTTTATTTTCATTTCGGAGAACATGGATTCAGAAGTCGGCAATATGGATATGATGCCGTTCAATAATCTGATGAACGAATGGTATGCAAGGGATATTTCCAAAAAGCAGAGAGCTTCCGTCCGTGCCAAAGGCTCAAGCGGAAAACGTCTGACTACCAGACCGATTTACGGTTACGTTCTGAACGGTGCGGATTGGGAAATTGATGAAACGGCAGCAGAAGTTATCCGCAAGATTTTTGAACTTTATGTAAACGGAAACGGCATAAACAAGATTATCTGCTATTTAAGAGAAAATCAAATTCTAACTCCGAGTAGTCATAGTAATACGGCAAAAATTTCTAATGATGAAACAGATTATCTCTGGAGTCACAGTACTGTCAAAAATATTCTGTCAAAACAAGAATACTGCGGTGATACAGTGAATTTCCGTACAGAAAGAATCTCTTACAAGAGCAAAAAAATCAAGACCAACAGTCCGGAGGAATGGGCAGTATTTCCTGATACACACCCTGCAATTGTTTCAAGAGAAATTTTTGCTCAGGCTCAGGAAATCATCAGTCAGAAGAAGAAAGTATTTTCTGAAAGACCAGAATATCCTGCTTCTCCGTTCCGTGAGATTGTTTTCTGTGCAGACTGCGGAAAGAGAATGTACATCATGCACAAGAACGGCAAACATACCAACTCTGATTCTTTTGTGTGCAGTACCTACCGTAAAAGTGCGAAACTTTGCTCCTCGCATTACATCAAAGAGGATGATTTGGCACAGCTTGTGTCAGATGACATCAGAAAAAATATCCGTCTGCTGATAATGGACGAAACAACTTTCAGAAACAATCTGATTTACCTGATAAAGTCCAGAAATTCAGCAAAAATCAGAAACACAAGCAATCGTATTTCTGAAATTGAGGACAGACTGAACGAAGTCCCCGATTTAAGGAAAAAACTGTTTGAGGAAAAACTGTCAGGCGGGATTTCACAGGAATCTTTCGCTGAAATTATGGCAAGCCTTGATGAAGAAAGCCGTACTCTGCAAGCAGAACGTGATGAACTTCTGCTTCTGCTCAAAGAATTGAAAAGCCGTCAGACCGATGCAGAACTCTTTCTTATCAGGCTGAAACAGCATACTGACATTGAAGCTGTTATAGTCATCCTACTTGAAATTGATATGAAGATGTGATATAATAGAATTATGAGTAAAAGTATAGATTTGAGGGAAGCAGCAATAGCCTATCATGA
>JAZQIL010000021.1:0-7726 GCA_045541055.1 Oscillospiraceae bacterium
ATTCTCTGGAATGTATTTATGAGAAGTCCGCAGATTCCTATATTCATCCTGCAAGCATGACAAAGGTGCTGACCGCCTGTACTGCTCTGCACTACATCTCACCCGATACCGTGTACACGGTCGGAAGTGAGCAGAATCTTGTTCCGAAAGACTCAAGCCTTTGTCTGATAAAAGCAGGTCACAGGCTGAAACTGCGTGATTTGCTCACTGGTATGCTGATGTGTTCGGGCAACGATGCTGCATATGCAGTTGCGGTGAATGTCGCAAGAGATGTTTCGGGCGACCGAAGCATGAGTGATGCCGATGCAGTTGCTTATTTCGTTCAGCTGATGAATGACTACGCCATTCAGATTGGAGCTTCAAACAGTCATTTTGTCACTCCCGATGGATGGGATCACGCACAGCAGCACACAACAATCTATGATCTTGCAAGGATTTCTGCCCACGCCATGCAGATGGAGGAAATCCGAAATATTGCATCCAGCAGGAGTAAATACGTTGTTTTCGATTCGGGCGAAAATATCACCTGGACAAACACCAATGCTTTGCTTCAGCCGGATAGTTCTTACTATCTACCCGATGCCATCGGTCTGAAAACAGGAACAACGCCGCTTGCAGGCAATTGTCTGATTGCGGTGATCAACAGAAACGGTACGGACTACATTGCGATTGTGGCAGGCTGTCAAAGCAATACGGGACGATATGAAGCGATACATGAACTGGTGAATATGATATAACATAAGCAGCAAGGGGAAACTCTTGCTGCTTTTTATGTAAAGCCCGAAAATCGGGCTTGTGGTTAGATGTTTACGACGTTCCACGGTGTTGTGTTATATGGTCGGTCAAAAAATAAAGGCATCTACTGTAAGGTAAATGCCCATAAATGTATTTGATCAGAATTGCCGATTTTACACAAGCTTTTCTTTTAATCCATTTTCAAGTATTTCAGCAAATGTTTTTTGACCACATAATCTCATGCCCGCTATTATTTTGGGAATATCCACCCTCGGAATGATGGAGTGAATATCTAGTTTTCTTTCACTCATATATTTGTAAACATAACTGTAATCCTCTGAATAATACTTACACCCAGTGCGACCTAGCTCTTTATAGGTGAGTAACGCATAAACTTCATTCGATGGAATCTTCAAATTATCATCTATTGATTTGTTATTTATTACGCAATAAACAAGCATATCGATAGCAGGTCGACTAATTTCACATAAGATAATTTCTTTGCCACAATTTAATGAGAATTCAGGATGATTTTCTATAATTTCAACTACTTTGTCAAAATCGGAAGATGAAAGATTGTATTTGCTCGTTACTTGATCTTTTACTTCTTTTATTTTTTCTTTAAAATCTTCTGATTTTGGAAGTGCATATGATATTTCTTCGATTTGTTGGCGTGATAATTTTGACGTGTAAGTCGCAGTCTCGTACTCCCTTCTAATGTAATATAAATTCTGAAGGAAATCCTCGAAAAAACATTGCATCCATTTAAATTGTTCTCCAACCCTTTTCAAATCAACATGTTGTATATCATTCAGTATAAAATGTGAATTTCCCTTTTTGTCAGTTAGATATCTAAACATATCTCCATCTTGGTCTATGTTGATAAAATACTTAAGCAATTCTGAAATCAAATCAAATTCTTTTTTTATTCTGTGGTCTACACTGTAAATTGAAATGATATTACAGTGAATATCATTAAGATTATGCGTTTTGTTGTCTGCCTTATTATTTAACATCTTATCCCATTTAGAATTCAACACATTTTTCTTCGTTTTAATCGCTGAATTTATTGTTTGATTATTACATTCACGTTTTCTTTTCTCATCCTCGGTTTCAGAAAAAAAGTAATTTTGGATTTCTTTCTCAAGCTCCTCAATTTCCAGTGTCAATTCTATTATTTCATTAAATAAGGTTTTATTTTCTTTGATTTTCTTGATTAGGAATATTTGATCATATGAAATTTTAAGAAATAACTCTATGCTGTGTCTAACACAATATAGAATCGGGTATACCATTGGGTCAGCTTGATTTTTATACTCACCAATACTATCAATCAATGTTTTTACTGTGGAAGCAAATCCATCAAAAATTGTGTCTGTTCCATATCCTCCATTTTCGCCAACACAAGCAATATAATTACTACCATTAGCTGAATTAAAAGGTGACCAAGCAAAAGTGTTTTTTAACTGTTTTACCTCCTCATCAGTTAATATCATTGTCTCAGAAATCTTGTGTTTCATAAATCCTCCTTACATGAATACAAGTTATTTGAATCGAAAGTAATGTTACTTATATTGTACCATATTATCGAATTAAAATCAATAAACAAGAAACGAATATTACGCACCGGCAACATTACCTTGTCGCTTATAAATGTTCAATATTCAGCGACAAAGTAAAGTCTATTTTTCAAAATCTATAAATAATCTCAACCTCCCTCTGCTTCTGACCATCGACTAATGTCGTTTCTCCAACCCGAATCACCTTAGTCTTATTTGTATCCGTCTGACGATACACCCCTGTGTCATCACAACACCACCCATGTGCAAATTCATAAGTGTTGCATCTTTGTTTGTGATTGTAATAGTTATGCTGCACTTTCAGAATTTGCTTTTCCTGCAATGACTTCACAGCCTTTGCAACAGAGCTTCGTGCGATATGACACTCGCTTGATATCTTACTGTAGCTCGGAAAGCATTTGCCTGTGACAGAGTTTCTGCACTTAAGCAGACAGCACAGCACACAGAATTCAATCGGTGTAAGATTAAAATTAAACACCTGATTCGGAACTTTGAAATATTTCATGTATACCTCCTTCTTTTGATTTGATATGGGGTGAAAAACAAAACGCACCGATACTCTGCGGAACCTGTTGGTTTGCATTTCTCGGTGCGAGGATGTTTTGATTGATGTTTGACTTTTCCTGCGTTTTACTCGTAAAGAATATATTTTTCATTTGTAGAACTAAAAATGAATTTAAAGTCTATACGACACTTCTAATAGGTATTTCCTTCAAAACTTCATTATGAAAATTTCTTTATTTTTCATTCGATTTACTACAGAGCAAAATAATAACAATGGCAAATAGCAACAGGAAGTTTAGGGCAAGTGAAATAACTACCCCTAATCCAGAGCCAGCATTTGGTGAACCATATTCAGAATGAACAGAAACAAAGATTTTATAAAACAGTTCGTATTTCCACATCAGACAACTTAGTAGTAAGTTATAAATAAATGAAATCGTCCCTTTGAGAAGTATATCTAATTTGCGTACTGATTTGCAGCTATAATAGATAACCACGCAGTACAATATGGAGGAAATGACAAGTACAATTATACCGTTTAATCCCGTCAATATAGCAGCTATAATGTATAATATTGAAGATATCAGTGGCAACAGCAATATGCCTGCTATCCGTTGTATTAACATTCTTTTCACCATCCATTTCTGGCTTTTACAACCTCATAATAATCATAACCAGATTGAATAAAGTTAATATCAGTGATATCATCCTTACTTTGCCCAGTGAACCCTGCATATCCGCTACCAAGTTTTAACAATCCCATTCCACATCCACAAGCACGTCCTGTACACCCATAAATGAAATTCCCTAAATTTTCTGAATTCATTTCAACACCATTGAAAACAAACAAAAATTTTTGGGAATAGTATTTGATATCGGGGATCGTTTCTTCCCAACATTCTTGTACCTTTATATCCCACTCTTCACCATGATCAACTTTTGAATAAAACAATATTAATTCTGAAGCACCAGTTGTAGAAATCGAATGCCAAAAAGTTGCCTCAGCTGAAAGCTCATCAATTTTCTTATCTAACGGAATCGAATAGTCAAAGCAATATTTTATACCTTTATATGATGGATTGTTTAGATTGTATACTCCTATCCCAGCATTAGTTTGCTCTTTCGAAAGTTCTGGGATTATTACTGGAATGTCAGAATAATACTGCTTATACATAGAATCATAGGGGGCGTACATATTAGTTGAACAATATATTTCCTCGGCTGAACAACCTAGAGACTCTGACGAATAAAATCCATAGTTAATCGCTACATTTAACAATGTTTGATATGTATTTGAATCAATGTCTTTTTTCTTATTATCAATTGGTTCAAATCCATAATTAAGTTGAAAAAGTTGTAAAGCTGAGATAGTTTTTCCTCCTAATGTTCCATAAGGAACTTTAGTGCCATTTTCATACATATCTAAGATCCCCAGATATTCTAAACATTTTTGGAGCGTAATAATTCCGTTAATTGTATCTTCAGCATTTTCGGCATTTACATTATGTACTTCATAATAATGTTCAATTGTATTATCTCCATGCCAAACTGTGGGATCATTATACATCTGAACCACCCAATTGTATGTATCAAGATTTTCATACATGGATTCTGTGAATATATTCATAACATTGCTATTGTTTATTTTTTTCAAGACTTTTGGGTCAATATTATCATAATAACCATCCTCATCTGTATCTATTTTTGAAGGATCAGATCTATAAGTGAAATGACTTAGATAATCTGAAGAACCATACAAAACAGCTTCAAACGGAAGATAACCAAGTTCAATATTATCAGGAATAGTATCACCGTCAGAATCAATGAGTTTTGGATTAGTTCCTATCGGCATTCCATTTGGTTGCAAGCCATACAATTCAATAAAATCAGGGATTGTATCGCCATCTGTATCTGTACCATCAAATTGTGGTGGAGTATACGTTACGCTTCCACTCTGAGATGTCAATTGATCAGCAGTTACTGCATTATAAACACATCCGCCTGTATGAGTCGCAAATCGTTCAGCCGTGTCTTCCATTTCGCCGAATCCCAAATTTACAATATACATATCAGTGTTAGACCAATCAAAGCCACCAAATGCAGCATACGAAGCAAACGATGCCCCACTGTGTGTTAGAATAACAATGCGATATTTTTCACCAGAATCATTGTCAATATACCGCAGTGCTCTATCTATTGCTGAAGCAACGTTAGTTTCATTTCCGTTATTGTTGACCTCTTGAATTTCTTTTCTCAATGTATATGAATCCGAAGCAGAATGCATACCTCCGATGAACTCTGGAAATCTAGAAAATGTTATTACTGCTGCATTGTCAACCGAAGCCATACTAGCAACAATATTTTCACATATAGTTCTTCTTTTACACTCTTTCCACGCATTAACAGGCTGAGTAATTGGATCAACATCTGCCATTTCTACAGAACAATCAATAAGAAAGATTGTGTTTAAAGTTTCAGAACTCCATTGCTCGTCAGTCCACAAACCATCATTCAATTCAGCTATGTTACTATCCCAATGATTAAACCATTCCACACGATCTACAACCATATACTGTGAAAAATGAGTTGTAGTTGTGCTTACAGTAGAATTAACAATGTCATGTGTAGTAGGCATTTCTTCAAAGTTCTGCTTCTCCTCATTGTACCACAGAATGAGCAACTTGTCAAACTGCGTGTCACCAAGTTTGGACTGATCGATTTTAAATGTAATCGTTGCAGATTCAAAGTCAGATTCTGTTTCAAAGTTGAACGGTTCGCCAACAAGAGCATAGACATTAGATGTCATTGCATCAATGCCCTGCATACTTTCCACAGTCAGAGTTCTGTCAATATTTCCGTTAGTTTCCATATCAACAATGACTTCAGTAATTGCTTCATCCTGCGTCTGAACTTCCTGTTCCTTAGTCTGTCCAAACACTTCATCGCCATCTGTAATACCGTCGCCATCTGTATCCGGATTCAACGGATCAAAATATACGCCATATTCCAAATAGATGAAACCGTCATAGCTTTCTTCACCATCAAGCAGATCATCACCGTCTGTGTCGGGGGTTGTGGGGACTGTGCCATAGATATGGACTTCGTCGCCATCGACAAATCCATCCTCATCCGTATCAGGAGTGAACGGCAGTGTCTGATGAAGATATTCATCGATATTCACGAGATTATCAGTATCAAAGTCCTCATTTCCATCAAGAACACCATTCCCGTCTGTATCGATTTCCAACGGATCTGTATTCAACGTAAGGATCTCATATCCATCCGGCAGGCCATCACCATCTGTATCAGGATTGAGCGGATCACTATCGATTACTTTTTCGTAAATATCGAACAGATTATCCGCATCCGTATCCCCGAGCCATTCTTCTGGCAGGTATTCCAGACCGCTGAAATCGTATTCTTCTGATGTTTCACCGATAAATCTTGCAATATTATCATTGCAGTTAATGTTTACGCTGCTGCCGTTAATCACAACCTGATCGGCGATGATGATTCCGTTAATCGTGACATTCGGAGAATTGATTGTAACTGTACCAAGAGGTGCATAGATTAGACCATTCACATTAGCTGTGCTGTCATTTTCAATTGTAATGTTACCATACTTAGAATAAACTACAGAGTTGTTGGCGTTCTTTACCTCACCAGTTACATTGATATTCATAAGTGAGCCAAGGCTCGAATTCAAAGAAACATTGCCGTTCAACGTTATATTACTGTAACAATACAACGGATTGTTAATGTGAATGTTCATGTCAGAATACACATATTCTTCCTCGTGCAATTCACAGTTCGTCGTGAAGTAGGTGTCATAGATCTTCTGATCCGCATAAACATGCTTGACCCTTTTCTCAACATCAGCAGAGGTTGTCACTTTTCCATTGATATTCTTGTTTGTTGCAGTGATAGCTGCATCCTTGTTCGTGTGCAGATTTCCATTCATACACAAATTCGATGTCACACTCATTGTGATGCCATTACGTCCGAACATAGTGTACTGGAACTTTTCGCCTTCTTCAGCTGATGCTGCAAGCTGCATCAGATTTGAAACAGCAATCAGAACTGCCAGTACACCGGACAGCACACGATTGAAACGCTTCTTAGGTTTCTTCAACATACTTTTTCCTCCATAAATGTAATATTTGTTAGCTCGCTAACGCCTTAAATTTACCATATGCATCTTGATTTTACTATCATTTCCTTGTAAAGGCCCCCTTTTTTCTTGTGAACCGACAAAAAACGAGAAGAAAACTTCTTTTTCTTCTCGTTTTTTGTTATAATACATTTTCACTTATCCCTATATACACATCGAAAATACCGTTTTGCATGTCTTGAACAATGAAATAAGGCTGAGTGATGGATTGAAGTAAATGCTCTGCAATGTATGTATATAGCTCCTCAACCTTATCTCCAATGTTCAGAAAAGAACCATAATGTCTTGCTCTCACTGCATTGACCAATTTAAACTCAGGTTTATACTGGTAATGCTGATTGGATGAAAAGCTTTCATTTACAGGGATTATGAATTCCATGCAATTGCCCTTGTAGGTCATTATTATTTTCCCGTGCAACTGCAATCCCAGAACAGATAAGCTGTCCGGAATCCCGTTTACAATACTTGATATGGTTTCCGGATCAACCTCTGTTTCATAGACCAAGACATTTTTGTAGTGCAGATACTGGTGTTCAATTACCTGCATTCCTGCACCGCCTTACTTAAAGAAATTATAAATTGCAAGCCAGAAATCATAGAACATATCCTTTTCCTCCTTTTCTCTGTGATGTTTTTACCATAACAGCAAAAGGAGAAATATCCTATTGATTCCTTGTAAAGCCCCCCTTTTTTCTTGTGAACAGGAAAATTGAGGTTGAAAATACTGTCGAAATGT
>JAZQIL010000022.1:0-11276 GCA_045541055.1 Oscillospiraceae bacterium
GAACCAGAAACGACTGAACCAGAAACGACTGAACCAGAAACGACTGAACCAGAAACAATTGAACCAGAAACGACTGAACCAGAAACTTCTGCTCCAGAAAACGCTGAACCGGAAATTGTTGACCCGTCTTCTGTAGAAATGCCTGATGTCAGCAGTAATCTTTTGGAGGAATCATGATGCGCTGTCCAAGATGTAATAAACGAAATCCTGCTAATGCTGAATATTGCATTTCCTGTCAGCTTCCTCTTGTGAAAAAGAAAAAATCAACTGCTAAAATATGCCCCAGATGTAATAAAATTTATTTCAAAGATGTACAGTACTGTCTGCACTGTCAGTGCGAACTTGTCGAAAAACCTCAGAATCCTCTTAAAATAATTATCAGTATTACAGCTGTCGTCATTGTCGCTGTTATTAGTGCATTTTTTTTCTATCCGCAGTATCAGTTCTATTCTGCTATCCGTCATTACGATACACAGAAATTTGAAACCGTTTTTAAACATCACCCTGACCTGCTGGACAGCACGAAACGAAAAGAAGATTATCAGCGATTCATTGATGAAAGTGCTGAAAAATATCTCCGTGGTGCTATCAGCTATGAACAAATACATGCTGATTTTGAAATCTTTTCTCAGATTAACAGTCACCTGCTCTCACAGGAGATTCGTGACTATACTACAGAAAAACAACAGGAAACAGAGAAAATTCATCAGTCACGGCTTGCATTTGAAACAGCAGAAAACAGTTTTGAAAATCAGGACTATCAGAATGCTGAAATATGTTATACGCAAGTGATTCCGGAAGATGCTTCCTGTTATTCGTCTGCACAGGAAAAATTACAGGAAATTACTGAAATGAAAGATACTTCTCTTTCCTCTGCACAGAAAGCCATTTCTTCCGGCAATCATCAGGAAAGCATTGCAATCCTGACAGAAGGTATCAATCAATTCGGCTATGATAAAGCTTATTATCCTAAGTTTTATGAAAAACTGATTTCAGAAATCACAGAAGAATCCAGTTCCCTGATTCAGCAAAATAAATTCTTTTCCTCTCAGGATGGACAAGGAGCTTTTGATTTGGTATACAGCTATCTGAATAATGAGCGTTATGCAGAGGATATCACGCTTCAGCAGCAAATGAAACAGATTGCAGAAGCCTCTGAATTCAGTGAAATTTCTTCTGCGGAGTCCGCTTTAGGTCTGAAAAACAGAAATGCTGTCATAGATGCCTGCTGTCTGACAGCAGCTGCGGATTATTTTGATTCGCCTTCTATACAGGATACAAATGATTATATTCTGACACTCTGTAGAAATGATTCCGGTGTGCAGAGGTTAATTTCTAACATTCCCGAACAGCGTCAGGTAAATGTTGCACTGATTTCAGATATCGCCGTCACAGCAGAGGAATTTTCTGCAAACTGCCGTGAAAAAATACAGTCCTATTCTGAAAATGTCTGGGATTATACCGGAATCGCCAGATATTACAGCGAAGAACAAAAAACATTCAGCTGGGCTGTGATGATTATCTATGAAGCGAGGTAAAACACCATGCTGCCAGCAAGAAGAAAACAGCTGATAAGAGCGATTATTATTAAAATTCTGATTGTTCTGATTCTGCTTGCTGCAAATATGATTACTGGTCTGATGGCTGGTGTCCGGATGCAGGAAAGGAAAATCTATCAATCTATTTTAACAAGATATCCTGATATTGTCTATGATAAAAGATTATCAAGAATCGCTGAAACATGTGCTAAAACAGGCTGCCTTGAAGGTACTAACGCTGCACAGGATATTAAAATACTGGAAAATGAAGCATTTGTCAAGCTATATTCTACAAATGCAGTCGTTGCCAAATATGCGTGGAAGTCAGATACTGACGAAACATTTACCAATGTCTTTTTACAAGAAATGCAGGAAAAATATCATGAAACAGATGATTGTCTCAAAAAATGCCAGTACGTTGGCATTGGAAAATATCATGACTGTATTTTCCTGCTTGCTTGTTATGAAGAAAATTAAATTTATTTCAATTTTGGAGGTCTTTTATATGAGATACAAAAAGATGATGCATACACTGCTTGCACTTGCATGTGTACTTACCGTTTCAGCAGGAAATAATGTCAATTTCAGCTGGACGGCCGGAACAATGACGGCTGTCGCAGAAGATGTCAGCAGTGATGAGGACACTGGAAGCAGCAACGGTGACGACAAGGGAAATAGTGACAGCGGAAACAGCAGCAGTGATGACAAGGAAAACAGTGATAATGAAAGCAACAGCGGTGACGACAAAGAAAGCAGCGATAAAGGAAGCAGCGACAGCAGTGTCGAAACAAGCGCACCTGAAACGCCGAAAGAAACAAAAGCTCCTGAGACAGAACCACAGACTGAAGAAACAAAACCGAATGAAACAATCGTTACACAAGAACCAGTTACTTCTAGTGAACAACCAGAAACTGTTTCTTCTAATGAAACAGCACCTTCTACTGAAACCAGCGAAATTGTCTCTACATCTGAGTCCCGCCAGACTTCTGCAATCTCCTCAGAAAGCACTGCTGCGGAATCATCCAATAATCAGATAGAATCCGGCTCTTCTTCCAGTCAGGCTACTACGGAAACTACTATTAAAACAGAAACCGTTCCGCATGGTACTACAACAGAATCAAACTCTACTACTGCACCTGCAAAGGAACAAACCGCTGTACTGCGTGAATCTAAAAAAACTACCAAATCCACTACAACTACACAGCCTAAGCCTGCACCAAAGCCAGAATCAAAACCAGAATCGTCTCCTGACGCCGATACACCAGATACGGGAGACTACGCTTTAAAATATATCGCCGGTACAATGACGGCCTCTTCTGTCATTGCCCTGCTTACACTCTCTGCTGGTAAGAAAAGAAAAAAATAAGTAAGACAGGAGGAATTTTCTATTGAATCAGAAAATCATTATTACGATTCGCATTTTTGCTCCCGAAAAAGCAGAATGTGATATTGAAGTTCCTCTGGATATTACTGCATATGAATTGTTCTGTGGATTAAAAGAAGCCTTCCGGTTAAAAAATACTCCCTTTGAGAAAGAAGCTTGCTTTTTATGTTCTGAAAGTCCGGTTGCTTTCCTGACTGGTGACAATACACTGGAAGAATACCATCTTCGGGACGGGACAATCATCAATCTCGTCCCGCCAAATACAGAACATTCTGAAAACACACCAGAATATCTGAAAAATTTCGATTTTACAAAAATCTCGTTTAATTGCGCTGTGGATTTGTCTGCAAGAGCAGAAATTACAATTGGAAATTCCGCCGGATGCAGTCTGGTCACTGCAAAACTGAATCAGCCTGATGTGAAAATTACTGTTTCTAACAGAGATAATCATTTTTTTATTACAGCAAATAAATATTTCCCTGTCTTCCATAACGGAAAACTGAAAGTATTAAGTGCAGAACCTTTTCCGCTCAAACGGTTTTCGTTCCTGAATATCAACAGTTATTGTTTTTATTTCAATGCCGGAAAATTATATTATGATAAGAAATCACATATTCAGCTTGTCGGAATCAGTGGTGAAGAGCTGACAGAAAGTATCGGTGCAATGCGCTATCCGGAATTTGTCCGGAACAGCCGTTTAAAACTCAAAATCAATGATGAGCCTGTTACTCTCCTCGCACCGAAGGAAAAACCCACAAAACCTAAAAATAACATGTTCCTGCGCCTAATGCCTGCGGTTGGCATGATTGCACTGAGTATCCTGCTCAGAGGTGTGATGGGCGGTTCTAATATGTTTTTTATCCTGTTCAGTGTCTGCTCTACTGCTATGGGCGCAATTGTTTCCGTACTGACCATCAGAGACAATCAAAAAGAATATGCCCAGCAGGTGATGGAAAGACAAATCGGATATAAAAAATATATTGAAGAAAAAAAATCTGAAATCGAAGAAATGCGCAAGGAAGAATTAAAACTACTTGATAGGATTTATTATAGTTATGCAGAAACTTCTGGATTTGCAAAGAATTTCTCAGGAAGCATGTTTGACAGAGTGCCGGAAGATGAAGATTTTCTGGAAGTCAGAATTGGAACTGGTACGGTAGACGCTGTCAGAAAAATTGATTATAAACCACATGAAAAATATGAAGCAGATGAAGACGAACTGGTTGACCTGCCTTTAAAAGTCTCAGAAGATTATAAGAAAATTAAAAATGCGCCGATTATTTTACAGTTAAAATCAGCGAATGTCATAGGCGTTGTCGGCAATGATGACCTGCTTTATGAAATGATGAAAATCATGTATTTTGATTTGTGTATCCGTCAGCATTATGATGATGTCACAACAGTTCTGATTGCAGACCAGAATGCCCCTGAAAAATTTGGCTGGATTAAATGGTTTAAACATATCAATCATCCTAATTTCAGAAACATCGTCTGTGATAATCAAAGCAAATCTGTTGTTTTTGAATACCTTTACAGCGAACTAAACCAGAGAAGCGAATCCAAACAGAAAGAATATCTTCCGCATATTGTTGTATTTGTCATGAATGATTTTGGCATTAACCGGCATCCTGTTTCTAAATATATTAAAAATGCTTCTGATTATGGTGCAACATTTCTCTTTTTTGAAAACTATCGGGATTATATCCCGTTAGGCTGTTCTCAGCTGGTTTTAATGGATACCGACAGCACAGGAAGAATTATTAAAAATGAAAATACAGAAATTATTGATTTCAATTATACGAAAATTAAAGACAGTGATTTATATGCGATTTCCTATAAATTAGCTCCTGTTTACTGTCAGGAAGTCAGTTTGGAAGGGTCGCTTACGAAAAGTATTACATTTTATCAGCTTCTTGGCATTCAGTCAGAAAGTATGCTGAATTTTGAACAGCTATGGAAAAATTCAGATGTAACAAAATCCTTGTCTGTACCGATTGGCGTTCGCTCCGGAAATGAAGTAATTTATCTGGATATTCACGATGGTGAAAATTCCCATGGCCCTCACGGATTAGTAGCCGGCACAACTGGTTCTGGAAAAAGTGAACTTTTAATGACATATATTTTGTCAATGGCTGTTCATTTCAGCCCGATGGAAGTTGCATTTTTAATTATTGACTTCAAAGCCGGCGGAATGGCTGACCATTTCCGTGAACTTCCACATACTTTAGGGATTATTACTAATATTGACGGAAAGGAAATTCAGCGTTCTTTAGTTTCAATTGAAGCTGAAATTGAACGGCGGCAGAAATTATTCTCAAATGCAAAGGAAAAAGTAGGTTCTGTTGTGAATCATATTGACCAGTATATCTCTGCATGGAAAAAAGGTATTTTAAATGTACCGCTTCCACATCTGCTGATAATTGTAGATGAATTTGCTGAACTGAAAGCACATTGTCCTGAATTTATGGAAGCATTTGAAAGTATTGCAACAATCGGGCGTACACTTGGTGTGCATCTGATTCTGGCAACGCAAAGACCCGCTGGGCAGATTCCTTCTAAGATTGATGTAAATTCTAAATTCCGCCTTTGTCTGAAAGTACAGTCACTTGAAGATAGCCGTGACATGATTAAAACGCCTCTCGCTTCTGAAATCAGAGAGGCAGGAAGAGCTTATTTCATGGTACAGAACAGCGATGTCATGGATTTAGTACAGACTGCCTACAGCAGTGCGCCTTCCAATTCTGAAAAAAATGCAGACCAAAAAGAATTTTCTATCTCTTCTGTAAACTTTACAGGCAGAAGAACTGTCATTTATCAGAAAAAACATGAAAAACTTTCAGATGATGAAAAAATGTTTACACAGAATAAGGCCGTTGTTGCTTCTATCAACGCATACTGCACGGCACATCATATTGCAAAACTTCCGAATATCTGTCAGCCGCCGCTTCTGAAAATGCTGGAATATGTGCCAGCACAGCAGCCAGATACAACCGGCATTTATATCAACCTTGGCATATTTGACGACCCCGTAAACCAGCGGCAGGAAGTGTATACAGTCAATCTCGCTGCACAGAATATGCTGATTATCGGCGCACTCCAGACCGGAAAAACAAATGCATTACAGCTCATTATCCGCAGTCTGGCAGAAAATTATACACCGGAAGAAGTAAATATCTATATCATAGATTACTCTTCCATGATTCTGACACAATTTTCAGACCTCCCTCATGTGGGCGGTGTCGTCACACCAAATGAAAATGAAAAGCTGAATAATCTTTTCAAAATGCTGACAAATGAAATTTCCGTCAGAAAACAAAAACTAAAAGGAATTTCTTATATGTCCTATCGGGAAGCCGGTCATCAGGATATGCCGTTAATGCTCCTGCTGATTGATAATTTCACTTCTCTGAAAGAACTCAGCCTCAATGACAGCCCTGTATTACAGAAAATCCTTAGTGAAGGGCTTTCTGTTGGCATCAGCGTTGCTGTTGCCAATGCTACTGTCAAAGGCCTTGAATATAAATATCTTGCCTCGTTCTCCTGCAAAATCGGATTATATCATAATAATACAGAAGAATATAGCACATTATTCGGTGCATTCAAACTATCTGTAGACTCTATCGCCGGACGCTGTCTCGTAATGGTAGATAAAAAAAATCAGGATTGTCAGCTCTATCAAAGCTTTGCCGGAGAAAAAGAGAATGAAAAAATCAAAAATATGGAGAAATTTGTGAAAAAAATCAGTGCTGTCTATCCTGACAGAAAAGCAGCATTCATTCCTCAGATTCCTGAATTTCTGCACGAAAATCAAGTACGGAAACAATATCATTCCTACTTCTCCAGATATCAAATCATTCTCGGATTTGATTATGATACCCTTCTTCCCCGTACTTTGCAGCTGTCCGGATTGAACTTAATCATTTCAGGTACGCCAAAATCAGGAAAAGGAAACTTCATACAATACCTGATTTCTTGTGTGCAGAAACAGCTTTCTAATGCACCTGCAAAAATTGTAATTTTTGATAAAGCTACTTCTAAAAAGCTTGAATCTGCTGCAAAATCGAACTCCTGTGTAGAACACTATGAACTCAGCACAGAACATATGACTTCCATTTGCAGTGAATGGAAGCAGGAACTTGAATCACGTAAAAAACTCGTTTTGGAACACAGCGGTGATATGTCCGTACTGGATGAGAAACCCCTTCTGATGATGATTTTTGAAGATTCCAACAAAGATATGATGCAGTCTTTCGATGAAAAATTACTGGATTACACTGCATATAAATTCAGCTGGATTGCTTCTAATGTCATCAATGACGAAATTTCTCCCATGAAGACACCGAAACTGTTTCAAGCGAAAAAAGCAGGCGCAGACTTTTTACTCTTCGGTTCTGTTCAGGCAAGCAAACTTTTCGACAGCTTTTCAAAGATTCCTATCATCCGCAGAGACAGCCGCCTGAACGGAGAGCCCAAACCAGGGGATGCGTTCTTAACAGAATATGCTGACCCTACTAAAGTGTACAGAATCAAAACTGTACTGCATGAATAACTTTGTATGATACAGGAATTTTTCTTGTTTTCATAAAAATATTTTTAAGAAAGAAGGACTATTTATGGCAGATTTTATGTGTGTGTATGCTGAGATGGAGGCATTGCAGACCAAATTTAACACTGAGGCAGGAGACCTCAATGCAACTGCAACTCAGATGCGTCAGTTTCAGAATGATGTGGTGGCAAGTGCTATCAAGAGTTTCAAAGAGAAAATGGAACAATTTTCAGGACAGATTTCACAGACAAAGAATGATTTGGAAACAGAAACAACTCGTGTGTGCGGTCCTGACGGTCACAGCGGTGAAGGCTGGCATGGTGTAAAGTCTCAGAACTTTGTCAACTCTGTATTTGACACCAACGGCGGACTGGCAGGCAATTTCAACACACTTCTTCAGGATATTCAGGAAATCAATCTTGCATTTACTGAATTAGAGACAAAAATTGGGCAGGTTATTGAAGAAATGGGAAAAAATGTAGATACTGTATCCGGTTTCTGTACGAATAACGCTGATTTCACGAACAGTATGGAGCAGGCAGCTGCAATGCTGGACGGCACAAATTAACACAGAATTTACTGACTGATTCCGGAACAGGTTTTTTCCCTGTTCCGGATATACATAAAGGAGATGTTTATTTATGGCAAGAACCGTTCAGGAAGTGAATACCAGCATTCAGGATACAGCCAATGAGATTCAGCAGCAAACAGATAATATCAATGAATATCAGGAACAAATCAACAAAAATACTGAACTGATATCTGTTCTGACCAGACAGCAGGAATTTCTTGATACGTTTTATTCAGAGCTTGAACCGCTGTTGACTCAGCTGATTGGAAATGCAGAAAATCTGGAAGAAAGTTATGGACAGATAAATAAATTTTCTGCAAAGTATGCGGAATATCTTAAAACAGAACTTGAAAATGAGCAAAAAAATGACCTTGGAATACTTACTGATTTGAGAGACCGTGTCAGCAATCAGCTGGGACAGTGCCAAAATGACCTGCGAACAGCAAGTGACAATCTTTCTCAGGCGCAGACAGCTTTGGGAAATGCAAATAATGATATGAAACGCTATCAGAATGAATTGCAGGAAGCAGAACAGGAAGCTTTGATTGTTCCCATGGGTGATGCAGAATTAGTGCCGTAAAGGAGGGGGTTTTATGGAAAGTTTATTGAATATTCTGGGAAATGACGGCATTGTGATTGATACAGATGAATGGGACAATGTATTAAGAGAGCTGGAATCACAGGATACTGCTTTAAGAGAGATGATGAAAGAATTTATTGAAACATTAGAAATTCTTTCTGAAAAAGGCTTTAAAAGCGGCGAACGTCATAAAAATATAGAGACATTCACCAATGAAATGAGAAATATTTACAGTCAGATGGACGGCATTTATGATACAGCGAAGTCAGCTCTGATGGATTATTTGATAACAGATGCGCCTGAAAAAGACGATTTTAAAATCTGAAAGGATGTGAATACTAATGAGTATGCATAATTATGAAAATGCAACTGTTGAAGGGATAAATGCAATTCTGACGAATTCTGTTTCAATGATTGAAAATGCTGTTCCGCAGAATGGAGACATGGCCTATTCGTGGGATGAGGGCATTGTTGGCACTGTTGTGAAATGGTTTGAAGTGCAATATGTGTGTCTTGCATACGACAGACTGAGGGGTCTTTTTCAGCTTGGATTAGAGCAATTTAATGGTTCTGATATTTCCGCTGTAGAGAGTATCAAAACGCTTGATGCAACGGCTGCTATCCGGCTGGAATCACCGGTCACTTTGCTGGAGGCAATCGCAGAAAAAATGCGTACATGCGCTTCGCAAAGCCAAAAAGACATTTCTGTACCTGGTGCATTCGATTCTTTAAAGGAAGCTGATTATTGGATTGACAAGAAATATAATACAACTTTAGATGTAGACAAGATGACAGACGAGGAAAAAGAACGCTATTATAAGTATCTTTCTTCTCTTGACCCTGAACATCTTTCTGAAAGTGATAAAGAAAATCTACAGAAATATTTGGATTATCTCTCTTCCAAAAATATAGAAATAAAGGCTGAAATGACAGACGAGGAAAAGAAGAACGTTGAACAGTTCAATGTTTTGTACGGGAAACTGCATCAAGATGAAGAAGACGCAATTAACACGTTCTTTAAAAATTCCGAACATGATAATGGATTTACTGAGAAAGAAATTAACGATATAAAATATCTTGCCTATACTTCGGAAGAACCCTATCACAAATTAATTTTTGACAATATTGGGAAAATCTCAATAGAAGGTTTTCATGGGAGTAATAACGATCCTAATGGATGTGGGTATCGTCCAGGTACTGGAAGAATCGTTCTTGGTGCTGACCATAATTGGAACAACTTTGGAATGTATCATTCTTTCTTTGAAGAAATCGGACATGCAATTGATGACATTGTAATTAATGGACCTGATGAATTATATCTTTCTGAAGAAAATAAATCAGAACTTCATTCTGCAATTATAGCTGATATCCGAGAAAATATAGGAACATTCTCTGAAGAAAGAGCTAGAAATGTAGTTGATAATTATTTAAAAAAGCATGATAGTATGGGTCAGAGGATTTTTGTTGATAAAGAAAAAGTTATAAGAGCTCTTTCGGGTCAAAGCTCCGAACTCTTAAATGGAGTAGAAATGATAGTTTTTATTGACTGTGGTAACACTCTTAACGGTGCAATTAATACGGTAGATGATACTTACGGTGCAATTTTAGGTAAAAACTGGGGGCATGACTGGGACAAAGATTATGATAATGACCTGATATATACAGAGTTATTTTCTCAATACATTGCAAATGGTGTAACAAATAACCAAGAAGATGGACATTCGAGGAAATATCTTCCTAGAACATATGCCGTTTTAGATAGAATAGTAGCAGAATATATAGAGCAACATAAATAAAAGGAGGTTATCATCATGGCAGATGCTAAAAATAATGCTGTGGAATATGACTGGGATGTGCTGAATGGAGAAGTTCTCCCTAAATTAAACAAAATCCTCCGCAGCTACCCTGCTCCGTCCGGTGAACTCACAATGACCAGCAAAGGGGCTTCTGTGGCAAGAATCGCAGAATGTTTCAAGCTGTATCAGGAGATTCATACCAGCCTCACAGAAACCGTTTCCAATATTCGTGAAACCGTTTCCAAAGTTGTCGAAAGCGGACAAAATCTTTAAGAACTATAAACGAGCAAATCAAAAAATTTTCAAAAATTAGGGCTTTTAGAGTTTACTAATGAATGGTTTGACTGACAAAAGTACTTTTTCGGGAAAACAAGGTTCAAAAAAGTCCTATTTTGCGTATTCACAAATCGCCTAAAAAGCTGAAAACAGGCTTTTGTCAGTTGAACCAATATTGGGGGTGCATAAACAAACGAAAGCCATACCTATCGTTTGTGAGTGTAATTTTTATATAATTCTTTCTCAGCTTCTCAATTTATACTTAACAGCAGAATAGTAACACAATGAAAGAGTAATTTCTCAAAAAACCTGAAAATAGGACGATTTCAGAGATTACCCTTTCGTTTGTTTGTATTCAATACGCAGTGAAAATATCCATTTTCACCACGACTTTGATACAATGTAAATTTTGAAGTCACGAGGAGGGTGCAGGGGGGTGCATAAAAAAACGATAGCTTTTTGCACCGAAAAATAGACAAAAAAAGCACTCCGCCAAAAACAGCAGAGTTCTAAAAAAATAGCCCTGAAAAATTGTATTCAATTGGTACACATTCCGTCTCTGAACTTTACTCTGATGTCGTCTTT
>JAZQIL010000023.1:0-10394 GCA_045541055.1 Oscillospiraceae bacterium
TATTATTATAGCATATTTTTCATCATTTGTCAAGTGTTTTTTTAAAATTTATAAAAATAAAAAAATATGCGCTGAAGCTATTGCATTTTGTGACAAAAAGTGTTATAATAAAGAAATAAATTCTTGTAACTGGAGGATGTGTATGAAGAAATGGAATATCAGCCGACCAGACCCATCTTATGTGACAGCACTCCATGAAAAAAGTGATTTATCACTGTTATGCTGTACTGTACTTGCTTCAATGGGATACCTGAATGTCAACGAAGCAGCAGAATTCATGTCTTGTCATGCATTAAGCAACCCTTTTGACCTTTGTGATATGAAAGAAGCTGCTGAAATTATTATACAGGCGGTAGATGAAGGAAAACGGATTTGTATTTATGGAGATTATGACTGTGACGGGGTCATGTCTACTGTGATTTTATACTCTTATCTGGCAGAAACAGGCGCAGACGTGACTTGGAGAATACCAGAAAGAAGTGAAGGATATGGGCTGAATATGCAGGCAGTACAGGAAATGTACGAAGATGGTGTACAGCTCATTGTTACTGTGGATAATGGCATTTCTGCATTGGAAGAAGCCACTAAAATAAAAGAACTGGGAATGCAGCTGGTCATTACTGACCATCATCAGCCCGGAAATGAACTGCCAGAAGCATTAGCCATTGTAGATGCGCATCGGGAAGATAATTATTCTATGTATCGGCATTATTGCGGTGCTGGAGTTGCTTTGCTGTTAGTAGCGGCAATGAATGACGGTGATACACAGATAGCACTGGAACAGTTCGGAGATTTAGCTGCAATTGCTACGATTGCAGATGTTGTGGCTCTTACAGGTGAAAACAGATTCTTAGTACAGAGAGGTCTGGAATATCTCGAAAATACAGAACGTGCCGGCTTAAGAGCGTTAAGAGAAGTCAGCGGTTTAGCTGATAAGCCGTTTACTTCTTTGAATACTGCTTTTACAATTGCACCAAGAATCAATGCCGCCGGACGAATGGCTTCTCCAAGGCTTGCTGTGGAATTGCTTCTGGAAGAAAATCCGGAACGTGCAATGGAACTTGCACAAGAGCTGAATACAATCAATACACAAAGAAAAGACTGTGAAGCAGAAATCTTGAAATCAGCTCTTCAACAGATGGAAACACATCCGGAAATGTATTTTGACAGAGTACTGATTTTTGCAGGAGAAAACTGGCATTCTGGTGTAATTGGTATTGTTGCATCCAGATTACAGGAATTATATGGAAAGCCTTGTTTCATCATTAGTATAGCAGATGGTTACGGACACGGTTCTGCAAGAAGTTTCGGAAATTTTCATATTTTTAAAGCATTGACTGCCTGCAAGGAACTGCTGGAAAAATTCGGTGGTCACCCTTCAGCAGGTGGCTTTACGCTGAAAGAAGAAAATATTCCGGCTTTTCGGAAACAAATACAGGAATATGCAGCTTTCAATCATGAAGAAATGCCGTTTATGGAAGTAACAGCAGCTTGTACATTAAAGCCGGAATTCATGCTGCCGGAAGCAGTACAAAGTCTGGAAGCACTTGCACCGTTTGGAGCAGAAAACCCTGAACCAGTTTTTTTAGCTGAAAATGTTTTTGTACAAGATATTCGTGCAACTGCAAACGGCACACATACCAGAATACAAGTGCAAATGTACGGACAAAGCTACACGGCAATGTATTTCAGAAAAACTCCGGAACAAACCGGAATTTCTGCTGGAAATTACTATCATATGCTGGTCAGATTGAATGTCAGCACATTTAATGGCAGAACTTCCATTACAATGTTTGTACAGGAAGTCCGGCCGGCTGGTGTCATGCAGTCCAAGCTGCTTGGTGCAGTACAGACATATGAAAAATATCGCCGGAAAGAACAGTTGCTTCCTTCTTATTATAAAGCAATGCTTCCCGAACGGAAAGAGTTGATTCAAGTATATCAGGCATTGACGGATAAGCCCGTACAGACAGAATTTCTTTCCGCTGTTTTGATGAGGCAAGAAATCAATTTCTGCAAAGTACTGATTGCTTTAGATGTGTTTGAAGAAATGGGGCTGGTTTCCATTAACCGGCAGACAGGAGAAGCTTGGAAACTTCCTGTCCGTCAAAAAGTAAATCTTGAAGATTCTGCTGTTCTTGCAGAACTGAAAGAGCTGTCAGGCATGAAATAATTGAAATAATTTAAGGAGGTTTTTGTATGGAGAAAGACAGAGTTGTAACATTTGAGATGATTATGGAAAAAATTCTCACCAGTGACAAGCAGTATGATATTAGTAAAATTACATCGGCATACCAGTTTGCCGCCAAAGCCCATGAGGGACAGTTCCGCTCTTCCGGACAGCCTTATATTATTCATCCGCTTTCCGTAGCGGAATTATTGCTTGACCTTGGTATGGATACAGATACCATCTGTGCGGCACTTCTGCATGATGTAGTCGAAGATACACCCGTCACAGACGAGGAAATGAGAAAATTGTTTGGTCATGATGTGGCAAATTTAGTAGACGGCGTTACAAAACTGACACAGATTCCTGTATTCAGGCAAGACCAGAAAAAAGCAGAAAATATTTTAAAAATGCTGCTGGCTATGGATGAAGATGTTCGTGTTATGATTATTAAACTTTGTGACAGAATGCATAATATGCGGACGCTTCAGTTCCGCCCGGAACATAAACAGCAACAACAAGCTTATGAAACAATGAATGTTTATGCTCCAATTGCCGGCAGATTAGGTATGAAAAAAATTCAGGAGGAATTAGAAACCATTTCCCTGAGTTACCTTGACCCGTTCGGTTATTCCGAAATTACTAAACAGCTGGAAAATACCAAAGAAGAACGGGAACAGTTTATTGTTTCTATCAAAAATGCCATTGCTGCAAGACTGGAAGAACTGCCCTTTAAAAAGACTCCCGAAATTCAGGGGCGTGTCAAGAGCATTTATGGAATGTATAAAAAAATTTTCAATGAGCATAAACGCTTTGAACAGGTGTATGATAAATATGCTGTGAGAATTTTAGTAGCTACTGTGCCGGAATGTTATATGGCATTAGGCTTGGTACACGATATGTACAGACCTCTGAAAGACAGAATTAAAGATTATATTTCACTTCCTAAAGAAAATGGCTATCAGTCCTTGCATACAACTGTATTAGGAAAAGAAGGCATTCCCTTTGAAGTGCAAATTCGTACATGGGATATGCATAAAACCGCAGAATACGGTATTGCTGCTCACTGGAAGTACAAAGAAGGCATTCAGGGAAAAGACAAAATGGAAGAAGGGCTTTCTTGGGTACGCAAAATTCTGGATGCACAAAAATCTTCTGATGACCCCGATGAAATTTTAAGTACTCTGAAAATTGACTTGTCACCAGATATTATTATGGTTATGACCCCAAAAGGAGAAGCTATTTCACTGCCGTCAGGTGCAACACCAATAGACTTCGCTTATAAGATTCATACAGAGATTGGTCATAAAATGATGTATGCCAAAGTAGAAGGAAAAATGGTACAGCTGGATACTCCGCTCCAGACAGGTCAAATCTGCGAAATTATTACAAGCAAAGACCCGAATAAAGGTCCTAACCGTGCTTGGATGAATATTGCAAAAACTTCTGAAGCAAAGGCGAAAATTCGTGCTTGGTTCAAAAGGGAAAAACGACAGGAAAATATTGAAACCGGAAAAACAATGCTGGAAAAAGAATTCCGCCGGAGTCATATGCATATACCGGAAGAAGATTTAGAGTCTTTCTTTTTAGTGGATATGAAGCGTCATAGTTGCAATACACTGGACGATTTTTACGCTTCTATCGGTTACGGCGGTATCAGTATTACAAAGCTTGCACCGAAATGGAAAGACTTGTATATGAAAACTTACCGGCAGGAAGAAGAACCGGAAGAATTGCCGATTGTAAAGCCTGTCACCAAACCTACCACAAGTCAGATTATTCTTGATGAAATTCGTGACTGTGAACATAAATTAGCACAGTGTTGTAATCCTTTGTACGGAGATGAAATTGTGGGTTTTGTTACCAGAGGACATGGGCTTTCCATTCACAGAACGGACTGTATCAATTATCTTTCCATGTTAAGCCGAAACATTCCAGAAGAAAAAGAACGTTGGCTTTCTGTACAGTGGACAGATAACAGCTCTGCAAAAATGCGTACAAATATTGAAGTACTTGTATTTGACAGAGTAGGACTGATGTTTGATATTGCAGCCGTTATGAAAGAAGCAGGCATTTCTATGAATGTCGCACTGTCTCAGCCCATGAAAGGCGGAAAAGTGAAACTTGTGATTACCGTAGAAGTTTTGAATAAAACTCAGCTGACAGCTATTCTGGAACGTATCCGGAAGATTAAAAACGTCATTTCCGCAGAAAGAGCATCTTCCACACACTTGTCAGATAAGAAAAGAGGAAATGCATGATGATAAAACATCTTTCAGGACATCTTAAAACAGTTCGTACACACCGGAAAAGTGTATTTTGGAATTGTCTCAGAGCCGGAATTCCTTTTCAGGGACTCATGCATGATTTATCCAAGTATTCACCAACTGAATTTATTCCAAGTGTGAAGTACTATCAGGGAACAAGAAGCCCTAACGAACAGGAACGAACTGAAAAAGGCTATTCGGAAGCATGGATGCACCATAAAGGCAGAAATAAACATCATTTCGAGTACTGGACGGATTATTCACCAGAAACAAAACAGTTAGAACCAGTCAAGATGCCTTTAAAATACGTTGCAGAAATGTTTTGCGACAGGGTCGCTGCTAGTAAGACTTATAACGGCAAAAATTATACTGACCGGAAGCCTTTGGAATATTTCATGAAGGGCAAACACCGCCGGAAAATTCATCCGGAAACTTCAAGATTTTTAGAAATCTTACTGAAAATGCTGGTCATGAAGGGAGAAGATTTCACATTTGCGTGGCTGAACTGGTATCTCAGGACGCATGAAGATTATTGATGATTGAATTTGTACAGGATGCTGTCAGACAGTATCCTGAATTTTTTTATAAAAAATTTCAAATTTGCTATTGACAAATATGTATATATATGATATAATGTGTATAACGTATATATACATTTTTAAAATTAAAAATTGAGGTGCATCTTAAATTATGAGTCAATTTGATATTATTATTAGTAACGCTTCCGGTGAGCCGATTTACAGTCAGATTTCCTCTCAGATAAAAATGATGATTCTGAATGGTCAGCTCAAAGAAGGAGAGGCTTTGCCTTCTATGCGGAATTTAGCGTTACAGCTCAGAATCAGCGTAATTACAACAAAAAGAGCTTACGAAGAATTGGAACGTGACGGATTTATTGAATCTTACACAGGAAAGGGAAGTTTCGTGAAAGCCCAGAATCAGGAACTTTTCAAAGAAGAACAGCTCCGGCAGATGGAAGACCTGATTTCACAGGTATGTGAAAAAGCAAAATTATGTGGTGTTGCTTTGCCGGAACTGAAAGAAATTTTAGAACTTATGTATGGAGGCGAATCATCATGACAGATTTTCAAAATGCAATTGAAATTCAGAATCTTACTAAAAAATATGACGGCTTTACTTTGGATAATATTAGTTTTAATGTCCCAAAAGGTAGTATTATGGGCTTTATCGGACAGAACGGCGCAGGAAAAACAACTACAATCAAAGCTTTGTTAAATATTATTCAGTTCGATTCTGGTCAGATAAAGCTATTAGGCATGGACAGCATCAAAGATGAAATCAAAATTAAAAAAAGAATTTCCGTTGTTTTTGATGAACTGCCGTTTCAGGATATTTTCAGCGCAAAACAAATTGCAAGAATTTTATGTGATATTTATCCGGAATGGGATAACCAGATTTATGAAAGCTATCTGGAATATTTTCAGCTTCCTATGAAAAAGAAAGTCGGCGAATTCTCCAAAGGCATGAAAATGAAATTACAGATTGCAACTGCACTTTCTCATCATGCTGAAATGCTCATTATGGACGAAGCTACCACAGGACTTGACCCTGTTGTCCGGAATGAAATCTTAGATATTTTCTTAGAGTATCTACAGGACGAAAATCACAGCATTCTGATGTCTTCACACATTACAAGCGATTTGGAAAAAGTCGCTGACAGTGTGACGTTTATCGATAAGGGGAAAATTTTAATTTCAGGCTATAAAGACGAAATTCTGGAACATCATGGTATTATTAAATGCTCTAAAAAAGATTTTCAGGATATTGAAAAATCTGATTTTATCAGTGCAAGAATATCTGATTTCGGTGCAGAAGTTATGATTTCTGATAAATCTGTAATGAAACGAAAATATTCAGGTCTGCTTCTTGAACCGACAACTTTAGAAGAAATTATGCTGTTTTATGTCAACCGGACAAAAAAGGAGTGGTCATAATGAAAGGCTTAATTTATCGTGATTTTTGTCTTATCCGGAAAAACTGGATTCCAGTATTCTGTATTTCAGTTGGGACAGTTATCTGGAATATTCTGGTACAGTTAAGCTTTGAACACGGCAATTTCAAAAAATTTCTGCTGGATGACCCGACAGATACTTCCGGCGCAGGAGAAATTTCAAGAGTGATGATTTATTATATTGGCTTGTATATTGTGCCGTATCTTAGCTTGCTTTTGATGGATACACTTTCCATTATCCGTGCGGATTTGTCTGTCAAATGGGCGACAAACCGGAAAATCTTTCCTGTAACGGCTCTGCAATGGACGTTGAGCATCTACAGTATCAAATCAATCGGCTTGCTGATAGCAGCTGTCTTGTTTCTTATCAACGGTTTGATTATGGCACACATGACCGGAAATACATTTGGAATTTATGAACTGAATAATATGCTGTTGTTCGCCTGTTTGTATTTAACTTTCGACTGGGTGCAGATGGCTTTCATGGTCAGGGTGCGAACCGAAAGAGAAATGCAGTTTGCTGCTGCTTCGCCCTTGCTTGTCATGATTCCGCTGCTTGTGCTGGCTTATCCCAAATGCAAGGAATATGCTGCAAAATTAGAAGTTCTCATTCCGGAAGATACTGAAATGGAAATGGATGTTCAGGAACGAATCAGTTTGACAAAAGGCTTACTGCAATCGGAATTCGGTGTTTATCGTGATGCAGTTGCACCATATCTCTGGCTGATTGTGCTTGCGTTGCTGGCACTTGGATTTTATCTGACTTATCTGGGAATCAAAAGGAAGGAGAAATAATTATGAAAGGCTTGCTTTATAAAGAACTTATGCAGAATAAAATCATGCTGTTTGCAGTAGGACTTTGCTGTGTGTTTATCTCTTTCTTTTTAGGGATTATGCCGTTTCTGGTGGAAGACGGCATAGAAAAAACAGATGATAATCCAGCTACTATTATGATGATGATAATGATTACAATACTGAATTATTTCTTCCTGTTGCTTTTTCAGGGAAATTTCTTCCAGACAGATGAGTGTAAAAAATGGGCATATTTTATAGCCTCCTCGCCGGAAACGGGTGTCGGACAGGTCAGAAGCAAATATTTTCTTGTGCTGATTCTGGATATGAGCATTTTAATCTGGACATATTTTTTCGAGAATATTGCGAATGCCATTCAGGGAACACTGACCGGAACAACTTCAATTTCTGTAATATTATTTTTCGTGCATTTGTTCCTGAGTGCGTTTGATATTCCGTTTATGATTCGTTTCGGCACAAAGGGCGGAAATATGGTGCATACTGGATTATTTGTACTTTGCATTGCAGTCGGCGGAATTTATTTTCTGTTCGGGGATTTGACGTTTTTGGATTCGCTTGATGAAGTCTTTGACAAGATAATCAATTTTGTTCAGGGCGAAGACGTTTCCGAGTGGACATATTTAATACTTGGCTTGTTCTTCTGGATTACAATGGGCTGTTATTATCTTTCCTATAGACTTTCCTGTAAATTCTATCTGAAAGGGGTGGAATATTATGCAAAATAAAAAACTTGAATGGCAAAGAGTAATGATTTATTTTCTGTTATCCTATGCGATAGCTTATATTCCGGAAATTATACTTGGCTGGAAGATGGGGAATTATGAAGACTGGAACGACCCGAAATTATTGGTCTGGTTCTTGTTTGTGACATTCGCTCCGGCGATTGCTGTGGTTCTGACAAGAAGCATCACCAAAGAAGGCTGGAAAGATAGTTATCTGCATATCAATTTCAAAGGCAATTTGAAATATTATCTTTTATCTATATTTTTACCGCTGATTTTTTCCGTCTGGAGAGGTGTCAGCATAAATCTAATGATTGGAGAATCTCCTTTTGCAGGCTTTACATTTTTGAAATTTTTTGCATATACGCTAATGCTGACAGCACTTTCCATTCCGGTGGCATTTATCAATTTTGGTGAAGAACTTGGCTGGAGAGGGTATTTATATCCGAAACTGGAAAAGCTTATTGGCACACCAGCAACGGTAATTATCGGCGGGATTATATGGGGATTATGGCACGCACCCCTGACCGTCAAGGGACACAATTTCGGAACGGATTATCTCGGTTATCCTTATGTCGGTTTTGTCATGATGAGCATTTTTTGCATCGGGCTGGGAGCGTTCCTGATGTGGCTGACGAAAAAGACAAATTCTGTTTATCCGGCAAGTATCGGCCATTCAATTAATAATAATGCCGTTGGTGCGGTTGCGTATGCGTTTGTTCCGGACGGATTCGATGATGAAAGTTATAGTTCTGTACAACAGTTTCAGCATAGCTGGATTTCTATGGGCTATATGTTGATTCTGGCAGTCATTTTTACTGTTCTGATTCTGAAAGAAACCAAAAAACAGAAAAATCCGGCAGAAATTTAAATCTGCCGGAAATATTTTTGACAAATCCGATTGTTGAAACTTGTGCAGAATGGCAAAAATGAAATATTCGCTTGATTTGAATCTCCTAAAGTGCTATAATAAAAGAACAAGAACTTTTGAATATGATTAAAATAAAAGAAAGGATTGAAATCATGATTTTATCAGGTGCAGAAATTGTAGTAGAAACACTGATTGAACAGGGATGTAAGACTGTATTCGGTTACCCTGGTGGTCAGGTCATTAACTTATATGATGCATTGTATACCAGAAGTGACAGAATTCATCATGTTTTAACCGCACATGAACAGGGAGCTGCTCACGCTGCTGACGGTTACGCAAGAGCAAGCGGAGAGGTTGGCGTAGTTATTGCAACTTCCGGCCCTGGTGCAACGAATTTAGTCACAGGGATTGCAACTGCTTATTTGGATTCCATTCCAATGGTAGCAATTACCGGAAATGTCCCGAACAGCTTAATCGGAAGAGACAGCTTTCAGGAAGTCGACATTACAGGAGTTACACTGCCAATTACAAAACATAATTTCTTAGTAAAAAGTGTGGACAGATTGGCGGATACTATCAGAGAAGCTTTTAAAATTGCAAAATCCGGCAGACCTGGACCTGTTTTAGTAGATATTCCGAAAGATGTACAAATTGCAACATGTCCTTATCAGGTATGCCCTGTTGTAGAAAAGAAACTTCAGAAAAAAGCAAAAGGTGACAAGCTGACAAAAGCTGCTCAGATGATTGCAGAAGCACAAAAGCCTTATATTTATTTCGGAGGCGGTGCGGTTTCAGCAGATATTTCCGAAGAAATTACAGCACTTGCTGATAAGATTGATGCACCTATCGGCTGTACAATGATGGGCTTGTCTGCTGTTCCGGTAAGCCATCCAAGATATTTAGGAATGGAAGGAATGCATGGACATTATGCTTCCAGTGTGTCACAGGATGAAGCAGACTTAATTATTACCATCGGTGCAAGATTCAGCGACCGTGCAACCGGAAATGTTTCCAAATATGCCAGAAAAGCAAAAATTATTCACATTGATGCTGATGGCGCAGAACTGAATAAAAACGTTTCTGTAGAATTGGGTATTGAATGCGATGTCAAAGACGCTTTGCAAAGATTGATTTCTTTAGTGGATAAAAAAGAACATTCGGAATGGTCTGCAAGAATTCAGGAATTAAAAGCTGAAGAAGCGCAACAGTTTGAACGTGTGACTGCAAAAGACAGAATTACACCTTACGCTTTAATTCAGGAAACAGCAAAGCATACAGAAGCAGATACTCCAATTGTCACAGACGTTGGACAGCATCAGATGTGGGTAGCACAGTATTATCCTTTCCAGAATGCAAGAACTTTTATTTCCAGTGGTGGACTTGGTACAATGGGCTTTGGACTTGGTGCAGCAATTGGCGCAGCAAAGGCAACTGGCAAAAGAACTGTTTTATTCACAGGTGACGGCAGTTTCGGCATGAATTTGAATGAATTAGCAACAGTTTCTACAGAAAATGTACCTGTTGTTGTAATTATTATGAATAATCATGTGCTGGGTATGGTGCGCCAGTGGCAGACACTGTT
>JAZQIL010000024.1:0-7936 GCA_045541055.1 Oscillospiraceae bacterium
CGGACACTGATTGACCGCCTTCAGAAATACAAGGCGGAAGTCTGCCGTTTTACAGAAAACCCACTTGTGCCATTTACCAATCATCAAGCGGAACGTGATCTCCGTATGGTGAAGATGAAAAGCAAGGTGATTGGTACATTCCGCTCGGAGCAGGGAGCTAAAGATTTTCTGACCATAAAGTCATTCCTCTCTACCGCTGCTAAAGCTGGCTCAACTGCTTTTCAGGCTTTACTTTCATTATTTCAAGGTCAGTTTATTTTAGGGGACTGAATAGTTACAAAATAACAAATATATCGTCAGGAGGAAACAGAAAATGACAAAAAGGAATACTTACAGTGCAGAATACAAGAGCAGAATTGTGATTGAAGTGCTGGAGGGAGAACATAGCATCAGTGAGATTGCAAGCCGTGAGAATCTGAATGTGAATCAGCTGAAGAACTGGAAAAAGGAATTCATTGAGAATGCAGCAAAAGCTTTCAGTGGCTCAAAGGAGGAGAAAGCAGCCAGAAAAGAAGCAGAGCAGGCACAGCAGCGTGAAGAAGAGCTGATAAAGACAATTGGTCATTTAACCGTGCAGGTTAACTGGCTCAAAAAAAAATCTGATGAACTGCTCGGAGACGGCTGGGAGAAGAAATATGGTTACCATGAATGATACTGAACTGACCGTTAAGGAACAGTGTGAACTGCTCAGCATTAACCGCTCCACGCTGTACTATAAGCCGAAGGAACCGCAGGAAACAGCCATCGAACGTGAAGAGTACATCAAATCACGTATTGATTACTGGCATACAAAATTCTGTGTATTCGGTCATCGGCGTATCCGTGAAAAGCTGAGAAGAGAAGACGGTATCCAGATTGGAAGAAAGCTTGTCAGACGATATATGGCTGAAATGAATCTGTGTACAGTTTATCCGAAGCCAAATCTTTCCAGACTAGCAAAGAATGCAGTAAAAATGCCGTATTTTCTGAAAAATCTGAAAATTGAACGTCCCAATCAGGTATGGGCGATAGATATTACTTATATCAGCATGAAGAAAAGCCATATGTATCTCACAGCAGTCATTGACTGGAATACACGCTTTATTGTAGGCTATGCATTATCAGATACACTGGATACTGCACCTGTTCTGGAAGCCGTGAAGAAAGCTGTTAGACAATATGGCAAGCCTGGAATCATCAATTCTGACCAGGGCAGTCAGTTTACCAGTGAAGACTACACGAGCTGGCTGAAAGAAAATGAGATAAAGCAGAGCATGGACGGAAAAGCACGCTGGGTAGACAATGTTATCATTGAGAGATGGTTCCGCAGCCTGAAATGTGAGCTGATTTACATCAATGAATTTCAGTCTCCACGTGAACTGCGTCAGGCTATCGGAAACTACATCCACAGCTACAATACAGAACGCCCACATTCATCACTGGATTATCATTATCCAGCTGACCTGTATCTTGCTGCCTGAATCATCAGCAAATTATACAATTTTGAAAATTCATTTTTGGACATCCCTACAAACTTTGTCCCGTCACGATAAATTTTTCATTTCGTGTCTTGACAAAGGGGACACTTTAGAAAGAAACATTTTCGGAAATATTCACAAATGAAACAGAACCAACAAGAAAACATCTGACAAATTTGATGATGTCAGTGATTGCTTTGAACGGGTTTCAGTCGGTGAAGTATAGTCATTCAACTTTAAAATAATCTGAAATAGCATCGTCTAAAGTGGCAAAACGGCTTAAATTATATTTGAGCCATCTCTTCATATTTCCCCACTCATGTTCAATTGGATTCAGATTAGGAGAATAAGGCGGTAGAAAAATCAGAATAGACCTGTTCGGAAACCTCAAAGGTTATGCTGAAAATTATAAATAGCACAGATAAGGGTAATGTCCCTAAAGGAGTGAAGAAGGCAGATTACGATGGAAAAAGAAAATATTGATGAAGCAACCAGTAACAATTTCATGAATTTCTTTGGATTTGGAAAAGCAGATTGTTTTTCGTGCCAGTCTTTTCATACGGGTTCTTAGTATCAGATGATTTCTTTCAATTTTCTGTGTATTCTTTTTTCCCGTAATCAGTACATCAGAGCGAATCCGACTTTCATATGCCTAATTCGCATCAGCATATACCTTTACAATAGGAAATGGTTTCAGCAGTTTTAAAAGTTCATCAAGGTATTTGTGTTCACGTGTACCAAGAGTATAGGCAAGGGGCGTATTGGTTTTATGCTCCACTGCCCACCATAGCCATATCTGATGCTTTTTATCATAATAAAAACTCCACATTTCGTCAATTTCTGCCTCTAATCCAGCACTTTTCATCAGTTTCTCTGATTCCGCTTCTGTACAGCAGACAATATCAATTTCAATTTCTCCGGAAACTGTTTCCAGGTATGCCCTGTTTACTTTTTCCGGAAAAGTTTTGTTTTTTGTAACTATTCAGAACCCTTGAGCAAAGATGGACACAGATTCGCCCATAACAGCACGGCGGATAGCTTCAAAACCTGTAATGCCATGCTTGATTGCAGTGCTGACATATGACATGATTTTCAAGTATTCTTTAGCTCCATCAACGGCTCTGAAGCAGCCGGAAACTTTGATTTTCACTTTAATATTCCGAATGTCTCTTTCTGCTTGATTGTTGTCAAAAGGTACATCAAAGTCATCTGCAAAAAGGCAGACTTCTCCCTTGTGTGCGGAAAGCCGGTCTATCAGGCATAACACTTTTCCTCGCTTGGTTCTTCCTCGTTTTTCCGGCTTACGTTTCGGAATTGGATTTTCTTCATAAGCCTTCTTTATGATTTCATCATAGAGATTGGAATACCGCTTCAAGGTATTGCGATGCAGAGAGGTTTTTCCTTTGGCAGCCGCCTTATCCCTGGCTCGCTTTAGATTCAGCAGCAAACCCTTGAACCTTGTAGCCCACGTTTGATTTGGACGGTTTTCCTCAACCCCTTTTAGTTCCCTGAGCAAGTGAGCACAGCAAAGCTGATGCTTCACATTGGTAAAGCACCAATAAGGAGACCAGCAGTCATGGATAAGGATACCACTGCTATGCTGGATGATACCCATCTCTTCCATAGCAATCCGACCTCTTTTGTCGTGTAGAAACAAAATTGTATATAGCTCATTGGAAAGGCAATGCACCCAACGAGTTTTTCCATCCGTACGACACCCAGTTTCATCACCGTGCTTGTGGTGGGCAGATTTCAGTTTCTCCGCCGAGATTGTATTTGCTTCCTCAACTTTAACCGCACAGCGGGAAACCATATTTTTTATCGTTCCAGCGGAAATGGGAATCTGAAACACGCCGCTTAAAATATCATGAGTACGGTTGAAGCTGACTACCCCCACAGTATTCAATGCAATTGCGAGAGCTTCTAAATTTTGTCCATACTGAACGACTGCTTTCATGTGTGCAGGGAAAGAACCCGTCTTCGTTTCGCCACAAATCGGGCATACGGGAATTGTAATCAGTTCATGTTCTGTTATATTAACCTGAGCAATCATATCAATTTCATGACGACTTTCTTTTACCTTAGAATGCTTCATGCACTGTTTGCGCTTCGGACAGTGCTGACAGTCAGCGTGGAGGTGATGAATGACATGGTCAGGTGTTGAAAGCACGGCGAGATGTGTGCCGGAATGTCCCTTCTGTCCACCCCGTTTCTTTCCGCTTTTTTTGCGCAAACTTCTATTCTTGCTGACAGCATGTTTCTTAAGCCCATCAGATGACGGAGGTTTTGAGCTGTTGCTGGAATTTCTGCGGAGCTGTTCTCTAAGATCACGGATAATTTCATTCTGCATCTCCAAAATGCGCTTTAATTCATCCACTTCTTTTTGCAGATTCTCAATCATCTGGTCTCTCTCATCCGGCATATACTCACCTCCACGATAATGTCTGTCTACATTATAACACAACTTGAGAAATAACACAAATACGCTGAATCATCAAGTTCGGCATAATGACGAATTACAAGCAGGGCAGATTTTTGAGCATCGTTTTTTAAGGGTTTACAGCCAATAGCAGACTGCAGTTTTGATTTCAATTCGTCTGACCGATTTCCATTGATATGAGAGGAGAATTTTATTGTGCAAATATATGAAATTTAGGACATCCGATAGAAGGGTTCTGAATAGTTACAAAATTTCAATATCCGGAAAGTGCATAATGACAAGTTCGATTCCAAAAAATGGCGTTGCTCGCACTCAATCCGGAATTAAAAATTTCCACGTAAGTGTTATACTAAAAACTATTGCAATATCAAAATAAAAATGATATAATAAAATAGGGTGATAAAAGATGCCAAAATATAAACCAGTCAAAATAAAATTGAATGAGCAGGAAGATGCAGAAGTGTATTATCAAAAGGTGTGTGGAAAGAATGAAACAGTACGCCGCCACGCAAGGATATTGTACTATGCAGGTCAGGGAACAGCCAGTATGAAAGAACTATGCCAAAAAGCAGAATGTGATTACGGAACAGCCCATTTACTGCTGGAAAGATATGAAAAAGACGGAATCATGGCAATGTATCAGTGCAAACGTGGGAAAAGACCATGTCAGCTGGATGAATATGAAAAAGAAATTGAAGAAGAACTGGACAAACATCTCGCAAAATCAGTTCCGGAAATCATCGTCATGCTGAAAGAAAAATTTGGAATCACAATCACAGCAACTCCAGTCAGAAACTGGCTAAAAAAAAGGGTATCATTACAGACAAACCAAAGCAGTGCCGGCAAAAGCAGACGAAAATGCCCAAAAACATTTTCTGAACTGTACACTTGCAGATTTGCTGAAAGATGCGAAAAACGGATTAAAAAAAGTATATTTCGCAGACGGTGTGCATCTGACATATGGTTATCAGAAAGGAAAATGCTGGAGCAAAGAACCCGTTTATGTTCAGTCCGGCTATGGAAGAAAGCGTGTGAATGTACTTGGTTTTTTGGATGCAGCGACATATCAGGTAATTCCTGTGATGGATAGAAAAAAATATCTGAATGCAGACAGTGTGTGCAAAGGATTGAAAAAGCTCAGAGAGCAGAACCGAGATGCACAGCAGATTTATGTCATTCTGGATAATGCAGCTTATCAGCGGTGCAGAAAAGTAAAGGAAGCCGCAAAAGAATACAGAATCATTCTTGTTTTTCTGCCGCCCTATTCACCCAATCTGAATTTGATTGAACGCTTCTGGAAATTTTTACGGAACACACTTCTTTCTGTATGTTATTACACTTCTTTTGACTGCTTTTTTGATGCTGTGGAAACTTTCATCTGCACTGCACATATTCATTACAAAGAGAAACTTGCTTCGCTGCTTTCTTTTCGTTTTCAAATCTTAGATGTCTCTTTTTGCTTGAATTAGAAATAGAGGATAGTATAAATTTTCGTTGGCAAGGGATGAGAAAAAATAAAAAAGAGAGTGCAAAGTACTTGCACTCTCAGCCACAATATGCTTTAATAGAAGTGTGAAATTCTCAAAGAAAGCATGGTGGCTGATATGATGATAACATTTTCAGAAGAAGAAATCAATAGACAATTTGTAAATTTTTCAGAACTGGAAAAAGAAATCCAGAAAACGGCAATGGAAATCGGCAGGGAAATGCTGTGTAAAATTCTGGAATATCAAGACGAAATGATACTGAAAAGCCGGGATAAAACCCGTTACCGTTCCAAGGGTCTGAGAAGTACCTCCGTTGTCACAAGAGTTGGCACAGTAGAATACAGCAGGAGAGTCTATGTGGATATGCAGGCAGAAGACGGTAAGAAACACTGTGTGTTTCTGCTGGATGAAGCGTTGGCAATGAGAAAAATCGGACGGATGTCAGAAGAAGTATGCACAGAAATTGCAGAAAGAGTATGTGAAAACAGTTTCCGCAGCAGTGCAAAAATTGTTTCAGAAGAAATGGCAGACCATATTTCATACGGAACAGTATGGAATATCACGCAGAAAATGGGAGAGAAAAAGCTGGAAGAAATTAAGGCAAAGGCAGCATTGGCAGAGCAGAAAAAAGGAACAGGGACAATAGAAACAGAAATTCTGTATGAGGAAGCAGACGGCATCTGGCTGAAATTACAGGGAAAAGACCGTCAGAAATACGGAGCTGACAAAGAAATGAAAGCTGGGATTGCGTATGATGGTGTTCTGAAAGAAAAATGTAAAGACGGTTTCATCTTTTGAAAACGCAGCTGAATTTGAATCTCATAAAGAAGGAGTTATCGCATCAGTCTATGATATGAGCAAAGTAAAATTAAGAGTCAGAAACGGAGACGGAGCAAACTGGATTCAAAAGCCCAAAGGTTATGAATGTCTTTGTGTTCTGGATGCCTATCACAGAAACAATAAAATCAGCAGATGTGTGAAAAATCCCGAAACTGCAAAACATATCCGCGAACTGCTTTACGGCAGAAAAATTGAGGAACTGCTTGTTTATCTTGCAGAATGTGTTCAGTCCTGTGAAGAAGAATCCGAAAAAGAAAAACTGAGGGAACTGCTTTCCTATTACTCTGAAAATCAGAATGCATTAACAGATTATTCTTCGAGAGGAGTTTCCGTTCCGGCAACAAGACTTCCGGGTCTGATTCATCATGCAAATCTCGGCAGTATGGAAAGCAATATCTATACCGTCATTGGAAAACGCATGAAAGGAGGAAGAGCCAGCTGGAGTATGCAGGGCGGAAATCATCTTGCAATATTACTGTGTGCTTATTATACGGACAAACAGTTTCATGCTGTGCCAGTTTCACTTTCGGAACACTCGGAGGAACGTCAGCCTCTCAGTTCCACCAAAATCAAGGAAACTGTGGGCAAAGGCTATGAAATGCCTCATAATATCCATTTTCCACCAGGAATTAAATTCGTAAAAGAATTTTCCCGATATTCCTTCTGATTCTTTTGCCAACGTTTCTTGAACACATACAATTTCCACCTGTGCGGTTGAAATAATAGAGAAAATATGTTAAAATAAAAAGAGAAGGAGTGGATAAAAATGAAAATCAAAATGAAAGCAGAAATAACAGATGAGTATGGAAATATGATAACAAAGGAAATAGGAGCAGAAGTGCCTGATGTAACAGAATTTGGGAATCCGGAAGAATTCTATGAGATATTTGACAGGTTTGAAAAGCCAGTAATAGAAGCCAGAAATCAGCTGGGAAAAAAATCGCAGAAGTATACCTTGAAGAAGCCGCCAGGGCTTCTAAGAGCCTGTTTAAAATCTGTCTTCCGACTCATAAAAAGATAAAAAAGTAAATTTAAAATGCTGAAAATCAGTTCATTCTATCTATATTTTCATAGTAAATTTTACTTGAATGGTATTATTTTTCAAGTTATTAAACAGGCTCTTAAAAAGTCAATTTGTTTGAGACTGACTTGAAGTATTATAGAAGTTACTGAATTTTCTGATTTTTACCATT
Organism: Oscillospiraceae bacterium; assembly: GCA_045541055.1. Classification (GTDB taxonomy): domain Bacteria; phylum Bacillota; class Clostridia; order Oscillospirales; family Ruminococcaceae; genus UBA3855. The sequence continues at coordinate 7,418 of JAZQIL010000024.1, forward strand.
GGGGGCATAATAGATACCACTGGGGGCAAAACACTTGAAAAAATTAAAAATATACGATATACTTATATAAGAGGTGATATAAATGCTCTCGGCTCTATGTAAAAGTATATCGCTTTCCTTATATAAAAACGGAGCAATCAGTCAGGATGAAATTGATATTTGCCAGTATGGATTTGAAATTTCAATTTCTACTGTGATAAATTTTTTGATAGTTGCAATTTTAGGAATACTTCTTGGAATGAAAAGGATTAGCCTTCTGTATTATATTATTTTTGTTATTATTAGGCAATATACAGGTGGATATCATGCAGATACCTATCTTTCATGTAATTTAAAATTTGGAGTGCTTTCTTTGTTTCTCTTAGGAAATATAAAAATACTATCAATTTATCAGGAATATTATTCTTTTGATATGCATCTTTTATTGAGTTGCTTTTCTTTTTTAGTAATTTGGTTTCTTGCACCTGTTGAAAATGAAAATAAGCCTTTGACTGAATTGAAAAAAAGAAAAAATCATGC
>JAZQIL010000025.1:0-3369 GCA_045541055.1 Oscillospiraceae bacterium
TCACAGAACGACATGGCTACGATCCGACTTCCATAGATATGATAACTATTTTTAACACTACTTTCAATACCCTTTCACAGAATTATTATGATAAAACCATAGATTCCATTCCTTTCCACAGACTCACATGCACCTGTGGACATTCGGCATGCCTCAGCAGACATGCCTATTATTATCGTTCCATCAAAACACCATCCGGCAAAATCCGTCTCAGCATCTGCCGGGTAAAATGTTCTCTCTGCGGTACCACACATGCACTCCTTTTGGCGGAAATGGTTCCTTATTCACAGATTCCTACTATTTCTCAGATTTACATAACAAAAGAAAGTCTGGCTGACGCACCTGATTATTCTTCTGTCATGGCTGCAAATCCTGAAATTGATGAAAGTAACATTGCCTCCGTTTTAAGGCAGTTCAATCGTTTCTGGAAAGAACGCATTCTGTCACAGGGTATTACCCTCACAGACCACAGCTGTCTCATCACACTGTCTTTTGCCTTCTTCAGAAGACAGTTTATGCAGATTAAATGTACCCCCAATATTCTTTTTTCCTTACCCACATAACCTTACTGGGCTTTTTTGCCTTGTTTCCTTATACTTGGTAAAAAATGTTACCGGAAGGAGATTTTTTATGAATTACAATGAAAAACATGATATTGCACTTATGCGTTATTCTGCCATTGCACCGGCCGTCAATGAGACTCTTCCTGATGGCCAGAGTCTGCGTGCCTTTTTTGCAGATGCTGCAGCACATCCATACCTGCTTCCAGGCGGACAGACAAAAAAATTTACACCTGCTACCATTGAACGGTGGTACCGCCAGTATAAAAAAGGCGGGTTCGATGCCCTTGTCCCATCCGGAAGGAAGGATGCCGGAAAAAGCAGGTGCCTTGACGATGAGGCAAAAGAATTCATCCGCTACATGAAGGAAAGCTATCCCAGAATGCCTGCCACTACCATCTACCGACAGATGCTCGACACTGGTATATGCACCAAAAATTCTGTTTCCGAATCTACTGTCAACAGATTCATTAACCAGCTCATGCTGGATAAACGAATGACAAACAACCGTGACATGCGCCGTTATGAACGTCCCCATATCAATGAGGTTTGGTGTGGCGATTCCAGTGTCGGGCCAAGGCTTAACGTGAATGGTGCAAAGAAAAAAGTTTATATCATCGCCCTCATTGATGATGCCAGCAGGTTTATTGTAGGTATTGATATTTTCTTTAATGATACTTTTGTCAATCTTATGTCTGTTATTAAATCTGCTGTTTCCAAGTATGGCAGACCAAAAACATTCAACTTTGATAATGGCTCTGCCTATAAAAACAAACAGATGGAACTGCTTGCCGCACGTATCGGTTCTGCCATTAACTACTGCCAGCCCTATACTCCTACCTCAAAAGCGAAAATTGAGAGGTGGTTCCGTACGTTGAAGGACCACTGGATGGCTTCCCTTGACTTGCGTACCATAAACACCCTTGATGATCTGCGGAATTCGCTCTGGGACTATGTCAACAGCTACAACCACACCCCGCATTCTGCTCTTGCAGGAAAAACTCCCATTGACAGATTTTTTTCCGAACCAGAACAGATAAGAAGGCTCAGCCAGACAGACATTGACCATTCATTTTTATTAGAGATTGAACGCACTGTTTCTGCTGACAGCGTGGTTGTCATTGACCACACCGAATATGAAGTGGATTACCGTTTTGCCAAAAGAAGAATACGTCTCCGTTACTCGCCGGACCTGTCAGATATTTTTGTCCTGGAGGCAGATAATTCACTAACCCCCATTAAACTTTTAAACAAACACGAAAACGCTTCCTTAAAAAGGGAAAAAGTACATTTATGCAGAGGAGATGAATCATGATGGATTATATTGCACGTTTCGGGTTGGAATTTAACCCGTTCCTTAAAAATTCAAGAGAAATAATTATTGAAAATGATGAATATCAGGAGATTATGTTCAGACTGAATTATCTTGTGGAAACAAAGGGATTCGGGCTTCTTACCGGTTCTCCGGGTCTTGGCAAGACAACTGCCATTCGTAACTTCGCAGCATCTTTAAATCCTGCAAAATATAAAGTCATCTATTCCAGTCTTTCCACCCTCACTGTGATGGAATTCTACCGTTCACTTGTAGCATCTTTAGGTGCTGAACCTGCTTTCCGCAAAGCAGACAATTTCAAAATCATACAGGAAAACATCACCAGACTGGCCCTTGAAAAAAGAACCACCCCTGTCATCATACTTGACGAGGCTAATCATATCAGCAATGCCATCTTAAGCGACCTGAAACTTCTTTTTAACTTCGAAATGGATTCCCGTGACAGGGCAGTGATTCTTCTTGCAGGACTTCCGCAGCTGAACAACACCATGCGTCTTATTTCCAATGAACCTTTGCGCCAGCGTCTTGTCATGAATTATAATCTTGAGGGATTAACGAAGGAAGAAGGACGGTTCTACATTTCTGAAAAACTAAAAGGTGCAGGATGCACAAGAGATATTTTTGATCCAAATGCCATTGAAGCACTCTTAAACACCGCCAATGGAACACCGCGTATTATTAATACACTTTGTAATTCTGCACTTCTTATTGCAAACAATAACGGACATAATACGATAACTGCGGAGGATGCAATGACTGCAATAAATGACTGCCAGTTAAGCTAACTTTTCTTAAAAATTCCGTTTAGCGAAGTGTTTCCGTTTCATGGACAATTTATATTTTCTTCCCAAAAAACGGGAGATTCCAGCCTTCCGGAGTCTTCCGTTTTTATAATTGTGCATCATTTATATACAATTTGTATTTTATTTTAAAATCAGGGGCTGGTAAACTGTCAGACTATTTGTTTGAAACCCGAGAATATATTTCTGTACAAGATTTAAATGATATCTGCCCTGGAATTGTGTATACAACTGATTTCTACTTGTGGAAAATAACTTGAAGAACTGACTGCATGGAATCTGCATAATAACCAAAAACTTATGAATTATAGATACAAATAATGTGAAGAAAGTAGACGCATAGAATTTGACAAACAATATGCAAAGATTTTACTTTGCCGTGTTTCCCACTCTGATGAGCTTTTACGATACGCATTTGTAGTTTCTTAACGTATGCTTCGGCTTTGTTCCAATCAATCTTGTCCCATCCCTTTGCAACGTCAGAAGTCGCACACATTTTCATGTCCATTTGCTTTACTCCTTTCAAAAATTCTATAAATTCTCTCGTAATTAAGCACCATGCGGAAGTCTGCTCCCCTTTCGGGTGGGGCAAATTTTGAACCCCTATCCGTCCTCATTACAAGGTCGGCATTCGCTTCCTCCGCAATCCTTTACCCGCATTCCCATTGGCTTCCCT
>JAZQIL010000026.1:0-2835 GCA_045541055.1 Oscillospiraceae bacterium
ATGGCTACGATCCGACTTATCTTTCCATTATAACTATTTTTAATGATAATTAATAATCTTCCTTTTGTATATAAAATTTTTAAGAAAAGACTCCTTTCATTTTGGCTTTGCTGCAATGCTTCCAGTGCATTATCCAGAAGATTTCCCAATATAGTGATAATATCTATAATTTCAATGTTTAAATTCTGAGGAACAGCAATATTGATATTAAGTGAAATTTTCAAATCAGCAGCATTTCTAAGCTTATAATTGATAATGCTATCAATTGGCAAATTTCCACTGTCACTATAAACCTCTGCAATTTTTGTCCGTTCCTTCAAAATAGACAGATAGCTTTTTACATCTGCATATTCATCTTTTTGTTGAATCATTTGCTCCAGTGCTATAAGATGATTCTGAATATCGTGCTGAAATGCCATCATTTCTTCCTGTGTTACTTTCATAATTTCACATTCATGCTGATAATACATCTTTTCTTTTTCATAGAATTCTGATTTTAAATTTCTTAGATATACACCTGCCAGAATATCGTATAAAAGAAAAAGAAAAATGTTAATCGCAAAAATACTGGTAATAGCTAAAAAAGCCATAATTCTTGAGATGCCCTCTGCAGTATGAATCACAATTACAAGATAAATAGAAATAATAGTAATAATCACCGCAGATACGAACTGTAATACCGCAGGAAATTTCTGCTCACGGATACTTTTAAAATTTCCAGCAATTATAGCTAGCATAAACATAAATAATTTTAATATTACCTGTGATGCAATAGAAACGTAACCTGCTTTATCTGTGATGTCAAAATGAAAAACTCCTGATGCCACCAGTACAAGCATCTCTGCAAGAAACATAAATACATATGTGAAAACCATAGCATTGAATCTTTTTCCCATAGGTGCATCATAAAGTAATGTTATCAAAAATAAACAAAGCAAGTTTAATAATAGCGTAAGTCCTGGAATGTTAAAAGTAAGATGTTCGACTGAAGTTAAAATAGGATATAAAAGATAAACTCCTGCCACAATCCACAGCTTTTTAGAAGGTGGCTTGAAAAATATACTATAAAATCTTTGGATAATAAACATTGTAAAAAAATTGGATACCAAATAAACCAATATATAGTGCAAATCAGCCGTCATATTCATCCCCACTTTCTAACTCCAGCTGTAACTGCTGTATTTTTTCACGTCTTTCCTTGCTAATAGTTAGTTTTTCACCATTAGACATAACTACCTCTCTGAAACTGAATTTTTTGATATGCCTATAATTTACCAAAAAGCTTCTGTGAATACTAATAAATCCAACATTTTCAAGTTTGTTTTCAATTTCTTTCATAACAGCTATGAAGGTATCCTTTCCTTCTACAGTATTGATATCAACTTTTCTCCCATTGCTTTCAAAATAAATAATATCTTTCAGTTGAACACGCAAAGTCTCTCGTCCTTTCTTATAGCTGAAATAATCTTTGTTTCCAAGAATTCTTAATACTTTTTGAATTACTTCTTTTAATTTTTCCTTTTGAACAGGCTTAACAATAAAATCAAACGGACTGAATTTAAACAACTCCATTGCATATTGTGTCTTGCCTGAAACATATACAATCTGCACCCCATCATCCATCATGATTTCTCTTATAATATGACTTGCTTCAATTCCATTAGTATTTTTCATTTCAATGTCTAAAAAGATAACATCATAGTTTGTTTTCTGTTCCAGTTCTTTGCAAAGTTCTTTTCCAGAATAAAGCACTTCAATATCAAGACGAATATTCAGTTCTTTTGAAATTTGCAGTAAATATCCTTCTATTTGAGAACAAATGATATTTTCATCATCCACAACAGCTACTTTTAACATGATATCACCACACATCTAAATTATTATAAACATTGTAACATAAAAATTTCCATTAATCAAGAGAAATTTTTAAATTTATGATGTTTTTTGTATGAATGTGGTATAATAATACTATCCGATTTATGATGTAAATTTCGTCAATTCAGCCCCTTAATGACAGTTTTATCCTATTTTTTCGCATAATAGGCATTTTAGGAACACTCTCTGACAATATTCTGACGGCTAAAAAATTTATTCATTGTAACTATTCAGTCCCCTAAAATAAACTGACCTTGAAATAATGAAAGTAAAGCCTGAAAAGCAGTTGAGCCAGCTTTAGCAGCGGTAGAGAGGAATGACTTTATGGTCAGAAAATCTTTAGCTCCCTGTTCCGAGCGGAATGTACCAGTCACCTTGCTTTTCATCTTCACCATACGGAGATCACGTTCCGCTTGATGATTGGTAAATGGCACAAGTGGGTTTTCTGTAAAACGGCAGACTTCCGCCTTGTATTTCTGAAGGCGGTCAATTAATGCACGAATCTTTCCTCGTTTTACTTTTCCACGTTTTCCCTTTTCTTTCAAAACGGGATTTTGTTCTGTGCCTTTTTCAAGAATAGCATCATACTTCTGTTTCAGGCATTCCATGTAATGCTGACGTGAACCGACTTCCAGATTCTGATGATAAAAATTTGCTGCACGATACATGGAAAGCAGTTCATTGTACATTTCCCGTGCCCATCCCTATTCCGGATGATTTTCAAAGATACCTGTCAGTTCACGTAAAAGGTGTGCACAGCACATGGCATGCTCCGCTTTGGTTACCTTAAAATACGACATCCAGAAATCATGTACGACGATACTCGTATACTCTGTAAGAAATCCAATTTTCTCCATAGCTCCCTTTCCACGTTTTTCAGAAAGGGCATAGTAAGTCAGCTCTGGTGTACAGATGACATGAACCCAGTGCAGCGATGCTTCCACACGCATTCCGGTTTCG
>JAZQIL010000027.1:0-12397 GCA_045541055.1 Oscillospiraceae bacterium
GCGTTGTGCCTGAACCGCCGAATACATCAAGAACAATGCCGTTTTCCTGCGAGGACAGCCCCATCGGATAGGCAATCAGCGGAATGGTTTTCATAGTTGGGTGCAGTTCTGATTTCTTTGGCCTCGGAAATTCCCAGACAGTCGTCTGCTTGCGGTCACCGTAGAATTTATGTTTTGCAGTGTCCTTGAAAGCATAAATCACAGGTTCATGACGCATCTGAAAATCCATGCGTCCAATCACCAGCGTATCTTTTACCCAGATGCAGGTTGTGGAATAATGAAATCCGGCATTGACTGTGGCATTAAAAAAATTACATTTCTCTGCATCTGAATGGAAGCAGTAAAATGCACCGCCGTCAGCAAGACCGGCATAAATATTTTTGAATGCATCGAGCAGAAACTGATAGAACTTTTCAGAATCCGACCAGCTGTCGTTCTGAATTGTCATGCCTGTACCGCCTTTGTAGGCACAATTGTAAGGTGGGTCAGTGATGCAGATATTCGCCTTTTTTCCGTCAAGAACAGTACAGACATCCTCCGGCTTGGTGGCATCTCCGCAGAGCAGTCTGTGTCTGCCGAGCAGCCACAAATCACCTGCCTGAACAAATGCTTCCTTTTCGAGTGCCTTGTCTACATCGAACCCGTCATCTTCTGCTTCTTCATCATCAGCAAACAAGTCAGCAAGCTCTTTTTCATCAAATCCTGTCAGACCTAAATCAAAGCCGAGATTTTGCAGCTCTTCCATTTCGACTGCTAACAGTTCATCGTCCCAGCCGGCATCAAGAGCCATTCGGTTATCGGCAAGGATATAGGCTTTTTTCTGTGCTTCCGTCAGATAATCGACATACACACACGGCACTTGCTGAATGCCTTCTTCTTTGGCGGCGGCAATTCTGCCGTGACCTGCAATGACATTGTATTCCTTGTCAATGATGACGGGGTTTACGAATCCAAACTCACGGAGAGAAGAGCGTAATTTTTGAATTTGTTCCTTGCTGTGTGTTCTGGCATTGTTCACATAGGGAATCAGCTTATTGATGTCCACAAGTTCAAAATCGGTAGTTGTTTTAGTCATACAGCTTCACCCTGCCTATCATTTTCTGAAACTGCCGTTCTGCTCCGTCAATGTCTCCGGAAACGGCTTGTTTCCGTAGTATCTGAAACTGCTGAACGGTCAGCATATTCAGTTTTTTGTAGAATTTGAATTTCTGAATTATTTCTTTCAATGTGTACATTTTATCTCCCGTTCTTTCTGTGTAAAATTTTTTGCAGACCTTTTTTTGCCTGTCCCTTGATGGTATTGTACTGCTGTTTTGTCAGGTAAGGTCTGCCGTCTTTGAGTTCTCTCCAAAAAACATAATCTGTATTTGCTTTCATAAAAGTTCCTCCTAATTCCGTCTGCTTCTGAGCAGTTGTTCCATCATGTCATTTTCCGGACTTCTGCTGTCGATTTCCACGGAGCAGTTTTCTTTGACAATCTGCTGAATGGAAGCCCACAGAAGATTGGACTGTTTCATGTAATTATGGCTCATGAGTACAAAAGGTGACTGACATGGTTCTTTGGTGGTTGCGTGTCGACCCAATAATCCAAGACGGGAAATTGCCTCTTCACACTGCACCCACCGTGCCACGCACATGGCATATTGTTCTACTGCCTGCGGATTGACAAGTTTCTCACAGCCGAGTCTTGTAAGCCATGCATACACCTTGTTGTAAATTTCATCTGCTCCGAGTGGTTTTCCGTCACGCTGCATTGCAGACAGATATTCCCCAGGCGGAGGCATATCCACACCTTCAAGGCTTTCAGGAATGTCAATTCTTTTCAGCGGACGCCCGCCGGGATTTCCGGCATCCAGTTTTTCTTTGAGGGCTTTTGGTTTTCTCCCAGCCCCCGGTCTTGCACCGCCACGGTTTGTTCCGTCCTTTGCCATGTGAATACCCCCCTTCCAGATTGAAAATAATCAAAAATAATCAAACTATTTTTGAAAAAATGAGTATAAAAAATTCTGACCGGAGGTCAGAAAAAATTGCTATTCTGCGACTTAATATAAAAATGGCGATAATACGTTGTTTTATAAGGCTATACCATCTCTGAATACGCTTTTTTTATTGGAAGATTTGGACCCCGGTCTTTCCGAGATTTGATTTTAGAGATAATCAATCCCCCCCGGCGGTTATTCAAAGAAAACCCCATCAGTAGCGATATTCCGGAGTGCTGTCCTCATTGCCGGTCTTGCGGTCATGGCATGACTTGCAGAGTGCCTGCCAGTTTGATTCGCTCCACATCAGTTCATAATTGCCACGATGAGGAACTCTGTGGTCAACCACAGTCGCCTGAACGTATCTGCCTTTAGCTAAACACATCACGCACAGCGGATGCTTACGCAGATAGGCTTTGCTGACACGCTGCCACTTGCTGCCGTAGCCACGCCTGAATGCTGATGCTCTGTCAGGATGCAAATGTTTATGCTGTTCGCAGTACAAGCCGTCAGTCAGGTTAGGACAGCCTAGGTGCTTGCAGGGTTTCTTACTCTTCATCGGCATCGAAGTCATCTCCGTCACAGTCACAGCAACAGGTACATTCCACATGAATCTTCTTCAGAGCCTTGTGGTGCTGTTTTTTTACCCATTCCACATCTTCACCGAGATGGTCAGCCACGCAGTCCCACGGAAGATTATCAAAGTAACGCAGGCGGAGAATCTCCCTCTGGTCACAGTTGCCGATTGCCATGATGATGCTTTCAAGGCTGTCTTTCATACGGATAAGCTCCGTCAGTTCTGTTTCCTTGTTTTCCAGAATGTCCTCTACCAGATTAGCGAGGGGATGACAGTAGGAAACAGCATCATACAATTCAGACCAGATGCGGTGCTGTGTAATCTGTTCGATAATGCGGTTATCAATATCGATGCCGTCTCTCATGACTTTCTTTGCAAGCATAGCATAACTCCTTTCAGGCATAAAGAAAGCCGCCACAGATACTCTGCAACGGCTTCATCCTATTTTCCTATTTTACATTATAGCACATTATTTAGCTTTTTGCAAGTGTCTGTAACTGTCACGAACTACTAACTTTTTAATGCTGACAATCCTGTCCTGTGAAGTCTGTAACATGATGATTCACTATATCCCATTTCACACATAATATCCTGCCACGGCTTGAATTCGATGTAACGTTTCATCAGGAGGTCACGGGCATCTTCATCCTCTATCTGCTGTATACAGTTTTGCATATTCATAACAAGAGTATCATATTCTTCCTGCGTTTCTCTGATTTCCTCTTCCAGCGTAATAATTTTACAAACAGCGTTTTCAATTTTATTCGGCTCTGGGGAGACAGTTTTCGGCATATCGCTCATGCCGATGCCGTTCATGCCTTCGGCTCTCTGACGCAGAACATAGATTTCATGTATTTTGCGGTTGATACGCTTGCGGAGCTGTTCTGCCTTGTTCCAGTATTCTTTTGCTGTCATTTTCTTTCCCTCCATCAAATCTTCTGAAATTCAGGTGATGTGCCACGGACACACATCATACCAACACGGTCACCATCAGCATTTTCCATAGCAAGGTGATATCTGTCGTCAGTCAGCAGTATATCCGAACCTGTGATTTCCATTGCTGTAATCAGATAGTCGGTATTCACGGCAGCATAGTGCTGTTCTCCCTGTTTTGTGAGGGGCAGTGCATAGCCGACAGAAAACGGAATCTTCTGCCTGCCGTTGGATTTTTTCCATGCCTTAAGCTGTGCGATAGTATAGGGGATTTTGTAAACTGTGCCGTTGGTTTCAAAATGATTTGCAATGTTATCATACAGACCGTCAATATCTTTTTCGAGTTCTTCCTTTTTGTCCTCCGGTGCGAAAATCAGACCTTCAGAATGCTCCGATAAGTAAAAAACATAAGGTGTGCAGAGAAAGAACCGTCCTTCACGCTCATGTGCCACGGAAAGGGCAGGCTTTGAAAATAGATACTGGTCATGGCATTTTTTCATGAAACGGCTGACTGCCGCATAATTTTTCCTGCCGTTTTTCCGTGCCTGTTCTGCCTGCATATCTCTTTCAAGGTCAATTTTCAAAGCATACAGGGTAGTGGCTGCATCATCGGAAAAAAGAATGGATTTCCGGATTAGCTTTCCCGTCAGATTATCCGTTTTAGCACATTTTTGCCAGTATTCCGCTGCTTTGGTATCTTTCAGCAAGGATATGGCAGTCAGAATTTCAGCATAAATTTCTTGTTTTGTCATAAATATCCTCCTTTTCATTCTTCCAACAATTCAAGCAATTTCCTGCCGTCAAGGTCAGAAAGCATTCCGAACCACGATGATTTCAGGAATTTCTCAACATCACGGATTCTTTCCCTTGCAGAAACTACATCATAATTTTTGCTGATATTTTTCTTGGCAAGGCGGTAATCCATCAATGCTCTCTCAACAATTGCCGCCGATAATAATTCATATTGATGTTCCATGCGATTCCTCCAGTTCTGCTTTCACAGCCTCCATCAAAGCGGACTGCTGCCTGTCCTTTTCCTGCAAGGCTTTCAGGATTCTTTCATCAATCGTACCTTTGGCAACAATGTGCTGAATCACGACTGTTTCAGATTTTTGTCCTTGTCGCCAAAGTCGGGCATTGGTGTGCTGGTACAGCTCCAGACTCCATGTCAGTCCGAACCATACCAGACAGTTCCCACCGGATTGTAAATTCAAGCCATGTCCTGCGGATGCTGGATGAATCAAAGCAACAGGCAGTTGTCCAGTATTCCATTTCCAGATACTTGCCGAACTATCAAGCGTATCGAATGGAATGTGCAATCTGTGAAGCCGTTCCTTGATTCTTTCGAGGTCATGCTTGAACCAGTAGGCGACAAGGACAGATTTTCTGTTTGCGGCTTCGATAATATCCTCTAATGCATCGAGTTTTCTGTCATGAATATTGATAATATTTTTATCATCTGTGTAAATTGCACCGTTTGCCATTTGTGAAAGTTTGTTGCTGAGACTTGCGGCATTGGCGGCTGTAATTTCGCCATCTGGAAGTTCAAGAATCAGCTCCTTGCGGAAATCGCTGTATTTCTGTTTTTCATTATCGGAGAGAGATACAGTATATTCGCTCACGACCAGTTCTGGCATTTTGAGGTAATCAGTCGCTTTCATGGAAATTGTAATATCGGAGATTTTCTGATAGATTTCATTTTCGGCAGTTGGCAGAGGTTTATAGGAATACACTATCATGCCATTCCGCTTGTCGGGCTGGAAGTAAGTATTTCTGTACTGTCCGATAAATCTGCCGAGCCGTTCTCCCATATCCAGCATACGAAATTCTGCATATAAATCCATCAAGCCATTACTGGACGGAGTACCTGTCAGCCCTACAATGCGTTTTACCTTCGGTCTAACTTTCATCAGGGCTTTGAAACGTCTGGTCTGATGATTTTTAAAGCTGGAAAGTTCGTCAATGATTATCATGTCATAATCAAATTTGATACCGCTTTCTTCAATCAGCCACTGTACATTCTCACGATTGATAATATAAATATCAGCTTTCTTCCGGAGTGCTGTCTTTCGTTCTTCTGCTGTTCCAACTACTACGCTATATTTTAACAAGTGCAGATGCTCCCATTTTTTAATTTCTGCTGACCATGTGTCACGAGCGACTCTCAGCGGAGCGATTACAAGCACTTTGCTGATTTCAAAGCTGTCAAATAACAGGTCGTTGATTGCTGTCAATGTAGTGACGGTCTTTCCAAGACCACAGTCAAGAAATATCGCCGAAATCGGATGTGTTTTGATAAAGTTAACTGCGAACTTCTGATACTCATGAGGACTGTATTTCATCAATGATTCCTCCAATCTGGTCGGTGTCATCAAGAATATAAACCTTGAAGCCTAATTTCCGGAGAAACCTGTGCCTTGCAAATTGTAAGGGACGGGGCTTTTCGCCTTTTGTCTTGACTTCCACAAAGGCAATCTTCCCATTTGGCAGAAGTGCCAGTCTGTCCGGCATTCCGTCAAATCCGGGAGAGGTGAATTTCAAGGCAAGCCCTCCTTTTTGCCGGACAGCTTCACGGAACTTCTGTTCAATTACTTTTTCTCGCAAGTGACGTATTCCTCCCAGCTTTCTTCAAAGGCGATGAGAATTTCATCATCGGCATTGGTTCGTTCCAGATAGCAGCGAATCAGGCGGTGCCAGCCGGTATATTTTCCTCTGCCGTTCTTCGGAAACCTGTCTTTGCTGTTTTTCATGCTTCTGGCAAGTCTGCCTTTAGGTGTGTCATCATTGTGAAGGTGTGTCCTCATCATAAATGTGTAAAAAGTCACGGTATATCCTCCTTTTTTACTTGTATGTGCCACTCATGCCACTCTCTGACCAAACTCTTCTATATACTATTTTTTATATATAAATTTCTGCCCTAAAGGGGGTTTTATACAGGACTGTCATGAGTGTCACACTTTAATTGTTTTTGCCTATTTTATGTGGCTTCTGCGAAATCATCACTGTCACGGATTTTTAAACCACGAATATATCTGCCATCATGTTTTCTTTGCTTTTTAAATCCACGTTTTTCAAGTTCAGCGTAAAAATCACTTGTGCTTCTGGTATACTCACCTGTTCTCAGACAGAAAGCACGGTACTCCTGATACAGTTCTCCGGATTTGGCTTCCAGTCCGTTTCCGGTTTCACAGCATTCTTCCATGAAGTAAGCCAGCCAGTCATTTGCAGTGCGGTATGCTCCTATTGCATCCTGCACGCACTGTGGTGTGTCAATGCGGAAATCGGCATTGATAATTTTCTCCGCACCCTCAATCAGCCATTTGATGATATACTCACCAGCATTTTCCACAAGGTAATCGGCATAGTTCTTGATGTCCTTTTTCGGCTTGATTTTGGCATTAAACGGAATCACAATCAGTCTGCGCCAGATACCATCATCAGTCGCACCGATTTTCGGCAGGTGATTGGTGTACAAAAGAAGGGTATGCGTCGGCGTAAAATTGAACGGGTCTTTGTATTTCTTTTCGGCTTCGATTTCATCGGTAGAACAGAGCTGTTTCACGATACTGGTATTCAGGCGCATACCCTCTTCCAATTCGGCGGCAATCAGGATTCTTTTTCCCTTTGCTTCGGCTAACTCCGGCTTGACATTTCGTTTACAGCCTACGGTCAGGGCATCGGCGGAAATCACGCCGCCGTATCTGCCGAGCGACTTTAATACTGCGTTGCCGAACGTGGACTTTCCGTTTCCGCCTTCGCCGTACAAAATCAGCAATGCTTCAATAAAGACCTTGCCCAGAATGCTCAGTCCCATCATTCTCTGAACATATTCAATCAGTTCAGTATCCTTGCAGAAAAATTCGTCAAGGGCATCCAGCCACAATACTTTTCCTTTGTCGGACGGGTCAAACGCTGTCACCTTGGTGATTTTATTGGCAGGGTCGTGATTGAGTTCTCCCAGCAACCCAAGTCTGACATCAAAAGTCGCAGAGGGCGTGTTCAGCAGATAGGGGTCACTGTCGAGTTCCGTCACAGGACAGTCAATCATCGGCTTAAGTGCCTGCATCGCAGACAGGATGTATTTCATATCCCTGCGTTTCATGACAAATGCAAGATATGTCCTTTTATTGAGAAAAACCTGATATAGCTTCATCTGCTCTTCATCGAGACTGCCTGCAAACTTTTTCCCACCTGATACAATTTCGCTTTCGGTCAACCCTGTATTGACGAGTGCCTGCAAAGCATCAGCGTACTGCTGTTCCGCATCGGCAAGCTGTAAGTCCAGAAATTCGATGACTGCACCGACTGCTTTCTGTCTGGATTCTTCCCAATAAATGCTGTTATAGCGGAGAATATCTGTGGCAGAAGTGTGCATCAGTTCATCGCCGTATTCCCTTGCAATGACACGAGCCTGACCGATGTCGGAATAGTCGTCCGGTTTGAGCGTCTGATTCATTTCTTCGTATTCATCCGGCGGAATATAGCCTTTCTGTGCCTGTACCTTTTTCGCAAAACGGCAGGCACTGTTCCAGATAGAAGACAATTCATCATCGCTCAGAGGCGGGTCACATTTGGAGGCTTCACGCATAAAAACTTCATACGCCTTGTCGGTCGCACCGAAACGCTTGACAGCACGTCCGGCAAATCGTGACAAAGTATTATTACGCTGTCCCTGCGGAATTGCCTGAACACTGTCCTGCATGAAAAACAAATAATCCTCGATTGTCATATCACCTTCATGCCAGAGAACTTCATCAGCCTGACAGCCGAAATAAAAACGTGCGGCATCCAGAGCCTTGCTGTCAAAGAATGAAAATTCCTTGTAAATCTGCTGTTTCAGTTCCGCACAGGCATCTGCACTGGTGCAGATACTTGTCGGAAAAAACATATGGAAACGGGGGCGTGCAGACTTTTTTCCTTTCGGCTTCATGTTGTGGCGGCTGCTGACAATAACGAAGTTCACACCGGACAGCTCATTTTCGAGCATCTGCGGAGTAATCCATTCGTCAGGCTTGTCGCTGTGGTCGTTGTCGCATTCCACGGAAACTACATCAGAAGTGATAAAGTTATCATTGGAACGGCGGCTGTTCTTATATTTCGCACATACATGGTCAAAGCCGACAGCCTTCTTCATGTCATCAGCAGAAGCAATCACCGTTTCAAACGGATACACTGTATTCTTGGGATTTCCGGTGCAGTCGGCAGTATATAAAGTAAATTTCATACATTCTCCTCCAGAACAATTTCTCTTTCACGGATTTCGCCGTTTTTCAGGTCACGGAGCGCACCTTTCCAGTACGACTGAATGAATATCTTTTTCCCGTTTGCATATCTGCGCCAATGCCCCATCACATACCAGACAAGTGCATGACGCTGGAAATTACTCCCGCCGTGAATGCGACTTTTCATTTCTTCGGCATTGATGATATGTTTTTTGATGTAGCGGAGCGGTCTTTTTCTGCCTTTTCCGGACGCTTTTTTCTTTGCCGATGTATCAACAACAGTCGCAGGATTCAGAAAAATATCCTTTACCAGCGGATGCAGGAGCGCAATCTGAACACCGTACCAGATTCCCGCAAACTGTGCGAATTCTGCGAAACACTCCGCTGTGCTGAGATTTTGACTGATAGTTTCCCGAATCACTGCCGGAAGTCCCTTATAGCCGAAAGACGGTATGGTCATCAGCCAGTCATGCCCTCTGAGAACCTCAATACTGAAAATCATAGAGGTAGTTTCATTGATTTCATAGATAATCACTCCGACCTGCACGGCAGAATTTTCATCAACAGAGCGAATTCTGTCCTGATAATCGGAGAAAACAACGGTACGGAACTGCATTTTCATTCCTTCACCGTTTGTGTACTGAATCCGGCAGTCCGGCAGCGGAATACTGCCGCTGAAGAACAGGTCAGAGGGAACACCTGTTGCTTTTTGGTTGGAAACTCTCCAGAGGTCAACCATTGCCGTTTCATCATCAAGCAGAATCAGATTTGCCGGACGGCTTCTGCTGATATAGTTCAGCCACTCGTTATTTTCCGGCTCAGAAAGAAAAGCAGCAGGGATATTGTCCAGTCCGTTATCCAGACAGTCCCTTTCTTTCATGACTTCGTGCTGTATTTTCATCATTTCTTTTTCGGTGAGGTTTTCAGAACAGCCGTTCTTCATTTCCTCGACTGTCAGCATGAAGTCTTCATCAGAAAGGCTGTGCAGATATTCCATGATATTCCGGTGTTCTTCCTTGCCGCAGAGCATTGCAAGGCTCATGGAAATGTGTTTTTCGTATTCTTCACGGTTCATTGTTTTTCCTCCAAATCTTCTGTAAAATAGCGGATTTTCATATGCTTGCGTTCAGCTTTATGGATTTCCTGTTTCATGCCTGCAGAGATTCTTTCGCCGAATACCCAGAGTTCTTCACAGTGTCCGAGCATAATCATGTTCATAAACATTGCAAGCTGACGTTCTTCCGGACTGCTGTCGTCCATGAACTGCGGAAAGAGCAAGTGCGGAGCGAACGGAATCGTATGCTGTTCCAATGCGAAACGGCAGTATCTTCTTGCTTTTCTTTTGTTTTTCTTGACTTTGCCGGAAAACGGAGAGCAGATGTAGACCAGCGGACGATAACGAGCCGCCTTTTCTTCTCTTTCGATTCGTCTGAGAGCTTCACAGGCTGTCGGGTCAGCATATCCCTCACGGTTGTACTTGTTTGCCATTGATTACTACCTCCAAATCTTGTCCGAGCCGTCTGACGGAAAAATTAAAATCTGTCCGCAGACGGTGGACACTTTTTATTTCATCCAATACGTTCTGTATTGGTTAAATGTACTTAGCTGACATTTCACGCAGAATAGCCGTAAAGATTTCTTTCAGTTTTCTGTCATCTTCAATAATATCCAGCTTTGTAATATTCTTGATAGCTGTTTTTGTTGAGCCGTTCTGTTCCATGCGCTTTCTGCGGTTGCGGAGACGGGCTTCAAGGTCAGCTCCTGCACGGTCTTCCAGTAAGGCATAAATCTGTTCATAAAGTTCCTGCATCATGCTGTAATCTCCGGCAATCATCATAGAGAGCTTGCCGACAGCCACACGGACATCTTTTTTCCAGTTTTCAGGGGTCAGAATAAACGTATCCTGAATGGCATCGACTTTGTGCTGTACATCATCAAGTTGTTTTTTCTGCTCCTGCATCATACGTTCGTGCTGGATAAGAACCTGTAATTCCGGTGTCAGGGTCGTGTCAATGCCATAACTGCCTGTGCGGTAAATAGAGGGAAGAACCTCGGAAGTAACCCATCTCTTGAATTTTTTAGCCGTCGGGAGCTTGCTTCCAAAAATCAAGGCATACACACCGGATTCGTTGATAATGGGAGTTTTCTGCATTCTGCCGATGGAGTCCTGAATCGGGATTTCATCTCTGTCCTCCGCATCTACATGGTCTGCGACAGCCTTTGTGGGTCTTTCATAGCCCAGAACATCAGCAACATCTTTTCCAACAAACCACATTTCACCATCAATTTCGATAGTGCGGACAGTGCTGTCCTCATAGTTCCAAATTTTCAAATCGTTCATAAAAATCATCCTTTCAGTCTTTTTGGTAAAATTCACAGTCAAACCCATCAGCACGAAGTAAAAGCCCTGCCGCCCAATCCGGCACCCGTGCCATCCGTTCGCAGACAGCCTCCACGGACATACGCTTGTCAGCTTCAATAATCAGCTCATCATGCACGTGAGCCACAATGAAACAATGGGACAGCGTTTTCATGCTGTGACAGAGCAGGTCACGGGCGATACCTTGCACAATATTTTCCACAATTTTTGCGCCGTAAGTTTCGAGCCGTTCCCATTTCTTCGTTGTTCCGACTCCTTCATAAGTAAGAGAATCTCCGCCGAAACGGTTCACATCAATCTGAGGTCTGATGTAGGCGAGCCGACGTTTTGACGGCAGTTCTATAAAAAGAATTCCATTCTGATAAATAAATTTAATCCCATGTGTTTGGGTAGTAGTTTTTTGTACAACTGCTGTCATAGCTGTATCATCAACGGCATACCAGAGTTTGACGATATTGGGAGAAGCTGCCCGCCAGTCAGTGACTATCTGTTTTAGTTCCTTATCAGAAAGTCCCATTGCAGAGCCTCCCATTGCCTTCATTGCACCAATTGAGCCGCCATATCCGCAGGCGAGTTCTGCTACTTTCCCTTTTTGTCTGAGGTGTCCATTGATGCCATGCTTGACAACAGGAACACCAAACATCTTTGATGCTGATGCACAGTAAATGTCATCACCTCTTGCAAAAGCCTGCATTCTCCATGTTTCTCCGGCAAGCCAAGCCAAAATTCTGGCTTCAACCGAGCTAAAATCCGCTACGATAAACTTATAGCCATCTCTCGGAACAAGTGCTGTCCTGATGAGCTGTGACAAAATGTCAGGAATATTATCATACAGCATTTCTGCCAGTTCAAAATCACCGCTTCTGATAATTTCTCTCGTTCCTGAAAGGTCTGCAATATGATTTTGTGGCAAATTTTGGAGCTGTATGTTTCTGCCGGAAAATCGTCCCGTTCTTGATGCTCCGTAAAAACTGAATGTTCCTCTTGCCCTGTCATCTGAGCAGACCATATTTGTCATGGCTGTATATTTTTTCACGGACGATTTCGCCAACTGCTGACGAAGTGCAAGCACACTCCTGACAGGTTCTTCGGCGGTTTTGAGCAGTTCTGCGACTTCTTCCTTTCCGAGTGATGCAGAGGAATATCCCTGTTCTTCCAGCCATTTCAGAAGCTGATACACGGAATTGGGATTCTCCACACCTGTCAGCCTGCACATTTCCGCTGATAATTCAGCTTTGATGTGTTCATCCAAAGCAATGGCATTCTGAGCAAGCTGCAAATCAATGCGGATACCTCTGTCGTTGAT
>JAZQIL010000028.1:0-5262 GCA_045541055.1 Oscillospiraceae bacterium
AAAACAGAATCATTATGGAAAATGAACACGTCAAGATTCTTACCAAGATTTCTGTTGATATTAATATCAAAAATCAGGAAATCACATTTTCTCTTCCGGATTTTAGTTTGACAGAAAAAGAGACCATTATTGAACCGTCTGTATGGGACAAATACAAAGATGAGCTTGTTCGTGGAAAAGAAATCTGGGGTGTCGTGGAGCTTGGTTATCGTTTTCCGGATGAAACAATGAAACTACAGGGAAAAATCAAACTTGTAAGCTTTACAAATTTCTGTCCGTATACTGTAGATATTGAATATTATAAAGATGTCAGAAAAGAATTTGAAATTTCTGAATGGATTGATTTGCTTCTTGGTGCAATTGACTACAATGCTTCCGGTTATGAAAATGAATCTCAAAAATTGGCTATGCTCACACGTCTACTTCCTTTCATTGAAAAAAGGCTGAATTTGATTGAACTTGCTCCGAAAGGAACAGGAAAATCTTATTTGTTCGGGCATATCAGCCGTTACGGGATTTTGACTGACGGCGGAAAACTGACAAGAGCTAAAATGTTCTATGACTCAGCAAAGAAAGCTCCCGGATTTATTATGGGTAATGATTTTGTTGCGATTGATGAAGTGAAGCTTGTCACTTTTGGTGATGTTAATGAAATGCGTTCCATTATGCAGGGCTATATGGAATACGGAATGTTTAATTTTGCCGGATATGAGGGTAAATCAGATGCGAGAATTGTATTTCTCGGCAATATCTCACAGGACAATATGGATGAATATGAAAATATGTTTTCTGAATTGCCATCATTGTTTCAGGAAAGTGCCCTGCTTGATAGGATTCATGGTTTTATTAAAGGCTGGGAGATTCCACGCATGAATGATGATTTGAAAATCAACGGATGGGCATTGAACTCAGAATATTTCAGTTCAATTCTTCATTTACTTAGGGATGATGCAAGCTATCGTGCAATTGTAGATGAATTGATTGAAGTTCCGCCCCGTGCAGATACCAGAGACACAGAAGCAGTGAAAAGAATTACAACTGCTTATTTGAAATTATTGTTTCCCGATGTGCGTCAGCCAAAAGATATCAAAGTAAGAGATTTTCAGAAATATTGTCTTCGTCCGGCAGTGAAAATGCGAAAAATTATCAAAAAACAGCTTGAAATTTTAGACAAGGAGTTTCAGGGAAAAAATATACCATCTTTCTCTGTATGTGTAGATTATGAAGAAAATTGAATGTATTGCCTGCGGTGAAAAAAATCTTTCTAAAAATACAATTGGAATTAATAAAAAGCTTCTTGGAACAGATATTAAGAATTTCTATTGTATGGATTGTCTTGCTGATTATCTTGAAATAACAGTAGATGACCTTCTTGAAAAAATCGAAGAATTCAAAGAAGAAGGCTGTACGCTGTTTTCGTGAGGTGATAATATGATTTATGCTGATAATGCAGCAACAACAAAACTGGATATGGATGCATTTGAGGCGATGAAGCCGTTTTTGCTTGAAGAGTATGCAAATCCGTCACAGCCGTACAGTTTTTCCAGAAAGGCTAAAAAAGCCCTGAAAGATGCAAGAAAAACGATTGCTGAATGTATCCATGCGGAACCGGAAGAAATATTTTTCACTTCCGGAGGAACGGAAAGCAATAACTGGGCGATTAAAAATTACACTGTATCAAGTGACATACACTATGTTATCACATCTGCAATAGAACATCATTCTGTATTGAATGCCTGCAAAAATCCATATTTCGGACATTTTATGATTCCGGTAGACAATTATGGAACTGTAAAAGCAGAAGAACTGATAAAAATACTGGAAAGACCCCGTGAAGCTGTCGCTTCTTGCGAAAGTACCCTTGTTTCGGTTATGATGGCTAACAATGAAATCGGAACAATTCAGCCAATCAAAGAACTGGTTGAAATTGCTCATGCACATAGTACATTGTTTCACACGGATGCAGTGCAGGCTGTGGGACATATTCCGATAGATGTAAAAGCTATGGGAATTGATATGCTGTCAGCCTCAGCACATAAATTCAATGGTCCGAAAGGTATCGGTTTTCTGTACAGCAGAAACGGCTTGTTACAGCCGTTTCATAATGGCGGTTCTCAGGAATCCGGCATGAGGGCAGGAACAGAAAATGTTCCTGCAATTGTCGGAATGTCTGTGGCTTTAAAAAAGAATATTGCTCAGATGAAACAGAATACAGTTCATCTGAGCAAGTTGACTGAAATATTTCTGTCTGCCCTGCATCAGGCAGACATTGATTTTATTCTGAACGGTCACCCGACAGACAGACTGCCCGGAAATATCAACATTTCTGTCAAAGGAAAATCTGGCGAAGGCTTGATGCATCTGCTTGATTTGAAAGGCATTTGTATTTCCACAGGTTCAGCTTGTGACAGTGTGAATCAGCAGATTTCCCATGTAATTAAAGCGATTCATGTACCTGACAATTACGCTGAGGGAACTATTCGCATTACTTTCGGAAAAGAAAACACAGAACAGGAAGTCTTAAAAATTGCAAATACTTTCATTAAAATAGCAAATATATAACAGGAGGAATATATGATAAAAGAAATCATTCATGACCCGATACTGCTGAAAATCCAATCAAAAGATGCTGTTTCAGAAGATTTACAAATTGCAAAAGACCTCGCTGAAACACTTGAAGCTCATAAAGACGGCTGTGTCGGTATGGCAGCCAATATGATAGGGATTCATAAAAGAATTATTGCTTTTTATGATAACGATAAAATTGTCACTATGTTCAATCCTGAGATCATATCCAAATCCCAACCGTATGAAACAAAAGAAGGCTGCCTTTCTCTGCTGGGAGAGCCACGTTTAGTCACACGTTACAAAAGTATAAAAGTTCGCTATCAGGATAAGTACATGAAATTCCATGAAAAACGTTTCAGCGGTTTTACTGCACAGATTATCCAGCATGAAATAGACCATTGTAACGGAACATTGATTTAATTTTTATATAAGTACCTGATTCCGCAAAGTTCATATTTCATCCAATGAGTGAAAAAATTCTAAGTCAAAATCAACTGATTTTTTCTATAATTAGGCAAATATCAGTAATAATGGAAGATTGAGCTTTGCGAATTCAGGTAATTTAATTATTTTATAAAAGGGAGACATAAAATTATGCGACTGCTCGTAGTTGAAGATGAAAGAGACCTGAATGAAATCATTACAAAAGAACTGACTGCAAATGGTTATATTGTTGATTCATGCTATGACGGAGAAGAAGCATACGAGTATCTGTCACTGAGTGAATATGATGGAGCAATACTTGATATTATGCTCCCGAAGCTTGACGGTTTTGAGGTTCTTGAACGTATCAGGAGCAAAAATATTCAAACACCTGCACTGTTTCTGACGGCAAGGGACTCCAAAAAAGATATTGTCCGTGGTCTTGATTTGGGTGCAGATGACTATATTTCAAAGCCTTTTGACCTTGATGAACTTCTTGCCCGTATTCGTGTCATGCTCAGAAAAACAGTTGAAACCCGTGAAAATATTTATTCATGCGGAGAACTTGTAGTAAACTGTAATGAGCATACGGTTTTCCGTGCAGATAAGCCTGTTTTTCTTTCTGCAAAGGAATTTCAGCTGCTCTTATATCTTGTAAGGAACAAAGGAATGGTTGTTACCAGAGAACAAATTGAAGACAATCTTTGGCAGTTTGACAACACAAACAGTTCCAATGTCATTGATGTATATATACGCTATCTGCGTAAAAAAATTGATGACGGATATGATAAAAAAATGATACATACTATCAGGGGAGTTGGTTACCAATTAAAAGCAGAGTGAAAAACGGGTCTGTCATGACCCATATCATGATAACATGGTTTATTTCTGAAATTATCATGTTTGCGATTATGACACTGTTTGTACATCTGTATATTTCACAGTCAGTTGAGCTTGATATCAGAAGCAGTCTTTCACGGCAGGTGACAAGCCTTTCAGAAAATATCATAAATTATCATGGTTCTTTACGGATTGATGAAAGTAAAATTGAAAAACAGTATCCAAATATGTACATTGCTGTGATAGATGGCAAGGGCAATATCCTATGGGGGTCTGTTCCGGACGGAGTAAGTATTGATACACAGAGAGCAATTGCACCTGCGGAAACCAGAGCAGAAGAAATTTCATATTATTATATTGACCGTTATACCAGAAATACTTTATCTGACGGTGCATTTGTACGGGCATATGTCAGTAAAACGGATATTCTCCGAAATTATATCCCTATGAGAATTGCTGCTTATGGCGGTGTTGCGGTTGTGTTTATTGTTTTAACTATGGTCATGCTGTATGCACTGAGGAGATTTCAGCACTCTATCAAAGCAATGGAAACAAGTGTTGAAAAAATCGGTACATCAAAGATGCCGGATGAACATATAGATGAAATCGGACATTATCAGGAAATCGGCTCTCTGATAAAAGCACATAATCGTATGCTTGACCGTATGAATGAGATTTTTGAAGGGCAGGAGCAGTTTTCTTCTGATGTTGCTCATGAGCTGAAAACTCCAATTGCTGTTATAAAAGCACAAAGTCAGTATGCACTGAATCATATGGAATTGAATACTGAGGAGAAAAAATCTTTTGAGGTGATTCTGAAACAGGCACAGAAAATGCAGAATCTTGTCATTACTTTGCTGGAACTGTCCCGCCTTGAATCAGGCGATAAAGAAGATATGCAGGAATATATTGATTTATCGGAAATTGTATCGGCTGTATGTGAGGCAGAACAGTATAAATTGCCTGACTGCAATATTCAGTTTCAGATAACAAATTCCAATACATCTGAAACATTAGGAAATATCGGTCTTATTACGATAGCAGTCACAAATCTGATTTCCAATGCAGTGAAGTTCAGCCCTGATGATGCAGTCATTAATGTTGAAATCGGTGAAAATGACAAGTTTGTATTTGTAAAAGTAAAAGATAACGGTATCGGCATGACAGAAGAAGAAAAGAAAAAAGTACTGACTCGTTTCTTTAAATCTGATTCCTCACGCAACAGCAGCGGCTACGGTCTCGGAATGCCGATTGCTCTGAAAATTGCCAAAAAGCACGGCGGTACAATCAAAGTAGAAAGCGAACTTGGAAAAGGAAGCTGTTTTACACTTTATCTGGCAAAGAATCAATAAAATCAATTTCAGAATGAAAATCTGTTCAACGACATTTAGCACTGTTGAATAGATTTTTTAATTTTGTTTGTATATAATG
>JAZQIL010000029.1:0-6030 GCA_045541055.1 Oscillospiraceae bacterium
CAAAAGATTCACAGCTGTCGAGTGCAAGCAGTTCCAGCTCCGGAATCACACTCAGAATCATGGTCAGATGATAAATTTTCGATTCGATATTTGCCGCCGACAAAACTGAAATATTCACAGGCTCAACCGAAAAGAAAATAAAGTCAGCCCTGTCAGTTTTTACACCGTACTTCGTGAAAATATCAAATCCAATCAGTTTTTGTACACTATTTCTTTTTCTGCTCATGGTCATTTTCCTTTCTCCAGTGGTACTCTTTCTGCGAAAAACAGAAGTATTTCACAGCGTGCATAATATAGTCAATCACAGCATTGTCGTCAGCTCTGAACGTTAAAAAAGCATAGCAGACTGTTGCTGCTGCCGGAATAAATGTCCACAGTTTGGCGATACATGCTGCTGATATAATAATTCCTGCACACAAAATACAGAAATCTTTCACGCTCCAGAACCAGAGTTTGGTCTTGGAACGGAGATTTTCAGGATAGATATAAGTCCGCATTTTTGCTCCTTTCAGTGCTTTGCAATAATCAGTCTGGCAGCCTTTGCCCCCATGCTGACGGTGCTGCTCACGCTCGTCATATTGACGTGTGCGGAGGTGTCCATTCCGAACATTTGTGCTACTCTCGGCACTTCATCCGCAGACAGGCAGATGCCGAGTGCTAAAAACTGATGCTCCGGAAAAGTTAAAAGACCGATATACAGAATTGTCGTCTGTAAAAATGCTGTCAGACAAGTGGCGATTACCTGTTTGACCCAGCTGTAAAAACCATCTGTAAATCCTCTCGGAACAGAGAACATATACAGGCTTCCGACTGCTGTCTGACACAGCAAAATTCCGCCTCTTTTGATATTTTCAAGGATTACTTTTATCGTACAATAGCCGAACATAATGATAAAAAGCAGATTTACAAGTGTTTTCTCCGGACTCAGCTGGTCAATCACATATTTCGCTGCTTCGGAAACATTTCCGGGCGAAGTATCGATAAAACTCGACATCAGCTCACCAGCAAAGCTTCCCTGTAAAGAGATACAAAAAGAATACAGCCTCGGCGGTGCGACAGTCACAAGGCTCGCTGCAAAAAAGCCTTTCAGGACATTCAGACAGGTGTCCTTAATGGCATTCCGACCAGATTCGGAAGCAATTGCAGCATCAAAAACGGACACAACTAAGCCGCATCCGAACAGCATCCAGCCTAAATGATGAAACAGTGTCACAAATGCCTGCACCCAAGCCAGATTAAAAACATCGGCAGGCGTGCCGTTGATATATTCAAAAATTGCAGCAATTCCTTCATAAATCATCCCGTAAGTCCACTCAAAAAATGCTTTGAACACAGTTTCCGTGATTTCGTTCACAGTCGTTGTGAATGCACTCTCCCATGCCGAAGATACGGCATTTTCAATCCATCCGAGTGCATCTTCTACCCAGTCAAACATTTTCATCCTCCTCCTGTGCGGTTTTCAGCAGAATTTTTTTATTCAATTCCGGCTGTTCTTCAAATTCAGAGAAAAATTCCGGAAGCTCCGGAGGGAGTTCTGTATGCTGCGGATATTTCTCTGACACAGCCTGAAACAGTGCCTCACGCTCCATATATACAGCTTTTCCGGTTTCTCTTTCCGGAAGAATAAACGGCTTTTCAAAGCGGATTCCCCACTTGAAATATAATTTCAAAGGCGAAATCATCGGGTGTGTTCCAGTTTTCATAACAATGAACTGCCCTTTCGGCATAGACTTTAATTCGTCAACTGTCATTAAGGGTCGTCCTATCATTTGGAGCGATGAAGAAGAATCTTTTCCGTGTGACACTGAACCGGACTGAACAGTCTGCTCTCCGAGTGCTTTCGATAACACTTCTGCTGACTGTGAATTTGGCGCAAAACCACCAAAAATAGTTAATTGTGTATTGTCTGTGATAATTTCCTGACCCTCTTTTCCGTAGGTCTGCTCTAACTGTGCAAATGACTGAATAATAGCTACAATGCTGATTTTTCTGGAACGTCCTGCGGAGAACATGGACTCCAGACCTTCAATTTTCGGGAATGTTCCCAGCTCATCCGTATAGAACATGACTCTGTTCGGAAGCGAACCGCCGTGTTCGTCAGCGATAACTAAAATTTCTCTGTATAGTTGCTGAATCAGCAATGATACCATAAAATATTTTGATTGGTCTTCTTCTGGCAGAACTAAAAATACAGCTGACTTTTCATGACAGAATTTTTCTGCATCTATTGCTGTTCCGAAGCACAGAATCTGCTCCAGTTCGCTGTCAAGAAAGCTGTTCAGCCTTGAAAGTGCCGTGCTTAAAACGGACATCATGGCTTGGTCAGAAGTGTTCAGAGCCGCACCAGCAAGCCATTTTGCTTTGTGGTCGCTCGGCAGTTTCTCCATCAAAGTGGTGAAATACATCGGAGGCTTGTCTTTCGGAGATTTCGGTTTTGGCTTGGCGGTCAAGTCCTGAATCAGCTTGAACACACTCACAATATGCCGTTCGTTTTTTTCTCCAAATTCAGCCAATAACAGAATCACACTTGCCAGCAGTCCTTCTGCTGAATCATAGAAAAATGCGTTCTGACCGTAATTTGAGGAATCACCTCCGCCGATATTGATGATAGTTTTCGCTGTGATTTTGGCGTATTTTTCGGCTTTTGCCTTGGCACTTAAATTATTTTTATCGTTCAGATAGATATCCATATACTTGTTGACAAGATGCAGAATATTATTTTCATCCGAGCGTGTCGGATTTCTGAGGTCAATAATTGAAACGTGATAGCCATAATATTTCTGAGCAATTTCGCCGTAATTTCGAGCAACATCGCCTTTCGTGTCGGTCGAGAGAAACGACATTCCGGAAGCGCAGGCAAATTCAATATTCGGGTACAGAAAATAGGCGGTTTTGCCGACTCCGGCTGCACCAATCATCAGCGTGTGAACATCACCCTCATCTACAAGTGCGGTCGTATGATTTTTTCCTCTGCATCCAATAATCGTGCCTTGAATCTGCGGCAAATTCTCGCCTTTTCGCCATTTTTCCGGCTCATATGGCAGGGCGGTGAAAGTGTGTGCAATCTCTTTTTTAGTCGCCCAGCGAGCCGTTCCGTGCTGCCCATCGCCAACTGTTTTCGCCTTGATGGTACTCAGGCTGTGACCGTCCAGCGTATAAATAATTATCATGAATAGCATAAATACTGCTGATACAATGCCGAGTGTTACCATTTGTTTTTCGTTCAAATTATGCTCCTTTCTAACCGTATGCTTGGGAAAAGTCCTCTTCCGGTTCTTGCGTTTGCTCCTGTGTAAGTGCCTCTTCTGTATCAAGCTTCGCAGCAGAATCTGCCAGTTCAAACAAAGATTTTGCAGTTTGCACCGCATCAGCCTGATGATGAAGATTCTGCAAAGACTTTTGAAATATCTGATTCAGATTCTGCCATTTTGAAAGTCTGCTTCCTTTGTCAGAATAGGCTCTGTACTGGGCTTTCAGCTTGGTCTGGAGTGTCTGAAACTCTGCCTGATAGCCTGAATTTCGCAGAAAAAATGCCGAGCCTGCAAGTGCAAGTTCAGCAAGATGATGATATTCTTTTTTCTGCATTGCCTGAGTCAAATTTTCAGGACTGAATGGATATTCCGTCATAGAATCTACAGAATTTTTGTAGCATTCAAGCCGTTTATGCGGCACAGCCTTAAGTGCTTCTGCTCCGTGCATGGCTTTCAAGACTTCGTTGAAGTCCTTCATTCGAGGGGCGAATCTCCTGATATTTTGATAGCCGTGCTGATGCAAAATATCCCTGAATCTGTACGCTCCGTCAATTCCGCCCTCATCATTGTCCGTACAAATTATAATTTCCTGCAAATTTGAATGCGTTTCCAAAGCGTGAAGCAGGGCTTTTTCGTACACACCATTTGTAGCGATATAGCTGTGTTCCTGCCAGTTTTTCGGATAAAGCGTCAGGAAACTGAGCATATCAATCGGGGCTTCAAAAACAAATAATCTTCCTGATTTTCCAAAATGCGAGAAACTATATCTTGTGTCTG
Source organism: Oscillospiraceae bacterium (assembly GCA_045541055.1). Taxonomy (GTDB): domain Bacteria; phylum Bacillota; class Clostridia; order Oscillospirales; family Ruminococcaceae; genus UBA3855. The sequence goes on from JAZQIL010000029.1 coordinate 4,029, forward strand.
AGCTGGTGCATGTCATTTTGAAAGTCTTGTAAGTGTTTGTGGAGTGTTTGTGAGCCTGACGGGGGATGCCGTTCTCATCCAGCCCGACAAACACAGCATTATGATACTGAGCATCTTCGTAAAGCGTGTGCTGATGAGCGAAATAATTTATAATTTCCGGCGAAATATAGCGGCTTTTTACAAGATAGGCATAAACTCTGTGCATGTCCTGATTCCGTTCCGGAAGCTGAAATTCCTTTTTTATTTCAGGCTGTTCCGGAGGACTTCTTTCATATCTTCGGCTATATTCCGGCATAACTGTATAGCCGAGCAGTTCCTGAACGGCTTCCGGAAAACTCATGCCATAAAATTTCTGCATAAATTTGACAGCACCTCCGCCGTCCTGATTCTTATGGTCGTACCATTTTGAACCGCTGATAGTGATGCTGTCATGTTTCCCCGATTCATCGGAGTAAATTAACTGATATTCTCTGCCGACACACTTCAGAGTTTCACCTTTCATTTGCAGAAATGACACCAAATCTGTGTTATTAGCCTGTTCTTTCTGCTCGTCCGTGAATGGAATATACGGCATTTTATCACCTCTTTTCTGTTTTATGACAGGTTCATGCTTTCTGCTTCTTCCTGTTCCAAATCCGTGAAACAGCTCAGATAATCGTCAATTTCGGCTGACAATAGCTGGTACTGCTCTGCTGCCGGTGTAAATCCCCACCAGCTTGTTTCTCCGCAGTCAGTCCATACATGAGGATTATTTTTTTGTCCCCACAGTTCCCCAAACCGCAAAATCTGTAAATCTATCTGCCCTTCATGTCGATTCATCAGCTTAATTTTCAGCGCACTGTAATGGTCGGCATAGCCCTGTGTATCGAATGACAGTTTGACAATAATATCATTGGTCAGCCTGCCGACACATTCCCGTCCGATAAATTTCGGCTGATGAATATTTTCACACCCTGCAGCTATTTTTTTCAGCTCTTTCGTAAAAAAATTCATAGAATTTTCCTTTCTGAAACAGAAAAATCCGCCCAGCCGGACGGATTTCCTGTAAAATATTCAATTTTTAATTACGCATTATGCTTGACACGGTCATCAACCTCGGCTCTTTTAGCATCGTTGAATCTGTCGAGTGTGCCAACAAGATAGCCTGTAATTCTGCGGATTCTGTCAAAAGGAATTACATCATAGTGATACGAAATATCGACATAATCCCCGTCAACCGTGAACTGAATGTCTTTGAAAATTCGCTCCGGATATTTTTCTTTCAGCATTTTTATATACTGCTCGGTTTCTGCCTGTGACATTTCACCGCCGGTTACTGTATAATTCATGCGCTCACCTCCGTGTTTTAGCATAACACACTTTCGATAAAATGTCAACCGGACAAATGCAGTAATTTTTTATATTTTTGATAATTTTCTCGCATAGCATATTTCCGTCTGTCCTCTCCGGTGTACTCGATTGGAATTGTCATCTCATACAGACGGCTGTAAATCCGCTTTTTACTGATATTTTCCTCCTGCTTCATCTGGGCAGAGGTTAGATTTGTAGTGACAATTAAAGGCAGTCCGAACGTGCATCTCGTATCAATCACATTCATAACAATTTCGTCAGCGTATTCCGTGCTTCTTTCCGCCGATAAATCGTCAATAATCAGTAAATCGTTTCTGCACAGGTTATCAATATATTCCTGCTTCCCCTGAAACATACCCGAAATAATATTGATAATCCGTGAAAAATTGGTCATCACACAGGTATAGCCGCTGTCAATCACATAATTCGCCGTACAAGCCGCAGCATAGGATTTTCCGACTCCCTGCGCCCCGTAAAGCAGAAGCCCTTTCCCATCTTTGAGCATTTCGGAGAAATTCAGGGCATACTGATGAACAGAATCCATTGCAGAGGCATCGCCCTGATGGTTATCATTTGCGAATGTCCATTCTTCAAGCCTCTTGTCGATGAAGCATTTTGCACGGATTTGAGCGATTTTCAGTGAACGCTCCCA
>JAZQIL010000030.1:0-3682 GCA_045541055.1 Oscillospiraceae bacterium
AAAGGCTAAGGAACTGTGCGAAAATAAGTGCTACACTTTTTGAGCAATTGATGCATTATTGTAGGAATATCCATATCAAAATGTATGAATTATTTCTGCACAGTTCCTAAGAGCCTGTTTAAAATCTATCTGCCGACTCGTAAAAAGGTAAAAAAGTAAATTTGAAATGCTGAAAATCAGTTCATTCTATCTATATTTTCATAGTAAATTTTACTTGAATCGTATTATTTTTCAAGTTATTAAACAGGCTCTAACAGTATAAATATTCATATTCAATGCTCCCATCTACTTAAATCTATATCTTCTATTATTATAACTGATTATTATTGTTGTGTCAATAAAGATTGAACCAATATTGTAACTATTCAGTCACCCAAGAATTCCACAGTGTTGAAAGTAAAAAAAGAAGATAAAAAGAAATCGTCAAATTGCCGATAGACAAAAAAGGACGGATGTGTTAAACTAAAGAAAAACGGAATGGCGGTGGAACTATGGCAACTTATGAAGAATTGCTTGAAATCATAAAAACGCAGCAGACAATCATTGAAAAGTTAACAGCAGAATTAGAAGCAGCTAATGCAAGAATTGCCGAACTGGAAGAAAAGCTGCATAAGAACAGCCATAACAGCAGCAAGCCGCCACAGACGGCTATGAAAAACCGATGCCAAAAAGTCAGCGCAAAAAGAGCGGAAAAAAAGCAGGAGGGCAGACCGGACATAAAGGATATCATATTGAACTCGGTCAACCAGACCGTGTAGAGAAAGTTTATCCCCCACATTGTATGAATTGTCCTCACCGGGAAGATTGTGCCAATTTAAAGGTACAGGATACCTGCTATGCGATTGATGTGATTGTCAAAAAAGAAACAGTCAAGTACGAAATGCTGAAATGTAATTGTGGCGGTGTTCAGGAGACTGCAAAGCGGCCGGCTGGTATCAGAGGCACTGTCACCTATGGAAATCATCTGAAGGCATTGATCTGCATTCTAAGTACCAAAGGAATGGTAGCCATGAAGAATCTTTGTGAAATTATCAAAGGCTTAACTGGTATCCAACCGAGTACGGGAACAGTTTCCAATATGCTGTGCAGTGCAGCAGCAGTGGCAAAACCGATTGTGGACGATTTTCCACAGAAATTACATCAAAATCCTGTTGTGCATTGTGACGAAACTGGAATGCGTGTGAAGGCATCACTGCACCGGGTTCATGTCATCTGTACACCAGCACTGACTTACTATGCACTTTCTGAAAAACGTGGGCAGGAAGCCATGAAGAAGATTGGATTTCTTACAGAGTATACTGGTATCATTGTACATGATTTCTGGAGGCCGTATTTTAAGGTAACCAAAGCGAAACACGCCATGTGCTGTGCACATCTTTTGCGTGAACTGACAGGTATCTTTGAGAATCACCCGGAACAGGAATGGGCACGGGAAATGTATGATGAACTGCTTTCCATGTATCGTGCAGCAAATTTTTATCATCAGAATCCAGAAATTAATTCACGTCAGCATTATATGGAATGCTTGAAACACAATTATGATGTGATTCTCAAGAAGGGGGCAGAGCAGAATCCTATTCCCCAAAAAGAACAGGGAAAACGTGGAAGAGTCAAACGAGGAAAGATTCGGACACTGATTGACCGCCTTCAGAAATACAAGGCGGAAGTCTGCCGTTTTACAGAAAACCCACTTGTGCCATTTACCAATAATCAAGCGGAACGTGATCTCCGTATGGTGAAGATGAAAAGCAAGGTGATTGGTACATTCCGCTCCGAGCAGGGTGCTAAAGATTTTCTGACCATAAAGTCATTCCTCTCTACCGCTGCTAAAGCTGGGTCAACTGCTTTTCAGGCTTTGCTTTCATTATTTCAAGGTCAGTTTATTTTAGGGGACTGAATAGTTACCCAATATTTAGGTAAAAATCAATCGTTCTAAAGAATGTGTTTGTCAAGTAGAAAGTGCATAAAAAGCGCACGAAAAAGTGCATAAGCAATTAAGCACAAAAATTGGTTCAAAATCAAAATCTGCAGTATAGTAGAAAAAGATTCTGATGAAGCTCTTGTTATGCACTTTTGTTTTACCATAAACAGAAATACTTCAAGAATGAAAAAAAGCTGGTGTAGGAACTATCCTGTACCAGCTTTTTTAAATTCGCTTGGTAACTTGTGAAAGTAAGCAAACATAACAGTTTTATTATTTTTCATAGCCCTCTCCTTTCATCTGGCTGCGAATTTTTTAGCAACCTTTTTTGTTCCTGAATAACGTAAAATAACCGTCATTGCTGTACTGCTCTGAAACAACAGGGCAGTACAGCTTTTTTTATTTTTTCTTTCAATAACGTAAAATGACCGTCAAAGTATAAAAAGGAACTCAGTTTTCATTGAATCGTATTATAATTAAATATTTATTTCAGCAGGTACATGAACCATATGCAAAGCATAAACTATTCAGACACCTATATTCAGCACCCTGCACCCCAATTGCGCCCTTGCGCTCTTGCGCTCTTGGCATCTTTTTGGCTTGATTTCGCCTGTTTTTGATTTTGACAGATTGCGCTCTTGCGTTCTTGCAAAAATGAAATATCAGATAGCAGATTTACAGAAAATTTACAAATATCACCTTCCTCATTTGCACCCCTCCAGTGTCTTATTATATTTAGAAGGATATTTAGATAAAAATCAGCCTGTTTTCCTAAAAAGAAGCAGTTTTTTGATTTTTTCAATATCGCTATTTTCAAACACTTTTTCGTGTTATCCAGTTCAATTTATTAAAAAATCGGGTAAAAGTCAACCGCCATTTTCAATCTCTTGACAATTATAGCATAGTAAGTTCAGGAATATCCTGTTCCCCTTATTTTCTGACAATTTCTAACTGTTGGGAAATGTTATAATATTTTATATCTTCTAAGTTGAAAATTTTAGATATTTTTAACAAACCGCAATACTGCATGCTGGCTACTATGACGGACAAGCAGCGTGAGGTTTTTGTGCTGTATTGTAAATATGGATGGAAACAAAATAGAATTTCTGAATATTTAGGAATAACCCCTGCTGCAGTATGCCTTCGTTTAAATGATGCAAAAAAAGCTACGAGAAAAATTTTTCAATAATTTTTGAAAAAAATTAAAAATCACCTTAATTTTTAGTTCTTGAAATGGTATATAGTAGAGGCTCTTGACAGATCTCCAGAAAACAACGGCTGTGGTGACTGCCGCAGCCGTTCCGTTTACATCTCAAATATCGGTCACAGACCGAAACAGAAAGGAAATGCTTATGCCTAAACCAAACAACAGAATTCCGAAAAACCGCCGCAAGGACAGTCGCTTCTCTACTGAAAAAAGCAGACGTGTCAGTTCCGCAGTTGCTGCTGAAAAATGTGAAAGTCTCAATAAGATTGAAGCGGAGCTGGACAAGTATGCCACCGATATTGCACTGACTATCAGTGATATGTTCTTCTGTTCTGAATGCGATTTTTACCGTGGTATCAAGCATCTGGAATGAAATCAAAAATACAGTCACTTCTGTGATGGACAGCATCAAAACGACTGTTTCAGCTATCTGGGAGAGCATTAAAACGGCAATTTCAGGTACAATTACGGGCATTAAAGACACCATTGTGAACGGCTTCAATATTGCGGTGGATTTCATCAAAAATCTTGCATCACAGGCATTTTCATGGGGT
>JAZQIL010000031.1:0-94289 GCA_045541055.1 Oscillospiraceae bacterium
CATCAGCCTCAAATACCTTGACTACCCTGCCAGTGACGGCGGACTCATGGAAGACTCCTACTGGAGGGTGCCTGAAAACTACGAATACTTAAAATCCGTGCTCTCCATTAAGAGGGTGGACCCTGAGGTGAGGACACTCAACTTCCTCGGGTTTGAGTACTCAAAGGAAGTACCCGGCACGGGAACATGGAACGCACCGATACAGCAGGAATGGCACTTTGAGCCAGAGGACATCCAGGCAGTGAAGGACTATGTGGACGAGCACGGCATGGGCAACTCCAGGGAAGCCACGGCACTGGACGGTTTCCTGGATACGTTTTCACACTGCAGGGTGCAGTAATTTGTTAAAAAATATTTATATGAAACAGAAAGGATTTCAAAATGTGTTTTCCAGATAATTTACCAGAATTAATTGAGCTAAGGAGTGCAAACCCAACACTGCCTGTTTTCCCAATCATCGAAAAGGAAATAGGAAAACCGGTTGCGGCGCACAAGGGATTTGTGTGCTGCACTTTCGGAGATGCTTACATTGCCGAATATGCGGAATATATCATTGACAGGGAAAAGGAAATGATTATAAAAGGCCAGTGTTTCATAACGGAAGAAATGATTAGGAAAAATTATGGGACGCAGCCGAAGTGGTATAAAGCCATTTTTGTTCCAATTGTACCATTGGAACCAACAGAAGTGGATAATGCAATAAGGAATGAGACAGGATATAGAAGTGACTTCAGGAACGGAGAGAGCATATGCATATGTGATGGTGTATCCATGGCATAGTCCATAAGACGGACTCCTTGCCGTGGAAGAAGCTGCAAAGAGGGCCGGAATGACAACCCTTGAATTTCAGAGGATGCTGAAAAATTAATCCAAAAAAGTATGGGTAATGCCATGTAATTAAGATGACATGAACCTGACAAAAACTCCATTGCTGGAGTTTTTGTTGTTTTGTAACGGGCGGAATGGTCATGACGACAGAGCTGGAAAGGAAGGTCGACATGTGTAATTTGAGTGATGTAATCGAAGAAAAAACGTCAACTTACCAGTTAGCTTTTGATGATGATGCGTTAAAGAATATGGTTTACTTTTGTATGCAAATCTGCGATAATAAATATAGAAAAATAAGTATTTGATTTTGTTTTTTCTATTTTCCGTCATACTACATGTATAGATACAGTCTTGAAGATTTGGAGAAGATAAATTCTATAAACTTTAATGTAGGGTAAGACTAAAACGCATAAAGGAGCAATCCTTAAAATTACAGGGATTGCACAGCTTTCCTTGTTTACATAGATATATTACAGGGAAAGAAAGGAAGAGAAAATGAGTAATGAAACCAACTTAAGTACAATGATTGATGCCATTGACCCGGACAAAGCAAAATATGATAAAAATGTAAAAGAATTTTTGTCGGATATTCAGGTGCTTGCAAGAATTGTGAAATATACGGTTAAAGAAGTTGAACATCTAAGCATTGAAGAGATTATGAAATGCATTAAGCCTGACTCCATTAAAACGGGAGTGGTCGATGTGAATCCGGGGCTCACAAACATGGGAAAAGTGGAAAGTCTTCAGACAGAGAATTCAGTTCCGGGAGAAGGCTATATTACCTTTGACATCCGGTTTGTCCTGCGGTATGATAAACAGGAACTGGAAATCATCATTAATATTGAAGCCCAGAAAAGCACAGACTATAATGTACTGGGGTATCATTTGGAAAACAGGATTGTGTTCTATCTGGCACGCCTGATATCCTCGCAGAAGGAAACACAGTTCCATCATAGTGAATATGATAATATAAAGAAAGTTTACAGTATCTGGATTTGTATGGATGCAGAGGCAAATGAAGAGGGTATCAGTAAAATCTCATTAAATGCCGAAACGGTATATGGAAAAGAAATGTTTTTTCCTAAGCTGGATAAAATGTGCGGCATTGTGATACGTATACGTAAAGAAGACGGAGAGAAATCAAAAAATAAGCTGATTGCCATGCTGGAAGACCTGCTCTCAACCAGGAACAGGGAACTAAAAAAGCAGTTAATGGTTAAAGAGTACGGCATGGTCATGACGACAGAGCTGGAAAGGAAGGTCGACATGTGTAATTTGAGTGATGTAATCGAAGAAAGAGCCATGAAAAAAGGCATGGAAAAAGGCATGGAAAAAGGTATTATTGAAGGTTCATTCGGGACACTGGTGTCACTTGTAAAGAAAGGCCGTCTTACCGAAGAAGAAGCTGCAGAAGAACTTGGTATCACGGCTGAGGAATTCCATAAAAAATTAACATCAGCCAATGGTACTGGTATTTAAAGAAGACGGGCAGTCTGCCCGTGCCAGGAAAAGTTTATAACACGTAAAACCACCTGTATGTCAGCGGGTGGTTTCTTTTTGTCCTTTTTTAAGTTTTGTTATAAATTTTACATACTATTATTAAGGATTTAAAAAAGGAGGTAAGTTCGATGAAGAAGAAAAGAAGGAGAATCATTGTATGGCTGCTGCTGTTCGTGATGTTCGTGTCAACGTTCCTTGTACCGCTTACACAGGTGCAGGCTGCGGTGATTAACGGCATGTATGACACGTCCAGTGCAAAATCTTTTTATGATACACTGCAAGGAGAAGGAAAAAATGCCTTGTTTGCCAACGGCAGCGTTTACTTTGCAACAAAGGCCAAGCCCGCATCCAGTTCCACATCGACCCGTTACAGGACCGTGGGGTACACGGTAACGGTAACGGACGGGACGCATACCATGGAAATTGAGATTGACAGCAGGGGCGGTTCCTATTACAGTGCGGTGACGCCTGAGGACGTAAAATATGCGGACGGTTTTTTTTACAACCTGCATGCAATCAGCTACAACAACATCAGAAATCTCTGTGCGAACAAGTACGGAGCAGGTTCCGGGGCGGTACAGGGAGTATTTTCAAAAAGCATGATAAGTATTCGTATTGATGCCATTATGGCTGTTGTGCAGAACGGAAGCTTAAAAGGTGACGTCATAGGGGAAAACGGCAGCGGAAGTATTACGACAAGCGGCACGGTCTACAGGCTTAAGGATGCTTCACAGCTTGCAGGGCTGAAAAGCTGGGGATTTTCAGGCAATTTTGAATCTTATTACAATATTAAAAGCTATGTTACCAACAACCTGCTGCGCATCAGCTACTACGCCGAACCCAAATCCATCTCAACCGGTTCCGCATCGACCTCGACGGCAGCCGTTGCGGGAAACGGGTACAGCATAGGCAGTGGCAAAGTGGTCAGCGGAAGCACGCAGAACGTGTACCAGTTCCAGACCGTAACCATCCAGAACCCTTCCACATACGGGCTGTCGAAACCGGGATACCATCTCGTGGGAGGACAGGAGTGGAAGGACGGAAACGGAAACATTTATTCCGCGGGGAGTGTACTGCATGCCAACCAGGTTAATTCCGGAGTAAATTCCAGTGCCTGCACGGCAGAACTGTATGCGAACTGGAAACCAAACACATACACCATCCATTATGACACAAACAGCGGAACCGGAACCATGCCCGTGCAGACCAAAACCTTTGACAACGGAAGTTTCACGCTTGCAACAAACACGTTTGAGCGCAAGGGGTATTCATTCACTGGCTGGCAGATGTGTACAAAAACAGGTTCCGGACTGGTGCCCGTGGCAGTAACGGAAAGCATGGTATCTGATAAAAATGACGCAAATGAAGAAGGTTTTGTAAAACCATATACAAAATTAAAGAATTTAAGCACGCAGAACAACGGCGAGGTATGGTTTAAGGCTGTCTGGGAGCCAAATGAGTACGAAATCTCACTTGACCCGCATGCACCTGCCGGAAAAACCGTGGATGATTACACATCCCTGTTCTATGAAACTTATGAAACAAAATTTAGCCTGACCAGCAAGGGTGAACCGACAACAACCGTAACGGTACCTACCCTGTTCGGATATGATTTTCTCGGTTACTATAACGGCAGTGACTATTATTCCACCAGTGCTTTTATCACAAAGGACTTAAACAACCCTAAAACCGGACACATCACGTTCCCGGACGGGACCGCACAGTTTGCCCAGGACAGGACCCTTATCGGAGCCTGGGAACCGCTTAAATCAACGGTCACACTGGATGCTGACACGGACAGTACGGGGGCAGCGGTAACACCAAAGACGCAGACACTGACGGCGACCTATGACAAAGTAATGCCGTCCGGCATCATGCCTTCGAAACCGGGATTTACGTTCAAGGGATTTTTTACCGAAAAAGGTGGAAACGGGGTAAGGTTTTACAACCAGCTCATGGTTCCGGAACACATCTGCGATTTCGTGACCGACACCACACTCTATGCATACTGGGTGGACGAGGTAAAGCCGAATGCGGAAATCATTATGGAAAGTTCTGCATGGACCAACAGTGGTGACAACACGGACATCGGACAGACCGGTGACGGTGTGTATGAAATCATATTCAATGCACAGGATACGGGTTCCGGCATTGACAGGATGGAAATCTACCGTGACAATGCGGATGACGTGCTTACATTGCTGCACACGGTGGATGGAAACGGAAATAGGAGCATTTCCTACACACACAAAGAGACGGAGGAAGGTGCCATCCGTTTCAAGGTAATTGCTTATGACAGGTTCGGGAATGTATCGGATGAATTCTATGCAGTGTGCCTGTATGACAAGTCATCGCCTGTCATTTTCCATGCGTCATCATCCTATGACATCAGCAACCTTGGAAACGTAAAAGTTACCGTGGAAGCAACGGACAGCCGAATTGACTAATTGCTGTTGGAGAAAATATCCCTGCATGCAAAGATGTGTGCGGGGATTTTTAACTGACGGACTGTTGTAAAAACAGGATGAAACGGGTATAATATAATAAAACAATGGCTTGTATATATATTTTGTTTTTGAATTATTTTGTCATTCTAATGTATATCAGTAATAAAAGACGAGTGGATGCAGTTATACAGTAATGATTTGCTCATGCTTTTGTTTCTGGTAAATACGTAAAATTAAGGAGAAATGAATGACAGAAGCACAAAGAAACAGATATGCGAAGGCATATGCCGAACTGAAGTTTACAGACGATTTCCTGTTCTGTAAAATTTTGGAAAACAATCCTGATTTATGCAAGGAGCTGCTTGAGCTAATCCTTGAAATTAAAATCAGGGAAATTAAGCGCATAAGCAAACAAAAAGTCCTTGATGGAAAATATGACGGGAAAGGCATCCGTCTGGATGTTTATGCGGAAGATGATGACAATTCAGTTTTTGACATCGAGATGCAGACAACGAAGCAGAAATACCTGCCGAAACGTACACGTTATTACCAGGGAATGATTGACATGGACCTGATTCAGAAAGGTGAAGAATACAAAGTGCTTAAAAGAAGCTATGTTATTTTTATCTGCCTGTCCGACCCGTTCGGACTGGGATATCCCGTGTACCATTTTGAAAACAGGTGTCTGGAAAATAAAGAGCTGGTACTGGGTGATGATGAATATAAAGTGTTCATCAATGCAGAAGGTATCAGGGACAGGGTATCTGACGACATGAAGGATTTTTTGGATTTCCTGCAGGATGTGGAATCCGGCGGCAACAGTGGATTTGTAAGGAAGCTGAAAAAGGAAGTGAAGGATGCCCGTGACCATAAAGAATGGAGGGAACAGTATATGACGATTGCTGAAAGGGACGAATATAACCGTGAAGAAGGCCGTGAAGAAGGCCGTAAAGAAGGCCGTGAAGAAGGAAGACTGATTCAGCTAATCGAATTGGTGGATGAAGGTGATATCAGTGAAGAAAAGGCCGCACAAAGAGCAGGCCTGACGCTGGATGAATTCCGAAAGAAAAAACAGGAATTATCCGGCATGATGTAAGCAGTATCAGGAGTATTAAAACAATTTCATTGCTGTATGCAAACAGACCTGCCTGGGTAAAAACAGGCAGGTTTTTTTCTGTAATTTTTTAAAGAAAAACTGCGAAAATACCATTATCTTTAGCTGATATAATAAGACCAGGACAGCTTTGTCCAGATTTTTTGCATTCATCTTTTTTCCATATTCTATTAATAAGAAAAAGCAGAAAAGGAGAAAATTATGGTAAAGGTCTGCAAATGGCGGAGTGGTGCATGATGGGCTATTCCGAGCCTGAAAAAGCAGTGGCTGCTGCAAAAAGACTGCGAAAAATTGATATCCAGGATGGGCTCAAAAGGGAAAAATACGAAATCATTGACGGGGAAGGAAACTTTGTAAAAGAACTGTAGGGCAAAGATTGCACAAACCGGTTCAAACGTATATAATATTAACAGATATATAATAATAAAAATGGTGTCCGTGATTTTTGTTTTTACGCATTTTCGTCATTCTATCTGTACAGAAAACATTATGGACGATGGGAAATGGTGGCATGGCAAACTGCTGTTTCCCACGGAAATTCTTTTTCTGAATATACAGGAAAGAAGGAAGACAAAATGGGACAAAAAGACATAACAGAAAAACACCTGCAGGAATATAACGATGTATTTGCAGACATCGTAAACATCCTGCTGTTTGGAGGCAGAAGTATAGTAAGGGAAGAAGACCTCGAAAACGGACTCACAAAATCCCAGTACAAGGCAGATAATGGTAAAATCCATGAACAGGAAAGGGATGTTTCAAAATTCTGGAAGGAAGGTTCCGTTAACATCGTACTCTATGGACTGGAGAACCAGACCCTGGTTGATAAAGACATACCGCTGCGTGTCATAGGATATGACGGACAGAGTTACCGTTCCCAGATGCTGGATAAGTCGAACGATGGAAGAAGATTTCCAATTGTAACACTTGTCCTGTATTTCGGTACGAAACACTGGAATGGTCCGCGTAGCCTCCATGAAGCACTCCAGATTCCAACCTACCTGCAGCCATACGTAAGCGATTACAAAATCAATGTGTGTGAGGTAGCATTCCTTGAACCGGAACAGGTGCAGATGTTTAAGAGTGATTTCAAGTACGTGGCTGACTATTTTGTCCAGATGCGTACAAAAAAGGATTATGTTCCATCGAAAGAAACCATGGAACATGTGGACGCCGTACTGAAAATCATGAGCGTCTTAACAGGCGACGACCGTTTTGAGCAGGTGCAGAACAGTGGAACGGAGGTAAAAAGTATGTGTGAGGCTTTGGATAAAGTTGAAAAACGAGGTATCGAACAAGGGATTGAACAAGGTATCGAACGAGGGATTGAACAGGGTATTAATGCCCTTGTCAACACGTTAAAAAGACTTGGCATACCGGATGATGTCATTATTCTGAATGTCATGAAGGAATTCGGGATTTCCGAAGGGAAAGCCCGCAGTTATGTTTAACCATGCAGCATTTAAGAACCGCATTTTGCGGTTCTTTTTCTTTTTTTAAAATTTCCAGGCGTTTTTACATACTATACATGTAAATATATTTAAAAAAGGAGATTATGTATGAAAAAATTATTAAAACTGGCACTGGCAACAGCATTATTTGCAGCCATGGTAACAGGATGCAGCACCAGTTCCCATATGGCCTACACATATTCCGTGGATACCGGGGATGATATCAGGGTCGGACTGGATACAAAAGACGGTTACAAGCTGTCACCTGATGTTCCGTTTGTGGTATCTGTGGACGGGGAAGAATTGTCAAAAGGTATCTTTGTATGGGAAAAAACATATGGGGAATATGTAAAGGCAGCAGAAGCTGAGGATGACCATGTCACGTTAATCGAAAAGGGTGAGACAGACACCATAGAGTACGTGTTCTGGAGTTATGATGACGAAGAATATAACTATGCCATCCATGTAAAAGATTCCTCTACGGGGATTATCCTTGGAAATGCCACCTCGCAGGAATCCGCAGAAGAAGTCTTTTCAAGGCTGGAATTCGAATGCGTGGATTAAGGGCTTGACATCCCTTTTCAAGAATGGTATTTTATAAAAAACAAACACTCACATACTTATATGTATTACATTGCTATGCGAAACAGGGACCGTATTTTTACGGTCCTTTGTTTTTTTTGCATCCATTTTCAAAGGCTTTCTGCCCGGATTTATCCCAGGTCCCGTTTTTATCATACTAATATTACAAAAACAAAAAAGGAGAATTTTAATATTATGAATGAAACAAAATTCAGGGAAAGAAAAAGAAGCCTGTTATTCGGGCTTCCGTTGTCATTTACCACCTATGAGGTAACAGATGGAATGGTCACGACCAGACAGGGACTGTTTAACATCACGGAAAATGACTGCTACATGTATAAGGTGCAGGATGTAAAAATGCGCACATCACTTTTGCAGCGTATTTTTGGAATCTCAACCCTTGTCCTTTACACGGGTGACGTGACGGACAAGGAACTGGTACTGGAAAACATAAGGAATGCGACGGCAATTAAGGAATTCCTGCTTAAGGCTTCCGAAAAGGCGCGCATTGAAAGAAGGACCATCCACATGAATGACATCGGTGCAGGCAGCATGGATGAGGTAATGGATTTATAGGAGGCTTCATGAAGAAAAAATTTTTATCATTTGTTTTACTAGGCTGCATGGCTTTATCCTTAATCGCATGCGGGGATACAGGTAAGGAAGATGTACAGACAGAAAAAGACAATGGGCAGAAGATGGAAGAATCCGGGACGGTAACGGAAAATAACGGTTTCGACTACAGCATGGTTATCGACGGAACGGAAATTGACCTTCCCGTGGAATATGCCGTACTTGAGGAAGCCGGTTTTTGCGAAATGGGTAATGATACAGTACTCGATGACGAACTGGAGCCACATACATTTTCAAGGGGGACTTACAATTCAAACAGGGGACCCGTATACGGCCTGTTCACTAACGGAACGACCAGCAACATTGCCCTTATTTTCTACAACAATTCGGATGAAGTAAGGACTTTGAGGGAATGCCATGTGGTAAGGATTGGTTTCGAAATCAGCCAGAGAAACATAAACAGGCTGTCCGTTGGTGAGGTTAAAATCGTAAATGGCTTAAACGGTACGGAAGCAGTCATGGGAACATCTGAATACGGCACTGTAGAAAGTGATTTCGGTGTACATTATTATGCGGATTATTCCAACACCCTGACTTTTTATCCGGATGAAAATGGGGATGGTGCGATAGATATTTCGGACATTGACGGCAGGTATGCACTCCACATGTTCTTCGATAATGAAACGGGTGTCCTGGATTCCTATGATTTCTATTACTGTGACGCAGGCGGTTTTGTGGAAGCAGAGTAAAAAGGAGTGAAGAAAAAGAATGAAAAAACATACAGGTGTAAGTGATGAAAGAAGGATATTAAAACCAAAAATTGGTATGTCCGGGTATTTTGTTTTTGCATTGTTTTTACTTGGCATTCCCGTTGGGCTTGTCATTTTAATTGAGGGCCTTACGGGAGGAAGCCTGGACATGGTCATGGCAGGCTTAATAGTCCTTACGGGAGGAAGCCTGGACATGGTCATGGCAGGCTTAATAATCCTGGCAGTCAGTCTGTACTGTATTTTAAATTCCAGTTTCCTGTCAAGGGGTGTCCGGATTGAAATAATGGAAAACGGGGAGCTTCACATATGCCATAAAAACAGGGAAGTTGCTGCGGACCTGCTCAGGGATGGGAAAGGCGGATTCAACTTTAAAAACGCCTGCGAAATCCATGAATGTATCCGGTATGCGGACGGCAGTGCGATTTCCTCCTCCGCCCGGTCCCATATTGCATGGCATTTAAGAACAGTACTGCAGACAAACGGCCTTTTAAGCAGTGATATCCGTGAAACTGTCGTGGATGAAAAAGAACAGGAAATAAACATGGTATACGATACCGGTAAGCTTTACGGATGGAGGACACCTGACGGGGAAGAACTTAAAGTGGCAAAAGGATTAATGATGAATGATGCAAAATCGAGTGTCAGAACAGGAGGGGTAATGAATGTTTTCCTTGTGGTGTTTTCCACAGTCAGCTTTTACGGCGCATGGAACATGCTTCTGTATTTAATGGACCCTTCAACAAGGGATGGCATGCGGGACACTGTCCTGATGGCAGTTCTCTTTGCAGTCCTGCTTATTACCGGTATTCTTCTTGCAAAAATGGCTTTTGGAAGCTTCAGGGACAAAACAGGGGAGTTGCAGCGGGAAGCCATAAGGGAAAACAACATAAGGATAAATGATGTTGAAATACATGAAGTCATTACCCTGCGCGGTGTTGGTGAAGGCATAGACGGGCACCGTGTAAAAGTAAAGGACATGACGGGGACTTATTGTAATGAAAATATTGAATTCGTGTGCCTGAATGGATATAAGAAGACAAAAGCACTGCTGATGGAAGTTCCTGTTGGTGAAGAAGTCCGTAAAATCGTAATACCATGCAAAGAGTATGACCAAAAAATATGGGATGTTGGCACGAAATACCATGACAGGTATTTCAGGGGAGATATGTAATGAAAAAAAACATATGAAACATCAAAAAACAGGGATGAATTGAATGCACAAATGGACCATTTAAGAAGTAATTATAAAACCCTGCATACGGAAAAAGAATTATCTCCAATCCATTTTTCCAATAGCAACAAAATCCGGGTCGGATATGGAAGGGGAGTAACCTGCTGGAAACTGGATTTTGAAAAGAATGGCGAGATTTCTGTTAAAAGATGCATGAAGTTCACTGACTGGCTTCTGGTGGCAGGCTTTACCCTTATTGATGTAATGATATTTTTATTGCTTTTTTACAGCGGAATCACGGTAAAAAGCATTTTGTTTTTCTTTGGAATTGTGTTGTTTCAGGTATTGCTTTCATATTATTTGTATGTAACAGGTCCTTTGAAACAGATTACGCGTTTCGTGGAAAAATACCTTGGTGTATAGAAAAGACATGTATGTTTTATTTGCAGAATGGGAAAACAGGAGATTATAATGAAGAAATATATAACTTATGTATTATTATGCGCCACGCTGCTGTCCCTGACAGGGTGTGGCAGTAATTCCATGAAGGAACAGGAAAAGACGGATACCGGTGCATTCGTGGAGAACAATGACACAGGGACAGAAACAGACTCCGGCAGCACTGAAACAGATTCGGTTTCAGATTATGAAATGAAAGGGCCGGATGTTGTTTACAATCTTGGGGATTTTCCGGAAAGTTTCTGGAGCGGCTACGATTATGGCGTGGAGGCAGCCGGGATTACGAACCGTGAAATTTTCGAAAAAAGACTGGAAGAATCCATCGGATGGCGGGAAGGAAAGCTGGTGCCGCCTGATACGGAGTACACGGTGTATGCGGATGACAACCGCACAGACGACACAGCATATGAACTGGAAATTCATACGGACGGATGGCTGTATCTTCCAAATATCAGATATATGGACCAGACCGTTGAAACGCTGGACATAAAATATTTAAAAAATGATTTAACATTCCAGCAGTTCAGGATTGAGATGGAAACAAACAGGGATTATCCGGCAGATTTAAAAATCCTGGATACCATTAATGGATGGACTGTGGCGGAGACTGACAGTGGTGTGGATTTATATTGTAAAACAGATGAAAGCGGCAGATGTTATTTTGTAATTGAACTTAAAAATGTCCTTAATAATGATGACATGTTTAAAACACTGTATACATCCGTAGCAGAACACATCACATACAAAGGGAAAACAAAGGAACTCCCGGTTGTCTCAACGAATGAAAGGGATGGAAGGGTGCATTACCTGACGCATATTGATTTTAGTGACAGTTACAAAGTTGTAGACCTGGGTGACGTTCTGCTTGATTTTAGTAACCATTACATTATGAACTGGGACAGTGAGCATGCTGTCATTTTCGTACATAAAGATTCAGACCTGACACACGAGGACGAGGATGTCATCATTGAAAAAGAAAAAGGTTTGAAAATAGAAGAAGTTCTTGCCGGCTACGGGGAAAACTACTACCTTATAAAGAAGGATTACCATTACAAAGGCCTGGACTTATGCCTTGTATATGAAAAAGAAACCATCACCGGAGAGACAGATTCCTTTGCAAATGGAAACTTAACAAATGTAATTTTTGAATCAGGCGGACACGTCTATGTCATAACCCTTTCCGTACATAAGGATGAAGTGGTGAATTCCGAAACGGAACTTCTGGATATTTTAGAACGTCTGCCAATAAAAACAGAAATGCAGAGAGAATAGGTATAGCTGGTGCCATCGGGTCTGCCCCTGGTATCATTCCGCCATCTTAAAACTTGCGGGACTAATATGGAAAGGAAACATAAAAGTGACAGAAATTTTACTGGATTTGTATTTCATCATTCCGCTTCTGTTTCTGGTGATAACCATTGCATTAACCATAAATGGAAGAAAGAAGCTGAAACAATGTGCTGAGTGCACGGGGAAAATTGTGGATTTATACGAACATACATCCGGACCGTTTGTGGATGCGGGGGAGAAGAGGGTCTCGCCTGTCATATCCTACAGTGTGGACGGGCAGGATTACAGGTTTACTGGCAGCTATTATTCAACGAATATGGCAGTTGGGAAGGATGTCAGGGTTTTGTATGACAGGGAAAACCCGGGAAGGGCTTCGGTTAAAACGGTGATATTCTTCGCACCGCTTATCACTGGTATATTAACAATTGCCTCAGTGATTCCGGCAGTGGTTTTTGCGATTGTAAAATAATGGCGAAAAGAGAACAATAAGAAATGCAGGGAAACGGCATGGTTCTAACAGGACCATGTCTTTCTTTTTGTCCATTTTTAAAACCAGCTCCTTTTTTTACATACTATTTATATCAGGATAAAAGGAGGGAATTCTTATGGAAAAGAAAAATCTAAAGAAGAAAATAAGGGGACCGGCAAAACTGCTGTTTTTTATATTCGCATTTGTCCTTTCAATTTCGTTTTGGGAAGGGGAAAGGTATTATGCGGATGTGTCGGGGGCGTGTGGAAGCCATCCGGTAGGACATGCCTGGGAAACACCATCTGCTTGTAGTACATGTGGCGGAGACCATAAGATTAGTACTTCTTGTAGTACTTGTGGTGGTGATGGTAAAACAAGCATGTTTACATGTAAAGATAGATGTGCAAGTGTTGCTGCTAAAAAAGGTGGAAAATGCCCTATATGTGGTCAAACTCAAAATACAGCAGTAAATATCACTTGCGTTATTTGTAGCGGTAGCGGCTCATCCGGTTCCACCACCTGCACACGTTGTTACTCAAACGGAACTAACACGCGCTGCGGTAATGCCAGCTGGAGCGGCTGTGGCAAAGGCAGTTATGACAACTGGGGGGATTACCCAAATGGAACCTGTTATTACGGCGAACACGTTGCAACCGGAATTTATTATGACGCAAATAACCACTGGAACTGCTGTGCATACTGCGGTGGTTCCATGAATACTGCAGGACACTCCTATGGTGCTGAATATGTGGAAGGCAATTACAGGTACAGAAACTGTGGATGTGGATACCGTATCTGTACAGGTGGAATTCTGCACAACGTAAATTACAATGCCAACGGCGGTACGGGTGCACCGGGCGATGTCCATACAAAGGAATACGGGCACGTCGTAACCCTGAGTTCCGTAAAACCAACAAGGACCGGGTATACGTTCACGGGATGGAATTCTGCACCAAACGGTAGTGGCTTTTCAGTAGCTTCCGGCGGGCAGTACGGGCATGACCAGAACGGCGGTACCGTGACCATGTATGCACAGTGGACGGCAAACCAGTATTCACTTACTGTTAACCCAAACGGCGGAAAATTTAATAATTCCACTGCCACCCAGACACTTTCACCAAACCTCGTTTATGACGCATCGAACCACTATGTGCTCAGTGTTCCTGTCAGGACGGGATATACTTTTCTTGGCTGGTACAGTGGAAACACCATGGTGTACAACGCATCCGGGTATTGTGTAAACGGTACTTTCTGGACAAACAATATATATAAATACACCGGAAACCTTTCCGTTACAGCAAAGTGGCAGGCAAATGTATATACCATCACATCCGACCCAGCAAACGGAAACGGTGCGTGGGCGACAAACATTACATTTGACCAGAAATACGGGGCATCAGCACTGCCAGTGCTTACAAGGCACGGGTATGATTTCCTCGGATGGTATAACCCGAACGGAACGAAAGTGGATGCAAACACCACCATGCAGTGGGCAGGCAACCATACCGTCACGGCAAGGTGGAAAGTGCACCAGCATTATGTTTATTACAACTTAAATGGCGGGGAAAAATTAAACGGCAGTTCAAAAATACTGCATGACTATGGTTCCGCAATCAACCTTTCGCAGACGGCCACAAGGGAATACTACACCTTCACCGGCTGGTCACTAAGTCCCGGCATAGGCCAGGTAATACCGAAAATGACCCTGCCGGACAATGCCGTGACACTGTATGCGCAGTGGACACTGGAGGTTTCGGATTTACAACAGGCAATGCTCTGTGTATGGCACAAGGATGACCCGATGACGCTGGTAAGGCTTGACATCCCTGCCACGAGCAGGCGTCTGGACGGTTCTACATTTGTAACGAACGGGCTGAATGTCCTTGCATCCTACGGGGGTGCAAACCACAGTACGAGCAACATCTACGTGTACCTGTATGACAATGCAGGAAATTACACACCGTGGAAACTGCAGTACGCAGGCGGGGATAATGCACCAAACCCGTTACCACTGTTTTACCAGCAGACGACGCGCCACATGTTCTACCATGCTGCCAATGAGATGTATGAGACCGTGTATTCCGTGACGGAGCTTGCGCAGGAAAACAAAACCTACACGCCAAAGGCACTTCCCGTTACCGTAAACGGCACAACATACAGCATGCCTGCAGGCTATGCGGCTTCTTATGAAATAACAAATCCGGAAGGTGCAGCCGGCGGATACACCGTCACAAAGGACGCCATCACGGAGGTCAGATACCAGCCGCTTTCATACAGACTGACATTTGATGCAGCGGGCGGCATCTTTGAAGATGGAAAAGGAACGGCTGAAAAAACCGTGCAGTACACGGACTACTACGGCGAGCTGCCGGTCCCTGAAAAAGAAGGGTATACCTTCACGGGATGGTACAAGGACAGTTCATGTACCGGGGACAGTGTCTATTCATCCATGGTCTATGAAACACCGGACAATACGACGCTTTATGCCGGATGGGAGGCAAACACGTATTATGTAACTTACAATTACGAACAGAACGGCGGGGAAACGTTTGACGGGATGAGTACATCCATAGAAATCCCTGTCAAATTCGGCAGTGCGGTTTCCCTTTCACCAACATCATCCAAACCGGATTTTGTTTTCAACGGATGGAGCACGGACCCTTTTGCAGAAAAGGGACTGGAATCATTTACCATGCCTGCGGAAAACGTAACACTGTACGCGCTGTTTTACAAGGAATGTGTGATTACCCTTGTGGATGAGGCCGGCACAAGGAATGTGACGGGAATCATGTACAATGATGCGGAGAATGTGCAGGTGGAATACCCGGCCATCCGTGAAAAAGACGGATGGGAACCTGTGGAATGGACATCCGTGTCCGGACTTGCACTGGATGCCACAGGTGGAAAAACGTACATTTCAAAATCGGAAACCTATTATGCATCCTATGACAGGGTTGTGACGGCAGGTTTTGTGGTTCCGGACGACATGCCGCCGGTGGACGCGGTGGAGGATACCGTGCATTACACAACAGGAAGCGCACAGACATCATACACCGTGGAACTGCCGGTCCCAGTGGAGCGTCCCGGATACTCCTTTGTCGGATGGGAAAGTTCCGACGGACAGTGGTTCGACCTTAAAGACAAACCATCAGGCAGTGACTGGGAGGGAATTTTTACGGATTCCGTGACCATCACGGGAAAATGGGACAGACACCCATCCATCATAGTCTATGACAGATATTACACTCTTGAAGATGCGGTAAACGGAAACATCACCATTGACAGCCTGCTGGAATCCGTGACGGCAGAAGACGAGGAAGACGGCATCCTCACAAAAGAAAATGGTCTTTCCATCCCGGATTACAACCCTGACGAGTTCCGTTACCTTGCATCAAATGCGTCAGTTACGGTCACATACAAAGCCGTGGACAGTTTCGGTAACGAAGTGACAAAATCCGTGGTGGTACACATCGTGGATGCCGATGCGGGTGAGACTGAAATCACAAAGACGGCACGTTTCATTGAAGATGACTGTCTTTATGCCACGGATGCATCAGAAGATGCGGACGGGGACGGTTTCCTTGACGGCAGGGGGAATGAGGAAAACCTCGGCGGACTTTACGCGACCTCGCTGTGGAAAACAAACGCACAGTACTTGAATGCCCTGGATGGCGCACTCCAGGGAAGGGAAACCAAAGAAGCCACCACTGAAAGGACCTATACATTCACACCTTCCGAAATAAAGGAAGCGAAAGACTATGTGGAAACACACGGGTATGCTGATTTTATTGAAAACAACGGAAGGGAAAATTTCATATCCGCATTTTTATCCAATTAAGGATGAATCAGGCATAAATTTAAAGAAAGACAGGCGTAGAAGTATACCTGTCTTTTTTTTGTTTCCAAAAGACCGGAACAGCCATTCCTTCATCCAAAATATTTTAAAACGCGTTTTTTACATACTATCTGTGTAAAAAAATAAATCCAAAAAAGAAAAAGGAAACTGAATATGCAGACAGATGTTTTACTCCACGTTCTTGACAGGAATACGAGGGAACACTGCCGGCGTGTACAGGAACTAAGCAGAAAAACCGCAGGCGTACTTTACAGGGATGATGTGTTTGCCATGCAGGTGTCCATAGCGGCACGCTACCACGACATAGGAAAAGTATATGTCCCGGTAGACATCCTCAACAAACCAGGGAGACTTACGGAAGCGGAATACGATGTAATTAAGAAACATGCAAAAAGTGGTTTCCACATAGCATCGGAAATTTTCACGCGTGACATCTGCGAAATGATTCTGTACCACCACGAGAACGAGGACGGGAGTGGTTATTATGGAAAGAAAAGCCTGCTTATCCCGCCCGGTTCCCAGATAATCCATGTCTGTGACGTGTATGACGCACTTACGACGGAACGCCCCTACCATGCACCCATGGATACCGGTGATGCACTGGAATACATAAGGGAAAATGCGGGAAAGATGTTCCGCCCGGATGTAGTGGAAGCATTCCTAAAAAGCAGGGAGCTTCCATAAATCCCCTGTTTGTTTCATATTTCCTGTTTTTACCGTGTTTTTGGATTGGAATTCAAATGGATAGGAGAAAAATTTATGGAAAAAATGATTACAATTTTTACAGAGGTAGCAGTGGCAACAATTATTTTATTCGGTCTGGTGGCGTTATCCACGGGAATGATGGATGCAGGAACCTATGATGCAGTAACAGGCGCCATTACCGGTGGCGGTATCATCTACAGCGGGCTCCATGAACTTGTGTCAAGTATTTTCGATGCAGCAAAAGATGCAGCGCTTACAGGAATGCCTGTAGAGGGATAATACATTATATGTATCCATCACTTACCATAATAAGGGGCTTTATTAAATATATCATGTTTTTATGGTCAGGCAGACAAAAATATACATACTGAAAATATGATGTGCGGGTATTCCGGTAAAAACGGAATGCCCGCGCAATAAGAAAGGATTCATTCTAAATGGATAAGAACAATAATTGGAGTTTAAAGGAGAAATGTTTTGGTCCGCTGTGGCCATACATTATTGATGATAAAATTACGGACATTGACTGGGACAGTGATTCCCTGTGGATAAAATATGCGGATGGAAAAATTGAAAAATCAGACATTGAAATAAATGAAACTTTCCTGAATGATTTTGCGCAGTATGTTGCGAACCATGAAAGCAGGGAATTCAATGAAACGAAAAACATACTCACTGCTGAAACGGACACACTGCGAATAACAGTGGTGCATGAATCCTTTGCGACATCGGGCAGCTGTTTTTCCATCCGAAAATCACTGCCAAAATTAAGGTTCAGTGCATCCGAGGCCGTAAATTCCGGATACTGCCCGAAAGAAATCCTTGCTTTCCTTGTTAATTCCGTAAAAGGGCTGATGAATTTTGCGTTTGCGGGTGAACCGGGTGCGGGTAAAACGGAATGTGCCAAGTTCTGTTCCAGCTTCATCCCCGCCGAGCAGAAAGTAATTACCATCGAGGACGTACTTGAGTGGCATTACGGGGACATCATCCCCGGAAAACGCCACATAGAATTAAAAGTGGGGGAAGACGAAAACTACACGGATGCAATCAAGACATCGCTCAGACTTAACCCGAAATGGCTGATGCTTTCAGAAGTGCGTTCGATGGAAGTAAAATTCCTTCTGGAAAGCTGGTCCACCGGTGTCAGGGGAATGACAACACTGCACACGGATGATGTAAGGAACATTCCTGACCGTATCGAGAACATGTCACAGGACAGGAAGGACAAGGGAAACATCAGAAACAATGTGTTTACATACCTGGACATCGGGGTGCTCCTTGCGGAAACATCAGATAAAAATGGCAAACGAATGAGAAAAATAAAACAGGTATGCATGTTTTACCGTGAAAACAGGGAAAACAAAATCCACATGGTCATGGATGATTTTGAACTTACAGGGAAGGAATTTCCTGAATCAGTCCTTAAAATGTACAGGATGCAGGGCATAAATGACGTGTTCCATTCAGAAGAACTGGAAGAACGCATCCGCATGGAAGAAACATGCATGGAAAACAGACCTGGTACGGAGGTGGCTGGTAATGAGTAAAACAAAAGACCGTTTTATTTCCACACAGGAAATAAAAAAGGAAAATGAAAAATTAAAACTTAAAAAGAAGAAAAAGAACCAGCAGCGCATCCGCGACCTGATGGCTTTCACCCCGAAACAGATGCAGGCAAAATATGAAAGTTACGGACTGGAATGGCACATGAGGGATTTTTACATTGCTTATTCAGCTGCCATTGCGGTATCCGTACTGTTCTGTTATGTATTCAGTTTTAAAGCTCCATACATTATTGCAACATTTTTCATGGGACTGTTTTTTGCCCCGGTCATACTTACTTCCCAGAAGAAAAGCCAGTATGAATCCAACCGTTTCAATGACGTAAATATTTACATGCAACAGTTCTCCCACGGAATGGTAAAACACGCCAGGATAAGGGCAGCTTTTTTAAATGCACTGCAGACTTTCCCGTCAGGGGAAATGCATGACATCATCGGGGAAGCAGTGGAGATACTGGACAATGCGGACTCGGTAAGGGAAGGGGAGCTTGCTGCTTTTTCACACATGGAAAAGAAATACGGGAACCACCAGATGTCCACACTCCATGACTTTGCGGTCAAAATTGAGGACAGGGGCGGTGATTATTCGTATGAGATAAGCCTTCTGGACCGGTTAAGGGGAAGGTGGGAGGAACGCGTAACGGAATTCCAGAAAGACCTTTCCGCAACCACTTTTTTCTGTGTTTTTGAATACGCGCTCATTATCATGATATGCGGTTTCATCCAGGCGAAAATGCCGGAACAGATGAATATCACACACATGACAGCCACACAGGTCGCGGAAACCGTAGCAATCCTTGTGATGTACCTGTTCTTTCTGTCACTCCAGAAGAAAAAATGCCAGAACTGGATACAGATGGACGAACCAATGACAGAAAAGGAAGCGGAGGAATTACAGGACTACATTGAAAACTTCAATCCGGGCGAAAAAAGAAGAAAAAACATGAAGCTTGCGGTTTTATGGGCATTTGGAAGCATTGCGTTTATTTTCGGGACGAAAAACTTTGCTTTTGCCGTGTTTGCAGCACTGTTTGAAATCGCCATCCTTAACTCCCATTACATCATATATGAAATGACAAAGTACACACTCCGCACGGAAATGAGAAAGACATTCCCGAAGTGGCTGTTTGACATATGCCTTCTCATGCAGAAGGAAAACGTGGCAAATGCCATCACCAAATCCATCCCGAAGGCTCCGCCCGTGTTAAGGAGGGAACTTGAAAAACTAAATGAAGAACTCATGGAAAGACCATCATCCGTGGAACTTCTGGTGAACTTCCTGAAAGGGTACAACATCCCGGGTGCAAAGAAGACAATGAGCATCCTGGCAGCCCTGCAGAAAGGCAGTGTCACAAATGACAGGCTGCAGATGGAAAACCTTGTGGAAGAAAACATGAAGATGCTGGACAAGGAAGACAAAATTGCAGCGGATTTCAAGGCTGCCACACTTGCAAGGTATTATTACTATCCGATGCTTCCTGCAGCCGGTCTTATGGCGGTATATTTTTTCGGAATCATCATGAAAGTACTGATGGAGATTGCAGCGGTGCTTGGAGTATAAAACAGACAAAGCGAAATGCACAGACACTGGAAAAGTGTCTGTGTATTTTTTTAAAACAGGTACTTGTTATACCCGCTGTTTTGTCCATGAAACTTTTTCACTGCGTTTTTTACATTCTAAAAGAAAAAGGAGGGCTGTCCATGAGCAGTTTTTTAAAAGTCATACTCGGTGTGTTCCTGTGTATTGCCATTGTGTTTACAAACATCGGTGTCATAAGTGCAAACAACGATGCCAATGCCGCTGCATCCTACCTGGAATATGTCAGCAATGAAATCACGACCAGCAATTTCAGCCAGGATGTTATCGACGAACTGGTTGCGGAAGCAGCAGCGGAACCAAACAATTACACGCTTGTCGTGACCCCGAAAGGAAGGGATGCCGCAGGAAATTACCATTACGCGGAAGTTGAGCTGACCTACCATTACCAGATAAAGCTGATTGGGCTTGACAGTACACATGTAACAAAACAGATAGCACGTTAAGGGGGAGGGAAAACATGAAGGAAATCATACAGCAGATAGCTGAAACACTTGTATATGCGGCAATTCTCCTCGGGGCACTCGGAATGCTGTCAGAAGCACTGGCAAACCTGACGGCTTATTAAGGAAAGGAAGGTAATTAATTTGCATGCAGTAATTGAATACATTACGGACTGCCTGGTAAGCGCACTTCCAACAATGGTGCTGCTTGGAATCGTGGCGTGGCTGGTGTTTGGCGGCGGGCTAGCCTCGCTCATAGAAATCATAGCCGGCGGATGGCTGTTCGGATAAAGGGGTGGTATTTGTGAAAAACGTAATTTTAATGGCGGCAGACCTGATTATACCCGGTCTTGCCGTAATCATGTGTCTGTTCCTGCTTACGGAAGGGCTGAAAATCCCGGCAGGTACAGGGGAAAACACGGAAGAAATAACCGGCATGTATGAAATGCTTGGTACCGTTCCGACAAAAGGAAATTCGGATGATGACGTCCATGTCACGCCGGGTGGTGTTGAAGAGGCAGCCGGCTCGCTTCCGGCAGAGGTAACATTCAACAGCAGGACGGTAAGGACATGGGAAACCATCCATTACAAGGAACTGTTCTCCATATATACGAATGGAAACACTTACAACGGCACTGAGGAAACGGCCGGCAGGTTCAGCATCCAGATAGAGGACATCATAAACCAGAAAGGTGAAAGCGTGCTTGCCGTGGCTGACAGGGACTTAACGGATGAAGAGGACAGTGTGTCCACCCTTGTCATGTACAACACGGCGGATGAAACACTTACCTTTTATGAAGCGGGGGCATACAAAATACGAATCAAGGTCATGGATTCATACGGGAAGGTCACGAAATCCACCCTGAAAATACCGGTGGAAATTAATTTTCAAAAAGAAAGGACATAACATTGAAGAACATAGTAATAGGCGCATTGTCCATCATGCTTTTTCTGACAGGGCTTCTTTTCATATTTACTGTCCATGGAAGGAATGTCAGGGAACAGGAGTTAAATGACGGGCTTAACAATGCAATGAAGATGGCGATTGAAATGATGGAGGAGGACAGGGGATATGCACCGGAAAGCAACGAGGAAATGATTTCCGATTTCACGCAGGCATTCCTCATGCACATAAATTCGGCATCCACGGTTGAAATTGAAATCCTTGACGTGGATTACTCCATAGGGCTTTTAAGTGTCAGAGCCACGTCACACTACAGGCACCTGACAGGTACGGACGGAAAGGTATCACTTGAAAAAACAATCATCCTGGAACAGTACGAAAACGAACATGCGGTCCACAGTTTTACCATTTCCTATTTTGTGGACGGTGTCCTTTACAAAGAGTACGAACTGGAAGAAAAAACAAAGCATCTTGTTCCGCAGAATGTTGTTTCGGACAGCGGAATGCTGAAAGGCTGGAAAGCCATTAACGGGACGGGAAAAGACAGGGTGTTTTCATCCGGGGAGTTACAGGGGATGGATGTGACGGAGGATGTTTCGTATGTGGCTGTGTTTGAATAAGAAAGGAAAAACAGTATGGGAAAAATAGCAGATAAGTGTGCCGTTTTATTTTCGGGGGGGTAAAACGGCGTGGCCGTAAATTAAAGTTGTTAAGCTGGATACTTGCATGTTGTTTGCTTATACCATTTTGTGGAGGAGTATATTTTGCAGATGAAAATTCTGGAAAAACAAAGATTAGTATTTGCAGTTATGCATCTGGATTAAGTATATGCTTTTACAAAGAAGATGTTAATAATTTCGAAAGCATGAAGGATGAAATACTTGCACTTGATTTTATGAAACCCCATTGGAGCTCGTCATATAACAGAATGTATACTTTAGATAATAATCGAATTAGTACAGAAAATTCTGACATTATAATGAGCATTATCAGAAAATACATGTCTCCTCCGGCTGGATACCATTATAACGGGGTAAAATGTGCCGGGGGAAATTATGTAATCAGCAAATATACTGCTGGTTTTTCAGGAAATGTTCATAAAACAGGGAATTTTATTATAAGTCAAAGCTGTTGTGGAAATTCTTCAGCTAATGAGATATGGATTGATTTTGCACCAAATAACTACACCGTGAAGTTTAATGGAAATGGAGCCACAAACGGAAGCGTGACAGATACTTCATGCACATACGACATGGAGACAAACCTCAATTTCAATGCATTTACACGTACCGGGTACACTTTTACCGGGTGGAATACAAAGGCAGACGGAACTGGAACATTTTACGCGGATGGCCAGGCAGTGAAAAACCTTACGGCTGAAAATAATGCCACGGTAACACTCTATGCCCAGTGGGCCCCGAACACCTACACGGTTACGTCAGACCCCGCAAATGGGAATGGTGCATGGGCAACAAATGTTGTTTATGACCAGAAGTATGGAAACAGTGCACTGCCTGCACTTACAAGACACGGGTATGACTTCCTCGGATGGCATAATCCGAACGGCACGAAGGTGGATGCGAACACCGCCATGCAGTGGGCAGGCAACCATACCGTCACGGCACGGTGGCAGGTACACAGCCACAACGTACATTATGACTTAAACGGCGGGGATTCCATAAACGGAAGCAGTGACATTGCACACAATTATGGAAGTGCCATAAACCTTTCGCAGACTGCACAGAGGGCAGGGTACACCTTTACCGGCTGGTCCCTAAGCCCCGGCATAGGGCAGGTTATTCCAAAAGCGGTAATGCCGGATAACCCGGTGACACTCTATGCGCAGTGGACGCTGGAAGTATCAGGATTACAGCAGGCAATGCTCTGTGTCTGGGACAGAAATAACCCGATGACACTGGTAAGGCTTGACATTCCGGCATCCAGCAGCCGTCTGGATGGTTCAACATTTGTGACAAACGGACTGAATATCCTTGCCTCCTATGGTGGGGCAAATTACAGTACAAGTAACATTTATGTGTATGTTTATGACAATGCAGGTAACTATACGCCATGGAAATTAAGTTACACAGGCGGAACAGACGGCGACGGTACGGCATTCAACCCGATGCCTTCATTTTACCAGCAGACCACACGCCACATGTTTTACCATGTAGCAGATGAAATGTACGAAACCGTGTATTCCATAACGGAGCTTGCGCAGGAGAATAAAACGTATACGCCAAAGACACTTCCCGTTACCGTAAACGACACAGCATACAGCATGCCTGCCGGTTATGCGGCTTCCCATAAGGTAAGCAACCCTGCAGGGGAAGGTGGCGGATATAACGTCACAAGGAATGCAGTTACAGAAATCAAATATGAACCGCTTTCCTATAAGCTGACGTTTGATGCAACGGGCGGCTCTTTTGAAGATGGAAAGAACACCACAGAAAAGGCCGTGCAGTACACGGGCTACTACGGAGAACTGCCCGTTCCCGAAAAAGAAGGCTACACCTTCACGGGATGGTACAAAGACAGCACGTGTACAGGGGATGCCGTGCATTCTGCCATGGTATACGATACACCGGCCGACACGGCACTTTACGCAGGATGGGAAGCAAACACATACAGCCTTACATACAACTACCAGAAAAACAGGGGCGAGGCATTTTACGGCATGGATGCATCGGAAGGGATTCCTGTAAAGTATGGAAGCAGTGTGTCCCTTGCGCCGGCAGCATCAAGAACAGGATTTACATTCATCGGATGGAACACAGACCCTTCCGCACAAAAAGGGCTGGACTTTTTTGCCATGCCCGCGGAAAACGTGACACTGTATGCGCTGTTCAAAAAGGACTGCGTGCTTACGTTTATGGATGATGAAGGAACAAGGGCGGTGACAGGCACCGTGTATAACGACGCGGACAATGTACTGGTGGAATACCCGTCCATCCGTGAAAAAGACGGGTGGACGCCCGTGGAATGGGTTTCCGAATCAGGACCTGTACTGGATGCTGTTGGCGGAACAGTCCATATTTCTGAAACGGAAACTTATTATGCATCATATGAAAAAGCAGTAACGGCAGGCTTTGTGGCGCCGGATGACATGCCGCCGGTGGATGAAGTAAGAGATACGGTATATTATACGGCAGGAATCGGGCAGACTGTTTATACCGTGGAGCTGCCGGTACCCGTGGAACGGCCGGGTTATTCATTCGCCGGATGGGAAAGTTCCGACGGACAGTGGTTTAACCATAAAGACAAGTCTGCTGAAAGCGACTGGGAGGGGATTTTTACTGATTCCGTGACCATTACCGGAAAATGGGACAAATACCCGTCACTTACAGTATATGACCGTTATTACACTCTTGAAGATGCGGCAAACGGAAACATCACCATTGACAGCCTGCTGGAATCCGTGACAGCAGAAGACGAGGAGGACGGTATCCTCACAAAAGAAAATGGTCTTTCCATTCCGGATTATGATGAAACAGAGTTTAAAAACCTTACTTCGAACGCTTCAGTCACTGTAACGTACAGTGCGGTGGACAGTTTTGGAAACAGGGTGGAAAAGACCGCAGCGGTCTATGTTGTGGACACGCGGACAGGAGAAACGGAACTGTCCGCAAGAGCCCGTTTCATTGAATGGGATTACCTTCATGCCACGGATGCATCAAAGGATACGGACGGGGACGGATATCTGGACGGGGAAGGTGATGCAGTAAATCTCGGCGGCCTGCATGCATCATCATTATGGAAATCCGAAGCCAGGTATGCAAATGCCCTAAACACAGCCCTTTCAGGAAGGAATGAAAAGACAGCCGTGCCTGAAAGGACCTATACATTCACCCCGTCGGAAATAAAGGATGTAAAAGCCTATGTGAAAGAACATGGATATGCTGACTTTATTTCGGAAAGCGGAAGGAAAAACTTCATAACGGAATTTTTGCATGATTAAAAGGAGTGCGCAGATACAGAATGGTGTCTGTGCATTCTTTTTTTATTTTGAATTGCGTTTTTTACATTCTATTTACAGAAAAGGAAAGGAACATAAACGTATGAACAAAAAAGAATTATTGGAAACACGCAAACAGATAACGAACATGGAACAGACTTCCCTCAGGGAAATTTCCCTTTGTTACGTTTCAGCGGAAAAAGAAATTGTTTTCCAGGAAAAACGTGCTTTTTTACAGATACCGGAAGAAGAAGCTTTCAAATACCTTGAAATTTTCAAAAAAACCCTGTCAGGAAAATCCGGAAAAACACTTTTCCATGTGCAGATGGACAGCGGAAGCAGGGAAAAGGAACTTCTAAAGGTTGTACAGGAAATGAACGGGGATGTTCTGAATGCTTACCATGAAAACATCATAGATACATATGAAATGCCGGGAAATTTCCTTATTGTTACCGGGCATGGGTTCTATGATTACGCATCCCGCCTGGCTGACGGAAGTTTTGATGAGGAATCAGACTATACGTATGAATACATGCTGACCGCATTATGTCCCGTATCACTTTCCAAGCCGGGGCTATCCTACAGGGACGGGGAAGTAAAGGAACGAATCAGAGACTGGGTGGTTGAAGCACCAAAGGATGCCATTCTTTATCCGACCTTTACAGACCGCACCAGCAATGTGCATGAAATCCTTTATTACTCCAAAAATGCAAAGGATGCGCAGGATGCATTATTGGAAAGCCTTGCCGGGAACAACAGGGGAAATTCAGAAGTGGAAGACCGCGCATGGTTTTCTGAGGCTGTAAAAAAGGACAATGAAGTTGTATGTCCGTTTGAAGTCATCAAAAGCTTTAACGAACAGGCAACTGAAGCCATTGAAGGCAGTGAGGGACAGGGTGAAACATTCAAATCCGTGGATGAAATAGGACAGCTTCTGGAACAGGCCGGAATGAAACGGGAAAGCGTGAAAACATTCCGTGAATATTACGAAAAGAACGTGGATGATACTGAAATTTCACTCAATAACCTTGTAAGCACGGATAAAGCGGAAATCAAGGGTCCGGGTTTCGGATTAAGGATTGATGCGGGTAAATTACAGAAAATCATCACGGTAAACCAAAATGGAAGGACCTGTCTTGCAATACCACTTGAAAGCTCTTTCCTTGAAGTAAACGGAATCCAGACAACAGTTTCAAAATAAAAAGCGTTTTTTACATTCTATTAACGTAAGCATTTCCCAGTCCGTTTATGGCGGGAAATAAAAAAAAAGAAAAGGAAAGAAATTTATGAGCAACAAAATCAGGCTTGAAAAAGTATCTGAGCTGGAATGGTATTTAACACTCCAGGAATATTTCAAAAGAAAAAGAAGCAGTCCCAAAACACAGGAAAACCCGTTCCTGGATATGACAATTGAAAAATTCCACCAGCTTTATGAGGAAATACGTGTCCCGACCTTATGGGATAAAACAGGTGTACTCGGTTTTTACTGCCCGTTTGATGATTATTTTGTAATCAATCCCGGAAAAATGGTTGAAATACCGCTTGCATATGGAATGGAAGAGGGATACAAGCCATTACAACCGTTTGACAACCTGTCCATCCGTACAAAAAAAATCCGTGGAAGGGGGATGCCTCTCGGGACATCCGTGGAAATCACTAACATTTCCGATGAACCGGTTTTGGTTCAAATGGTTCGAAATGAACCATTCTGCATGTTTAACACCCGTACAAAGGAACAGAAAACAGGCGGGCAGACAATTCCGGAACACGGAAGAATACTGGTCATTCCAGTTACGGAAGCAACAGCAGGGAATGGTTCCGGATTCCCCCTGTTCATGCAGTTTATACCGGAACAAAAAGAAACATTACAAACAAGTACATAAAAGGAGATTTATATGAAACAGATTATTGAAGAATACGGCGGCTCCATTGCTGTCTTTATTGTAATCATTGCACTTATTGCAATTTTTGCTGCGCTTTTGGCAAGCAACGGTGTTGTGGCACAGCAGTTCCAGAACATGATTAACACCTTTTTCAGCTCTGCCAACGGGCAGATGCCGCAATAAAAAAGAAAGGCTGACAAAACATGGGTGAAATAAAAAAAATTGATATTCCAAGGGAACGTTTCGGTTCCCTTGTCATATTTCTGGATGACCCGGAAATCACGGACGTGGACTACAATGGACAGGACGTCTGGGTCAGGGACATATACAACCAGCGCACCAAAATTGACCCTGAAAAAATCCCGGACATTACCCCGAAATGGATAGACACCTTTGCGCAGCGCATTGCGGATGTTGTTTCAAAGAGATTCAATAAGGAAGACAATGTACTGGAAGCAGAAACCCCGAATTTAAGGATTACGTGTGTACATGAGAGCTCAGCAATTACAGGAAAAGTAATATGTTTAAGGAAAACATCCAGTGTTGCCAGGATAACCTATGCAAGTGCGCTGGGCACACCGGGAGAGCCGGGATATGCATCACCTGAAATATTAAACCTTCTCATTAACTGTATGATAGCAAAAATGAATTTTGTTATCTGCGGCGAGCCTGGTGTCGGAAAAACAGAGTTTGCAAAATTCCTCTGCCAGTACATCCCGAACCAGGAAAAAGTAATTACCATTGAGGACAACCCGGAATGGCACTACAGGGAATTAAAACCAAACGCGGACGGGATTGCACTCCGCACATCGGACGGTTTCTCATATTCAAAGGCAATCAAAACATGCATGAGATTAAATCCAAGCAGGATTATGCTTTCCGAGGTGCGTTCCGTGGAGGCGGTACACCTGATTGAAAGCTGGATGACAGGTGTAAAAGGGGTCACAACACTCCACACGGACGACGTAAAGAAAATTCCTGACCGAATTCTTAACATGATGCCGACGGAGGACATGGAAAGACTGGAAAACAGCATTTACGAATGCCTGGATGTAGGCCTTCTGTTAAAAGCAAGGAATATTCCGGGAACAACAAAAAAATACCGTTACCTTGACCAGGTGTGTTTTTTTGAGCGAAAAGAAACGGAGGTAAAGGAAACAAATGCGGAAGGAAACACCGTAACCACCATGAAACGGCAGAATTTCTGCATACGTATTGTAAATAACGGGGAAATGATTTCCACGGAAATACCACAGTCCAAGAAAAAAGTACTGGACGGTGCCGGTATCATCAGTCCGTTCCGCCTTTCCAAACCAAAGAAAAAAGAAAAGAAAAAGGAAATTATCCCTTCAGGCAAGAAAAAGGATGAAAACCGGGCAGCGGATGGCAATACAGCCGCGGAGGAAAATAAAAGGGCTGTAACGGAAACAGAACAGCCTGTCCGGAATGCCGTAGAAAACATGAAACCGGATGATAACTTATCGGAGGTTAAAAATGAGTAAGAGGAAAAAGAAAAAAGCCCGTAAGGGGCATGGAACTTTATATTATTTGAACCCCATGCATCTTGTCACGGAGGTGCAGGGGTATGGTTTTCATTATTCCATAAAGAAAATGTTAAAAGGCTACCTCCTTGCAGCCGTAATGGGTGTCGCGGCAGGCGCCATGTACAAATTAAACATTGTACAGGCTGCAATTGTGTGCATTGCTGTTTTATTTGCAGCACCGTTTCTGATTGCCAATTCGTTCAGAATGAAGTACCAGCAGAACCGGTTTGCAGAAGTCAACAAGTATATTGAAAAAATGCTTTATTATTTTAAATCCAGCAGGAAAATACTGACAGCCCTGCAGGATTTAAGGAAAATTTTCCCAAAAGGTGAAATGGCGGAAGTACTGGATGAAGCAATTGAACACATCCAGTTTGGCAGTTCCGCGGATGACGTAACAGAAGAAGCACTTGCAATGATTGAAAAAAAATTTGTATGCGGACGTCTTAAAACCCTTCACGGATTTTTACTTTCCGTTGAAAGAAACGGCGGCAACTGTGACACTTCCATTGAAATGCTGCTTGCGGACAGGAACCTGTGGGCGGACAGGGTCATTGACACGCAGAAAAGAAAGGGAATGGTAAAGACGAATATCATGGTATCCATGGTCCTTTCCATAGTCCTGTGTCTTTCCATTATTTACCTGCCGGACCTTATTGCAGCAAACCTGGACATTCCGAGCATTGCATCCTATGGGGTCGTATCGTGGTCAGCGGTCATTTTCATCATCCTTCTTCTGGTACTGTATGTAAAAGGGGACGGAAAACTCTGTGTGGACTGGCTGGACGAGGACGATGTATGGGATGATGCAAAAGCGGAAAAAGAATATAAAAAAGTAGTTAATTACAATCCCGTCCTTGAATTTAAGGAAAGTATCCTGTGGGCGGCAGGGGCTTTTATCATAGCACTGGCTGTATTTCTGTTTACAAAGAACATGGTTGCTGTTGTTGCAGGCGCAGGGGTTGTTACATTCATGTTGAACCAGCACACAATCGGACACAATCTCGCAAAGAAAAATGTAAGCAGGGCTATTGAAAAAGCCTTTC
The DNA here is from genome assembly GCA_045541055.1 of Oscillospiraceae bacterium. Taxonomy (GTDB): domain Bacteria; phylum Bacillota; class Clostridia; order Oscillospirales; family Ruminococcaceae; genus UBA3855. The sequence goes on from JAZQIL010000031.1 coordinate 30,150, forward strand.
CGGCCTGGCTGATGAGCGTTTCCCTTCTCATGCAGACGGAAAACGTGCGTGTGGCCATCCGCGAGTCATACCAGACGGCACCATCCATATTAAAACCCGCACTGGAAGAATTCCTTGCGGAACTGGATGAAGACCCTGATTCCGAGAAACCTTACAACGAGTTCCTGACATATTTCAACATGCCGGAAATCACGGATGCAATGAGCACGCTTTATTCGCTTTCCTCAGGAGCAGGAGGAAATGCAGACAATGAATTCCGCAACATTATTAACCGCATCTTAAAAATGATGGACCGTGCCGAACTGATAAAAAACGACGACAAGATTGCAGTCATGGGACTTTATGTCACTGCACCAAGTTTAATCGGTGCAATCAAGCTTTTAATTGACATGACGGCATTGTTGTTCGCATTCTTTGAAATGGCAGGATAGGAGGTGTTTACATGGAACAGGTAATAAAATCATATCTTGGAATTTTCCTGATTTTTATGGGGCTTTTCGTGTCCACGGGAATTATTTCAGCGTCTGTTTCCGCTTCCAATGCAGTCAGCTTCCACGCCGACGTCATCAAGGAAGTAGAAGACAGCAATTTCGCACCCAGCGTAATAAACGCCTGCCTGGACAGTGCGCAGTCGGCAGGGTATAAACTTACGGTAACCCCGATTCATGATGCGGACGGAAATACCACAATGGCGGAAGTCATTCTTGATTATGAATACAACATTCCTTTTTTGAACCTGTTTACAGAACATGAAAAAAGGGGATTTGCAAGATAGACAGGGGGTAATTTATGCAGATTATTCTGAGTGAATATGGTGAAACCATTATGTACCTGATAACATCTGCGGCCGTACTGGGGTTTTATTCCCTGGTACTGTCTGCCGCAACAATTTGTTAAGGAGGGTTTGGAATGAAGGCAGTTATTAAGGAATACGGGGAAAGCATCATGGCGGTAATCAGCGCACTTTTAATCCTTTCAATCCTTACCAGTTCATTCACAGGACCGGAAAGTCCTGTTTCACAGGCCGTAAGGGTTTTTGCCGGAAGCATATGCGGAGGTTAAAAGTTTAATGAAATCAATTATGGAAAATTACGGATGGGGCATTATGGCAGCACTTATCACCATGGCAGTCATGGCCATACTAATGACATTCCCTGATGGGAAAGGAAACCATGGCATTTTTGAAACCATGGCGGACAATGCCGGGCTTGATACGGGGCTGTACGAATACATGACGGACACAGCAGCCGTTGTTACAGAGAACAGCGCGGTTGTAAACCCGAAAATATCATATAACGGAACCATTCCTTTCGCAAAAAGCGGACAGTCAATTGTTCTTTCGGAATGGTTCAATGTCATGATTGCCAATACAACAACTTACAGGCTGAGCGATTCATTTGGTCCGGCAGGGGATGTGTTCTTTTTTAAAGTAGTTAAGATTACAGCACCTGACGGAACCGACTGCACGGCACTGTATGACCAAACCAGTGGGATAGTTACATTTCCACAGCCAGGCACATACAAAATCGAATTTGAATGCCTGGATAAAAAGAATGGAAAGGAAAGCGCGGAGCTTCTTAGCATGCCCGTGGATTTTTAGGTGAATTTATGAAACATGCCGGGTTAGCATTTACTTTGTTTATATCAGTTATACTGTCAATATCCATTGTTTTTGCGGTGGAACACAAATCAAACCGTGACAATGAAATGAAAAATGCACTGGATGTTGCAATAGAAAACACAATGGACAACTTAAAAAGGGACCATTCCTACACCATTGAAACATCCGACCAGTTCATTGCGGATTTTCTGGAGGATTTTGTGATACAGATTGATTCGGATTCATCTGTTGATGTTGTGGTAAAATCCGCTGACATGGATGCGGGTATTTTATCCATTGAAGTAACCATGCATTACCATTACAACAATGGTGCAGAAGGGCAGGTTTCCACAGACAGGACGGTTATATTCGAACACAGACAGCAAAAAAAAGAACAGGTTCTGCATCTGCAGGCCTGTTCTTTATTTTTTCAGGAACCAGACATGGTTCTGTATGTGATAACACAGAATATATTCCCATTTTTTCCCAAATAGAACCAATTCGCACTGGTAGGACAGAAGAATGACAGTTTTATTTCGTTTCAGTATTTCCACATGTTCAACAGTGATAATTTCCTGACTTTCATCCCTGAAACGGAACTTAAAAGGAGTAATCTTTCCATCCGTATCAGTCACACTGAATATCTGTACCGGTATATTCATACGCACACCTCCATTTTTAAACCTTATTATACCACATCTGCATAAAGATATTTTGTTTTAACAGGATTTTTTCATTCTATACATGTAAATATTTTATCCAGCGACGAAAGGAAACGCCGCTACATTTTAAGGAGGATTACACATGAAATTAAAAAGAAATGAAATCAGAACTTTTGAAGAAAAAAAAGAGTTGATGGAATATCTTAAATTCAGAATGGAAACAGACAAATGGGTTACACCTTTCATCAATGAAACAGGTGTCATCCATATACCAAACGAACCTTTGTTTCTGGACCAGTACTGTAAAAACATCCAGCTTGACAAAAATGGGTATAACATCACACTTCCAGACATTGATTTATCCAGCCCTGACAATATGGAGTGCATTGAACATGAAGGCGGTTTTTTCATGTCTGCACCAGTGGATGGGAAATTGTGTCTTATCCCTATGACAGGATATGCGTATCTTGGCACCTGTCAGAGAACCGGTGATGACTGCGCAACCATGCTGAGGGATGTGGAAAGCGGTAACCGCAAAATACTTTCAAGCAGGGAAAAAGCATTAAGACTTACAAGGGATGCACTCCTTTACGGTGATGTATGCAAAATGCTCTACAGGGACGGATACATCCAGACAAACCGTTCAAGGGAATTCACCCCGTTTGATGACTACGACTTTGTGGACCGTCTGGAAACACAGCTTAAAGCAGACCATCCGGATGTTTTATTCAGCCATGCAGAAGTATCCAGGGAACACCTTCTTGTGGAATATCTTTTAAATGACATTGAAATGGAAGAAACATTCCGCCTTGCATTAAATGATGCAGGCGCAGATTTCCAGGAATTAAGTGCAGGTGTACGCCTTACAACTTCCGATATCGGAATGTCCGCACTCCGTGTGGTATTTTTCTATATCGCAGATGGTGTACAGGTAATACTTGACGGGGGAATTACCATGGAACATAAAGGGGATGCCGGTATTGATAAATTTTCATCGCAGCTGCTTAACATTGGAGCCCTTTTCAAAAACTGCGAAGAGCATATTGAGGAACTCGGAAACACGGATATCACTGACGTTGCAGGCTGTGTTGCAAAAATACGCGAAAAAGCAACTTTTCTTCCTAAAGCCGCAGCTGAAACAGTGGAAGAAGAATTAAAACTCCGTTTTCCGGCAGGAGGAACTGCAATTGACGTATACCTTGCGTTAAATGAAATTGTACAGCGTCATGCCAAAACAAACAGACTCAGTCCGACCCGAATCATTAATCTGTCCGAGCAGGTGGCAAAGCTCATGAAGCTTCCATATGCAAAAATTGATGCAGGGGAAGACTGGTAACATGTAGCAGGCAAAAAAAAAAGAGGGAAACCCCTCTTTTTTTGCTTTTTCTGCACACGGTACGGTGTTTTTACATTCTATACGCAGGGAGGAAACAAATATGTGGAAAGAAATCATTGCAGAAAGAATTAATGAAATAAGAAACAGGAACAGGATGCTTTCTTCGAAGGATATGGATGAACTCGTGGCAGCCCATGAGGTGCTTGAAATAACAGGCTTTTTTTATGATGCTGTTGTTATTTATATGAAGGAACATGGGATACAGGAGGTTGTGGACATTGGGTGTTCTTACGGATACCAGTCAGAAGCATTTGTAAAAAACAACCTTGCATATACGGGAATTGAGAGGAAAACATGCAGGAAACACAGGGCAGGAGAGGTAAAATACATTCATGGAATTTACCCGTTTGCTTTCGGAAATTATCCGCTTGCAGTACTCTGCAACAGCATGCACAAACATTTCCATCCATACAAGGCACTTGCCATGGATTTTGAGACTGTCCTTGTTGACAGGGTTATTAAAAAAAAGTGAGGCGGAAAAATACTTCCATATTATCACAGAGACCATCCATGTAAAAAAGAAACCCGTTACGGTCCATGTCCTGAAACGCCGTCAGTTGTTTTAACAGTCATTTTTCATTCTATATACAGAACTTTTATAATGGCGAAAGGAGAAAGAAAATGGCTGAATTATTAAGACAATATGTAAAGCATGGGGACACATCCGGGAAATTCCTGGGAATGAGTTATAAAAATAACACACTCAGGGTTGCATATGACACACACACACAGATACTGCCGTAATACAGGATGGGATTTTCTGTATTTTCAGAAACAAAGGAGGAATGCAGTAATGAAAAAATGCAGACAGGAACTGTTTGTAAAAGGAAGCGAGATGTTTGAAATGCTCGGTGATTTTTACAAACTCAATAAATTAATCATAAACGGGGATGAACAGGGAGTCCGGACGGATGCTTATTTCGAATGGTGCGGACAGCAGGCGGATAAATTCTGTAAAAAACACCCCACAAGATACGCAAAGGCACTTGCAAGGACATTAATGGAAGAAATCGAATACCGTTTCCGTGAAGAAAGGGAAGAAGAAAATAAAAGTGGAAAAACAGCAGCGTAGCACAAACAGCCAGGCCAGAAAAAGACACCGCAAGGTGTCTTTTTTGGTCCATTTTTTTTTGAACGGAGCATTTTTTACATACTATATACAGTAAAATTAAAGGAGGATATTAATGTGAAAAAGAAAACCTACAAACTTTTTGTGGCAGCCTGCTGCATTCCATGCATTCTGACGGCATGTGGAAGCATCACGGAAATAAATAAAACAGAAAACACGGAAGCTGTAACAGAGACCGTAACAGGCGTGGAAAGTGAAAACACCCGGATTGTCATTGGAAATGAGAAAACGGGAACCATTATGCCGGGTGAAGGATATGAAATATCGGATTTTTCAGAACTCATGCACAGGGATGCATATTTTATTGCAGCAAATGAAAACACGGGAATTGCCATGGTCCTGGCAGAGGAGGACATGGACGATATGCTTGCCATTAACCATAACAATGACGGATATACTGCGGAAGACATACGGGAAGTTGATACGGGGAATGAAAATTATCCTGCAAAAATGTATTTTGCATCCATGGAAGAAGAAGATGCCCATTACTGCACCGTATGCATCCGTGATATGAATGAAAATAAAACCATTATCGTCACAATCACAACACTTTCACCGGTTCCAATTGAGGAATTCAGGGGCAATTGTTACGAAATATTAAAAACACATAGTTTTGGTTTATTTGAAAATATAGGAAAATAGGGGTTTTATTATGAAGAAATTATTAATCTGTATTTTATTTCTACTTGCATTTGGGATTACAGGATGTGGAAATGGAGATGATAACAGTGGTGAAAACGTAGAGAAACCAAAAAACGACCTGGAAACCACAGCAGACTTTTTTTTGAACAAAGCAGACCCTGAAAAATCCATGGAAGCCCTGAAAAATGCAGCTGAAACTGAAGCTTCTGAGTTTCAGTATTTTGTAAACGAAAAAGGTACATATACAATCAGTGCATACAACGGCAGTGATGCAGTGGTTGTAATTCCGGATGAGATAAATGGAACTGCAGTTACCGATATTGGTTCTGGTGTATTTAGCTCTAATGAAACACTTAAAGCAGTCCGTATAGGAAATAATATTGAAAAACTGGATGAAAATGCTTTTCTTTCATGTACTGCCCTGAAGTATGTAATTATGGGGGATAATGTGAAATCTATTGGTGAAATGTGTTTTTGTGCATGTAGTTCATTAGAAAGCGTACAGCTAAATGATTCTTTGGAAGCGATTGAATTTGGTGCATTTTCAACATCAGGGGATAAATTAGTAAAACTGGAAATTCCAGAAAATGTAACTTCGATGGAATTAGCATTTACCCAGCCAACAGTTTTACATGTTAAAGCGGATTCTTATGCTGCAGAATGGGTGGTTAATTTTGTTAAAAACAACCCGGCGGATGCATTCGAATATATTATAAAATAATTTCAATAACCCACGAAGCTAAAGCTTCGGAGAGTGGAACTCTCTTATTGAATAACCTAAGTTCTTAGGGAACTACGTTATATAAGAATACATAGTCACCTGCGGATGTTTTGCCTAGTCCACAGCTCTGAGATTAATGATTAAACAGCAATGATGGGTAATTACAGTGTCATTAATACCAAACCTTATATAACATTGGCGAAGGCTAACATACAGCAGCAAGCGCTGGTTTATAGCATAAAGCTTGCAAATCTAAAAAAGGAGTACCGTTATGGTTTATATATTAAGTAAAAACGGACAGCCACTTATGTCAACCGAACGGTATGGTAAGGAATGTATGCAGATGTATCGCTTACCTATGGATATATCACTAAAAACACACGCATTAGCGCGGGTCTGGAGAAATCACATCGCATGGATGCATTATGCATAGCAGGACATCCGGCAGCAGAATCTTCTGACGAATGGTTTCAGCAGAAGAAGTTAGATAAAAAAAATATGCATGTAAAACATCCGGTTTAAAACCCGGGTGTTTTTTACGTTACCATCCATGCATGGAAGTTTCAAAAATAAACCCGGTCCCAGAATATCCCGGTTCGTCTTTTTTACATTCTATATGTATAAAAAGAAAGGAACCTGAGAGTTTATGAAAAAAGAAAGAAGAACAAGGGGCCAGGGAAGAATTACCGCGGTTCTTGCCGTTATTGTAATTGTTTACACAATTTTCCTTTTAAGCTGCATATCCAGGGATAACAGCGAAAAATGCCTGGACGAAATGTTTCACAATATAGAAAGGGAACCTGGATGCAGCCAGGAGCAGGAAAGCAGTGTGCCTGCCATCACGGAGCAGACGGAGATAGTGGAAAATGCAAAGCCATCCTTCCTTGTCCTTAACACGGAAAACGTAAAAAAAGAATATTTCATCGGGGAAGAGATTGATATCACGGGCCTTAGCGCATCCCTGGTAAGTCCCGCATCACCCCGGGAAGGCGGCGTGTCTGAAACTTACAGTATAAGCACTTTTGAACGGGAACTGACAGGAAACAGCATATCCGTCACAGGAACCAGTGAGTCTGTTGGAAGCGGGATATTTATAAATACGGACAGGCTTGAAATTCTGGAGGGAAGCACGGATACCTGCGGCGTGCAGACCGTAAAGGTCGGAACAGGCAGTCTTGCTGCGGAATATGAAATCACAGTCTCGCACAAGGTGGAAGACGTGGCACCGGTAAACATGTATGCATCCACGCAGCTTAACTTAAGAAACGGTCCTGGAACGGAACACGGGGTGGAGGCAACCATTCCGTTCAACACGGAAGTTTCCGTAACGGGAACATGCAGGGACTGGAAACGTGTGTCTTACGGCGGAGTGGAATATTTCTGCCATGGAAAATACCTGATGGCGGAAAAATATGTGGAACCCGTATATAACGGACCGTATGACAATATCGCCACAGGGGAACCCGGTACAAGCCAGGCTGTTGTGGACAAGGTGAATGCTTACTGGAATAAAAACGTTCCTGAAAGTTTAAAGGCGTGGTTCGTTGCAAATGAATGGAAGCTTGTGGTAAGTGCACAGCCTTTAAATGAACGTTTCGGATATCCGTTCAGTACTGCTGGCGTTACATCAAGCGGTGACAGGACGGTATACATAGACAACAGGGAAAATGCAGTTACAAGAAGTATTATCCATGAAATCGGGCACGCCGTGGACTTTACCATTGGTTTCCCGAACTGGTCCGGTTCCTACAGTGAGGAGTTCCAGGGTATATATGAGGCAGAAGCGGAAAATTTCACGGACTGCACGGGACATTCCGAATATGCAAGGACAAATACGCAGGAGTATTTTGCCAGTGTATTCCAGAACATCATCCTTGACCCTTCCGGAACGCAGGCATCCGTACCGGCAAGTTTTGAATACGTAAGCCGTTACATGCCGTAAACTGTGCAAAAAAATATTGTTTTTCGTTTTTTACATTCTATTTGTGTAAAAAAAGAAAGGAAATAAGCGCACGGACTGCTGCATCATCCAGTGTCAGCGGCCCTGTACTTATTGGCAGGTAAAAAGAAATGCGAAAAACAGGAAAAATGTTTGTCTGCGCCTGTATGGCTATTGCATGCACCATCCCTTTAACGGCCCATGCTGCAACAGTTTCCCCGTCAGATAGCAGGGCTTTCAGGGAATATGTTCCTGCACAGGGATATGAGTCATTATTCAACAATATGGGAATACAGGAGGATGAAAAACTACAGTCAGACATTGCTTATGCAAGAAACGAGAGAAATACAGGGGAGACAGGAACATGGCTGGAAAACTCCAGGGACAGGATTAACGAACTTTATGCCATTGCAGGTAATGCGGTAAGGGAACATCCTTCTTATGGACCAGCATCCATAAAAGCAGAAACCATGAGGGAAATTTCAGCCAGTGCGGATAGTCTGGTAAGTACTTACACCAGCCTGGTTGAACTGGAAGAAAAAACCCGTCCACCACTGGACAAATATTTTCCCCATAAAGACCGCGACCTCCTGTTTGCAGGGGAACTGAAATCACTCCAGGCACAGATGCAGGTGCTTCTTGACAGGGCGGAAAACACTGATTTTTCCGTGGATTATTTCAATGGGTTTTATGACCTGGAAGAAAACAGGAAACAGGCAGTTGAAACCGCATTAAGCCTGGAAGGGAAAATATCCTATGAATGGGGTGTCAAGCCTGTAAAGGCAGGATGGAATGACAGGTGGGATAAAAAGGGAACGGGCATGGACTGTTCCGGTTTTGTGCAGTGGGTGTTCTGGACTGTTTACGGAATGCCGGATGAGGGGCTTTCATCCACCCTGTGCATTTCGGAAACGCAGGAAAAAATAAACAGGAATGAACTTAAACCTGGAGACCTTGGCATGATTATGGATGACGGGTCTTATTACACGGATTACGCCGGAAAGAAATATTACAAATACGAAAATGCGGTTGATTCCAACATAAAAGCAGGATACACGGAAGAAGAAGTGAAATCCCATGTGAACCATGCAGGAATATATGTCGGTAAAGATGAAAACGGCAGGGACATCTGGTGCCACTGCCAGGGTGGTTATGTGGGAACCGTAACAGTGGGTGAATATGAAAAATTCGTGCATTTTTACAGAATGCCGGAAAATCTGGATAAGAATGGAGAATAATTTTTATGAATTATAAAAGATGTGCAGTAAGAAATAAATTCAAGGCGGAAGCCATCCGCATGCTTGCAAATGCGCTTAGTATTGAAACACTGAGCAACCTTATTGATTCCGAAACAGGAAAATTTCTGGAAGACATTGCGGACAGCCTTGAAGAGAAAGTCATTATGGAATTCGGGGGAAAACCTTCCTATGACAGCATGTCATTGGAAGAACTGCTTGAAATGGCCTTTTCATTTATTGAAGAGGAAGACATGAAAAAATCCATTTCATCCGTGGTGCTTAAGTTCATTAGAATGGATGGTATTAAAATCAGGGACGGTTCATCCCCTGCATGGCTGAATACCAGCAGTGCATGCGATGCGGAGGCAACAGCATGCGGGCTTTACTGCCTGCATGATGTTATGGATGAATTCATGCTGGAAGCATTTATCCATGTTGTCATTGAGGAAAGCGACATCCAGACGGCAGTAAGAAAAGCTGCAACAAAACTGCTGAAAGAAGACGGACAGACGAAAGAAGACTATGCCAACTGGTATGAGGGAACAGAATAACATTATGTATAAACAGGGGCATCAATGTCCCTGTTTTTGTTTTGGAAAAGTTTTTACATTCTATAAACATGAACGGTATTGAAGATGAACGGAATGAAGTGAATATCCATATCGTTTAAATACAATGAAAGGAGCAAAACGGATGATTAAGAGTCTTAATGAAAAAACAGCATTGAAATATGCGCGCAGCCTTAACCTCGGACAAAATGAATATGTAATTTTTGACCTCGGGAAGAACATCATGATGGTCGGTGGTTCAAAAGATGTGTTTACACAGATGGCCGAGGAAGCAGCCCTTAGTTTTTCCATGCATTTATCCAGACTCATTTTTGATGAATATGAGAACATGGACGACAAACGCCTTCATGAGAAATTAAAACTCAGTGAAGACTATATCAGAAATGCATCAGAAATGCTCATGGGACTTCTGGAGAAAGAAAACATTAAAACGGCAGTAATTTAAAAAGGAGAAAACAAAATGTTACATTTGGCAAATTTAAAAGGAAGAAACCACAATATTGACATCAGATGCAACGGAAACATCCATATCAGTGGAATCTGTTCCGGAGGAGAAGCCATTGACGTTGTAAATGACCAGCTTCTGGATGATGACTATGACTGCATTGTGGACATGTACTGTGGGAATGACATGCTTATCCTTATTTTCTCAGGGAAGAAAGGACATGTGAAACAGTTCTGGATTACCGTGGATGCAGGAAATTAAATGAAAAGGAGAAAATATGACATGACGGATAAAGAAAATTTAAGCAGGCTTCAGGTTCTTTTTCGCAGAAAGGCCATGACGGAAAAAGTACTTGCAAAAGAAAACCTTTCAGACAATGCGCGGAAAGGATACGAATACGCGCTTCGCAATACCAACATGGAAATTGAAAAGGAGATGTCACATGTTTAAGGTGAACATACACTGTAAGACAAAGGAACAGGCTGTCCTGTTACTGGAATACCTGGATAAACAGGGTTTTAAGTGGGTATCCAAAGAATCCCTGCTGGAAGATGACAACTGGGAAAAATATAAGGAAAATACCTGTTATTACGTAAATCCCCATTTAAAGACTGTTGAATACAACCATCTTTCAAACGTCATAAAGTTCGGGGAACCTTTACTGGATTTTATGAAAATTGCAGAACAAATTTTTTGATAATATAAGGGGTATAAGGAAATGTTAATATTCAAAAACAAAGAGGTTAAATTTATGTTTATTTTACTGATTGGCATCCCATTTATTTTAGACACAGTATGGTTTTTGTCATGTCTGTGCACTGGCCGTTCTGTGCAATGGATATATGAAACTGGACACGTTGTATTAAATGTGTTCTATTTCCTTGCATGGTTGTTGGGATACAAAAATAGGAGTGTAAATAAAACAGACAGTGAAAGTAAAGTTATAAAAAGAGATTTCATAATAATGGCAAAGTCTATGGTTATTAGTGTTTTTACAATTGCCATGCTTGTTGCATCTGATATAAGAAAGATAATTCCTGAAGAATACATGTTTTTCTTTTACGGAGTTTTTTTAAATATAGCTTACTGCTTATGGGGCTATTGCGATGGAATAAAAATTAAAAAACAATAACATATTCATAAAACAGGAGGACTTATGTGGTACGCAGTGGAAACCGTATTCATAGACGGACAGTTGTTTGACAGCCATTGTTTTGATTATGGCAAAAAGACTGGTATCTGCCACGCAGGTGACTGGGAAGAACCCCTTAATTCATGCAAAAAGGAATGCCTGGACCGTATAGAAATACATACGGACTGGTTTGAGTCAGAAGAACTTGCGGAAGATTTTAAAAATGGAAAAATAACATTTATCCATCATTATGATGCTTATTACAAAAAAAGCATTAATTCAACATTAACGAAATTTACAAAAAGGGAAATCGTAAAAGTGGATGTATCCAAAGGTATTTTTCCACACAAAGGGATATATGAAAAACACCCGCTGGATTACAAGCCTTACTGGGTACGCTAAAAGGAGGAATACATATTATGATAAAAGGATATAAAGTTTTTAACCCTGACTGGACATGCAGGGGGGTTCAGTTTGAAGTGGGTCAGACTTATGAAGAAGATGTAAAACCCATGGTTTGTGATAAGGGCTTTCACTTTTGTGAAAAAGCAGCTGACTGTTTTGATTATTACAGTTTCAATCCTGATAATAAGGTTGCAGAAGTAGTCGCCCTTGGTGACGTGGATTCTGACGGTGTAAAGTCTTGCACTGACAAGATTCAGATTGTGCGTGAAGTGTCTTGGGCTGAACTGCTTTCTATCGTTAATACAGGAAAAGATTGCACTGGACTAAGAAACACCGGGAACAGGAACACCGGGAACAGGAACACCGGGAACAGGAACACCGGGAACTGCAACACCGGGAACAGGAACACCGGGGACAGGAACACCGGGAACTGCAACACCGGGGACTGGAACAAATCTTCTTTCAATACTGGTTGTTTCAATACTACTGAACAGAAACTTATCATGTTCAACAAACCTTCTGACTGGACACGTGAAATGTGGTTACATTCAGATGCAAGGTATTTACTGAATCAGATACCAAGAAATGTTGTTGAATGGATTTATTCAGAAGATATGACTGATGAAGAAAAGGCAGCACATCCAACACATGAAACTACTGGTGGTTATTTGAAGGTACTTGATGAATCTGAAAGCGCCCAGGACTGGTGGGATAACCTGTCAGAATCTGAAAAAGGTATCATCCGTGCACTGCCAAACTTTGATGCAGCTATTTTTAAAGAAGTGACAGGTATCAATACATTATAACAAAAAGGAGAGATTTACATGAAATATTCAGAACAGAAAAAAGATTTATTCCAGGCGGGGGATGGCTACCATCTCTGCCACTGCATCAGTGCGGATTTTGGCATGAGTGCAGGCATTGTTGTCATGTTTAATAAATTATTTGACATGAAAAACAAAATGAAGACACTCCACAAGCAGGAAGGAATTGAAAAGTGGGACTGCCTTCAACGGGGATACATGATTAAGGAAGGCCACGTATACAACCTTATCACAAAACGTAATGTCTGGGAAAAACCAACATACGAAAACCTTCATGCTGCACTGTGCTGTATGAAAGAGGACTGTCTGGAAAACGGCGTGAAAAAACTTGCCATGCCGCTTATCGGGTGCGGGATTGACGGACTCGAATGGAAATGTGTAAGCGCAATGGTAAAGGATGTTTTTGAAGATACTGATATTGAAATCCTGGTATGCATCTGGGAATAGGAGGATATTTATGAAGTGTGAAAATTTATGTTTCCGTTCTGAACAGTCCTGTGTTTACTGTAAAGAAAATTATGACGTCAGTTCTGGATTTTACAGAGCAGAAAGACCTGTAAATAACCAGTATGTCACAGGATATCTGGTCAGGGACAAAAAGACAAACAAGATTGCAGGCATACTGAATAAGGATAATGATTTTAATGAACTGGCATGGATAAAGGAGGACACTTTAGAAAAAGTACCCCTTTAAATATGATGGTATGGATATGATAATCCCGGCATGGTACTGGGACTAAAAATAGTAAAGAATAAAGGCTGGGAAACCAGTCTTTTTTCTTGTGAAGAAATTTAAAACTACGTTTTTTACATTCTATATATGAATATTTAAGTATGGGAGGAATTTTAATGGACGAATACATGAGGGCAAAAATAGCTTTGGGAATATTTATGATTTTTCTTGTAAAAGGGTATGCTGACCTGTTCCGCACAAAGAAATCCAAAAAAGAAATATTCATGGACAGAGCCAAAGAACGCGGGGATTTTGTGGAAGCTGTAAAATGCAAATCATGGATAAAGCCTGGAGACAGGAATTCCAATAAACAGTCAAGAAGAACTCCGACTTATATTGTAACATATGAATATTTTGTCGGTGGGGAACGATATACGAAAACACTGCATTTCCAGTCTCCCGGAATGGCAGGATGTGATTATCCAGGAAAAATAACCGTTTATTATGACAGAAATAATCCAAAAAAGGCATACAGCAAAAATGACATAAATGAAACCGTAAAGAAAAATGCGGGCTGTTTTGGGACAATATTAAAAGGATTTATCGCAATGTTCCTTGTTATTCATGGGCTTGGCATTATCTTTTAAAAAAGCAATAAGGGAGACTGTTTCAAAATCGTGCCGAAAAAGGGCAGAAGGAATACTTTATGCAGGCATAAATAACGCCATAAAAAGCATCCAAATGATACTTTTTGTCCACGCAGGATGTATATATGTGTTTTTTACATTCTATATACATGGAAGATAAAAGATTTGTATGTATATGTCCAGAAAAATATTACTGTGGGAACCCCTCATGCCCCTTGTCCCACCTATGCCGGTCCAAGCCGCTGGCAGACAAAAATTTTGTGCGGGACATGCATGGTAAAAGGAACCGGGTAAGGAAAACAGAAGATGAAAGAAAAGAACACCAGAGGTTGTACAATATGTACAACAGGCTCTTCGGTGATTTAACGGAAAAAAGGTCAGAATATTACAGGAAATGGTATAAGGAAAACAGGACGGAAATTTTAAGGAAACGTAAGAAACCATACAGGGAACGCAGGTCCGTTGTAATGGAATGCAGCCATGACTGTTTTAACTGTCCGTATGAGGACTGTGTGGAAGAAGGCTTTGGAAGCCATGAAGAGTATATGGCCCTGTATTACAGAAAGTTCCGTGAAAAAATACTGGAACAGCAAGCCGTGTACAGGGAAAATAACAGGATATTACTGGCCAATTCGGGAAAATTAAGAAATTACAGAAAAAGAGGATACCGCATTATTCCATGCACCTGCAATGAGACAGAGGGGATGGTTTGTTTCATAAAAATAAACGGAAAGGATTATGTTTCATTTATAAGCAGTGACAGGCTGTTTTCATTCAGGGAGAAAGTTGTGCATTTCACTGAAGATGACAATGAAATACGGGTCAGCACCAGGGATAATACGATACTGTTTTTTAAAAAACTTCAACAGTAATTTCAATAATCTGCCACTAAAGCAGTGGATTCTTATGGCTGGGTTTTTGTTTTTCAAAGGATTTTTCATTCTATTTTTGTAACAAAAAAATTTTTGGAGGAAAAATATTATGAAAAAAATCAAGAAAAAACTGATGCCTGTTGTAATGTCATTATGCCTGCTGTTTGCCGGTCTCGGTGCCACGGCATACACCGTAAGTCTCCTGGAGCCTGTCACGGTGGAGGCAGCAACCGGGTTCTCAAAAAATTCCACGGTTTCAGGCCTGAAGGGTTCAGGAAGTTGTAAAAAGTCCGGTTCATGGTATGGTTACGATGTAAGATTATCCTGGAACAGGACCAGCGGTGCAACCGGGTACCAGGTAAAGTGGAATGATGCCATCCTGCAGACAGGTTCAGCCAGGTCATTTTCCACAAGTATTGGAAGTCCGTACAGGACATACTGGCAGACATTCAAGGTAAGGCCATACTGCAGGAATGCAAACGGTTCCGTCACATATGGAAAATGGAACACAGTAACAGTATGGACACCATAAACCACATAAGGATAAGAAAAGCAGCCGGGAAACCGGCTGTTTTTAGTTTTCCCCAAAATTTTCCATTCTAAATACAAAGCCTTATCTACTGATGAACTGGAGACAAAGGCATGAATGTATTAAAAAAGGAGGAACAGGCATGCTGCCGGAATTAAAGAAAAAAAGAAACCAGTTTAAAACTGAGATGGACAGAAAGTTTTATTATGAGAAGAAACTCAAAGAATTTATATCCATGAATGAAAAAACAGATGAGGGTATAGGGCGGATGAACCTCGAAGCAATTGGTGACATCAATGACATGATGGAAACACATTTAAACCCTTTCGCAGCAAAAATGACGGTCATAGGAAACCTTGTCTCACCGGAAACGGACCTTGGGACATTCCGTAATGTGATAAAAATCCAGCGCTCACTCCGTGAAACAAGGGAATATTTCTTTCTCCTGAAGAAAATTTTGAAAAAAACAAGGATTAACAGGGAGTGGAAGGATATCATCCATGATTTTGCAACCGACAATGTTGTAAAAAGGGTTTCCTACCTGAATGAACATGTACTGGATTCACTCATCAAAACATCAAGGCTGAATGTTTACATGATGCACCTGGAAGCCACCGGAAAATCATTTGAAACGGAAATCAGGGAATACGTGCACCTGCAGTGGGATTCGGATGAAATGATGGAATACTGTAAAACAGTGGAAAAATGCATTGAATCGCGTCTTTCCATGATGGATGCGGATGAAAAAAAAGAGATGCTGGCTGAAAGAAAAAGGTATGAAGAAATACGCCGTTTAAAAGCTGAAAGGACGAAGCTTGTGAAAAAGAAGGAAAATCAGTGTAATAAGGAGAAATTACAGGAGGAATTACTGCCTGTTCTTTCCCGTTACTGTTATAACCAGCTTGAACTGGTTGAGACAACAAATAAAGAAAACAGGACTTACCGGAAACGCATTATAGAAAAGGTTCTTTCCATTGGTTACAACAGGGAATGCGTGGACTCCGTCTGCTGCATGGCTGTTTATCACACAATGGCATATAAAAAAACATTTTCCCCGGGCTCCGTAAAATACATAAAGGAAAACGGGGAATTCACCCGTTCCATCACCTGTGCATCCATGTATTTCCAAAATATGGAAAAAGATGAGATTTCCCGCATTAAAGCAGAATTTATGGAAAAAGGATATGCCGTGACGGAGATTATCCTGATAAAAGAAGAAAGGTTATTAAACCAGCTGCATGGATATAAGGAATACGTGGCCTGCGGGCTGGATTTTGATTCTTACAGGGAAGCAGTGGAATCGGAATTTTCCCATTACCATACCTGGAACCGTCTGATGTATGCAATCCTGTCCGTTGTCTGGAAACTTGAATCGGATAATGGAAACAGGTCGGATTTTCTGAATGAAATCATGAGCGTGCGATTATCACTGAATGCCCAGATGCATGTGGCACAGAAAAAATACACGGCCTGCCTGAACGGCGGGTGTGCAGAGGATGCATTTTACCTTCTGCATGAAATATCCAATGGTTACAGGGTGACAGATATTATTGATATGAAAAAGGTTATTTCCCTAAATGCAGAATTTGAGCGTTATTTTTTGAAAACGGGCGGTAGCATCAGGTCACTGCAGAATGATATTATGGAAAATTACCATGGTTACATGAAAAATGACAGCAAAGCAATGCAAAACTACATTAATCACATCATGACTGCTGCATAAATACAGTACATGCCATATACCAAATACAGCCGGGTTTCCGGCTGTAATTTTGTTTCTGTAATTATTTTCCATTCTAATAACAGAACTTTTATAAATGACGAAACGGATTTGTAAAAGCATATTTTATTTAAGGAGGAAATTGCATGAAAAAAGAAATGAAAGAAATTCTGAAAGGGTTTTCTGTTCCGGAAAAATTCCATTCCATTCCGGAATCCATCATTGGAAAAGAAGGGAGGGTCTTTGGATTTGCAGAAATCCGGACAGACAATGAGCCGCTTGGAAAAATGGAAGTGGAACTTGAACTGGAAAACATTGGAATTGTGGCGGAAAGCATTGTCTGTTATGACAGTAAAATTGCAGGAAAGCTGCCGGATGACTGGTTCCGTGATTATGACATGAAATTTATTTTTACGGGAATATGCAGGGATTTCCAGTCAGCTAAGAAAAGAATGAAAAAGATGCATGCATCTTATATTCTTGAAATTTTTGAAGCAGGGAGGTATCGCCAAATGTTTAAAGTTTTATCCATTGATTTTGATTATTTCCAGGATGTAATGCCTGAAACATTAAAATACTACCCGGAAGGAAGGGAGCTTGGAGCATCTGAAAGCCAGGCTGTATGGCAGGAATGTTATGCAAAACATGCAGGAGAACTTCAAAAAGTGCGGATTAACCACTCTCTTTTAACAAGGATGAAAACCATTCTCTGCACACAGGATACATCCATACCCGTACTCATCACACAAAACCACAAGGATGCCTACTGGTTTATCAAGCAGCATGCGCTCTGTGGGGGACTTGATTTGGTGAACGTGGATTTGCACCATGACATTATAAACGGTAATAAATACCTTGACTGCGGAAACTGGATTTCCCATACCATGCAGGAGTTTGAAAACATAAAATTCCGCTGGATTGCAAGGAAAGTTTCAGGGGAATGTTATGGAATCAAAGAAGAAGAAAGAAAGTTCCTGAGTGTTTCTTATGGTCTGGACAGCATCATGGATGAAAAGTTTGATGCGGTATTTATATGCCGCAGTGACATGTGGCTGCCTCCACACCTGGATACATACTTTGATGAAATAAAAGAAACCTGTCTGGGACATTTTGACGGTGTTGATGTGGAATTTTATGTAGATTCCCTGCGTGACCTTAACGGTTTTCCGGAATTAAACATAACAGCAGCATAGGAGGAAATTTAAATTTATGAATATTGAAGAAATGATTGCAGCTGCCATGGCGGTAGTACTGCTTTTTATGCTTTTTTATTTTATTTACGACATTGAAAGAATGGAACTGGATTGTAAGTCTTATGAAGATAATCTTAAGGAATATTCCAGAAAGAAAAAGAAAACATTGTTTTGTGGGTATGAATTATTTTAAACACTTTATGAATATAACGATTTAGCGCAGAAAGCAGGTGTAATAATGAGTCATTTATATAGCGATTCAGAGATTGAAGAAATCAAAAAACAAGCAGTTGCAGAATACTTACTAGAACATAGTGAGATTTTGAAAAATCGTTGGATTCCTTGTAGTAAGGAATTACCAAAAGATATTACAAAAGATTGCTTAGTTACATTGAAAAATGGTGCTGTTGTTCAAGCGTCATATTCTTATTTTGGAAAAGAATTTAGAATGATTTGTATGCATGGAATAGAAAAATTTCCTAAAGATAATCCAGTTATTGCATGGCAACCAACACCAGAAGGATATGAAGAAGCTGAATTTAGTAATGAATTAATAGAAAAAGTATGGAATGAAATACTGAGCTAAATTGCAATTTAGTTCATCAAAGAGTCGGAGGAGAAAAGTATGGCAATGAGCGAAAAACAAATTAAAAGACGAATGGACGAGGCATGGGAATTACATTATAACCCGTATGATGCTGAAGCAGAATGGTATGGAAACGAAGACCCTCATATCTGGGTATGCGATATTCCATCACAAAACATTACCGTAAAAATGATTCTTAAAGAAGATGTGAAGCGTGTTTCAATCTATGAAACCACATTACAGAAACAATCTGATTACAGCCATGTAAGAGAGGCTGACTGGAAAATAAGAAGTCATTATGAATGGTAAAAATAACGATTTAGGAGAGTAAACATATGAACAATGTGCAAGCAAAAAATATCCTAGAAAAAGAAAAACTTCGAGAAAACAATGAAAGAACCAAAACTGCTTTTGATATAGGTATTAGAGCCTTGGAAACAGTTGAAAAAATCAAGGATATTATACGAGAAAAAGAACACTACGAAGTATCTGATTCTTTTGAAAAGCCACATCCAAATAAAGCAGATTATGACAAAGTTCAAGCTGATAAATTCAAACGCATTTGGAAGGTTATTTCAGAAGCAGAAAAAAATGATTAATGGAGGAAGAGTGGTTATCATGAATGTAACATTAAGTAAAGAAGAATTAGAGATGTTATCTAAAATGGTTGGTTTTGAAATATCAGATGAAAAAGATATACATGAAGCAATCAAAATTATATATGAAGTCACAATGTAACGATATTTGTTCATGCGTAAAAGAGTGGGTTAAATTGTAATTTTAAAAACTAAATATGCTTTAAAACAGTCAGGAATCCTGGCTGTTTTTTTCTGGTTTTATCCATGTTTTTATTCTTCTGTCTTTTCCTCATTCTATATATACATGAAAAACATTGATGAACGGACATCAATGCATATATGAGATTAAGGAGGAAACATTATGACAAGAAAAGAAAAGGTATTAATGGATGTAAAAATTATGGATGAAAAAGATTTTTTTCAGAAATACGACCTGGAATTTACCGGTCTGAAATCCCTTCCAACGGAAGAAACATGGCCTTTGTTTGCAAACAAAATATGTCCGGAATTTTGTGGTTTTGAAGAGACAGACGATTGTAATTCAAATTCAAATTGTATTGAATGCTGGAACAGGGAATGCAGCGAACCCATACCTGAAAATCTGGGTGACCTTATAAAAGACAAAGTTAAAAAAGTACTGGAAAAGTCTGTCGGTAAATCATTTGCGGATGACATCATGGAAAGCATGGATGATGAAACAGGGATGACTTTCAGCAGTGCAGTACTTGTCACTCTGGAAAAGACGAATGATTACAGCACGGAAAGCATTCAGGAGGCCATTGGGACGGAATTTGTGGCAAGAATGGGATTGTATGAATAATACTTATTCTGTTATTGAATGACGATTTTAAGGAGGAAATTGAGATGAATATTAACAGATATAATACTAAAGTTAGACAGGCAATGAGTGATAATTATGTAAGAACGTCAAAAGAAAAGGCAAAACTTGAGAAAGAATTGTTGACAGTTTCTCAACAACTTACAAGTGAAGAAACTAAAAGTACAATGACTTATAGAGATTATATGGAATTAAAACAGAAAGCAGAAACAATACAAAGAGAAATTTACAGACTTAGTATTGAACATCAAATTTGGGATGAAGCAAGAGAACTTTGTATGGATATTGCAGATGAAGAAGTCAATAAATGAGTGATTTCAAAAGGAGAGTGATTATATATGACAGTTAAAGAGATGGAAAATATATTCGCAATAGAAATCCCACTTGAAGGACTTGTAGCTGATTCTGGAATTTATGAATTTCATGAAGAGAATGGAAAAAGCATTGGTATAAGCTACGAGCATAACGAAGATGAAAAGCTTATTTATATTTTCAATATCTTTTTTGGTGATGAATATATAAACATCAGTGGAGAATTTGAAAGTATATATGATGCAGTAGAAACTGTCACAGAAGAGTGGAATAAATAGTAATTGAATAATGATTTTATGAATGATTGGAGGAAGTTAATATGGCAGAAGTAAAAGTATTGAAACACTCTGTTGTTATTAGTGGAAAATCTTTTGAAGATTGCAAAGCCGAATACGACAGAATTTGCAATGGAGTTAAAAAAGATTTTGGTGTTGAATCGGATATGCATAAGCTGATTTTTAGCGATATGACAGCAAGAGAAGATGAATTTGTTGCAGTATTCCAAATACCAGAATAGCAATAGATTCTTATGAAGATGCAAAAGCAGCATTAAATAGATTGTGGGAACAATCATATAACTTTGCATTAGAAGATGAAAATTTTGATGCAGATAATTCGTATCACGAAGATGATTTTGCAGTAGTGGCATGGGAAGATGAACGATTCAATAGATAAAAGGAGGAAGCAATATGTCAAAAACAATATGGGCAAGAATTGGAATGTCTGCAACTATTACAGATGAAGAATATGCAGAGTTGGAAGTTTTATGTAATGGAACTGAAGAACAACAAAAGGAAGCACGAATGAAAATTTCAGGAATATTTATGCAAAAGGGATTTTGGGATGGCGAAAGTTATATGCCTGGAAATAATAGTTGTGCGTGCGAAGATAACCCAAACAATGACGAATTTGATTTGATTTAAAAAGGATTGTTTAATATGAAATTTACTTATAAAAAAGAAGCTAATATAAAAGAAGGGCAGAGGTTGTATGGTATTGTTGTATGTTCTATACGGACTTATGACGGAGTACAAGAACTCACAGTAGACCATATTGATTACGGAAACGATATAGTTGTATTCTCGGTAAATCAGCCTTGCAAATATGTATATTGTAGTTTTGAAAAAATGGAAGATTATGTGTTTGAAACGGAGGTAGAGGCAATAGAAGCAGCCAAAACAGTCGAATATATGAATGGTTTTGGACTGTGGGACTATGAACTGGATACCTGAAATTAAAATGAATGACACAGAATAAATATATGCATTTTAAACAGCCTGGAACTACCGCCTGGCTGTTTTTCTTTGCAAAAAAAGAGATATGTCTGAAAAATTTTTATCCTGCGTTTTTTACATACTATATATGTGACTGTTAAATCCATCGTAAATCACAAAACTAAAACAGCCGGTCACAGGCTATCGGCATGGTTTGTTATACTTATTGAACAAAAAAAACGGTAACACCCTTGCCTGCAGCGTCAGCAGAAATAGACAACATTGTCACATTGGTGGACGTTAGCAGGAATCCCACTAACTCTAATTACAGGGTGTAAGCTGTTTAAACTGGGTTTAATGCGGAAGCGATTGGAACAGTCCGGAGATTTTCAAAAGAACATAAAATTAAAAAAACTAGGAGGTAATTAAATGGCTGGTAATAAACATATGTGCCGTCTTGGTGCATCCGTAATGCTTTTAATGGGTCGTGAAATTTCACATGACTTGTGGAATGCTGTGATATAAAAATATTTATAAACAGGGAGGTGATAAGCATGAATAAATTCATGTATCGTCTGATTGCATCCATGGCTGTTGTGACAGGGCATGAAATCTCAGACAGTTTATGGATGCAGATGGCTTAAAATATTTTAACAGGTTTATTTATACAGGCGGATTTATCCGTCTGTTTTTTATTACAAAAAAAAATCTTCATTCTATATGCAGAAAGTTCATTCCAGAAGAATGGAATAAAAGCATATAAAAGGAGGATACATGAATGAGAATTAAAAGCAGTAAAAGAGGACTTACATTTTCTTTTGAGGAAAATGACACATTCCGTGCAGGGACCAGATACCGTTACATTATTGACCTGAAGGCATCTGAAATCATTATTGTTCCTGACGCAGAAGGAAAATACAGGCTCAGCAGAAAAGGAACAGCACATAAGCCACTGGTGGATTTACGAAATGCTGAAGTAAGGGAGGCTATTTCCATGGCTGACCATATGGAAATCGAAATTATGAAAGAATCCATAGTGGTACATATTTTTAAAAAGAATGTGAATACAGAAAACCTTTCCGACAGGGAGCTTGTTTCCCTACTTGACAAGGGAGAGGAAATCACATTTGAAATTTCAAAGGAATCCCTTGTCGAACATGATACGGCACTTATTGACATGCTTACAGCATCTGGATTCTTTTCTGAAAAAATAAACACTGATTTAAGTTACGTGTTTGATGTAGCTTCCCTGTTTTCAGGAGCAGGACTTTTGGACTTGCCATTTAAGAAAGATGAATCTTTCGATATAAAGTTTGCCATTGACTTTGACAAACAGGCATGTGAGACATACCGCAGGAATATCGGGGACCATATTGTATGCATGGACATGCGCGGGCTTAATACAGATGATGTTCCGGATGCAGACCTTGTTATCGGCGGTGTCTGCTGCCAGGGCTACTCAAATGCAAACAGGGCCGGGAACGATGCACAGGATAAACAGAAGCGCCTGCTTGTGGATGATTTTATCCGTGTGGTAAAAGCGAAAAAGCCATTAATGTTTGTTATTGAAAATGTACCTGAATTCATCACAAAGGAAAAAGGATTATATATTGAAAAAGTCCTGACAGGACTTTCTGACTATAATGTGACATATTCCGTTATCAATGACCATGAAGTGGGCGGCTATTCCACACGTAAACGCATGGCACTGGTAGGATGCATAAAACCGATGGGTAAAATTATTATTCCCAAAGTGGAATTAACCACAAAACACACAGCTGGCGATGCACTGAAAAAAGTTGATTCCACATGGTTTAATTATGAAGACATCAGTGAATCCAGACCCGACACGGTCCGTAAAATGTCATATGTGCAGCCGGGACACAATTACAAAGACATCCCTGAAATGGCCCATCTGGACCGTCACAGTAATGTATATAAGCGTTTATCATACGATGAACCTTCCGTTACTATTACAAACTGGCGAAAAGTATGTTTAATGCCGCCTGAAGGCAACAGAATTCTTTCCGTGGCAGAAGCTGCGGCTATTATGGGACTTGATAAATTCTTCTGTTTCTACGGGGATTTGGATTCCAGACAACAGCAGGTGGGAAACGGATGTACACAGCACTTTGCAAGATTTGTAAAAACCATTGTGAAAAATGCACTTTACAAATATGCAAATGAGCAGACATCGTTAGGTTTATCTGTAACAGCTTAATATATGTAAGGAGGAAACTATATGACTGAAACATATAATAAAGACTTAAAAATCGTTATCTTTGGAAGTAAAAAGAATATCGAAGAGGCAAAGAATGCATTGGATGCAGTGAAGCACCTTCTTACCGGTATGGAAGGAGCTGACCGTTTGCATATTCAGGAAGCAATTGATGGTGCAAATATCAAAGCCCACATTTTATATGACGGAAATACAGTTTACGGATACAAAAAGCTTGCTGCTGAAATCAAGCGGATGAAAAAATCGGGAAGTATTGAAAAAATGACGAATGCCATGTATGAGTTTCTTATGAATTTTGACATTGCCCATTATGACAAAGGTGGATTTATCTATTATTACAATGGTTCCTACCAGAAACTTTTGGAAGGAATCAGATGGGAAGTGGACAGGATTCCCGCCTGGCAGACTGATGTAAAGAGAATTGCGGATGATTTGTATTAATCTGCATGCTTTCATATATAGATGAATATGTATTTAAAACAGCCGGGAAACCGGTTGTTTTTTTATTTTACGAAATATTAATCATTCTATTTTCAAAGGCGTATTCCAGATGAATGGAAACAGATGCGCATATTTGAAAAGGAGGATAACATTTATGCAAAGAAAATTACAGTTAAAAGAATCCATGAACAACATATGGGAGACAGAGGAAATCCTTTGGTTATTAAAAGGAAACGAGAAAATGAATGCACAGGAATTTGTATGCAGGTATATGCTGAATGTAAAACCGGAAAACATTATGGATGTATTTGAATATGTTACGGAGAATGATGAAACTCCCTGTCTTAGAATAGTAATGGAATAATGATTTTAACAGTAGATTGGAGGGAAAATTATGAGAGATTGTCCTTGGTGTAAAAATAAAGCAACTGTAAAAAATAGTCCTCTTGGATATTATGCTGAATGTGAACGCAATGGTCATATTCATAACATAGGAGTGTTAGTTTCTGCACAAAAATCATTTTCAAAAACTAAACAAGAAGCAGAGGAACTATGGGATAAAGAAGTCGAAAGATATGAGCAATAAAAACACAATTTCAAAGCAGAATGGAGGAAATAAAATTGAGCAAAGGTTTTGGGTATAAAAAGGCAAAAAGAATTTCACATAAGAGATATAACAGATTGCAACATCTTTGGAGAAATGCAAAGAAATATAGAGTGAGAAAGAAAAATTACTCTATCTTATGCAATGTATTAGAAGAAAAATAGTAATGGAATCAGGATTTACCAAAGTTTTACAATATGTTGATATGTATGTGTGATTGCGAAGAACGTGCGTAAGGAATGGAAAATGATATTTAGGAACATTATGCGTAAAAAGGCCGGAATTCCCGGCTTTTTTATTTTTTGTCTTTTTCATCATTCTATTAACAGAACTTTTACCACAGATGACATGGATGGTAAAAGATTATTTATTTTTAAGGAGGAAACACTCATGAATAATTACAGGTATTTTATGGAAAAAGGCAAAGTTTACAGGATTCATGTTGAAATTGACACGTACAGTGACTCACCAAGGGAGTGGAGTAATGTCAGCCGCATGGTCTGCTGGCACAGAAATTACAGT
Source organism: Oscillospiraceae bacterium (assembly GCA_045541055.1). Lineage (GTDB taxonomy): Bacteria > Bacillota > Clostridia > Oscillospirales > Ruminococcaceae > UBA3855. The sequence goes on from JAZQIL010000031.1 coordinate 55,820, forward strand.
TTAGGTGATGAACATAACTACACCTCACCCGAAGATTTCCTTAACAACCTTGTAAGGGAAAACATTAAGGAAGCTACAATCATAAATTTTGTTAAAAGGAAGAAAACATCGAATGGTCTGGAACTCCGTTACAACAGGAGTGAAAAACTATGGGAACTATGGGGATTTGCTTACCGGTCATTGTTTGGTGAAAAACATGAACCAAAATTCCAGTGCCTCGAAAGCATATACCCGTTAAATTACCTTTTGGATGATATTGTGGAAGCAATGTCTTTTGAAGACAAGTGGAAACTGCTTGAAAGACATGCCGGAATTATTCACCTTCCGCTTTACCTTTATGACCACAGCGGAATCACCATGAATACCACTGGATTTTCTTGTAAATGGGATTCCGGACAGGTAGGGTACGCCTATGTGTCAAAAGAAGACATTTACAAAGAAGGCATACGTGCAAAAGGAAAATCCGGCCGTTATGTAAAAACCACGGACAGGAACTGGAAAAACGCAGCCCATGCAGTCATTGAGGATGAGGTCAGTACATATGACATGTATTTGAAAAACGAGGTCTACGGTTACATAGTTGACAAACAGCTTGAAGATGGTTCCTGGGAAGAATTACACGATTCCTGCTGGGGGTTTTATTCGGAAAATTACGGGGATGAACTAATTGAGGAAATTGCAGGGGAATACACGAATGCTGAATTATTTGATGAACTGGAAGAATTGGCAGCTTAACTATAAAGGAGAAAAACAATGGATAACAAGTTAGTATATGTAAAGGCAGAAGAATACACGGAAGAAAATGCAATGAAAACGTATTATTTAATGTCCGTCCGGGGGGATGGCATGGAACCAAAAGCTGACATGCCAGAAAAGGAGGCCCTGGGGCTTATTTCGCATTTTATCAGACGAATACATCCTGAAATCCCCGCACATCTTGTTGATGCAGCCACTTTGCTCCATGCACCAACATACATTCGCTACTATAATGTTAGTTTGGAACGTGTAAGTGGGAATAAATTTGTAATGAATGAAGTTTCATGCAACGGAAAAAACACGCAGGTATGCTTCGAAATCATGGAAGTGGAGTACAGCAGGGCAGTTTTTATGGTAGTGGAGAATTTCCTTTCCCCTTTTGAAGGCATTCCGTCCATAAAAAGACTGTGGCATGAGCCATTCCGTGTGTTTAAGGAAGCGGCGGAATATGTGCAGAATGAAAAGACCCATAACTCTGGAAATGAATCCGTATGGGAAATCCACATTGCCGACAGGGATGAAATCATGGAAACGGAATGGTACAAGGAGCAGATGGAAGCAGTGCGTCTTATGAAGGAAGCCGGAACATCCCCATACGGACCTGAATTCTGTATTGATACGGGAAGGCACCTGAAAAGCTTAAAACAGCTTATGGAAATGAAAAACAAGGAGGAAAAAGAAACAGGAACCCATGATGCCTTAAAGGAATACAAAGCAGAAGTCACAGGCCACAGACATGACCACCTGTTCATTAAAATTACGGATGACAGCGGTTTTATGACCGGGGCCGGAACATGGGGACAGTTTGAGGACATTGTAAGGGAATTAAGAAATAATGCCCGTAAAAAAGGCTGGAACGACATTAAGGTTGACATGTTTTTTAAATAAACCAGTAAAGAAAAAAGGAGGAAACAGAAATGTTTGCATTTGTAAAGGAATATCACAGTTTAAAAGAAATTATATCAGAAATTTTTAAGGATGTCATTACAGATTACCCGGTGTTTGTTATCGGTGATTCTCTGTACCTTGAGCTGGATGACAGCAGAAAAATCAGGGTAAATTTACTGGAAAATACAGAGGAAATTATAACAAAATTTGAGGCAGTCTGCTTTTCCCTTTATGACAAGCGCAGAGGGATTTTAAACCTGGAAACCGTACGTTTTGATAAAACATTTACTGTTGAAGATGATAAAACATATTTGAAAAAAATTGCAGAAATTTCAGGACCAAGCGGTTCTCATTATATATGGCAGGAAGAACCATCTGAAGATGAGTTTTCTTCAATACAGCTTCATCTTAAAAATTACATTGATTTATGGAAATAAATAATCATTAAAAGACCGGTTTTCCGGTCTTTTTTTTTGCTGCGGAATCCGTTGTCCAGAAGATTTTTCTTAAAAATTTTTACCATTCTATAAATGAACAGTTAAGTGAATATAATTAATATTAGGAGGTATGTAAAACACTATGTTCTGGATTATTTTAATTTTACTTTTTACAATAATAGGATATTTTGTGGATTTGGAAGATGGAGCCATGCGATGCCTTATTTCTGCTGCAATAATTTCACTAATGGGAACGTCATTATTGGCACTCTGTCCCGAAGAGTGGAGGATATATGAAACATGCAGTACGGAAACCGTGGATTTAAAACCAATGGATAACGGCGAATATTATACCGTTTCACCTAAGGATAACAGCATTGTTGTTTATTTTTCAAACGGGGACGGAACTTACGAACATGAGATGTATGACATGAATCTTGTTTCATTCGTGCCGGGAGACAGACTGGAAATGTCCATTGTTACAGAAACATTAAAGGCAATAGACCTGTTCTCCATTGAAATGAACGTGAAAACTTTTAAATTCATGTTTTTCCTTGATTTTACAGATATGGAAAGAATTGAAAGTATAACCATAACATTCCCTGAAGGTACCCGGTAACAGGCATTTTCTGTGGCTGTTACGGTAAGGAACAGGAAAAATTTAAAACATACCCATACGGGTGTGTTTTTTATCCCTGTTTTTGACGGGGGATAATTTTCACATTCTAATAATACCATTAGGGGGGACAACATTTTGAAAGAAGAAAGAAGTAAAGAAAGACCAAAAACAGTACGGGTACTGAAAAGAACATGCCAGGTAGTTTTTTGCATCCTGCTTGTGGCTGGATGCGCTGCAGGAATTTTTTTTCTGCCGTTTTTACTGGATTACCACCATTTTGCAGAGGAAAAAGTAGGTGAAAGCAGTGCGGATACATTTTCAATTAATGAATCAAGTACCATATACGGTTCAAACGGTGAAGTCATGGCCAAACTCAGGGAGGGTGCGGACCTTTCATACATTCCGTACAAAGACATCCCCGAACATGCCCGGAATGCATTCATTGCGGTTGAAGACCGTACATTCTGGGATAATCCGGGAATTGACGTAAAAGGAATTATCCGTGTTGCGTTAAATGCGGTTGTTTCAGGCGGGGAGGAACTGCACGGTGCGAGCACCATAACACAGCAGCTTGCAAGAAACGAGTTCTTGACACATGAAGTGAGCCTGGAAAGGAAGGGGAAGGAAATATTCCTCGCACTTGAACTGACGGAAAAATATACCAAGGAGGAAATCCTTGAGTTCTACATCAACAATATCTGTTTTGCAAACGGGATTTACGGAATGGAAGGTGCGGCAAATGCATATTTCAACAAAGGGCTTGATGAACTGTCACTTTCCCAGACTGCGTACCTTGCAGCCATCCCGAACCGCCCGTCCCATTACGACCCTTACCTTTACCCGGAACATGCACTGGAAAGAAGGGATAAAATTCTTGAAGACATGCATGAATGCGGATACATAAACAGGAGCGAGCTTGTGGCGGCAAAAATGGAGGAAATCGAAATAGAAAAGCCGGAATATGCATTCCACGATTTCGAAACGACATTTGCGGTGGACTGCGCGGCCAGGTATTTCATGAAGGAAGACGGCTTTCTGTTCCGGTATTCATTTGATTCTGTAGAGGCATATGAAGCATATCATGCTGATTATGAAACCGCATACGAGACAGCCAAAAACAGGCTCTATACTGGCGGTTACCATATTTACACATCCCTGGACAGTGGTGTTTACTCTTCCCTCCAGGCGGTACTGGATGAACAGCTTTCGTTTAACAATGAAACGGATGATGGTACGGGAAGCTATGCCCTTCAGGGTGCACTTACGGTAATTGACAATGAAACAGGAAATGTTGTGGCGGTCGTGGGCGGAAGGAGCCAGGAAAATAACTCGGTTTACACATTAAACAGGGCATTCCAGACATACCGCCAGCCGGGAAGTGCAATAAAACCGCTTATTGTGTATGCACCCGCCATCTCAAAGGGGTACACGGCAGACAGTATCTTAAAAAACATCAGTGTATCAAAGGCGAAAGAAGCAGGTGTAAATGTACAGGAACTTTCCGGCACAAGGATGAGTCTCCGCCATGCCGTGGAACAGTCCAAGAACGGGGCTGCATGGCAGCTGTTTGATAAAATAACACCTGCTTACGGAATGTCTTTCATTGAGGAAATGCAGTTTTTTAACCTGCATCCGAATGATTACTACAATTCGGCATCCCTTGGGGGATTTACATACGGGGTCAGCACCGTTGAAATGGCTTCTGCCTATGCAACACTTGCAAACCATGGCACATACCATGTACCTACCTGCATCCTTTCCATTAAGGATTCGGATGGAAAGGAAATTTACAGGGGATATGACACAAAGGAAGTGTACACGGACAAAACGGCAGATGACATGGCCGACATTTTAAAAGGAGTCCTTACAAGGGGAACTGCATCGGGACTTGGATGGAATTCGGTATCCGGCACGGAAGCCTTCGGAAAAACAGGCACAACAAACGGTTCAAAGGACGGATGGTTCTGTGGTTCCACACCATATTATTCCATTGCCGTGTGGGTCGGGTTCGACACGCCGAGGGAACTGGAGTCCCTCTATGGTTCGACCTATCCGGGGCAGATTTGGAAAGAGTGTATGCTGGAGCTTACAAAAGACATGGAACCTGCGGTTTTTACAAGAAATACGTCTGATGCGTCTTACCAGGACACCCCGCAGGCTGCGGAGGGGTATTATTCCTATCTGGAAGGAAGGGATGACGCCGAGGTGCTTTCCGACGGGTATACCGTGGCTGATTACAGGACGGACAGGGTAATCGGGGAATCCGTACAGGAAGTCATTGCCAAAATAAATGCCCTTGACATGCAGGAATTTGGAAGCAAAAACGAACTGGAATTTCTTTACAGGGAAGGCTGTGTTCTTATCGACAGTATCTACAGCAGGAAATATACTGCGGAAATGCAGGGATATTTAGACGCGGCTTACAATGAAAAACTTGCATCTGGATAAAACATCCCAAAAGCGGCTTATGCCGCTTTTTTTGTGCCTGCATTTTTTACATACTATACATGAATTCATTTTATGGAAAGGAGATGTGCGGACAGATAAAAACTGTCATTTATGGTGGCAGTGACAGGGTCCGTATCGGGGAAATATGGAAAAATTAACAAAGAAGGATAATTACCTGGTTGTACTTATGGAGGAATGCGCGGAATTAACAAAACATGCGTCCAAGGCGGTAAGGTTCGGGCCGGAGAACTGCCATCCGGATGAAGTACAGACCAATGCCGACAAGATAGTGGAAAAATATTACAGGCTTGGTGCGGTTGTGGAGCAGATGCAGAAATCCGGTGATTTGGCGACATGGAATGAGGAAACCATAGAAACAGTAAAACGCCTGGAAGTGGAAAAAATAGACAGCTGGAAGGAATTTTATGAGACTGCGGTACAGGAGGTTTCCGTGGATGAGGAAAACTAAGAAAACACTGATTTTATCTGTATAAGTTTTTTACATTCTATATATGTAAATTTATTCCTGAAGAAAGGAAATGCAGATAAAGGAGGATGACAATATGCTAAAGGAAGAATTTGAAAAACTGGCAGGCGGACAGGTTTCTGCTGCTGATTACAGAACCATTGAGTATGTCTATACATGGCATCCGTCCATCAGTGAGACAGATGGAAAAACACAGATTGCAGATATCTACAGAAATTACGGAATGTGTGTTATTTCGGGAATGGTGGAAGCGGCACAATATGTGGAAGATATTCATAATAAAAAGGAAAAATATATCCGTAAATTGAAAAAACTGGATGAAAGGCTTTTAAAAGTTAAAAAAGGTGACTTTATAATTGAAAGAATAATCCATGAAATGGGTACCAAACCGGAACGAAGTCTTATCACCGAGTATGGTAATAAAAATGTCATTCTGGCAAAAAAACTGCGTGAATAAGGGGGACAAACATGGAAATATTCAAAGGTGTACTGTTATATCTGAAAGAAATGATTTTAAAATGTATTTTGGTGATAATTATTTGCCTGGGAATTGTATGTTTAATTTTTTTATCTTTGGCAGTAGTAATTGGTTTAATTGCAGTATGTACAATTCCTATACTTATCGTAATTGAATTAAGTAAAATAATTTTTTGAAGTGAGGGGACAGCATGAAAATCATTGAAAAAACAACCATGCCTGACGGCGTAAAAATACAGCTGGAAGACTGGAAGGAAAATGGAAAGCCGGTAATCATAGGTACTTATCCGGTTGCGGTAAATGACAGCTCCAAAAATTTCATTAGAAAAGGCAGCACATTCCGTCTCACAATGAATTTTAAGGACACATCCACTGCACTGGAAAATTTTGTAAAGTTAAAGAATGGTGAAATTTCACTGGACATGCTTTCAGGACATTTCCATCATGGAAAAAGGGATGAATATTAATTTGAAAGAATAATCCATGAAATAGGTACCAGAACGGAACAAAGCCTTATCACCGAGTATGGCAAGGAAAATGTTATAAGGGCAAAAAAAAACTGTGTGAATATTATTAAAAAAACAAATTTCCTAAACGAAGAATATTACAAAAAATTAAATACTGAAAACTGAAGAAAGGAAAATACTGATGGTTAAAACAGAAATTATTAAAAGAATCAACAATAACGGACGTTGTTACATAGAAGGACAGGAGATTGCGGTACATATGAATCCAGACAGCATGGATGTTACGGAAGGTAAAATCATTGGCATATACCAGGATTATTTTACCATAAAAACATCTGAAGGAAATACATGTGATATATTTACACAAAATGTCTCATATATTGAACTTCTGAGCAGTTATAGAATAAACAGGTTTCTGTGTGGAAGAAATATAATTGCAGTAATTATAGAAAAACAGATGAGTGAACATAACTCACTTTATGAAGAAGATGTATTTTGCAAACAATTCGGTTTTCTTCCTGAAAAAAATTGTGAGAGATTTTTCTGTAAAAATAAAAATTTCCAGAATATGTATTATCGCAAAATCCGTAATTCTTTTGACCTTGGTGAATTCCTTGAAGGCGGAGATAATCGTGGTTTCTGGGATAATTCGACAACAGGCGAAGGAAATATCATGATGAAAGCATTATGTCTTATGGACAGATACAAAGAAGACTTAAAACTGCAGGAGGAAACTGAGTCATGAAAATTATTGAAAAAACCACCATGCCTGACGGCATAAAAATCCAGTTGGAAGACTGGAAGGAAAATGGAAAGCCGGTAATCGTAGGTGCTTATCCGGTTGCGGTAAATGACAGCTCCAAAAATTTCATTAGAAAAGGCAGCACATTCCGTCTCACAATGAATTTTAAGGACACATCCACTGCACTGGAAAATTTTGTAAAGTTAAAGAATGGTAAAATTTCACTGGACATGCTTTCAGGACATTTCCATCATGGAAAAAGGGATGAATATTATCTTGGCATCACCCATACAGAACCATCTTGTTAAAATAGGAGGACAAACACATAGCAACACAATTAAGTACAATAGCTGAAATTAAATTAAGAGGAAAAATCATTTCAAAAGAAAGCATTCTTGAAACCTGCAGAAAAATGGCAGGACTTAAAGACTCCGCTGAAAACTGCCTTGGGCTTCTGGGGTATGTTTTTGCCAGTACAGAAGAACAGGCAGACCACATGTTCTTCAAATGCCCAAGGAGTTTTTTCGATGGGATTAATGTGTCAGGAGATAAATTAACTGTATATTTCCGTTCAGCAGGCTGGGGAGATGATGAATTTTTCGCAGCACTGTGCCAGTTTTCCGATTACATAGAAAACATCCGCATAACAGCAGATGAAGAGGATGAAGATTCTGTTGATGAATATGGTGAAAATTTTGAAATATTAATACAAAAAGGGGAGTAAAATGAGTAATCCAAATAATTTAAACAGTTTTACAATTATTAAAAATATAAATGGACGCAAAAAGCCCCTGAAATTACACACGGATTTTTCGCAGTCCAATGAACATGGCGAACCCTGTTCCATCCATAAATTACCGGATGGGAGCATTCTTACCATCACACATGTAAGGCACGGAATCCGGCATGAGTATGACAGATATTTTACCATGCTGCATAAAGATAAAGCGGACAACATACTGGCTTCTTTTAAATATGCGGATGACATGCAGCTTTATGACGGCATGAACATGTTCCTGGATAAATTCTGTGAAACATATACCCAGAAATAATAAGAGCCTGTTGTTTTATATTAAGGAGGAAAATTCATTGCAAACAAAACAGAAGATACAAGAGCAGTTGAAGTGTGATTACTGTGAAAAAGACACGCCTGATAAAATCATGGATATTATTTTCAGCAGGCAAAAAACATACTGCCTGTGCCCAAACTGCCTGTCTGTCATGATACAGACCAGACAGCTGGAACTTGAAAACCGTATGGACCTCCAGGATTCCATTACGGGAAAACCGGGTGCCGTGGAATACCACTGTTCACCAACGGAAAAATACATACTGGAAAAGGATGCAATGATGCGCCTTCTCTCCAGAAACCTTTATCCGTCAGAATATTTTGCATTGAAAACAGACAGCACTTTTCAATACATGCTGCATGATGATTTCTACTCGGAAAGCGGCAGAGCCTTACAGCCTGTTCTGAAATCCGGGATGAAAGAAGTAACCAGTATCAGGGATACCGCCTATTCTTTATATAAAACCGACTGGATAAACCAGCACATAGAACCACAGCGCATGCTAAGGGTATGCAGGAATTTTGAGCTTTGGAAAATGGAAACCGGGGAAACAGACAGGACTTTTACGGAATGGCTGGATGAATTTGGTTTTGAAGGTGAAATATATGCATGCATGGAAGAATTTCTTGACACTGAATATAAAGACAGGGAATACATGCTATGGCTGTTAAAGGAAAAAGAACTCATTGAATTGTATTTAAACAGCTGATTTTTTGAAAGCACCCGCAGAGGGTGTTTTCTTTTGTCTGTATATGCAAAGAAAAATATTTTTATCATTCTAATAGTATAAAAATACAAGGAGGACTTAAAAACATGAAAAAGAACCTGAAAAATACTGCCAGGGGAATGTTCTGGGCCTGTGTGTTTGCTGGCATGGTTATGTCCACTAACTTCATTGTTACACACGAACGGGAATTTTGCTGGCACAACATGATTCCACTGTCCCTGCTGTTTCCGTTTTTCATTCTGCTTTCCTTTCGGAAGGATGCTTCCCAGCTGGACAGGGACAAATCCATTCTTGCGGCAAACAACCTGGAAACGCCATTTACAATCAATTTTATTCATCTGTATTGTAACTAAGATATGGTAAACGACTTCGTCAGAATCAATCGCTAAGCCTTAGCTGAATGTATAGATGGATAAGTTGCTATAGTAAGTCTAGCAACAGAATCCCCTGAGCTTTAGCTCTGGGGAAACACATTCATTCCACTATATGACAGGGGATGACTATAAAATTCATATTATTTAATCAAAAAAAGATTTCAGGAGGGAAACATATGAAACTTACCAAAAAAATTTTATGCGCAGCTTTATGCAGTCTTACATACTGTCTTCCATTTATTGCAACTGACTGGATTGTATATAAGGTAAATGCGCCGGATGAACAGGCATGGCATTTACTGGTTCCTTACGCCGTGGGAATTGTATTTCTTGTGTTTTATTTTATCAGAATCTTTCCTTTTAGAAACAATGATTGTTTCAGACCGGTAAAAACACTTCCTTTTACCATCAGGCTGCTGTCTGTCTTATTTGCTGCCATGCTCGCCATAGTCATGTCTTCTTTTTCTGTTTTTGTTTATGGTGGCATCCATATTACACTCGGAATAGTTGTTTTTATACTGCAGTTGCCAGAATTGTTACAGGATACCATACTTTACTGGAATGGACTGCCTGCAAACCAGCAGTTTACATACAGTGCTGACATCGAAATCAGACATAATGGCAGAACATTTCACACGGACATCCATGCAGATACACAGGATATATTAAAGGAACACGTGGAAGGGTTCTGTATGGAAAACGGACTGGAAGGGCAGGTGGAAGTATTCACCAGTGAGTGTATTAAAGGAAAGCAGGAATATGGACAGGGCAGTCTCAGGTTTAAGGCGGATGTGAAAAATTCATTTAAAAAATCAATGAAACCGCATGTCATAAATAATTAATCATTGCATGCTCAATATTATTATAAAAAGGAAACAGGAGTGTTAAAAAATGTATGCATAACTTTTTGGGATGCATGCATTTTTTGTTTTTCTTATTTTTTATCATTCTACTTATAACTATTTATTACAGATGAAATGGAATAAATGGAATAACCATTAAAAGGAGGAAAAGAAATGGAAAACTTAAAAATCCTGGTCGTTGAAGACAATGACACAAAATTTAAACACATCCATGATTCATTAAAAAACATTGGAATTTCTGAAATTACAAGGGAGAAATACCGTAACACGGCATTGCTGCAGGTGTTTGGTTCCACAGTGGAAAAACCGGACTTTATTATCCTTGACATGTTTTTCCCACGTTATGAAGGCGGACATATTGAACGCGGATGCGGCATGGATATTCTTAAACGCATGCATCAGCGCAGATGTGAGATTCCCGTAATTGTATGCAGCTCATGCATGCAGGATATCCCGGAAGAATACAGTAATGTCAGACAGGTCATTCTCTATGCACAGGATATGGACCTTTCAAGGTTTTTCAAGGTATGTTTGTCTTAAAAGAAAGATGCAGTAGGGTTTCAGTACAAACTGCAAAGGAGGAAATATGAGGATTATATTAAAAGAAATGATTGTATCACCTTACAAAGTATATAAACCTAAATGCATGGATTTAGAATTTTATATAAATGAAGATGGACATACAAGGTTTTATTGCATTAATCTTTTATCACTGAAAAATGCTTTGGAATCTTATGAAACCCTTATCAGGGACGGGGTTATTGATTTGTCAGAGTATAACTATCATTAAACGGCAGGATAAATGTAAAACATGCTTACTAATAATGATTCAACAAATGAAAGGGTAACGATGAAGATTAAAGTATATTAATGTACTAACTTGCAACAAAATAATGATTTAGTGCAGAGGTAGATTATGGATTATAAGGAAATAGTAGAAATTTTAAAAGAAGAGCAGATATCTGATAAGTGTATAGATATATTAAAACCATACATGGTTAAAGGTAACGTGTTCGGTTTTGCAGAAATACAAATTGATAATGAACCAATAGGTATTAATGAAATAAATTTAGAATTAAAACAGATAGGCATTACAAATGCAAACATTATCTGTTATGATTCTAATCCAGCAGAAGACGTGCCAGAAGATTGGTTCGAAGATTACTTAATGTGTTTTGTATTCACAGGTAAATGCCAGGATTACGAAGAAGTGAAACGTAAACAAAACGAGTATCGTCCAAGTTACATATTGGAACATTATTTAATATAACAAATTCTATACATCAAGGATGTTAGTTCCACGAAGCCCATGCTTACTAATAATGATTCAACAAATGAAAGGGTAAACGATGAAGATTAAAGTATATAACGAAAATGGAAACATTACAATAACAAAAACTTCCAATAAAGGAATCGAACAAACAATTTTCAGTTCTCTCTACAGCGGGGAAGTTGCAGAAATTGATGTGGAGGTTGCAAACCTCTCAGTAAAAGCAGAAAAGGATAGTATTGCATAAATTTTAAAAATTAAAAAGAGATAGAATTAAAGAAAGAGGTATTGAGAACTTTCTTAATGTAGAAGATTTAAAAGAAACCCTTAACTGGAATCTAAACGGAGATAGTTTAATGTATCAGTTTAAATGGGGACAGAGCAGTAAATCAAAATCAGAAGGTAAAGCCTTCATTTTTGATTAAATAGCAATGGAATAATGATTTTAACAGTAGGTTACTGATTATCTATATGTAAAACATTTTAGTTTGAAACAGTGAACGAAATTATCAGAAAGGAAAAATAATGATGGATAAGTTAACGACAGCAATTGTAAACGCATCAGCAATAAGTGATTTTGTATCAAATGCATGTATTGTCGTAGCAATCATATTTGCCATTCTACTACTGTTATCTTGTTTGATGGAAAATGACGTAATACAAAAAATTAGTACATTCTTTTTAGTGCTGATGTTTGTATTTGCTTTTGGTGTATTAATCACAGACTCAGAAGTGACGAAACTTAAAAGAAAAAAGGTAGTATTATGTATGCAGTCAGGTTATGAAACGTATATTGGTGATTCTATTGTAGAAACAACATCTCTGGATTTAACGAAATACACTATCAACTTAATTGATGACAATAATAAAAGAATTATATTGAAAGAAAGGTTTTAGGTCAGTAAAATGAATAAAGTATATACAGATATTGATTCAATTAGAAATAAGGTTTATGATGATTATAGAAAATATGCTACTGAGTTAAATGGTTTATTCTTTGATTTTGAAGTAGACATGTTAACGAAAGCACAGTTATTACAACTCTATGCTTCCATTCAGAAAGCCATTAACGGGGACGATGTAATGAGATTGGAAGATGTGATTATTGAAGGTAATGAACCAAACGACATGCATATTTGGGGTAAAGAAGCTGAAAACTTCATCCCTGAAGGCAAATATCAAGAAATCTACAAAGGTAATTATAAAGATTTCTTAGAATCATTCAATGACCGTGAAACTGAAACAGGGTTTTGTCGTGTTTTGGAAGCAGAAGAAAAAGGTGATTTAATTGGTGGAGATAAACTTGATTTTGTGTATTAGAAAGGAACAATTATGTCAAATAATCATTATTGGATAAATAAAGAAGAAAGAACCAGATATCGAAGATAAAGTCAGAAAAATTTTAAAAGAAGAATTCGCTCTTCATGATGATGAACTTGAAACAGCAGTGGATGACATCACGGGACGTGAATTCGCCGTTGCAGGCATTCCGGAAAATGACGGAAAACTTTCAGAACATATACAAAAATACATGAAACGATAGGAGGAAAACATTCATGAAAAATTTTAAAAACATCAGTGCAGGAACAGTAATTTTATGCAAAAACAAAAAAGAAACAGACGAACTAATGTCTTACCTTGCCGCAAGCGGATATAAACCAATGGAAAACATCGTGGAAAGGACATCTGAAGGAAATTCCATGTGTATTACCTTCGATAAATGCGGAAATGTTTTCTTTGAAAGTCCGGAAGTGTTCGCGGAAGTGTTCGACTTCAAGGAAAGAAAACCTGTCCTGTTTCAGGATATTCTTATTTCTGATGATGAAATGTACACGAAAGGTTTAAATGACATGTTTGATGCCGTTTTAAATGCGCTTGAAACAGACCCCAGAGTAATTACAGAATGTGAAACAGGAAAAGATTTTTTTGACAGGTACAAAAAATATGTCAAAAACCATATCAAGCCGGGGGATGTTGTTTATTGTTTTGCTGACTGTGATGACAGTTACAGGGAAAATAAAGAACATTACGGAGTTGTCCTTGAAACCTTTAAGACTACAGATACATTCACTGTACTCATGAAAAATGGTGATGTGGCAGATTTCAAAAGAGAAAATCTTGAAAAAACAGGACACACCATAGAACTGTCCTGTATTACCGACCAGATTTAAAATTATAAAAGTTAAGATTACATCGTGTGAAGAAGGAAAAGATAAAATGTCAGAAGAAATTATCAAAGTATTGAACGCACTAGCAGAAAAACTGGGATTGGCAGTTAATTTTACCGCAGAAAATGTAATTCCATATATGGAGCAGCTGCTTGACAGGTATGTAAATTATAAATTGGCAACAAGCGCCATCTGGTTAGTTACCGGAATCATCTGTCTGTTTGTAAGTAAATGGATGCTTAAAAAAGCGAGGGAATTTGCCAAAGGTGCAGACTGGTGTTACGGTGGAAACGGGAAGGCCTGGGCCCAGGCAGGATGCCTGGCTGGTTTTGGCTGTCTGGTTCTAATTGGTATCATTGTAATCCTGATACAAACACGGAATATTGTAACCTGTTTAACATTTCCTGAAAGGATTTTTTTTGAAGAATTAATATTAATTTATTCCAATTAATGCAATTTAAAAGTTAAATAACATGGTTATTCTTAAAAGGACACGTGAAAACGTGTTCTTTTTTTTTGTCCATATTAAAATACTGGCAGATATTTTACATTCTATTACCAGAAATGATTTCTTTATGGAAGAAACACAATATATAAACGACAATAAAATACCATGCAAAAAGCACTTGTATTTGTTGCTCATAATGGAGCAATTATCGTAGATGAAAGACCGAACGCAGAAATATATTTAAAATCATTAATCACACAAAAGAACGCATTTTAAAGGAACATAGACAAGTTGCAAAACATAAATCAGGTATTGCGAAAAATATTTTACGCAAGGCAGCTTGTTTTATGGTATAATTCTTAAGGAAAGTATCAGATTCAGAACTGCAAAAAAGAACAGCTTCTACAAAAGATAACTGTTCTGAATGTGATTCTTTTTAATTGTACCAATTCGCGGAACTTTAGCCAATGTCTGTATGGGGATAGTATCTTAACCAGATATTTAAATTATTTAGATAAGATATGTAGTTGTTGATTTTAAAAATCCATGATAACATAAGTATATAGCAGTTAGTGGTTTATGAAGTTGTGGAGTGTGGTAACTTAACAATACATCATAAATTCAAAAACTGCTATTTTTTTATGAAGAAGTGAAACAAAAGCGTTAGAAAAATTTAAAACAGAAGCAGAAGACAGATATGAAATAAATGACGTAATTATAAATTGTTAAACGTGCATTTTATGGAGGAATGACAATGATAAAAAATTTAAGTGTTAAAGAAGTAGAAAACAACGGAATAGTTAGAAGAAACGGCTTTAATTTAGGAAAGTTTATTGTTAAAAATGGTATTTATCATTTTGTAGATAGCATTTGCAATGGTGGTGGAAAATATTATCATTCAATCAATACAAATTGCACAACATTAGAAGATGCAGTTGCATTTATAAGCCAATAGAACTACTGTTTCAAGAGGATAAAACGATTGAAAACAGCGAAATGCGTGAATACACGGACTGGCATGGGTTGTACACGGCAACAGGGTTCTGTTCTCTTGAATCACATAATTTTCCAAGGGATGCATGGATATCTCCGGACGGGAAAATATACGGGGTTTCATCGCATGAAGTAACCGCAGAATGCCTCTGTGAAATTATATATGGTATCGAACCTCCCTGGGCAGGGGATGAACTGGAAAAGCGTGGATGGATACGTGTGACAACAAGCCTGATGTGGGACGTGAGGTTTCCGGAGTGGAAAGAAAAGCAGCTTACAGGGAAACAATATGACAAATTATGGGACTGGTGCACCCATCGCGGAATGAAATTTCCAGCAGGGATAAAAATAGAATAATTATTGAAAAGATGCTGAAAAGCATCTTTTTTATTTGTGTATTTATTTTTCATTCTATATACAGAAGATTTACCACAGAAGACCTGGAGGTAAAAATTCATAACCATTATAAAGGAGGAACGTTACATGAAAGAAATAAATTTACAGGAACCCTGCGGAATTCGTATCACTGGCTGGGATGAAGGTGTACCGCCAGAAACTATCCGTGCCGACTCTTTTGAAGATGCATGGCTGAAAGCGCAGAAAATGGCTTTTGAAAAACTGGAAAACACAAGTGAGGATAATGGCTGTTTTATAGGTTATTTCTCAAATAAAAATAACGGCACCATCGTTTTAAGTGATGATTTAAACAACAGATTCTTTTACTATGACATTGTAAAACTGGGTGAAGGTTCCGAAAACAAAAAAGAAATCATGGAAGAAACCAGGGACGTGCTGAACCATATGGTTTCAGGTCATGATTATAGGGAAACTTCCGATGGCATGGCAGAAAAATTATTTCCTTATGTGTATCAGATTATTGAAGATGACCTTATGGGGCAGGATGTGGAAACAGGACGCCTTACGGTTACAAAAGAAATGGTGGTTACGGCAATGATGCTGTACATAAATAATTAGGAGGATTTCAATTATGAGTATATCTATTTTTTCATTACCGCATTACAAAGACATGACACACGTGCCTGTATCATGTTATTTGGAAGGAAAAGCTGGCAGCTGTCATGGAACAGAGCTGGAGGATTTCCTTCCGGTCTGGACAAAACTTACAAGTGGAAAATTTCCCGGTCATTCTATGAAGCTGAAACGGAAAATATACAAAGAGGAATACCATGAATATCCAATTGTATTTATCAGTTCAAATTACTGGCCCGGAACTGAAACAGGTAAGGCACATGGCTCAACCACGGTACATATCGTCCAGAAACAGCACCAGAACATTGAAAACTGTAAGACATATGAACACAGATATATTGACAGGGAAAACGGCGTGATTATATGTGAAAAAACAACTCTGCATGACGGTGCCATGGAACCGGATTTCAAACACTGGTTCTATGAAAAAGACACAAGACCAGAACTTCCTGAAAATATTCTGCCTGCCGATTTTTCCATTGAAAGAAAGCCGGGAGCATATTTCATGGAAATTAAAAAATTCATTAACGATGAAAAATATGACATAAAAAAAGGATACCTTGGTGGTGAATGCATCCATCGTTTGTTTCAGGATTATATGTGTTGTCCTGAACCGGATATATGCGGTATTTCATTCATTGAATGGGATGATTCATGGAATTTTGTAATCCATAATTATTATGGTAACAAGATGTTCCGGGTCAAAACAGAAAATGCGCAGGAATTTTTTGAACGAAATAATATTTTATTTAATGTTAGTGAATTATAACAATGATGCTGTATATAAAGAATTAGGAGGAGAACGAATATGACAGTTAAAATGATGAAAGAGTTACTGGCAGACTGCCCGGTAAAAGCAGGTATTTACCTTGATGGAAGGGACGGCAGACCCTTAACAGGTGTAAACAGGATTGAAAACGGGCGTATTCTGCTGAGCAGTTGCCAAAAAGGAACCGGGGCTGCATTAACTATGGAACAGTTTCTTACAGTTTTAAACCAGCAGGAACATACTGACAGGGTGTTTGTGTCTTTTGAAACAGATAACGGTGGTTTTATGGAGGAAGTTCTTTTTGTGTGTAAACCATTGGATGAAAGCCGTATATGGCTGGAATCAGAAAGTGACAATGACATGGAAGAAGAATTAAATTCCATGTTCAGTTATTTTACAGATGAAGGACTGGATGAAACAAATGCATACGATGAGATGCTTGAAGCAGGCATTAACGTAAAGATGGTCCGCAGATATCTGGGGGATGAACAGGCGGAACACATGGAAGAATACTGCATGGAACACGGACTTCTTGATGATGAAGTCATCGAAGAAACATCAAAAGTTTTTAAGGTCCGTCTGGAACACGCGGTGGAATTATTTGTTCGTGCAGGTTCCGAGGAAGAAGTACAGGAATGGATAAACTGCCACACACCGGAGGAAGTGAAGGCACTTGCTGCCAGGGAAGGAAAGTATATAGAAGAAAATTATAAGGAAGCCATCCTGTGTGAGTGCATGGGAAATTCCGTGGAAGATATTATCATTACTTAAACCGGATGTTTCAATCCGAATCCTGATTCAGTTTTTATTTATCTGATGATGGTTTACGTTAAATTAAGGAGGATACAATGATTACAAAAGTTTATTTTACATTCGGAAACTGGGTAAAGTTCCCACACCATAATACATACATGGTAGTAGAGGCGGAAAGTTTTGATGCAGCAATTGCAGCATTTCGAAAAAAATATCCGGATGTGTATGAAAACACGCTTAACTGTTCGGATTATTACAGGGAAGAAACCTGGAAGGAAAGAATTGAACCACAGTATTATAAGGGCATCCCTCCGGCAGAAATTTTAAGGACGGAAACTGTTGAGAATATATACCGTATGCAGGTCCTTCTGGAAAACGCAATAGGACTGGCAGCAGATGGCATGTCAAAAAACAATGGAACAAAACAGTGGCTTTTGGAAGAGCTCGGAACCACAGGGGATGAGCTGCAAAAGTTTGGTATCCGCCTAGATTTTTAAGTAAAAGGTTATACTGTTATTTGAAAGAAAGATTTCTGCCATGAAAACGGATTTAAACAAAATTCCGTGCAGAAAATTTATATCCCATTAATAGAACAGGAGAAAACAGAATGATTTTAAACAACATGGAATTAAAAAATGGAATGCAGCTGCGTTCCAGACAAAATTATGGACCATTTTATAAAAAAGGCAGATGTTATCCGGTCGTGGAACATGATGAATTCACCGTCGTCCTGGAAGGATACCATTACCGCCTGACCCAGGAAGAACTGGATGCAAATTTCGAACTTGCAGTTCCAAGAAGCCTTTCCGAGAAACTTTCCATACAAATCCTTGACTGTTTTGAAAACCTTCTTGATAAACATGGAATTGTGGTTCCGGACGAGGACAGGTCCGGTGATGACGGGGAAGCGTGTCTTTACGGAATGACATATGCACGTCTGCAGGAAGAAATCGCAGAATTATTATCAAAATACACTGACTGACATGGTTATGAAGAAAATACGTCCCATTGGGGCGTATTTTTATTTTCAATGAAATTTTTCATTCTATTTATATAATACCAGTTCTGACGAAAGGATGGACAGGTGAATAATTATTTAAAGGAGGAAAAATGGGAAAAAGAATTAAAGCAGAAGCGAGCAAAATGGTTACCATTTCCATAAAGCACATTACCACGGAAACAGCAGTTTTTCTGTACAGGGAAACACAGGCCCCGTCCGGAAACCTGCCGGTCTACCAAAAAGAAAACCGTGGTTTTTTCATTTACACAGATGACATACAAAAACAGGGAATACCTGGTGACTTATGGGAATGCGTTAATTTCGCGAAAAATCTCGGATGTTTTGTACTCTGCCTGGACAGTGATGGTCCAGAAGTGTACGGAATGACAATTTATGAATGTGATTAAAAAAGAAGCATGATATAGACGGTATTCAGCTCTTATTAAAAGCCTGCATAAAAGAGAACTATCGCATTTAAAACAAATACAACGAAAGGAATAAAATTATGAACATACTTGAAATTGAAAAACTTACATATGAATCTGCACTGGAAATAGCACTGGAAACAATGGAAATCAAGGAACACCAGGTAATTCTTACCGACCTTGGCGGTTATTACGGATATTCCGCACTTGTATTCAAAAACGGAAAACATGTGTATTATGCCAATGATTATCAACTCCACCACGAACACATGGTCAGGGAAAAAGGAAGGGATGCATTAAGAAAATGGTACATCAATTCCATGAAAAACAAACTTTTTACGGATGCGGAACTTATGGGTGATATCAGCAGTTATGCTGAATACCAGCGAAAGGAAAAATTCCTGCGTAATTATTACATCATGCGCCATGAATATGTATCCATCATGCTTGCAATAGATGCCGAAGAACAGAAAAAACTGAAAAACGCGAAAAAGGAATTTCCTTTTTACAACCCGGTTTCATTCTGCTATGTAAAAGACAAGTCCATTGTTGCGGCACAGAAAGATATCCTGCTCCATCTTTTATCATGCCTGCAGAAATTGCAGGAGGATAATGGGAAATTCAGGGAAATGGTTGCCTTTGAACTTGCCAACCATGAAGCAGGCGTGACATGCAGCTGGAATGAAGCACTTAGAGCCCTTGGTATTTCCTATGAAACAATTGACAGGGAAAAACAAAGAATTGTCAGGGAAGAACTGGGAAAACTTATGGACAAGGCATGCGCCTGCTGTTAGGGTTAACCTGTTAAAAAGGAGAAACATAAAATGCTGGAATATACGGTATATGAATGTAAAATCTGCAGAAAGAAATCAAAGGACAGAACTGAAATCACAAAATGCGAGGCGTCCCACATGAAACTTTCACCGGAAGAATATACGCGGTACCAGAGATTAAAGAAAAACGCCGAACGTGCTGGCCGGGTGGTCAGTATCCGAAAAAACGAAGAAACAGACTGGAATTTTGACAAAGCGGTTCTTGAACTGCTTTTGTTTGAACGCGAACACGGACTTAATGGATTTTAAAAGGAGAAATGACATATGGCATGTTTTTATAATGAATATAAAGGAAAATATACGGGAAAATTTGAAATCACGAATGCGCACGGGGCACGTTTTGCAGCTTCAAACCATTTTCGGGATGTTGTAAAGATTACTGACAGGGTGAAAGATGCGGTATCGCCGGAAGAACTGTGCAGGACAGTCAGCATGCTTGATAGTTATGAATACACATGGAAAATCGACCTTGACACGGAATATGAAACCAGACTCAAACACGTGGATAAACTTGGTAATACCAGATACCTGACGGCTGAGAAACAGTTGTCAGGGAACAAACGCTGTGAAGAGATAATGGCATCGAAAAGCAGAATGGATGACCAGAAACTTTATGAAGTATTCCAAAACTGCAAGACAGAACTGAAAAAAGATTACCCGCAGTTATATTATGCCCTTCTTGGATGGAAGGACAGCCATTTAAAGGAATTATTAAGATAACTAAAAAAGAAGAATTCGATTCATTTTGATGGACTCTGTGCAAAATAACCCACAGGGACAGGATTATGATTTATTTAACGGAGGATTACGTATGGATTTAATAAAAGAATTTGCAGAAAGAATTTTTAATGAAAACGGGGCATTTACAATCAGCGATGGCAATGCAGGAAACAAACGCTTCAGTTTTTTTATTCCGGCACGCGTCGGAAAGGCTGTATATGTGTACGGCGATTATAATTTCCATGAAAATAATAATTCAGCAATTGACATGAAACCCCAGCTGCGTGCCATTGTTTCTGATGGAACCATTTATGTTTATGATGAATTTTTCTTTGGCATCAGAAGATGGGAGCAGACAGGAAATGTTCTTCCGGATAATGCATGTTTTTTCAGTGACTATCTCCGTAAATGCAATGATTACGTGAAAAAGGATGCATTTCCATTTTTTTACAATTCGCTTGGGACAGGTGAAGTCCAGATAACGGATGAAGACCTGGTTTTTTTCAGGGAAACCGCAAGACGCCATATTCTTTCAGGGGTAACACCTGTAGGAGAACCGGAAATAAACAGGCTGTTCACCGAACAGGATGCCGCCAACTTTCTGTGTGGTTTCATTGAGCTGGAAACGGAAACATCCAGAAGACTTGCCCAGCAAAAAGACCTATTGATTGCAAGCAAAACCAGAAATAAAAAAATAAAAGCAGTCATGGAACGACAGGATACTGTCCGTGAATGGGAAAGGAAACTGGCTGAAGGTTTGAATTCTGTCGATGCAAAGTCTGTCAAAGTGGAATTTGAATACAATGGCAGGACTGCATCCGGCAAAATGGAACCGGATGAAATTATGAGAATACTTATAAAGGAAAAGCGTTTTGATTATTTTACCTTCATAAACGGAAGCGAAGGGGTAAGACAGTTAAAACACCTTGGCATTTCCAAATACGGGAATGAATTAAAACCATGCCACATTGCACAGATTACATATGGAAGGAAAACCCTCTATAAAAAGGATGAAAAATTGCAGTGAAAATGACTTATTCAGTAAAACAACAGGGAGGTTTGCTATTTTGAAGGAATTTAAACGTAAATATTTTAATGTAAAAGGAAATGAAGTGGCAGGCGGAAAGTATGTACTCTCACCTGTACAACAGGAAGACGGAAGTTTTTCTTTCTGGCTGGCAAGGAAAGGATACATGGTTGCCATGTACTGTTTTACCACCGGGCACGGCGGCACCCCTTATGAAGAAAACGTAAAACCGGAATGTATGGACCAGTACATCATTATGTACAACAAAAAATTTGTAAAACAAAACCAGGAAAAGCAAAGAATGGAATTGATGGATGAATTAGTAAAAGAAGTAGAAGATTTGCTTTCAAAATATGGAATTACCATATATGAAACAATGAGAATTTATGAAAAGAGTCAGAAACAAACAAGAAGATTGACACAGTGTTACGAAGATAGTGAGGATATGTGGCAGTATTTTGATGATGAAGAAAATAATCCTTGTGGTTGTGGATGCAATTGTTATCATTACGAATACGACAGAATAGACAATAAAATATATGGAGTATGTAATTGCTGCGGAACTGATATTTACGAAGTCAGAGAAGAGGATATGAATAAAAAATTACATACTGGAAAGTGGTTGGTGAAATAGGAGAGTTTGGAGAATTAATATATTATTCACCTAAAAAACAGACAGCACTGCTGTCTGTTTTTTTTATGCATACCGGATATTGTCTGTCACACAGGTGTCCGCAAAAGAAAACAGGTTTGCGTTTTTATCATTCTATAAATAACAGATAAAACCAAAGGAGAATAAAACATGCATTTAACAAAACAGACAAACAACAGGGTGACATTATCAGGAACTGTTTCAGTGGAAGCAGCATTTGACCATGTAATCGGTGGAGAAAATCTTTATTCAATGGAAATCCGTTCCAGAAGGCTTTCTGGTACGGAAGACAGTATTTCACTTCTCATTCCTGAAAAATGTTTTGACCCATCCGTTTTTTATGAAGGAACTTCCGTACTTGTTACAGGAGAACTCCGTTCCATTCATAAAGAGGATGAATATGGCAGACACCTTGCGTTAAGGGTATTCGTCAAAACATTTGAAGTGCTTGAAGCACCATATGTCACGGACATTAACAAAATTGACCTTTTCGGGTACACATGCAGGGAAATTTCAGCAAGGACAACCCCGGGCGAAAGGACTGTTGCGGACATTTTCCTCGCTGTAAACCGCAACAAATGGAAATCCGACTACATTCCATGCATCTGCTGGGAAGGAAATGCCTGCAGGGCAGAAGCTTTTGAAATGGGAACCCCTTTATCCATTACCGGCAGAATCCAGAGCCGTGAATATACAAAACAGCTTTCTGAAACAGAAAAAATGTCCCGTATAATCCATGAAGTATCCATTAATGGTCTGAGACCTTATGTGAAAAAGGCGCAGCATGGGTAAAAAAAAATATTATGCCGTGGCAAAAGGCAGGGTTCCGGGGATATACACTAACTGGGACAGCTGCAAAAAACAGGTCCACGGTTATCCGGGCGCACAGTTCAAGGGATTTCCAAACCATGGTGATGCAGAAGAATATGTCACCGCATACAGCGGACGCAATGCTGAAAGCATAAAAATACTTGAAAATGTAAAAAAAGGAAAGGTAAACTCTTATGCTTTTGTGGATGGTTCATTCAATAAGAACAATGGTATGTACGGATACGGAGGTTTTCTTATCTCTGGAAATGAAAAATACGTACTGAAAGGTTCCGGTAATGACAGGGAACTTGTATCCATGAGAAATGTTGCCGGTGAAATCCTGGGAAGCATTGCGGCAATCACAACCGCAATGAGACTCGGCCTGGATGAAATTACGGTTTTTTACGACTACGACGGGATTGGCTGCTGGGCAGACGGGACATGGAAAAGGAACAAACAGGGGACGATTGCCTACCATGAATTTGTAGAGGATGCCAGAAAACGCATGAAAATCAAATTTGTAAAGGTCAAGGGCCATTCAGGGGTTGAAGGAAACGAGGAAGCGGACAGGCTTGCAAAGGAAGCCGTGGGATTAATATAACAAATGGAAAGAAGGAAATAATTATGGAAAAATCAACAAGAAAAACAAATTTCGAGAGATATATTAAAGTTATCATCAGTTTAATACAGCTGGGTTTAACAATACTGGTAAATTTCCTGTCTGACTCACCTCAGATGTTAATGCTACCCTGTTTATTTATCCTGCTATTCTGTGTATTTACCATAGGTATAAATATAAAAAATGTATTAAAGAAAGAAGGCAGGGAGAATGTCTGCCTGGGCATAATTGCCATGCAGACCATTCTTGGAATTTTTGTGTTTTACTTATTGTTTTTAAATAAACTTTAAAAACTCTCCATCAGCTTTAGCTGGTGGCCAGCCTGCATATCATCTGATTAAAAGCCATAATTCTTAATAATTAAGAATATGGCTTTTTGTTATGCCATTTTTTCTTAAATTTTTATTAAAAGCCGTTCATATTAAAAAATTTTCCCATTCTAAATAATGTAAGGTTAACCACAAAAACGCATGAAAAGGAGAAAATGAAAGATGCCTAAAAAAACATCCACTGAAATTTCTGTCAGCGAAAAATTCACCCTGACAATCGAAGAGGCAAGCCAGTATTTTCATATTGGCAGGGATAAACTTTATGAACTCACAAAGGAAGATGGCAACAGATTTACACTGCATAATGGCAGAAATGTACTTATAAAAAGAAAACAGTTTGAAAAATACCTGGAGCAAAACATGTACATATAAAATTTTGGAATTGTAAAAGACCGGGTCTGGTGGTATATTAAGGCTTGACCTGGTCTTTTCTTAAAAGAAAGGAGCATAACATGGGAAAAGACTTGAGAGGAAAAGAACTCGGCACTGGGCTGAGCCAGAGAAAGGATGGAAGGTACCAGGCCAGATTTACAAGGTATAATGGTAACAGGGCGGAAAAAAATTTCATAAAACTTTCAGAAGCGAAAAGCTGGTTAAACGAACAAAGACATATGGACAATATGCTGTTTAATGGAGATATTACGGTTGATGAATGGTATGAATACTGGATTTCCAATCTTAAATCAGGGATTGTAAAAGATAATACGGTAAGAAATTATAAAAACCGGTATAAAACAAACATCAGAAACAAAATAGGAAATCTTAAACTAGTCGATGTAAGACAACTGCACTGCCAGGAAGTGTTAAACGACATGTTTGATGAATATGCTAACGGAAGCATAAAACTGACGCGCATTACGATGTATGACCTTTTTCAGTGTGCAGTAGATAATAATTATATTTTTAAAAATCCGGCTAACGGCTTAAAGGAGAAACTGCATGATGGTAATTTGGAACCGAGGGTGTTGACAAGGGATGAACAGGATGTTTTTAAAAAATATGTCCAGCACTCAGTTCATTCCAATGCTTTTTTGCTTGTGCTGGAAACAGGGCTGCGTTCAGGGGAAGTAGGCGGTTTGATGTGGGATGACATAGATTTCGAGAATAAATTCCTTTATGTAAAAAGGACAATGCTTTATTGCATAAAGGAAAAAGGATTTTCCACTGATACACCTAAAACAAAATCAAGCAAACGTAAAATACCATTAACACAGGAAGCCATCAGAATACTGAATGAACAGAAAATTACCCAGAAAAAACTGCGTTTAAATTGTAAAAAATGGCATGATGAATGGGATGGGCTTGTTTTTACGACAAGAACAGGAATGCCTGTTATCTCCACAAGTTTTGTGGATTCAATTGACAGAATTGTGAATGCCATCAACATGGACAGACGGTGTAACAGTGAAGATGGAACGTATGACGAATTTGAACGTATGGTAATGCATACCCTGAGGCATACTTTTGCAACACGTGCGATTGAAAACGGCGTGGAACCAAAAGTACTTCAAAAAATACTTGGACATGCTTCACTGGCAACCACAATGAATTTATACGTTCATGTTACCGATGAAAAAAGCACTTTGGAAATGATGAAAATGGAAAATTACTAAGTGATAAAAATTGGTGCAAAACTGGTGCAAATACCAGCCTGCAAGACTAAAAAATGCGATAAATCCAACGTTTTTAGTAAGATTAACGTGTTTACAATTAATAAACAATATAATAGATTTTATACTATTTATATAGAATGTCAATACTTATTTTCGAAAATTAGGCTGTTAATAAATTTTAAATTTTGTGCAGTTGATTACATATTGTGAAAATGAATAGAATACTGTATAATCAATGAAAAATTATGGAGCTAGAAAATGAATAAAGTATAACTAGGAGGTGTTCGCTATGAAGAAATTAAATAGATTTGTAGTTTTCCTGCTTGCAGTAATTGTTGTAATTGGATTGACACCAACGACGGCGTTTGCTATGCAAATTTTTGTTAAAACATTAACGGGTAAAACTATTACACTTGAAGTAGAACCAAACGATAGTATAGATGCCATCAAAGCCAAGATTACAGAGAAAGAAGGAATACCAGCGGATAATCAAAGACTGATTTTTGCAGGAAAACAGTTGGAAGAAGGAAAAACGCTATCTGATTATAATATACAAAAGGAAAGTACGCTTCATCTTGTTTTAAGGAATGTTTATACTGTGATATTTGATATCAATGGGCATGGAACAGCACCTTCTGCTGTAACGGTTAATGATGGCGATAAGATTATGGATGCACCTATACTTCAAGCAACAGGTTATGTTTTTGATGGTTGGTACAAAGAAGCAGATTGTATCAATGCCTGGGATTTTGAAAATGATATCGTGACAGCTAATGGAACACTTTATGCAAAATGGACGATTTGTGACCATAGTGGAAATACAAACCAGCCAACATGTAAAGCTGACGTGACTTGTTCTATTTGTGATGCCTCTATAGAAGCACTTGAACATACAGAAAAGAGAATTAATGAAAAAGAAGCAACTGCTACGGAAAAAGGTTATACCGGTGATCTCGTTTGTGAAATTTGCGGATATGAAATTGAAAGAGGCGAGGAAATTCCTGTGAAGGCTGTAACGGATAAGGATGAAAATCTGGTAAGTCCGGGTGAATATGAGAATGTAACTCCTGATACTAATTTTGGTGGAGCGAAATGGAATGCAAGCATGGATGAATTAAAACAAATTCTTCCATTCACAGAAGAAGAATTAGAAATGGTAGAAATGGGTGCCGATGTATACATTTGGTTACATACAGAAGATATTTCAGAAACGGTTTCAGATACAGATAAAGAAAAAATTATGGGGATTTTGGGAAATTATCAGTTGGGCATGTATATAGATGTATCCATGTTTAAGCAGATAGGTACAAATGAGTCAGAAAAATTCACACAGCTAAATCGTATGCTGAGTATCACGTTTGAGATACCTGAGATGCTTTTAAATACGGATGAAAATGTAGCACGTACTTATCAGATGGTTCGTGTTCATGATGGTGTAGCGGAATGGATTGATACTAAATATGATGCGGAGAAGAAAACACTAACGTTTGAGACCGATTGTTTCTCTACATATGCAATTATATACTATGATGAAAAAACAGAAGTAGAAGAAACACCTGTAGAGAATCCGGTTTCACCGAAAACAGGTTATGATAGTGTTGTATCTTGGATAATATTGTTATTTGTGGGTAGTAGTATAATGTATCGATTGGTTATGGATAAGAAAAAGATGAGTTGAAAGTTTTAAAAAAGATTGAAATTCAAATTCAAATTTGCTATAATGGACAAGTCGTTAAGACTTGCCACTATGGCTCAGTAGGTAGAGCGACGCACTCGTAATGCGTAGGCCACCGGTTCGATCCCGGTTAGTGGCTTTACGGAAAAAGGCTAGAAACCTTGTGATTTGTAAGGTTTCTAGCCTTTTTCTTTCCTCAGAATATAAAAATTTCTATTTTAGTATTGCAGCATCGACTTCCTTTGCCATACGTTCATATCCGGCAGGGCTAGGATGCAAATGATCTCCGCTGTCATATTCAGGCAGAAAAGCAGTTGGATTCTCAGGATCACAGAGAGCCTTATCAAAATCAATAACTCCATCAATCAAGTCGGTATTTCGAATCCAATCGTTATAAGTATTTCGTAGTTCTTCACGGAAGCCAGCATAGGTACGCCAGCCTTCAATAGGAAGGAGTGTTCCAACATAAACTTTGTAGCCATATTCTCGGGCTTGAGAGATATACCATTTTAATCCTTCGATTAATTCCTCTGCAGTAGGTAAATCACTCATTGGACGGAATGGATTGATATCAGTTCCTACAGGATGAATGATGTCGTTGATTCCCTGCTGAATAATAACGGTATCTGCACCATCTGTTGGTACTTCATGAGCAAAACGATGTTTTCCGCTAAGTCCATATGATTCATATGTGATGTTGTCATATTCACGAAGAATACGGGAACCACTGGTGGCACGACGAATAATGGCAGTGTTTTTGCAGCCTTCTTCTTTACAGCGAAGGGTAAGATAATCCGGCCAATCTTGTGCAGTAATGGAATCACCATAACATACAATGGTTCTATTTTCTTTTTTTGTGTATACAGAAACATTACTTAGAAAATAATTGTAGCTTGTTTTTCTGGATACATTGATTGGAAATTCTTCAATTTCTGAATAATCACCTACTGCATATTGTCCACCAGAAAGAGGACCACTTGTGTATACAACAGATCGCATCTGGGTGTATGTCTTTAAATAAAAGCTTACTTTAAAGAAAAAGCCTGCTTTGATTTCACATTCAATTGGATCAGAAACAAGATTTTCGCCAGCAGGAATAATGCACTGCGATTTCCCATTTTGGAATGTAACAGGATAAAATTTTCCAGCTACAAGAAGAGTGGTTTTTTCTATGCAGATAGGATCTGTTCCGCAATAATTGTCAAACGTAACACGAACGGCATCGCCATCAAATGCGGAATAGATTGGATAGCGTAATGTGATATTTTTTCCGTAGCTTTCTGGTCTGTTTTCACCTATGGATACAGCATTGCCCCAGACAGAAGCCCAATGTAGATTAGAGGATTCTTTCATATGTTTATAAGTCCTTTCGGTAATTTCCGTATTTATTAGTTCAAATATACGATAAAATCAAGAAAAATACTAGTAAATTTCAATATTTTGTTGTTCTTTTGAAAAGAAGTTGTTATAATCACAAGAGTAAAATTTTTACGAGGTGACAAATATGAATGAAAAGGGAAAAAAAGTAGTTGAATATTTTAAAACAAATATAACAGCGACAGCTGGACTTTTGTTTGCAGTGGTATCTTTAGTTCTTATTTTAGTAGCAATACTTATGTTGAATGAATTTGTTGTGCCAGTTTGTCTGCTTATTATATTAGAAGCGGGAATGGCAGCATGTTTACATAAAGTTGAATTATGGAAACATGGTATTTTATTAGCTGCACAGATTGTTGCAGGTATTATTATAGGTAGAGTTCCGCTGGTAATTGTTTGTGTAATTGCATATGTGGCAGCCACAGTAGCATTACAGTTTATTTCAAAACACGAAAAAAACAAAAGGCACTAAAAATAGAAATGAATATAGAAAAGGCTGTCACAAATGGTATGGTTTGCAACAGCTTTTTTTATTGTTCGGGTAATGGAGAGATATGAATAAGCAGAACTATCATTCTAAAATGATACAAATGATAAAAGAATATTGTAATGAGAGTCAGGTTCCGAAGCTGCTTTTGCATAGCTGTTGTGCGCCATGCAGTTCGTATTGTTTAGAGCTTTTGTCCCAGTATTTTCAGGTGACAGTGTTTTATTATAATCCGAACATTTATCCACCAGAAGAATATACGATGCGAGTAGCGGAGCAGGAGAGATTTGTAAAAGAATTTCCTGCCAAATATCCAATTTCTTTTATAGAGGGTACTTACGATACGGAAAAGTTTTACAAGATGGCAAGCGGTATGGAGCAGCTAAAAGAAGGGGGCGAACGTTGTTTTGCCTGTTATGAAATGCGCCTGAGAGAAACTGCGGGATATGCAAAAGAACATGGATTTGATTTCTTTACCACAACACTTTCCATCAGTCCATTGAAAAATGCACAGAAACTTAATGAAATCGGTGAGAAATTAGAAAAAGAATATGGAGTCCAATATTTATATTCGGATTTCAAAAAACAAAATGGTTATAAACGTTCCACAGAAATTTCCAATGAATATGAGATGTACCGCCAGTATTACTGTGGTTGTATATATTCAAAAAAACAGAGGGACGATGAAATTGCACAGCGTGAATGTGCAGATAAAAACAGCATTTAAAAATGCGAGATGAATAGAGAAAGCGAGGAAACATTTATGGCACAGTTATGGGGCGGACGTTTCACAAAAGAGACTGATAAATTGGTTTATAACTTTAATGCGTCCATTTCTTTTGACCAGAAATTTTATGAAGAGGATATAGAAGGCAGTATTGCACATGTTACCATGCTTGCAGCTGTTGGCATATTAACAGAACAGGAAAAAGAGGATATTATTCGTACATTAAAAGAAATTCGTCAGGAAGTGACAGATGGAGCATTAGAAATTACCGATGAATACGAAGATATCCATAGCTTTGTAGAAGCAAATTTGATTGACCGACTTGGTGATACAGGAAAAAAACTTCACACAGGAAGAAGTCGTAATGATCAGGTAGCACTTGATATGCGTCTGTATACTAGAAAACAGGTAGCTGCTGTAGATGCTGAATTAGAAGATATGCTTCAGACCATTCTTCAGATTATGAGAGAGAACACCCAGACGATTATGCCTGGATTTACTCATCTTCAGAAGGCACAGCCTATCACATTGGCTCATCACATGGGTGCATATTTTGAAATGTTTAAACGAGACAGACAGCGTCTTTTTGATATTTATGAAAGAATGAATTATTGTCCACTTGGTTCTGGTGCTTTGGCAGGTACAACATATCCATTGGATCGAAACATGACAGCAGAATTACTCGGTTTCTATGGACCAACGTTAAATAGTATGGATGGTGTTTCCGATAGAGATTATTTGATTGAGTTTTTATCTGCTTTGTCTACGATTATGATGCATTTAAGTCGTTTTTCCGAAGAAGTAATTATTTGGAATTCCAATGAATATCAGTTTGTAGAAATTGATGATGCCTATAGTACAGGTAGCAGTATTATGCCACAGAAGAAAAATCCTGATATTGCAGAATTGGTACGTGGAAAGACAGGACGTGTGTATGGTGCACTTACCTCTCTTTTAACTACTATGAAAGGTATTCCTCTTGCATATAATAAAGATATGCAGGAAGATAAAGAGCTTTCTTTTGATGCTATGGATACAGCGAAAGGATGTATCGCATTGTTCAATGGTATGTTAAAGACGATGAAATTCAAAAAAGATAATATGCGTAAGAGTGCAAACAATGGATTTACTAATGCTACTGATGCTGCAGATTATTTGGTAAAACATGGTGTTCCATTCCGTGATGCGCATGGAATTGTTGGACAGATTGTACTTTATTGTATCGATAAAAACATTGCTATTGATGATATGTCATTGGAAGAATTGAAAGCCATCAGTCCGGTATTTGAAGAAGATGTATATGAAGCAATCTCTATGGAGACTTGTGTAAATACCAGACTTACCATCGGTGCGCCTTCTCAGACTGCCATGGAACAGGTGATTATACTAGAAGAAGACTATCTTGCAAAAAATCCTGTTATTAAGGCATAAACCGGATAAAAAATGCATAAGTATAGTAGAAAAATAAAAGAATAAATAAAATCTATAAAAAGAAAAAAGTCGAATTTTTGTTAAAATTAGACAAAAAATTGCAATAATTGATAGGAATTTCTAATAACTTGTGAATTGTAATTTTATTCCATATCAAGTAATATATTTCTATTAAAGACAGATGTTCGCCGAGGGCGGACATTGAGGTGAGGAGACTAGAATTATGAGCGAAAAATTAAAAGTAGGTATTTTAGGTGGAACAGGTATGGTTGGACAGCGTTTCATCGCATTATTAGAAAACCATCCATGGTTTGAAGTAACAACCATTGCTGCGAGCCCAAGAAGTGCCGGTAAAACATATGAAGAAGCTGTAGGTGGTCGTTGGAAAATGACAACACCTATGCCAGAAGCAGTAAAGAACATCGTTGTTATGAACGTAAACGAAGTTGAAAAAGTAGCTTCTGAAGTTGATTTCGTATTCTCAGCTGTAGATATGACAAAAGATGAAATCAAGAAGATTGAAGAAGAATATGCAAAAACAGAAACTCCTGTAGTTTCTAACAACAGTGCCCACAGATGGACACCAGACGTTCCAATGGTAGTGCCAGAAATCAATCCAGACCATATGAACGTTATCGAATTCCAGAAAAAACGTCTTGGAACAACAAGAGGTTTCGTAGCAGTAAAACCAAACTGTTCTATTCAGTCCTATGCTCCAGTACTTACAGCATGGAAAGAATTTGAACCATACGAAGTAGTAGCTACTACATATCAGGCTATTTCTGGTGCTGGTAAAACATTCAAAGACTGGCCAGAAATGGTAGAAAATATCATTCCATATATCGGTGGTGAAGAAGAAAAATCTGAAAAAGAACCACTTCGTATCTGGGGTCACATTGACGAAGAAAAAGGTGAAATCGTACCAGCAGATGGTCCAGTCATCACATGTCAGTGTATCCGTGTTCCAGTATTAAATGGACACACAGCAGCTGTATTTGTGAAATTCAAAAAACAGCCTACAAAAGAACAGTTGATTGAAAAGCTTGTAAACTTTAAAGGTGTTCCACAGGAACTTGAACTTCCAAGTGCTCCAAAGCAATTCATCCAGTACTTAGAAGAAGACAACAGACCACAGGTTAACCTTGATGTTGATTATGAAAACGGTATGGGTGTATCTGTAGGACGTATCCGTGAAGATCATGTATATGATTGGAAATTCATCGGTTTATCCCACAATACAGTTCGTGGTGCTGCAGGTGGTGCAGTGCTTTGTGCAGAACTTTTAAAAGCACAGGGATATATTACAAAGAAATAAGAAAGAATTTTTGGCTTCCACTTTACGAGGGTAAGGTGGAAGTTTTTTACTTTATAAGGAATTCTGTTGCAATTTTGAATTTTAAATGAATACATAAGAAAGAAAAAGCATTAAATTTCATTCTAAATGTTGCATTTTTCTTTCAAATTACGTATAATATACATATAAAATGAAAGGAAGGTAGACGCATATGACAACAGTAAGTTTAAGATTTGATGACAAAATGAAAAAAGAACTTGATGAATTATGCGAAGAAATGGGGATGAATCTTACTACATTTTTTACAATCTATGCGAAAAAGGCATTAAGAGAAAGAAGAATTCCATTTGAGATTTCTGTACCAAAGAAAGATCCGTTTTATTCTGAAAGTAATATGAGACAGATTAAGAAAGCTCAAGAACAGATTCGTCAGGGAAAAGTTGTTGTTAAAACTATGGAAGAATTGGAGGCGATGGCGAATGAGTAGAATAGCGTTTGCTGATGATGCATGGGATGAATACATCTATTGGCAGTCTCAGGACAAAAAAACATTAGATAAAATTAATAAGCTTTTACGAGAGGTACAGCGGACTCCGTTCAAGGGTGAAGGGAAGCCGAAACCTCTCCGAAAAGCTGGACCGAATACGTGGAGCAGACGTATCAATCAAAAAGATCGATTAGTTTATGAGGTAAGCGATGACGGCATAGAAATCATTCAGTGCAAAGGTCATTACGACGATAAATAGACTATCCTTAGGAACACAAATATTTAAAAATAAATATAATTCTTGTTCCAAAATTCCAAATTTAATAAAACTGAATATAAATATATAATAATTTCTCTCAAGAATTTTTTATTGTACATAAATGGAAATGTGATATAATTTTCATGTTTATTATTTTTTAAAAGTAAGAAAATGATGAAAGCAATATTAGGAGATATATGGGAAAATCACTAATCATAACAGAAAAACCATCCGTTGCACAGGAGTTTGCAAAGGTTTTGCATGTCAGTGGCAGAAAGGATGGATACATAGAAAATCAGGAATATGTGATTACCTGGTGCGTCGGTCATTTGGTTGGTTTGGTATATCCAGAAGCCTATGATGAAAAATACAAGAAGTGGAAATTGGAAGACCTTCCATTTTTGCCAAAAGACTACAAATATGACGTTATTAAAGACGTAAAAAAACAATATGAAATCGTACATACCATGCTTATGCGTGAAGACATTGATCGCGTATACTGGGCAGGTGACGCGGGAAAAGAAGGTCAAACTATCGAAGAAAATATCCGTAATTTTGGCGGTGTACGTGAAGGTATGGAAGAGCTTCGCGTATGGATTGACTCCCAGACAGAAGAAGAAATCCTGCGTGGAATCCGTGAAGCCAAACCTATGAGCGCATATGCGAATTTGGGCAATTCTGGGATTATGCGTACGATAGAAGACTATGCAATGGGTATCAATTTTTCACGAGTAATGTCTGTGAAATATGGACAACTTCTAAATGATGCAGCTGGTACACGCAGCTATACAGCTATTGCAGTTGGACGAGTTATGACCTGTGTACTTGGCATGGTCGTGATTCGTGAGCGTGAAATCCGAAACTTTAAAGAGACACCGTTTTATCGTGTTGTAGGTAATTTTACAGATGCGGGTATCGAAGGTGAATGGAAAGCAGTTGAAGGTTCTAAATACTTTCAATCGCCATTATTATATAAAGAAAATGGATTCAAAGAGGAAAAAGATGCCAATGCCTTGATAGATTTGTGTAATGGAAAAGAAGCAAAAGTAAAAGCATTGGAGAAATCTATCAGCAAAAAACGTGCACCAATGTTATTTAACCTGGCAGAATTGCAGGCAGAATGTGCGAAACGTTTTAAAATTAGTCCGGATGAGACATTACAGGTTGCACAGGATTTATATGAAAAGAAATTAACGACATATCCTAGAACAGACGCAAGAGTATTGTCTACTGCAGTGGCAAAAGAAATATACAAAAACCTAAGCAAATTAAAAGGTTATGAAACTGTTGCTCCATATGTGGAAAATATTTTAGAAAGAAAATCGTATGCTTCTATAGCAAAAACTGCTTACGTAGATGACAGCAAAGTAACAGACCATTATGCTATCATTCCAACGGGACAGTTGACAGAACTGCATTCTTTAAACCCATTACAAAGAAGTGTGTTTGAATTGATTTGTCGTAGATTTTTAAGTATTTTCTATCCAGCGGCAGAATATCAAAATGTAAAATTAACGGTTGGTGTAGAAAAAGAAGAGTTTTTTGCATCTGCAAAAGTGCTAAAAGTACCAGGTTATTTAGAAGTGGCAGGAATTCCAAAGAAACGCGGAACGACCAATGCAGATAACAATGAAAATAGTGAAAACAACGAAAATTCAGATGGCAATCCATTTTTAGAAGGAAAAGAAGAGGGCCGCCATGCGGATCCACAGGTGCTTTTGGAATTGGCAGACAGGCTTCATGTGGGAGATGTCATCGTTGTGAACGGCTATGGTATCCGTTATGGAAAAACATCACCACCAAAACGTTATACCTCCGGTTCTATGGTCCTTGCCATGGAAAATGCAGGTCAGCTCATTGAGGATGAAGAACTTCGAGAACAGATTAAAGGGTCAGGTATTGGAACCTCTGCTACACGAGCAGAAATCATCAAAAAACTGATTCGCATTGGTTATTTGAATTTAAATAAGAAGACACAGGTGCTGACTCCAGAAAATCTCGGTGAAATGATTTTTGAAGTGGTGAATTTGACCGTTCCAGCACTTTTGAACCCGAAAATGTCTGCATCCTGGGAAAAAGGATTGGAAGGCATTACACAAGGAACGGTAGATTTTTGGGAATATCGTCAGAAATTAGAGGATTATATTCGAAAAGAAACATTAAAAATGATTGACCAGAACCTGCGTCATGAACTGGCTGATCGAATCAGTGATTTTGCAGGTAAAAATGCCCGTGGTCTGGGTGCGCGTAAAAAAATCGGCGTGAAATGTCCTGTGTGTGATGGAGAATTAGTAACTACACCGTTTGGATTTGGATGCACGAAGTATAAACCTGATAAAACAGGCTGTAATTTCAATATTGGTGAAATCGCTGGGATTACGCCAACCGAAGAACAAGTCAAAGTTTTATTAGAACAAGGACATACAGAGACAATTCGTGGCTTTAAATCCAAGGCTGGAAAGAAATTTGATGCCGCTTTAAAATTAGAAAAAACAGAAGATGGTAAAGTAAATATTACCTTTGATTTTGCAGATGTAGAGCCAGAAATACTACCAGATGCCACCTGTCCTGTCTGTGGCGGTCAAATGGTAAAAAAATCATTTGGATATGGCTGTGCAAATTATAAGGCAGAAGATGAGAATAGTTGCCGTTTTGCCATTGGTACGATTGCCGGGAAAACATTATCTGCATCTAATGTAAAACAATTGTTAAAAGAAGGAAAGACGGATACGATTCGTGGTTTTAAATCTAAGGCTGGAAAAAAATTCGATGCCTGTCTTGTTTTAGAAAAGGATGAGAATGGCAGACCAGTGGTAAACTTTGACTTTGAACATGTAGAAGCAAAGAAGATAAAAGACGTAAAATGTCCACTTTGTGGCGGTGAAATCGTAGCAACACCGTTTGGTTTTGGTTGTGCAAACTATGATAGGGATAAAGAAGACAGTTGTCGTTTTTCTATCGGAAAAATGGCAGAAAAGTCATTAACGGAAACGCAGGTAAAAGAATTGCTTATCAACGGAATCACAGGAACAATCCGTGGTTTTAAATCAAAAACTGGCAAAAAGTTTGACGCCAGAGTAGCACTCAGCAAGAATGAAGAAGGGAAAGTCACAGGTCTCAAATTTGATTTTAATAATTTGGAACCTGTAAAGGTAAAAGATGTACTTTGTCCGTTATGCAAAGGAGATGTTATCGTAACACCATTTGGATATGGCTGTTCTAATTATGAAAAAGACAATCCGCAATCCTGCAAATTCTTCATAGGAAAAATAGCCAGTGTCAAGCTGAAAGAATCTCATGTGAAACAACTTTTGACAAGAGGAAAAACGGATGTCATCGAAGGATTTGTGGCTCGAACTGGTATGAAATTTGATGCACCTTTAAAATTAACAGAAGATGGTCAGGTTACCTTTGATTTTCCTGAAAAGCCAAAGCCTGTAGAAAGTAATGCAGCTTGTCCAAAATGTCAGAAAAAGATGTTAAAAGGACAGTGGCAGTATGAATGTGAATGCGGCTTTAAGTTGTGGCATACAGTAGCAAAGGTCGCATTGTCCGAAGAAGTCATCATAGAACTTTTGACTACTGGAAAGACCAAGAAAAAAATTACAGGATTTACTTCGAAAGCAGGGAATGTGTTTGATACATGTTTAAAATATGAAGATGATACGATTAAGTTTGATTTTGATAATCCAGGAGAAGAAGAAACAACACTGGACAATCAACTTGATTTGAGTAATCCGGATTCTATGATGATTGAACTGCCACCAATACCGGAAAAGGCCGATTAATTTGGGCGAATTGTTACGAAAAATATTGACGTGAAATATTCAACAGCAGTAAAATTATAACGTATATATTTTTTGTAAATATATGCTTTGTAATTTTAGTTTTATAAGAAAGGCGACAACAATGGAGAACGCAAAAATCTGTAACAACTATAACCTTGATGAAACCATCGCAAAAGATTACCTTGCACAGTTTACCTATCCATGGGAAGCTTTGAGTGGAATCAGTGATTACATCAAAGAATTAGGACCTACATTGGATAAAGATGTTTTCGAAGAAAGAGGCGAAAATATCTGGGTAGCAAAAACAGCGACTGTTGCACCAACAGCATGTTTAAATGGTCCGCTTATCATTGATGAAGACGCAGAAATCCGTCACTGTGCATTTATCCGTGGCAGTGCCATCATCGGAAAAGGTTCTGTAGTAGGAAACTCCACAGAAATCAAAAATGACATTATATTTAATGATGTGCAGGTGCCACATTATAATTATGTAGGTGATTCTATTTTAGGATACAAATCCCATATGGGAGCTGGATCCATTACATCAAATGTAAAATCTGACAAAACTTTGGTAGTTGTAAAAGACTGCTATGATACAAAAGAAGAAATTGAAACTGGTTTGAAGAAGTTTGGTGCTATGCTTGGTGATTACGTAGAAGTGGGATGTAACTCTGTGCTTAATCCTGGTACAGTGATTGGTAAAAACAGCAGTATTTATCCAACATCCTGTGTACGTGGTGTAATACCTGCAAACAGCATTTTTAAGGATAAAGACCATGTAGTAAAGAAAAATTAGCAGAAAGAGGGAAGGTTTTAATACCTTTCCTTTTTTAAGTATAAGTATTTTCTTTTTACGTACACAGTAACGAAAAAAGCCGATATTTTTCTTGAAAAATCGTCAAGTTTAGACTAGACTTATACAGGAAAATATGGCAAAATACCTCTAGGTATGTTAATTTACTAACAAAGTAATACAAATATACAAAGCTTTATGCGAAAGGAGTATTATAATGATTTACACAAAGGAAGTAGAAAACATGTGTCCAGTTGCTAAGGGCGCAAAACATGAACCAGCTCCTATTCCACAGGAAGGAAAATGGGTTCATTCTAAAAAAATCGAAGATATCTCTGGTTTCACACACGGTATTGGTTGGTGTGCTCCACAGCAGGG
>JAZQIL010000032.1:0-9812 GCA_045541055.1 Oscillospiraceae bacterium
TATGTGCAAGTTCCGGACAGCCCAGCTCTGCACAGTATTTCACATAAGGGCATTTCAGAATATCAAACTGGCAGATATCTTTTGTTGACTGGATAAGATGATTTTCAAATCCTGCAC
Source organism: Oscillospiraceae bacterium (assembly GCA_045541055.1). Lineage (GTDB taxonomy): Bacteria > Bacillota > Clostridia > Oscillospirales > Ruminococcaceae > UBA3855. Next base: position 118 of record JAZQIL010000032.1, read on the forward strand.
TTTCACCAAACATTTTCTGTCCCATATTTGCAAAACCTTTCAGAAAGAAGGACTTTCCAAAGGGGAACTTCACCATTGCTTTAAATATTCCGGACTGATGGAGTACATTAATTTTTGCTCCCTCTTCCATCCACTGCATGGCTTGTTCCGGTGCGGTTTCTTTCAGAGCAAGATAAAGTGCAGCAGTCGGAAAAATCGTATTTACATGAGATTCCTGACCTTTTGGAATATCCGGATATTTCTGATGCATCCTGTTTAATTTTCTGATTGCTTTCTGCCATATCTGCTCTGTTGTTTCTGAACCAAGATGATTTTGAATGATTTTTTTGATTTCAACACAGCCTTTGCGTTTGTTCAGTTCTTTGACTGTATCATATTTCATATAATTCTCTCCTTATAAAGTAAATATCCAAGCCATAATCGCACAGCAAACCGGAATCATGGCACAATGTTTTAACTGCTGTTTCCGGTTATAGCCGAAATTCTGCCAGCCTGCACAGCCTTCTGTTTCAGGAAGATAATGCTGAAAGAAATGCGTTTTCGTCAGCAGAAAAAAATCCAGTCCGATAATATCAAACGCTTTCAAACCGATTCCCATTATCAGAAATCTTAATAAGAACTGCCAGTAATTATACTTTTGATGAATACCGTCTATACCGCCAATCAGCATGACAACAAGCATAAAGCTCATGCACAAAATAAATATCATTTGCCCGATAATTTTCTCTTTGAACGGACGTTTTTCAAGTTCTGCAAGACGTGGTTTCAGCCGTTCCTGTACATCTTCCGGAAAATTTTTCGCCAGTGCTGAGAACGGCATAAACATCGTTGCCATCCAGATAGAAAGAAACAATAATACCATCAGTGCAACTGTCAATATCAGCGTCAGAATCATAATTACTCCTTTACTAAGTCATAAAGATAAGCACCATCGGCATATTTTCTCGTGCGGATATGCTTCATGCCAAGATGGATATACTTATCACGTTTCAATACTGCATCTGTATCCAGTACAACAGGACAATTCCGGCGTTTTCCCTCGGCATAGGCGAGATTCAGAACTTTCCGCATATATCCCTGCCCCTGATATTTCTTCCGGACTGCAAGCATTCCGACCAGAATATATGGCTTTTTTGCCTTTTTCAGAGTATCTTCATAGGATTCACCGCCGGACTGCATCAGTTTCAGAAAATGCAAAAATCCTTTGATTCCCATTGTCCGATAAAATGTTTTCAGCAGTTCCGCCACACAAGCCAGATTCATTTTTTCGTCTGAATGCCGGAATGCAATCAATGCTTCATGATTACGGCTGGTACTGTAAAGAAATCCGCCTTTCAGCATTGCTCTCATGAATCCGCAGATATACTCTTTCAGCGTTTCTTTGTCTTTATAAAGAAACGCCATACCGAGTTCATTTTCAGCGTACCCGAAATAAGCAAATGCTTCTCCGACTTCTTCAATTTCTCTCTCAGTGAGATGAGTTACTTTTACACCGATTGGATAATTCATATTAAAATTCCGTTTCCTTTCCACTGTTTTCTGATTTTCTCAAATTCACCGTATCAGCATGACAATCGAGCCAACTGCTGCTGCAACAATCAAGGCAAAAAGCATTCCGGGGAACAGCATACCTTTCAGATGAAACCATTTCTGATGATAGGCTTTATCCATATGTTCCGTACCGGGCAGACGGAAGCACTTCATATTTGCAAACAGAACCCAGTCCAGAAAAAATGTATCATAAGCTCCAATCCATGCCATCAGACCGAAGGCAAGCAGAAATCCCTGACTGAAACTGCCTGCTCCTGCAAAAACTGCACAGCCTGTCAGAATCGCTGTAAACATCAGCAAACCAAGCAGTTTGGCAAATATGACATTTTTTGACCGGTAGGATACATCTTTGCGTGGATGCGTTCTGAAATATTCCTCCTGAATATCAGGCGGATAGTTATGAATACTTGCTGTTGTTTCTTTTTTATTGATAAGCGAGAAAAGCACAGCAGTAAAGATGCCTGCAAACACAAGCATTTCCATTATAATCACAGTAAATTTCATCTTACATCACTCCTATTCTGGATTTTCAATTTTATCGCCGACAAACCAGTAATCGCAGATTTTCCCACCTGATGCAAGTGTATGCTTCCGATATAATTTAGCGTGCATCAGTCCGGCGGACAAATAGTCCACATCACACATGACTTGCAGAACATCTAATAACCCTTCACGCCTTGCAAAAGTATTCAGCGGACACTGCGTAAAATGATAATAATAGCCGTCTTTATGTTTGGATTCATCAAAATTGAAATCCCATGAATATTTTTTATATTTTGGATGTTCTTCCAGCCACTGTGCATTTTTCAGCATTGTATTCCGGATAGATTCAATGCCTTTCTTCTGATTGGCATTGATGAACAATCCTGCTAATTTCAATGGCTTGAACTGCATGACTTCTTTTGAAATCTCACGCAGAGCCTTGACAGTAATTTTCCCTTCAGCGGCTTTCCAGACGGCGATAAATACAAAACTTGTATAGACATTGGAAGCCATCGGATTGTCTGAGCCAATATCATCCATACGATTCAGCAAGTCTCTGTAAATGGGCTTTGCTTTCTTCATCATCTGTTCTGCAAAGTCTTTTTCATAATGCCATTTCAATGACCTCCTGACGAGAGGTGCAAGCATCATCCAGTATTTTCCGGTATATTTCATCATAGTAAACCCTCACTTTCTGATTTCAGACTGTATTATCCGCCTGATGATGCGGATTCCTGCACAGTAGCTTTTCACGGATTCCCTGACTGCGGGAAACATGGAATAACAGTGGAACATCCCCGGTTCTGTATGAATCCGGAACGTAATTCCGGCTTTTCTGAAAGATTCCGCAAAATACGGCACACAGGCGGAAAGCATTTCATGTCCGCCGTAAAACAGATATAACGGCGGTGCGCCCGTATAATCTCCGTGTGCAGGAGAAATCATCCATTGTTCTGCATCATCATCCAACTGAAACAGCTCCTGACAGTTTCTGACAATATTGATACTGCACATAAAATCGGATTCTGCTTTCTGTTCCATCTCTTTCCATTCCGGTTCAGAAAGCGGAATACTCGACGGCGAATGAGCAATTACAGCTCCAGGCATCGGCAGACGGTCAGAATCAGATTTCTTAATATTCATCAGAATCAGTGCAAGAGCCGCCGATGCACCGGACGAACCGCCTTCAAAAATAATCTTTTCAGCCGGATATTTTTTCAGCATGGTACGATAGACTTCTGTCAGAATTCTGAGCGTTTCCGCAAGGCTGACTTCAGTTCCGAGCGGATAAATCGGATACCATACATCTGCACCGGAATCCTGTGCTGTTTTCCGAGCCATAGCAAGCTGAGGCTTCCACGCCGACAGCAGACCGCCGCCGCCGAAAATGTACAATACTGCACCTTTTCCGTTTCCATCATGCGGATGCATGATAACGCACGGATACTGATTTTCAATCATGATTTTCCTGTACCTAACTTTACTGTCTGTTGGCATGACAAACGGATGTTTCTGATTATAGTTTCTTGCCTGAGTCAGCCGTTCTGATGCCGTCATGGTATCCGGCTTTTTGCATTTCAGCAGAATTTTTTCTGCACATGAAAATAAAAATCCCATATTCAAGCTCCTTTCAGCCAATCAGTGCATTGATTCCTGCAACAATCAAGCCTACCAGCGGGCAGACAATCAGCACCCATGCAAGCCCATGTTCTGGTATGGCGAGTTTCTTCCATTCTTTCCATTCCCAGCCAGAATGATTTTCTGCACCTTTTATCATATTCTTGTCTTTTACATACATTCTTCCAAGAACATCAAGAAGCACGAAATCTCCGACATTCACGAACATCATTTCGATATATCCCGTCCAGAACAGATTCCGGAAGCCTGTGATTCCTGCAAAATGTGCACTCACTGCCATATAAAGAAACATCAGAAAATACAGTATCAGCAAAATACAATACATCAGTTTTATATCCCGTTTCTTTACATAAGGGGCGGCGGCTTCTTTGATGGATTTGGGAAACATAACGCTGTATGCCTGCGGCAGAACCATGAAAAATAACGCAACAACAGCATTAAAAATCACACACATGACAATTCCGTCCAGAATGATTCTTGGTATATTCATAATATCCTCCTTGGTTTCAGTAAGCTGTCGCTAACAATATTATAGCACTGTTATGTAAAAAAATCAAGCTCGTGTTTCGTCATTTTGCAAAAGCCAGCCCTGATTTTTCTGGACTGGCTTCTGTTTCATTCTTCTGAATTTTCTTCTTTGATGGTTTTCACACCGAACACGAAATAGACAATGTGGCAAATCCACACAACAGCAAGGATGATGCACGGAATCCAGATGCCTTTTCTTGCCATCATGAAGAAGCCGAATCCCATCAGCAGAGTGACAGTTGTGATAATGCTGATTTTGGTTTTCAGGAGCATTCCTTTTTTCTCTACAAAAGATTTCAGGTGCTTTTTGTACAGTTCCGTGCTGATGAACCAGTCATGCAGTTTCTGCGAACTTTGCGAAAAACAGAATACTGTTGCCATATAGAACGGCACAGTTGGCAGAACCGGCAGAAATACACCCACTGTGCCAAGTGCCAGACAAATCAGTCCCAGTATCAGAAATATCAGTCTTTTAATTGCCATCAGTTTCCTCCTATCATTTTTAACTCAAACGTCCGTTCTCGACGGAATACGTCTTGTCAGCAATTTTCATGGTGGATTCACGATGTGACACCAGAACGACAGTTTTTCCGGCTGATTCTTCTTTGAGGGATTTCAGGATAACAGCTTCATTCAGGCTGTCAAGATTGCTTGTCGGCTCATCGAGCAGAACAAAAGGAGCATCATGCAGAAAGGCTCTTGCAAGTCCGATTCTCTGCCGTTCACCGCCCGAAAGCGTTTCACCAAGTTCACCGACCTGTGTTTCATATCCATTCGGCAAAGTCATGATAAAATCATGAATCGAAGCTTTTTTGCACGCTGTTTCGACTTCTGCCTGTGTAGCATTTAGCTTGCCGATTCTGATATTATTTGCAATCGTATCTTTGAAAAGCTGTGTTTCCTGTGTCATGTAACTTTCCATATCACGCAGATTAGATGTATTTATCTGATTGATGTCAGTATTTGAAATTCTGATTTTTCCATGAGAGGTATTCCAGAACCGCATCAGCAATTTTAATAAAGTCGATTTTCCGCTTCCGGACTTGCCAATCACTCCGACAATCTGATTTTCAGGAAATTTCATGCTGAAATCTTTCAGAACCGTATCACCGCCATAGGAGAACGTTACGTTATGACAGTCTGCACCAGTGAAAGAGATTTCAGGCTTTCCGGTGATTTCCTCTGTTTCCGGAGTTTCTTCGATAATGTCAAGCACTCTGCCACCAGATGCAATTGTGCTTTGCAGGGTCGTTCCGAGGTTTGCCAGTGCTGACACAGGTCCATAAGAGGACATCAGGGCAATCAATGGAATGATAAATCCGTCAAATGCAACTGCTCCTGAACTGTAAAGTGATGCAGCCAGACAGAGCATTAAAATATCAAATACCAGAATAAATGTATTTGCAATTGCAAGGTTGATGCCCGTCAGTTTGTTAAGTTTTCCCTGATTTTCGGTCAGTTGGTGTGTTTTATCGTTCATGCCCTTCATGCGGTTCTGACCATTCTGATACTGAACAGTTTCGTCAAGACCTCTGATATTTTCGAGAACATAAGCCGCCAATTCTCCGGATTGTGAACGGATTTCATCGCCTGTATTTCCGCTGATTTTCGAGATTATCAGCGGAACAATCACACCAATGCTCACAAACGCACATAGAGCCAAAACGCCCAAACTCCAATGATAACTCCCGATAAACAGACACATCACCAACTCAACCAGAAATGCAATACAAATCGGTGAAATCGTGTGTGCATAGAACACTTCGAGCAGTTCGACATCAGAAGTTATCAGCGAAATCAAATCGCCCTTGTCACGACCTTCCAGTTTTGCAGGGCATAATCTCCGGAGCGACTGAAAGACTTTATCTCGAATTATCGCCAATAATGTGAATGCAATGTAATGATTTGTTTTCTGTTCCGTGTATCTCAGAACGGCTCTCAGCAATGCAAAAATCACCAGACAAACCCAGATTGCAGTTATGCCGATTGGATTCTGAAAACCTAATCCGTTCAGGACAGCAAAACCACCTAAAATGGGAATAAACTGCACAGCTAAATAGGCGAGTGTTCCGCAGGTGACAGCTAATATCATGAATCCGGTCAGAGGTTTGACGAGAGTCAGCATTTTCAATAAAGTGCCGATTTTAGAGCGTTTTTTCATGCTGTTGCCTCCTTTCCGAACTGTTCGAGTGTTTCCTGTGTTTTCCATAATTTTGCATAGATATTGTTATAGTTCAATAAATCCTGATGTGTTCCGGCTTCTGCAATACTGCCGTTTTCGAGGGCATAAATGCAGTCGGCACTGACCACGTTCGCAAGCCTGTGTGAAATCATGATAACGGTCTTTTTCTGCGATAATCTGCGGATTTCCGTTAAAATAACTTCTTCGCTCTCGACATCAATATTGCTTGTGGCTTCATCAAAAATATAGACAGGGGAATCGTGCAGAATCGCCCTTGCAAGGGCTAATCTCTGTTTCTGACCGCCTGAAAGATTTCCAGCGTTTTCGATCAGAACCGTGTCAAGACCCTTTTCGGATTTCAGGAATGCCGACAGATTGCACCTGTCCAGAACGCTCCACAAATCAGAATCACTTGCTTTTGGATTGCCAAGCAGAAGATTTTCCTTGACAGTACCCTTGAAAAATGTAGCATTATGGCTGATATACGTCAAATTCTGCATTAAACTTGCTTCACTGATTTGATTGATATTTTTACCGCCGATTGTCAAAGTTCCCGATTTGATGGTATTTCTGCCCATCAGCAGAGAGGCGATTGTTGATTTTCCGCATCCGCTTTCACCAACGATTCCAATGAATGAATGCTCCGGAATTGTCATGCTGATACCGTGCAGAATTTCACGGCTTTCATCATAAGAAAAATGAACATTATCCATTTTGATTTCTTTGATAGAATCAGGAATTTTTTCTGTTTTTTCGGCAGGCTCATCTAAATTGAGAAATTTAAAAATCTTATCGCTTGCCGCCATGCCGTTCATGGCAACATGAAAATAACTGCCTAATCTTCGCATTGGCAGGAAAAATTCAGCCGACAGCAGAATCATAAAAATGCAGTTGGCAAGCGGTAAATTTCCGTTGACAAATGCTTTTGTTGCCATTAAAATTCCAAGTGCCGCACCGCCGTAAGCGAAAAAGTCCATGATGATGATAGAATTTAACTGCATTGTCAGAACTTTCATTGTCACAAAACGGAAATGCTCTGATTCTTCATTCATCTGCTTGTTTTTGAACTCGTCCGCCTGATAAGTTTTCAGAGTTGTCATGCCCTGCAAATTTTCAAGAAATGTAGAGCCAAGCTGTGCATACTGTCCCCAATACTTCGATAATAATTTTTTAGCGATTTTCTGCACCATCATGATTGCCCCCGGAATCAGCGGAACACAGACAAGCAGAACTGTCGCAGTCGCCCAGCTTCCGCCAAATCCGAACAGGAAAAATAATGTAATCGGTGCGATAAACGCATAGAAAAACTGCGGAACATACAAGCCGAAATAGCTTTCTAACTGGTCGACACCCTCTACAGATTCCTGAACTAATTCTGCCGTTGTGACCTGTTCACGGTATTTACTGCCGAGTTTCAGGAGTTTGCTATAAATCAGTTCACGCATTTTTTGTTTTACTGTTTTCGATGCCAGATAGCTCATTCTTGTTGCGAATTGTGCCGTGAAAAATCGAATAATTACTGTAATTAAAATAATGACAATCGGCATTGTCAAGTCTGAAAATGTCCATTCTTTGAGATAAAAATTCTGTATAGCATTTGCTGTTGTGAGAATCATCACGGTGTTTAAAAATAATTCCAGCCATTGAAAAATAATGTTCCCCACAATAAATTTCTTGCTTTCCGGACATAGTTCTGTTAATCTTTTGTCAAACATATTATCCCTCCGATGTCTTTTTTCTGCAATGGCAGGGACCGTGCGGATTTGCCGGCATGGGTTCGCCAGTAATTGCAGATTTGATTACCCGCCTGTGAACAAACAGCATCATGATACTGAACGCTAAAAGCATCAGTTTCAGGCAGTTTTTAAACGAATTTTTCATAAATATCACTTTCCTTTCTTATTTCAGTAAAATTGAAATTATTACAACTAATCCGCCAACAATTGCTGCACCTGCAACCCATATCAATGAAAGAATACAGCGTTTTTTCAGCACTTGTTTCCAAGTCTGCACAAACGGCAAATCTTCCGTTCCCGGAATAATCCAGAATTTGCTGTGTCCCACCCAAAGTCTGTCAATCACAATGCCGTCATACCAGTTCATGACTTCTAAAAATAATAAAGCTTGCAGATAAGCCGTTTTGAAAGAATCAATGCGATTCCACAAGCCGATAATCAACAGTAATACCGTCAGCATGACAAGATAGAATAAAATCATAAAATTCCGCCGTTTTTCGGCGATTGTTTCTCTTGTGACAAGTCCGATTTCTATTGCACGCTCCTGTACAGGCTTCGGATAAAAATACAGTCCGTCCAATGCACCGCCACGGACAGCGTATTTCACCATACCCGTGAACAGCAAGCAATATAATATTAGCTGAATCAGTAATTTCATATTTAACCCTCCCTGACAAAGAACAAGCTGATAAACCATACAATTAAGCCGAAATTAAGGCAGAGAGTATCCAGCATCTTGCAGAATGGCGATTTCCGATTGATTTTTGCCAGAGCCGACATGACTGCTGCACCAATCAGTGGTGTGAATATGATGTAATATTTCGGCAGAATTGTTCCGCTGAGAGCAATCACTGCAATAATGAAAACAGCTCCAGCAAACATCAGCAGATAAGCAGTTATCATCATTGGCATAAAGATATTTCTTGTCTGTTTCAGGGCTTCCGGAGCTTTTTCTTCAGAAACATTTTCAGCCGTCCAATGATAGACAAACGCACAGACTGTCACGAAGATATGCACCATCATCCATGTAAATGTCATCACTGAAAAACTAAGGGAAATCCACTGTTTCCATGCGTCATTCACTGCAATGTCACCAATATGTGTCATACCGAGATAAAGAAATACAACTCCGGCTGCCGCAGTGCCGAGCGTGACGGCAAAATGGTTTTGCGGATAGCCTTTTCCATGTCCTCTGGTAATCACGCCGGAGCCTTCGCCTAACGGAGTCGGGTCAACGTACCCAAGAAGAATATCACCCAGTGCAAAACACAAACTTCCGATAATCCCAGAAATAATGTATATTTTTTCCATACAATTTCTCCTTTCAGTTAATCTGAGATAACTTTATTCTATCATAAATTTGTGAATTTTCTGTGATATTTTTCTGCATTTCATCAATTCACCTCTGATTTCAGGTAAAAACAGGCCTTCAGTGCACCGAACGACTCCGGACAGACTGCGTGTTCCAGACGGCAGGCATCCTGTTCAGCAGTCTGAGCAGGAATACCAAGCCGGAGCAGGAGTGTTCTGAAAAATTCATACCGCTGAATGACTTCTTCGGCACATTTTCTGCCTTT
>JAZQIL010000033.1:0-8702 GCA_045541055.1 Oscillospiraceae bacterium
TTACAGTCGTTTCTGTCGCTGATTCTGTCATCACTGCCATTGCAGATGCACTCGGAGTTGAGAAAGAATGGGAACAGGTCAAGGAGAAAGTGAAGAATTCTCTTGAAGGTCTTAACCTCGATACCGTCAAATTGAACCTCAGTATCGCTTTTAAGGGCGTTTCGGCTAAAGTCAAGCAGGAATTCGAGGCAACTTCTGAAACGCTTCAGGAAGCCGCTGACAGGCTGAAAACGTCATTCAATAAACTGAAAACTTCTATCCAGAACCTTGAAAAAGCTTTTCAGCCTTTGACTGACAAAATGAAAGAGTATTTCAATTCCGGAGAAGCTGGAGAAAATGCAGGTACTGTCATCGAAACAGCAATTTCAGGTGTTTCCGCTGCTGTTTCGGTTGCTGCCGATGCCATCAGCAGACTTTTGTCCGGTGTCATGGATTTTGTTGCATGGTCAACCGGTGAAACTGACGGCGCACAGGCATTTCAAACAGCAATTTTCGGAATTGTGACAGCTATCGGCACATTCGCCGGAGTGCTTGGCATTATGACCGCTGTCCAGCATTTTATGACGTTTTTACAGTTTGGATTGCCGGTCCTGATTGCCAACGGTCTTGCACAGCTTCCAGTTTTGATTCAAGGAGTTTCAGGCGCATTTTCTGGATTATTCGGCATTATTGCAGCTAATCCGATTGTCGCTCTGATTGCAGATTTATCGAATTACTGCAAAAAATAACTATGCGGAAAAAAATAATATTGGAGACCATTATCCCATCAATTCTGAATATTATTTTCCAGGTAGATGGCAAGCAATTCCGCTGACAGAGTGCTCTCCCTATGAATTCATACTTGAAAATAATTCATTTATTGACGGTTATGTTTATTTTCACGTTTTTGAAGATGCCGCATACAATTTGAAGCATCATGATAATCTTTTTATTTTTTGCAAAGCAATTTTTGATTACCTGAATGACAGAGAAAACCGCCCTCTTGTGCCGTTCCGCTGTAAAGTCCACAAACCGGAACGCTATCAGCTTGGACAGAGAATTCAGTTTTATGATGAGAATGATGCTGTTGTCTGCGACAGCGTGATAACTTCCATTCAATGGACGTTCAGAGGCGGAACATGGCTTTCCTGCGCCGGAAAAGATGAGCGTGTGCTCTCTGGATGCGCAAGACTTTCAAAAGCTGACAAATCTATCCGTGCTGTCAATGCAAATTATCTCTATGAAAGGGAATGGGGCTATGACAAGTAAGACAAAATTTTATAAAGAATTTGAGCCTATGGAGTGCTTACAGGGCGATACGCTGCCGGAAATTTATGTGTCTGTAGAAGATGCCGAAAATTGCTCTATGTGTGCGATTCTCGAAAATCCAGCGATTCCAGGGAGTGTTGTTTTAAGCAAAACATGTAGCATCAAATCAGCATCTGATGACTCCGAAGGACATATTGTCACTACTTTCGCCGTTCAGTTTACCAGCGAAGACACAAAAAGTCTGGTGGGAACTTACCGGCTGACATTCTGGCTGACGGACGAAAATAATCGGACTTATGTCAAGCTGACGGGCACGCTCACTGTCAGTCAGGTTGCCCAGAAAGGAGCATCTGCATGAGATATTCAGGAGAAGGCACACAGGAAAATCCATATATTCCGGAAGATTTCACCGGATTTCTGCACTGTATCGCCCAGACTGACAGCTATGTCAAGCTGGAATCTGATATTGATGCTGCTGCTGATTCCGGCTATGAAGGGCTTCTGGAAGAACCAGTTGTTTTTAACTGCAAAGAATGCTATGCAGATGAATTGAAGAAAATTATTGGTGTGACCGTCAATGCAGCAAATGCTGTGCAAATTTCCGGCGGAACAAGCGAAAATGTTAAATCCGTCCGAAATATCGGATTTTTCAACTGGTCACACAAACAATTAAGCAGCGGTACTGTATCCCTGATTCGTCTGAGCAATTATACTGTAATGCGTGGATGTTCTGTCTCTGCGCAAAGTGTCGGTTCTAAGCTATCAATATTAAGTTCTTCCAGTAATGCTGGAATGGCTGTTTCCAGATGCTCTTTTCATATAAAGTTTTCAGGCGCAAATACAGGAACAGTTGTTAATACTAATCCATCTCTTACACGCTGTAATTTTATTCTGGACGGAGCTGAAATTTTAATTTCATCTCAAACATGGTTTTGTGTTAGTAATATTGTTTGTACGCAGATTGGTGTTGTGGTAAAAAATTCCTTTTTAACTTTTTCCGACAGTTCTGCCAGTTCCGTTGGGCTTTTCGGAAACAGCAGCAGCAGCGGCTTTAATTACTGCGTATTTGAAAATAACTGCACTGCTTCACTTCCTGTCGCTGTTTCTCTGAAAACGTACAATGCAAGCCAAGGATTGACCCTGTTCTGCACAAATGGGATTGAAAATTTATCCGTTTCAGATTCGGCTAACTGCAAATCTCTCACAGAAGTACAGATGAAAGATGCTGCTTATCTTGCTGAAATTGGCTTTTTTCCTTAAGGCGGTGACTTTATGAGTGAACAGTCTTTACAAGAACCAACCGAAAATGATTGGAAGATTGACCCTGCTGTCAATGACGGCTTTCCCTTTGCCTGTGATTTCATTCCGGATGCATTTGACAGCCAGAATGTCAAGTCTGTATGGGATTTTTCAGCAGACGGTTTTCCGGCTTCTACTGTGATTTTAGAAGACTTTAACTATCTGAAATCTAAATCAGTCTGGAAAATTCATGCTTCTGTAAATGACGGCTTTCCACACATTCAAGGGGTGTTTGAAATTACCCCCACCCCTTCCAGTTTTCCCAGATTTACAGGTTTTTCCCTCTCCGGTATCGGCGCAGATTTTAAAAGCATTTCTGAAATTGAAGCCGTTTCCCTGCCGGAAACAGTGCAGTTTCAATTTCAAATGCCAAATGTAATTTCTTTCCAGTTTCAGAAAAATCAGGTGATGCAACTATGATTCAAAATATTTTAATTACCATTCTAACCTCCAGCGGTCTGATTGGCATTTTTACAAAGTTTCTGCTGACACGCCTGAAAACTGTCTCACAGAAACAAAACGCCCTTGAATCAGGTGTACAGGCTCTTTTAAGAGACCGCCTGATTTATCAGTACGAAAAATATAAATCCCGTGGCTATGCGCCTATCTATGCCAAAGAAAACTTTGAAAACCTCTATGAACAGTACCACAAGTTAGGCGCAAACGGTGTGATGGATTCGATTCATGAAGAGTTTAAAAATCTTCCCTCCGGAGGTGAAGGCACATGAAAAACTGGCTCAGAAGAGCATTGAGAACGGCTTTGCAGTCTGCTGTCGGCTATATCGCTGTAGCAATGCCGTCAATCAACTGGGGTGCAGATAAGAGCGTTTTAAAGCCTGTTCTGATTGGCATCGGCGTTTCTGCTGTTTCCGCTGGATTGGCTGCTGCTATGAATTTAGAAGAAGGTGGGTAAAGTGTATGAGCTGATTGGAAAATATAAGCTAAAAAACGTTGTGAACGCTTCCGGCGAATTGATGGCACTTCTGCGAGTGCATCTTGTTTGCGATTTCGAGGCAGATATTCCAGAACCGCTTCCACACTGGGCTTCCGGTTCAGTCTGCGAAGTTCTTGAAGATGACAGAAAAATTTATAAGCTGTCTAATAATCGTGAATGGATAGAAGTAAGCGTTTCAAGTCATGACGATGATTCCTCAAAAGTCTCATAGGCAAGGAAATGCAGCATCAATATTGCCTGCATATCAATATCATCTACAGAACTGATTGCTAATGTGATTTCATATCTGATTTGCACCAGCTTCTGAAGTTCTTCATGCAGCAGACGTTCTGTTTCTGCAAGCCGGATAAGAGCATCCTCTGTACTGTTCTCTGAAGCCGTTCCGCCTGTTCCGGAACAGCTGCGGGTAAGTCGTTCTGCAATGCTTCGGTCATATTCTGCCTTTGCTTCCAGTGCTTTTGCTTTCTTATCCGCATGAAACGCTCTGTTCAGCCAGAGAACTTTCTGTGTCTGTGCGAAATCCAAGGCTCAATCCTGCTGTGATTTGGACAGCATATGCAGAATAAGCACACCAAGTATTTCTCTTACTGGTCTGCCTCCATCTTCTTCCAGTGCGGTCAATATCCGGACGACAGCAGTAGAAAGCTCGTCTATCACAATTTCATCAGAGCCATGTATTTTAGCATCTATCCGGTCATTATCAATTTTCAAAGAAATCATAGGCAGCCTCCAAACTGTGGTATGGTTATTTTTTCCAGTGCCTTGAGATGTTTCCGCTGGACTGTCCGGACGGTAAAAAACATTTGCCGTGCAATCTCCGGAACGGTTTCGTATAACAGGTATCGCCTGACTAAAATCGCTTCCAGTTCAGGGTCATGAATGCTGGAGATAGCTTTTCTGATTTCATACCGAACATCAACTAATTCAGCAATTTTTTCTGTCTGTTCCTGAATACTGTCTTCTACTTTTTGTATCAGTTCCGGTTCAAGCAGCAAAAGGGCAGCATCTTTCTCTCTGGCTATCTGTAATTTCAGAACAGCAATATAGTCTTCATTCGCTTCTGCCCTGCTGAGCCAGTTTACTTTTTTCTTCTGTTCGTCAGTCATCTTTTCATCTCCCTTTCAAGTGAAAGACTTACTTTCAGAGCTGCATTAATCCGCATCATGTCATATCTGTTCAGAGAAACAATCTTCTTTCTTGCTGACAAATTATCATCTTCTTTCATATTGCACAATCAGCATAGTTTCGCTTTGTTTTCTGTCTCATTTACCATTTCGACAGCAGCTTCTAAAACATCCCTGCTTTGAGCAATAGTAACACCCTCACTTTTAAGCAAGTCATAGACTTTTAAAGCAAGCTTTTCATTTTCTGCCCCATAAGCTTTAGCATGGTCTCTTTTTTTTTGGAGTTCACGAGCCATTTGTTCAAATTCTTCATTGCCTTTCAAATTTCTCACCTCCGGAGCTTTTTGTTGCCGTGGGCGGCTCTCCTTGTGTGCGGTGTTCTGCTGCCCTTGTGGCTGGTGTGGGGCTTGATAGGCTCAAAACCCCAGTAGAAAGCCGTTCTTATTTGCCGGACATCTGATTAACAATCGTCCTCTTGCCTATTGCACAAAAAGCATAATCTTTGATAAATGCTTCCACGGCAATCTGAACAGCGTGTTCAATGTTTGAAACTGCTTCCGGCAATGTCATTTTTTGACAAATTATCATGTTTTTCAGTTCCATATCAATATGACCGCACAGCATTCCTAAACGCTCCTCGTCTGTTGCCGCTGGATTTGTCAAAAATGTGCCGACATTATCACTAGACGGATTACAAGTAATTATTATTATTGTTTTTTCCATATTTTTTCCCCTCACAACCAACTTTTGCTATAGAAAGACTTACTTTTTCGTTGCTTGTGTATACGTTTCAAGGATGCTCTTAATTTTAGAGATAATATTAGCTTTATCTGCTTCATCCAATTTACGGTACATGCATAAAATTTCTGTTTCTTCATCCTTCACTGATGTGCAACTATGTGCAACTTCCACTGTTACTTGTGTACCGGATTCTTTTTGCATTGACATTTTTTCACCTTTCTTTCATAAAAAACAGCACAAATGTGCATTTATTTAATTATATGCCCTTTTGTGCTAAAAGTCAATACACATTTAGCACAAAAAGGTTAGTGCGAAATTAGTAAAAATATACACATCTCAAAATACCTCTTGACATAATAGCCCGATTGTGCTATTATAATAAAAGAGAGGTGATGACTATGACTATTTCTGAAAAAATTAGAAAGTTGCGTACAGAGCATGGGTTGACAATGAAAGCATGTGCTGAAAAAGCAGATATTCCATTCTACACTTATCAAAAATATGAATCTGGTGCGCGTGAACTTGGCACAGTTGCAATCAAAAAACTGGCTATTTTGTACAATGTCAGCACTGACTATTTGCTTGGATTAGAAGAGGAAACAAATTGTACCCCAGTTGAACAATTGGAAGAATCAGAATCGGAAATTGAATTTTTGAAAAGCTACCTTTTGCTCGAACCCAAAGACCGTGCTGAAATAAGAGAACAAATGAGAAAAACACTAAAGAAACAAAAATCATGACGATGTGAGGGGTGATAAAGATGAATCTCGAAAATTTAAAAAAGGCAAGAAAAGAGACAGGATTAACGCAGAAAGAAGTTGCTGATAAACTGGGAGTGAATTATACTACCTATCGCAATTATGAGCAAGGGCAAAGAGAACCTAACCACAGAACTTTGGTAGCACTATCTAATCTTCTGAATGTATCTACTGATTACTTGTTAGGCAAAGAAGACCCACTGGAAATTTTAAATCTTAGTCCGGTAGGAAAGGCTATCGTACAGTTGTATATTTCACTTTCGCCTGAAGAACGAACAGCACTTGCAGAACACATCAAAGCCATTTCTAATGGAGCAGATGTACAGTTAATTATCAAAAAGTCAGAAGTGGAGCGAAATGGAAATGATGAATATATCATCCAGACAACAACAGTCGGAGCAGAACTCGACCGCCGTGAAGCTGAACAAGCGAATGCTCTCTCTGATGCAGAATCAGAGAAAAGTGCCGTCTGATAAGAATTACACGCAAAATCAAGAAAAAATAAGCAAAAAAAATCGCCCGGTGTTAAGCCACCAGGCATTTTCAGAGAGAACACAATATAATATAATTTCAAAAATAAAAAACATTCAATTATATTATAGCATGTTCTCTCCAAAAAATCAAGAGCTTTTCTAAATTTTTAGGAGGAACTTTTTTTATGAAAACAAAATTTATCATGATACAAATAACTAAGAAATCAGAAGGGAGGAAAAATGTATGACACCAAATCTTTGCTTTGAGAACCGTTTGCCTAAAGATGCACTTCATCCGTATACCCTCATAACAAATGACCGCTCAAGCTATGCGTGGGACACACGTCTTTCTCCAATGGAAGTAGGCATTCTGGTAAAAGTTTTTTCTTTATGTGAAGAAAGCTGGCATTTTTCCGTTTCAGGATTTCAGAAAATCTTTTCTATTGGAAAGACTAAGATACGCACTGCTTTGAAAAAGTTAGAGCAGCTTGGATACCTTTTTATTGAAAAACGTCGTGATAAAAAAGGAAGATTCATAGAATCAATATACCATTTTTATGAGGTAGCTATGTCTCCAGAAGAAAAAAATAAAAATAATGAAAAAGGCGTATCTCTGTCATTTTGTCCACGTTCCGATTTTCCGCATCCCGATATTCCAGATACCGAAATTGTGTCACAATTAACTACAAATCCATCTAATAAAAATTTACCAGTTATTAAAAGTCTGTCTGTCAGTCCAGAAACGACCGACGGACTCAACGAAGAACCTGTAACTATTTTTTCCTCTGATAACAGCGAACAGTTCACAGAACTGGAAGAACTGCTGAATAACTATGCTAACTGCGATTCTGCTAAACAGAACCTGAAAAACTTCGTTCCACAGCTTTCAAAATATCTGAAAGAATCGGTATATTCTGAAACAATGGAGCTTGCTGAAATTATTGGCAAGCTGAAAGAAATCATCAACAAGGAAGGCTCTCTGCGGGCTTTTATCAAAAAAGTCAGGTATGAGTGCGATAAATCTCTGAAAAATCTGAAATATCCTGCCGCCAAAGACAGCTTTCTTACAAGCACTATCCGTAACCAACTGAAAAAATACAGTCCCAAATCACCTGAAATGGATAAACATTCTGAACCTGTTCCGAAAAAACAGGCTTCTGAATACCAAGGCAGCCCTATGCCCTCACGGTCTGAATCTGAAGAAACTTCCAGAACGTTAAGTCTCCGTGAAATGCTGTTTCATATGGGCAGTCCTCTGCTAAAAGAAAATCTCTGTCATGCAGATACTATTTTCAGCAGTGAAGAAGAATTTAAGTCCTATTATGGAGAATTTGACCCTGATGAATGGGCAGTCCGTGACTGCTGGATTCCTGACTTCTTCCAAAATAATACCCAAAACCTTGAAAATGCCCTTCGATTCCTCACAGGTTACAGTGACCTGCCTTCTGATTCTCTGGAGCAGTCCGAATACAAAGAATTTGTAGGAAAAACTATTCATCTCCTTGCAAAGGCTCTTTACACCAAGAAAACAAGTTATTCCGGAAAAGAAATACTGAATACTGACACTCTAATTTCCAGACTGAACTATATCAATGCAGATATGAATGACCATGAAGATTCTCTAAGGCAGTTTATGAGAAGTTTCTATGAACGTTTCAAGCGGAAAATAGCACAGTATCCTATACAAACCAATGAAGAAAGCTATATCACACTGATGCTTGTGAACTATCTCAATGGCGAATATCAGGCAGAAGATATGATAGGTATCGGAAAAGGAATGGCTATGCTCGATTCTTTCAAGTAAATAACTACTACAACATTTTGAGTTGTCTCTTGCTGGCGTACCCTTGACAGACTTCGGAATCCCCTCTAATACCTGTTTCAAATAAGTCGTAAATCAGTATTGACATATATTATGAAATATGATAAACTTAAAGAAAACAGGTTTTGAGAGGAGAATCCCAAAAAATGGAAGAAGAAAAGCGAAAAACATACATCGGCTATGTCCGAGTGTCCAGCACCGACCAGAACGAAGCTCGACAGCTCAAGGCTCTGGAAGACTTCGGGCATCCGATACACAGAATTTTCATAGACAAGTGCAGCG
>JAZQIL010000034.1:0-16871 GCA_045541055.1 Oscillospiraceae bacterium
ATTTTTTCTGACTGATGTCCCATCGGTCTTTTTGTTGTGCCTGTTTTTTCTTTGCACACCTGAAAAATCCACTCTTTCATTCTCATATTTCTTTCATCACTTCCTTTTACTATCTTGGCTCTGCATTTTGCAATCGCCTATAATAATATAAAATTATCAGCCGGGCGAACCCGGCTGACAGCTGAATTATTTTGTGTGGATATACTTGATAACTTCGGATTTGAACAGAGCCAGATGCTCTTTCTTGCAGGTCGGATTGACAGTACAGCATACCTGTTCAGCATGGCTGAGAGCTTCATACAGCGTACTCATGTCGATGGAATCACTGACATAATCGGTACTGTAGCTGTGACGGCTTCCGTTTGCATAAGTGTTGCAGATTTCATGAAATACAAATTTCGCTGCTTTTTTGGCGATGTGCTTTTTGATACCCATATTATACCTCCTCTTCTGTGTAAACGGGTTCATTGACGTATAATCTTCTTTCTTTGAGATAGCGGATTAACTCCGGCTCTGAAACGTAGCTGACAAACTCTGACCAGGAAATATTCTGCATTTCGCTGTCGGTCAGATTGCAGGCAAGATTGCAGATTCTGTCCACCAGCTGTAAAGTTGCCAGCAGAGTATTCAGTTTCAGCGTACCTCTGAACATTCTGAATTCGATAGTATGATGGTTGCAGAGATTGACAGCGTGGTATCTGCCGTAGGTGCATTTGGCTTTGTTCAGCAGTTTTTTCGGAGTGGATTCATAGCCGAACCGTGCTGCCCACCTGTTCATGGCAGATTCTGTACGTCTGCTGAATTTCAGCAGTTCGTTCCAGTTCTGCTCCACAAAATACAGAATTCTGGAAATTGCCATATCCTGAGCAGCTTCATTACCGCCGAAATAATCCCGGTTCACATGTACATGCAGACCACATGTTGTGGTCTGGTGGCTTCTATAGCCGAGCTGTACAGCTTTGTGCAGGACATCTTCCCAGCAGAATTCGTTCATGTGATATTCGAGCGACATGGGATGTGTGACAATTTCAAACCCGTTATGCAGACTTCCGTCACTCTTGATGTAGATATGCTCATCGGTATAATTGCCTTCTTCGAGGATTTCAAGAGCATTGTCATCATCATGACCGCCTTCATCGACTTCCAGTTCAACGCCGAGAAACCGCTTTCCTTTGCCGTAAAATACAGGCTGCGGCTTGTATCCGTACTCACGGATGGTGTGGTTCTTCCGGCTGTAACAGTCATAGCAAAAGTCCATGTCGTTGTAGGAATAACTGTCATCCTGATGCAGGAGCATACCACAGCAGCTGCAGTGATAATATTCGTTCTCATAACAGGAATGGCAGACAAAATGCCCATCATCAGTAATCGCTTCGCTGTTATAGATAAGCTCGTCACAATTCTCACAGCATCCGCATTCATGTCTTCTGCAATCATCGCACACGATGTCATCACCAATCCAGGAGTAATTCTCACCTTCGTGGATAATTTCACCGCAGCAGTCACAGTATCTAACATCTTCTTCGTCCATAATCTTTCCTCCTCTGGACATAAAATTGCCCCTGCCATCAGCTGACAGGGGCTGGGTTCGGATATTCAGTTGTCAGAGAGCAGTCCGGCGATGATTCTCGCACCGAGTTTCATGCCCTCTCTGGAATTGACGGCAGCTACAGCGTGAATCAGGTCTCCGGCAATGTCGTTGAGCTTTTCTGCCTGTTCTTTGTCGAGTTCCTGTTCGCAGAAGGCGTTGAGTTCGGCTAAGGCTCTGCCGTACTGCTCCTTGCTGCTGATTCTGGTGTCAAAGTGTTCTGCCAGTTCGTCGAGTATGTTCATTCTAAATCCCCCTTTCTGAGATAAGATAAAATAATTACCCCTGCCTTTCGGCAGAGGAATTTTGTCAGGTGGCTGATTTCAGTACTCCTCAGCCAGGAGCATAGTCGAATATTCTGTGCTGTCGATGACGTAGACTTTGGCAGTGACGGCTTTCAGCATTGGAATAAAGTAGTTCATGCAGTATTCCGGCTGTTCGGATTTGTGGACGATGTGCTGCATACCGCCGATGTCTTCAAGCTCGAAAATCTGGAAATAGTCTCTTTCGTCTTCCGGCAGACGGTCGATACAGTTCCAGATAAAAGCCTGAGTCTCAAACGGAATGGATTCATTCACGCCTTTTGTGAGATAACGCTGGTTGTCAAACATGGCAAGCTCTCCTTTCTATAGAATTAAATCATGTTCATGATTCACATAAATGATATATATATGAAAATTCAAAAAAATAGAAAAAATAATTGAAAAAAACATGTACTACATAATAGGGGGGAGGGAGCGAAGCGCCCGCCTGTAATATATATTATGTTATAGAGAGAGGACGTTAAGAAATATACTATCAATAATATATATATATAGTAGATTATGTTATAGAAAGAGAAGATAAAGAACCAACATGTTTTCATATTATGTTATGATAACATGACATGAAGACATGCTCGCTATAGAACAGATGGAATGATATCATGACATCATAGTGAAAGAATCTGGCATAAGAACAATCTGAATGAATGATAGCATCATTGTGATTACACTGCCGGATGAAAAAGGTAAGAATAGAATTGACGTATTGTCGGGCTATGCTGGATTACATATATATTTAATTTATAAAATAATAATCTTTGAAATGCGTAATACAAAATATTAGCAAATGAGAAAACATATCCGGCAGAGCGAATATGTCATAAAATCATCATTTGTAAAAATATTTTTATAGAGGAGGATTCTGACATGAAAGCAGAACACGAGCAGAAGAAGACCACTTCAATCAGACTTAGTGATGATGAGAAGAAGATTGTGAAAGAAAAGGCAGCAGCGAAGGGAATGCAGTTTGCCAGTTACATTGAATTTATGGCATTGCATGGGGTAGAAGGCATATCTCCCGAAACTCTGGTAAAAATTCAGAATATTTTGAATGGGGCAGTAGAAGCAGTGATTCATATGGATAAAAGTAAAGTGCTGGAATTAAAACAGGAGGCGAATGAATTATGGCAGTCATTAAAGTAAAAAAGGACTTTGGAGGCGGACTGGAATATCTGAAAAATGTCTGCAATTATATCTGTAATCCGAAACGTGCAGTTGACTGGTCTGGAAATGGTGTTGACCCATATCATCCGGATATCTGCTATGAACAGATGCTGGCGGTGAAAAGGTACTATGGAAAAACGAGTACAAATCCACTGGTTCATTTTATTATTTCATATAATGTATCGTCTGCTCCAGATGTAAAGACAGCTGCTGATTATACCAAAGATATTGCCAAGTATTTTCATCAGCGGTATCAGACTCTGCACTGTACACACAAAGCCGACCATGATTGTTCCTGGTTTCATGGACATATACTGGTAAATTCTGTCAGCTTTGTGGATGGAAAGATGCTCAGTACAGATTTCAAGGCAATAGACGATTTCAGCAAATGGGTTGAATATATTACTCAAACAAAGTCTTATGTTGAATTTTGGGATAAAGAGAAAGATGAAGCCTATCGAAAAAAGAAGAAAAATAAATCATGCTGATAATTTAACATGAAAAAACAACAAAAGCCCGGCATTGCCGGGCAAATCTTATATTATTCTATCAATGCACCTGATTTTCGCAGGATTTCTTTGTTTTTTTCATCGCCCAAAAAAGAAACAAAACCTCGGAAGTCACAGTTTCTGAAATGATTGTATCTTTCTGGAAACTGTATTTTTCTGCGTTCTCCTGTGACGGAATAAATGATATCATTAATCAAAAAATGCTGATAATCCTGTGAAACGGCTGCTGCCCGTCCGGAATAAGAAAAAGGATTCTTTTCAGGACAGATGCTCAGAATTTTTCCTGTATCTGTTTCTGTCAGAAAGCTTGTATACTGTGTAGTGACGATAAATTCTTTGTCATGATTCAGAAATCTGATATTCTCAAAGCATTCGCCGTAGTTCAGACAGCTGTGCAGATTGTAATCTTTCAGAATCCGTCCAGCTCTGAAATCGAACAGAATCACATGACTGTCATCCATGCCGAGCAGGATTTTCTTTCCGTCAGAAGAAAAATCTGCACAGAAAATAAAAGATGCCCTATTTGGCAGAGTATGAATTCTGCATTTATGGAAATCACTCGGATAACTGCCGTTATCACTGAATTTCAAACCTGATGTATTGAATACTGAAATGAAAAGACTGCTGAAATCCACACCGCAAATCAGATGATTTCTTGAAAAACGCATGACTTTGATGATTTCGTTTGTGATGCTGTCTGCATGAAAATCTCTTGCCATATCAAGCAGAGCATCCAGTTCTGTCCTGTGATACTCAAAAATGCCGTTTTTGTCAGGAATATTGCGGTAATCTCCGCAGATTTCACCAATCAGAAGATAAGGCGAATCAAGCCAGTCATACCAGATTTTTTCTAACTGAAAATTATCAAATATCTGCTTCCGGTAATCTGCTTTGACTGCATGAACGGCATTCAGGATGTATTTTGCCATGAAATAGTGATGAATATACTGATGTGAGAATTGCAGCTGATTGTCTTTGATAACAAGAATCCCTGTTTTTTCAATCAGCAGTTCTGTAAAATCAATGCTGTTTCTGGTTTGTCGGAGTGCCTGTTTTCTGAATTTCTCCTCAGCAAGAAGATTCTGATAAATATGCTCATTGTCCAGATAAATACTGAATGCTTTTTCGACAGCATCGGACACATCAGAACGCCGGATATTCAGATGAAACAGCTGCATAGAATATGCTAAAAACGGAAGTGCATATTTTATCACGAATTGAAGTGGTTTCTCATACTTTTTCAGCTGATTTGAAAAATAAGCATCCAGAATTTCGCCTCGTGTACTGAGCATATCAGGTGAATTCTGACTTTCCAGGAAATATTTCAGAAACAGCGGAGTTCTGAGTATTTCAAGCAGTTTTGCATTTTTCATTGTTTCGGGATATTCTGAAAGCAGTGAATCTCTGCTGTTTTCAGGAATTCCCAGAATTTCGATTTTCTCAAAATCATCAAAGACTTCATAAACCGGAACATTCCGGCTTGTTATGATAATCCGGATATTATACCACTCCTGACAGATATATGCAAGTTCTTCTGTAAAGATATCATGCAGTTCCGGATTCATTTCATTCATGCCGTCCAGCAGGAGCGTATATTCCGGAAGCTGATTTTCAGGCTGTTTTTTCAGCAGATTCAGCAGTTCAGAAATCTGTTGCAGAAGCGTTTCCTCGCCTTCACAAGCAATACATATGTCGAATGTCGGATAAGCAAAATGATAATGATATTTCAATAAAATCTGAATCAGAATCCAGCAGGAACATGCTGGATTTATTTTTTCACGGAATTCTTCCCGATAGCCGGAAAGTGACAGAAGCAAGCCGTTCTGATGCTGTAACAGAAATGATTTTCCCATGCCTCCGGAAGCATACAGAAACAGATAGTTTTGATTTATCTCATCAAAAAGTAATGGATTCAATAAAATAATTTTATTATGATATTGAATTTCAACCGGATAGCAGAAATCATTTTCCGGAACAGGTCTGGTTTGCAGACTTTCTTTTACTGAAATTTTTAATTCCGGATTGAGGATTTCCAGCAGTTCGGAAGATTCTCCCCAGAATATCGGATTTTCTTTATTTCCGAGCCACAGCACACGGACTGAATCTGATTCTGAATCAGAAAGCTGAACAGCTCCGGCATCCGCCGGAGTAAAATTTTTCAATGTCTGATATAATAATCCCAGAAGCAGAGCTTCCAGACAGATTTTCTTCGGATGTGCAGCCGTTCTGGATAAATGATTTTTATGAATCAATTGAAATCCGTACAAAATATATTGAATTTCATCCTCTTTTCGGAGCAGTTCCAGCAGGGTATTCACCAGTGCCGGAGCTTTTTCTTTATCCAGAATTTCAGAACAGAAGCTTCCCATTTCAGCAAGATACAGCCGATACTGTTCCATGCTGAATTTTTTCCCGATTCCGACACGTTTTTCAAATGTCTTTATTGTGATTCTACTCATGGAACAGCCCGTTCCGGTCGGAACGAAGTCCAGCAGAATCCGGTTGATTTGCCGGTAAGCAGACTGTTTATCCGCATGACTGCTGAACAAAGCAAGCATATTCCATTCTTTGTTAGCATTTGGATTTGGACAGTCAGCAATGACAGAAAGCAGTCTGATAAAGATTCTGCCGTTGCCAATTCTGCCTTTCCCTGTAATTTTTGATTGGATGATGAGTGAAAGCAGTGTGTTCAAAGTCAGCTGATGCATAGAAAAATTCCTCTCCGAATAAACTTTTTCGTTTTACAACATAAACTTCTGCATTCTGTGAACAAACTTTTGCAGAATCTGTGCTATAATCATTCTATCACAAGCCAAAAGGCTTGTCAATCATCACAGAAAAATATTTGCAAAAATTAAACTGGAAAGGATTTGGTCTGTTATGTTATTACATCTTTCATTTTGGGTCATAGCTATTGGTGCGTGTTTCATTTTTGGAGGAATTGTTGAGATAATTATGTGGCTGTATACTCTGATACGCTTTAAGAAAAACAAAAAGTCTGATTTAACACCTGATGAGCTTGAAAAATATACACATTTAGGTCAGAAGTTAACCAAAATAGCAATCGCACTGACAGTTCTGGTTACATGCATAATTATGCTGAAATCATGTATGTCTTAATGTTTAAATCAAATTTCAAGAAATAAAAAAGTGCCGCCAAATCCGGACATTGACGACACGAATGTATTTGTGTATATTATACCATGAATCGATATCTTTTTCAAGTATGCTTTGTAATTTTGACTAACTTTGAACAGTTTTCACAAATGAAAATTTGCTTTTTTAGTGATTCTGACATGAAATAAAATCAGTCTGCCGTCAGTATTCTGGTCATTCATGAGGAGGGAACATCGTGGCACGAAGAGGAGAAAATATCTATAAACGCCAGGACGGACGTTATGAGGGACGGTATCAGGCCGGATATGATGCCAATGGAAAAGTAAAATATCATTCTGTCTATGCGAAAACCTATCAGGAAGTCAGAGAAAAACTGCTGAAATTTAAAGCTGAGAAACAACAGTTCCAGCCTTCCGGAAGGCTGACGGTAAAAACACTTTTTGAAGAATGGCTCAGTTCTGTGAAGCTCAGGGTCAAGACTTCGACTTATGCCAATTACAGAATGAAAGCGGATAAGCATATTCTGCCGGAATTTGGCGGTTTAAAATATGAAAATCTGTCCGTATCCATGATTCAGAATTTTATTCAGAAGAAAATCAGCTCCGGCTTATCGCCGAAATATGTTTCTGATATTGTGATTGTATTCAAAACTATGAGTAAGTATATCAGCCGTGTGCATGGCTTCCGGAATCCGCTGGCTGATGTGATTCTGCCAAAGTCCCAGAAAAAAGAAATGCATCTGCTTTCCGAAAAACAGCAGAAACAGCTGTGCAGCTATCTGATGAAAAATCAGAATGCGACTTCTGTCTGCATTCTCATGAGTATGTATACAGGGCTTAGAATCGGGGAAGTCTGCGGCTTGCAATGGGCTGATATTGATTTTGAAAGACAGATTCTGACCGTCAGAAGAACTGTCCAGAGAATCCAGACAGCATCCGGAACACGGCTTCTGATTGATGCACCCAAAACAAGCAGTTCAAGGCGTTCTGTGCCGATTCCGGATTTTATGATGCATCTGCTCAAAAAGTTCAGAAATCGGGATAATCTTTATATTTTATCCGGGTCAGAAGTTCCGGCAGAACCCCGAACCATGCAGAGAAGATTCAAAACAGTTCTAAAAAAAGCAAATCTGCCGTCAGTGAATTATCATAGTTTAAGGCACATGTTTGCGACAAACTGCATCAAAGCTGGATTTGATATCAAGACATTATCTGAAATTTTAGGTCATGCCTCTGTTGAAACTACACTGAAATTATATGTGCATTCCTCCATAGAGCGGAAAATCGAATGCATGAACAAGCTGAAACTCGCAGCTTAAAAAGATAATTTACCGTCAGAATTTCAGTCAATCAAACTTAAAATATCTCTATATCATGCTGAGAATCAGAAACATGTCTCAAAAGTCCGGATTTTATGACAAATTTGATTGTCTTTATTATTATATGCATTTTATCAGAAAAAAGATAGAGTGAAATATTATAAAAAGGAGCTGGTACTATGCGCTGTCAATATTCTGTCTATGAAGAAACAGAAGATAAAATACTTGAAGAAGCATTAGCATATGAAAAAATCATCCTTCAGCAGATTGCAAATCCACCGTCCCGAATTGTGGTCAGGCCAAAAATAGCTGTCTGGAAGGATGTATTGAAACTGTTAGTTCCTTTTCTGGCACTTGTTTCTGTTCTGATTCTGACAGGGAAGTATTTGATTTCTGGTGTATATCTGGTTCTGTTCTGCATGATTGCAGGACTGGTATATTTCAGAATATTCATGAAAAAGATACTATTGACGATGATAATTTTATATCAGAAATATGCACCGGAACAAATTCGTGAAGCCTGTCTTTTTGAACCTTGCTGTTCAGAATATATGAAACGTTCCATTGAAAAATATGGAACATTCAAGGGATTCATCAAGGGAATAAAGCGAATTTTCAGATGTCGTTATCCAAATGGCGGCATTGATGAACCATAATTTATTTTTTAGGAGGAATTTTTATGCAGTACAAAACCGTTACAATAGAACATTCAAAAGGGTTAAAGAAAGGATGCGCTTCTGATATTGATGCACAATATCAACAAATTCTGAGTGAACATACAGTACAAGGCTGGAAACTGCTGGGAATCCATACAATTGAAGTGAAAAGAAAAAAAGGCTGTTTAAAAGCCTGGTGGGATGGTCCTGTATATGGTGGATATTATGAATTTCAGGAAGATGTATTTGTGTTTTTTAGAGAAGATGCTTCAGAAAATCCCCAGCCATCGAAACAAATAATGCAGGAAAACCGTATGGGGGAATAAGTTATGTGGATGATGGACAGCAATGTTGCTTATGGAACAAATCCGGAAAACAGCAGTAAGCAACAGAATTATGCACCTCTGTCGGAGTCTCCCCAGCTGTATATTATCCCGGAAGAAGATAACGAGACCAATCCGGGAGAAGTGATGAAAAAGATACTCTTTTTATATCTGCATCCCATAAAAGCAATAAAGGAACTCATCTCTGCTCTGAAAGGGGAGGAGGATGAACAAAATTCTGATGAAACTGGTCAGAAAATAACAGATATCAAAGAAAAGTCAAGCACTGTTTTCAATAATCTGAAAGAAAAATCTGGTGAAATGACTGCATTTCTGCAATCAGAAGAAACAGCTCAGAAAATGACGGATATCAAAGAAAAAGCACTCTCTGCTTTTGATAATGTGAATTCACATAAGCGAAATCCTGAGAGCATAACAGCATCTTCGGAATATGATACAGGAAATGCTAAGCCGGTTGTATTGTACGCAATTATTGGAATATTATCTTTGATAATTCTAATCGGCGGAATTTTATTCTTCAGATATGTTAAAGCAAATCAAACTGGTCAGGGTGTTCCGGTATCTTCTATATCAGATACCCCGGCAGTGCCGGGGCAGAATACGCTTGTTGAAGATGCTGCAAGTGTTCCTGAATCAGAAACAATGATTCCTGTACAGCCGATGACAATTCAGAATCGTTCTGAACTTCTCTCCAGCAGCACTGGAATATCTAAGGAAAAAATATATTCTGATTTTTATCAGATTTTACAGAACAGCGATGCTCCAGGTGGTTATCTCTATGATATTGACCATGATGGAAAAGAAGATATGATTCTGAAAGATACTTATGAAATGAATTTTATTCTGTATACACATAATAATTCCGGTGATTTATATATGACCCGTTTTGGATATTTTTTAGCATGGGGCGATGATGATTTCTATGATGTAACCGGAAATGATGGTACACATTATATTTATTATTCAGATGACTATATGCAGCGAAGTGTACAGGGATATTTTGACCCGCAAACCGGGAATGAACTGGATTTATCAGAGGGATATTCTGAATCAGACAGGATAAAAATACTTTCTGATTCTGGATTTTCTGTTGACGAAAACAGCAGTTACAATAAAATTGCAATGCTGTATTATGATGACCTTTGTCAGAAAACTGCCCCCGTTGAAACAAATCCTCCGACAAAATCAAGAAAACCGCCTGAAATTAGCTGTGAAATCAAAGTTACTGAGAAAGAAATTGATAACGGCGGATATTACTATAGACTTTATATCAGCGGAAATTATGACTATTACTATGTAGAATGTATCAATCATGGGTTTGATGGTAATAGTGATAATGTAATTACTTCCGGAAATAAGACAGAAGCAGATTTATATTTGTCATCCAGTACTCGGTTTGAGTATGTTACTGCTTCGGTTACTCCTTATTATTCAGACGGCACAAAAGGAAAGACTGTCACTTGTTCTGCATCACAGCCAGAACCCAAAGTCACCAGTGTTCCAACACCATCGACCTGTCTTTATATGGGTACAGGAACACCCGTTTCCAGTGACGGTTTCCTGAATCTGCGCAGCAGTAAAAGCACATCTTCTGACAGTAATATCATCACACAGATTCCGAACGGTGCAGCTATATCCATGTACTGGATTGATGATGCCAGCTGGATTTATGTGGAATATGGGAGCTATTCCGGCTATGTCAAAGAATCTTATACCAAGCTGACTGACCCCCAGGGACTGTGGGCTGATGGAAAGGGGGAAGAGGAAGCAGCAAGCACTGAGTCATGCTATGCCATTGGAGAAATTAATGGAAATGGTGTTTCAGGATTTACAACATCTTACGTTGTGAACGGCGGAGCAAAGACAACAGTCCGTGAAACGCTTGGAAATGGCTGGCACGTGACAGCACGCACACGATGCTATGCTTACGGGATTACATGGTATGAACTCTACGATACGGACGATGGTGACTATTATGGCTGGGTAGACAGTAATTTTATCAGATTTTATGGAGGGTGATTACTTATGAAAAGATTATTTGCTTTTTTATGTTCATTTGTTTTTATGACAGCTTCTTTGCCAGTACTTCCAATAGGGGAAAATATGATTGTTTCTGCTTATAATATTTCAGAAATATATGATAATGTTTCAGTGTATGATAATCTGATATATAGGAAGTATGCTGACCATATAGAAATTATGGACTGTGAAAGATATGTTGGAGATAAAGCGTTCATTGATTCACCTAAAAAAGAACTTATCCTTCCGGCTGAAATTGATGGTTTGCCTGTAACAAGTATCAATGGATTTTCTGGATATACTTCTTTAACTTCTTTATCCATTCCGGATAGTGTAACAAGTATTGGGGGTGCTTTTCAGGGGTGTACCAGTTTGACTTCTTTATCCATTCCAGATAGTGTAACAAGTATTGGGGCAGGTGCTTTTCAGGGGTGTACCAATTTGACTTCTTTATCCATTCCGGATAATGTGACAAATATCGGAGCATCTGCTTTTGCAGACTGTACCAGCTTAACTTCTGTTAAAATTCCGGATAGTGTAACAAGTATCGATGCAGGTGCTTTTCAGGGGTGTACCAGTTTGACTTCTGTCTCAATTCCCTATGGTGTGACAAGTATTGGAGAATATGAATACAATGATTCGGGATGGCGGTATGGATATAAATCAGATATCAACTACTATCACTATTCTAATCATGACAAAGCATTTTTCAATACACCATGGTATACAGAATACGTGAAAAATTATCCTAATGATTTTGTAATGATTGGAAAAGTGCTGATTCAATATAAAGGAGAAGCAGCTTTTGTTGTTATTCCAGATACTGTGGCAGTTATTGGAGGAAGTGCATTTGCAGAATGTGAAAATTTGACTTCTGTGACAATTCCGGATAGCGTGACAAGCATTGGAGACAGTGCATTTGCAAATTGTAAAAATTTATCCTCTGTAACAATTTCAAATAATATCATAAAAATCAGCAATAGTGCATTTGCATGCTGCGAAAATTTGACTTCTGTGACAATTCCAGATAGTACCACAAGTATTGGAGATTTTGTGTTTGCAGGCTGTAAAGCTTTGAATGATATTATAATTCCGGAAAATATCACAAGATTTGGGAGTTTTGCATTTTTAGAAACACCATGGCTGGAAACAAAGCGAAAAGAAAATTCACTCGTCATTGTAAATCATGTTTTAATTGATGCAGAAACTGCTGCTGGTGATGTTATCATTCCGGATACAGTAACAATTATTGGTGATTCAGCATTTCGATATGCAGATATCACATCTGTTGTAATTCCAGATGGTGTTATCCGTATCGGAAAAGGAGCATTTCAGGACTGTACATTCACTTCTGTGAACATTCCGGACAGTGTGACAAGCATCGGAAGCTCTGCGTTTCACTATTCCGGATTAACTTCTGTTACTATCCCTAAAAGTGTAACCAGTATTGAAGAAAATGCATTTCGTTATCTTTTAGATTTAAAATCTGTTGTTATTGAAAATCCAAACTTCCAATTTTCAGAGGGAGATATTGTATTTTCTAATACGACTTATGTCATTGATGGCGTACTGGAAAAAGAAGATTTTAATGGTACTATTTATGGTTATGAAAATTCTACAGCACAGGCTTATGCTGAAAAGTATGGCTATACTTTTTCTGTGATAGAAGCATCACCTGCAGCATCAGAAACGCAGCCTGAAATTATTAACTCCGGCACATGTGGGAAGTTTGGAGATAATTTAACATGGACTCTGGATAGTGAAGGAACATTGGTCATTTCTGGTACGGGAGAAATGGACAATTATGTATCTTCCGGAAATGGAGATGGATTTTCTCCATGGTATAAGAAAGAAGAGATACAGCATATTATTATTCAAAACGGTGTGACAACTATCGGCTGTGGTGCATTTTGCTCTTGTAGAAATTTAACATCTGCTGCTATTTCAGAAAGTGTAACTAGCATAGGTGGTGATGCATTTTCTTACTGTACTTCTTTAACATCAGTAACAATTCCAGAAAATGTTACTCAAATCAGTAGAAGTTCATTTTGGGAAACAGCTTGGATGCAGGAAAGAAAAAATGAAGATTCTGTTGTGGTAATAAATCATATTTTGGTTGATGGATTATCTTACAAAGGTGACGTGGTAATTCCTCAAAATATTACTAAAATTGCAGAAGAGGCTTTTAGTGAAAACAGTGAAATTACATCTGTCGTCATTCCAGAAAGTGTAAAAGCAATAGAAAGCTTGGCATTTTATCTGTGTAAAAATTTAACATCTATTACAATTCTGAATCCAGAATGCGAACTTGTTGACTCTTATAATTCACTTTTCACTTATAATATCTCTACTCCTCGGGATCCGGGTAGTTATGAGGGAGTCATCTGTGGTTATGAAAATTCTACAGCACAGGCTTATGCTGAAAAGTATGGCTATACTTTTTCTGTGATAGAAGCATTACCCGCAGCATCAGAAACACAGCCTGAAATTGTTGACTCTGGCACATGTGGGAAGTTTGGAGATAATTTAACATGGACTCTGGATAGTGAAGGAACACTGACTATATCTGGTACAGGCGAAATGGAGAATTATTCTCCTGAAGCTCGCTTTGATGTACCTATAGTTACTCCATGGGAGAAAGAAAAAGTAAAACGTGCTGTTATTCAAGAAGGTGTCACTAGTATTGGTGATTTTGCATTCGGAGTTATGAATGTTCATTGGCGTGAAGAAACGACTAGCTTAACATCTGTTATAATTCCGAATACTGTAACAAGTATCGGAGATAGGGCATTTTCATACTGTCCATTGGAATCAATTATTATTCCAGGCAGTGTGACAAAAATTGAAAGCAGTGCATTTTTTGGCTGTCATCTGACTACAGAAATAATTCCAAGTCATATAGAATATTTAGAAGATACAGGACTAGAAGTTATGGAAGAAAATGCTTTCACTATTGCTGGAAATACTTTGGTTGCAGTTGGTGAAAATTTCAATGAAGATACAGTGATTCCAGATAATGTAATTTATGTAAGAGAAGGTATTCTTTCAGAAACATCATGGCTGGAAAAGCAAAAAAAAGAAAATTCTCTTGTTATTGTGGGAAATACATTGGTTTCTGCTGGTGAAAATTGTACAGGAGATGTCATTATTCCAGACGGTATTACAAATATTGGACAAAGTGCTTTTTCAAACTGTGCTGATATTACTTCTGTTACAATTTCAGACAGTGTAAAATATATTGGAAACTATGCATTTTCAGGTTGTACCAGTTTAACTTCTGTTACAATTCCAGATAATGTAGAATATATTGAAGATGGTGCATTTGGCGGTTGCACTAATTTGACCTCTGTCATAATTTCAAATGGTGTAAAAAATATTGGAGGTGGTGCTTTTTCAGATTGTACTAGTTTGCATTCAGTTACAATTCCAAATAGTGTAACAAGAATTAAAAAATGGGCTTTTTCTGGTTGTACGAGCTTAACTTCTGTTGAAATTCTAAGCGGCATCACCTGTATTGAAAAATATACGTTTGATGAATGTACAAGTTTAACTTCTGTTAAGATTCCAAATAGTGTAAAAATTATTGCTGGAGGTACAAATAGAGATGGAGGTGGTAGTTATGGCGGAGCATTTTCATATTGTAAGAACTTAACATCAATTGTAATTCCACAAAACGTAAAAGAAATTCAAGTGGGTGCATTTATGGGATGTGAAAATTTAATTTCAGTTACAATTTTGAATCCAAAATGTGAGATTTATGACAGTAAATGGACGATTTGTAATAATTACGGAGAGAATGGTTATAAAGGTACAATTTATGGATATCCAAATTCTACAGCACAGGCTTATGCTGAAAAATACGGCTATACTTTTTCTGCGATTGATACAGCAAATATTTTGGGAGATGTGAACCATGATGAAAGTATCAATGCAAAAGATGCTGCTGATGTGCTTGTACACTCTGCCAATGTCGGTGCCGGAAATGAAGGAACACTTTCAGAAGAAGCTTTGATTTTGGCGGATGTGAATGCAGATGATGCAGTAAATGCACAGGACGCTGCTGAAATTCTTATCTATGCAGCTGTACAGGGGGCAGGCGGTACGCCTTCTTTCTCTGGTGAAAGAAAATCAGAGGAAACGACAGAAACAACAACTGAAACGACCACTGCCACAGAAACAACTGTAACGACAACTACTACAGAAACAACAACTACTACAAGAAAAATTCCATCTGTCAGCAGTTGCAGCATTGAAGTAGAAAAAGGCTATGAAGGTTACAGTTATACACTGAATATCAGCGGAATGTATGACTATTATTATATCACCTGTGAAGAATACGCTTCTGGCAGTTCCTCTGCGCATACAGTATTTTCTAATAAAAAATCTGATTCTTCTTTGTTATATCTGACAGCAGGCTCCAGCCTTGACCATGTAACCGTTTCAGTAACACCATACTATTCAGACGGTACAGCTGGAACCACTGTTACCCGTACTGCATATCAGCCGGTCACAGCCGTTCCCATGCCGGAAAACTGTAGTTATATGGGGATTGGAGTACCTCTTTCTGATGATGGCTTTGTGAACCTGAGAAGCAGTATGAGCCTCTCTGATAATATTATTACACAGATTCCCAACAGCACCAGAATAAAAATGTATTACATTTCTAATGCGGCAGACTGGGTTTTTGTAGAATATGGTCAATATGCAGGCTATGCGAAAAGAAGTTATGTAAAGCTGGTCGATGCACAGGGGGTCTGGGCAGACGGTAAAAATGCTTACGATGCTGAACTTCAGGAATTTGGCTATGACCAGATTCTGAAATCAAAAAGCAGTATTCTGTATGGCGGATATACACTGTTTGATATGAATCATGATGAAATTCCTGAACTGATTATAGATACATCTGAAAGCGGTGCAGAAACAACACGTCAGATTGCATTCTACACATATTCCAACGGAAAGCCTGTTCTGATGAAAGACAGCATTTCAGGATGGCATGTAAGCTTTATGAAAGAAAACACCAGGAATCAGCTTGTTACTGTTGTTGGTCAGATGGGCTATGGAAAAATTACATGGTATCAGTGCAGCGGAACATCTGTTGTGATTGAAAAAGAACAGGTATTCAGTTATTCTGATATGGATAATTATAAAGTGATGCTGGCGAAATATGGAGATTTCAGTGAATTATATTTAAGCCCGAGCTACGATTAAAAACATTCTTTTATCATCACAGGAGCCAAAAACTTCTGTGATGATTTTTTAGAATTATCTTGATTTTATTCAAAAAATATGCTATAATAAAAACAGAAGCTTTGATGAAAGTATGGTGATGAAGAATGAAGAGAAAGAAAATTCCGATTGGGATAGAGGACTTCAAGGAGCTGTTAGATAAAAACTGCTATTTTGTGGATAAATCTCTGTTAATCGTAAATATTCTGGAAAGTGGAAGTAAAGTGAATCTGTTTACACGTCCAAGGAGATTCGGCAAATCTTTGAATATGAGTATGATTCGCTGTTTCTTTGAGAAATCAGAAGAAGATATTTCTTATCTGTTCAAGGATTTGGCAATTGCACAGGCTGAAGAACAATACCTGAAATATCAGGGGCAGTATCCGGTCATCAGCATTACATTAAAGGATATTGAGGCTTCTGATTATGAAACTGCATTTTCAATGTTTAAATCAATTATTGCAGATGAATTTGAAAGACATAGCGAACTGCTGGAATCTGACAAATTAAAGCCAAGACAGAGAAGAAGATTTGAAAGTATTTATAATGATACAGCAGCTGCTTCTGAATATATCATGGCACTGAAACTCCTTGCAGACTGCCT
>JAZQIL010000035.1:0-13035 GCA_045541055.1 Oscillospiraceae bacterium
TGATTCTTGTCATAGTCCTTTTCAAGACCTGCAACGAGATTATAGGACACATCCTCACCGAAATACCTCTTGTTGCTCCGTGAATGAATAAGCCCATATTTCTTGTAAAAATCGTCATATATGGTATTCAGCTTTGCCTGCAAATCCTTGATAACACTGTCAGGTTTGTCAAGTTCCTGTGCCGTCAGCAAATCTCTTGTAGTGTCACGCAGTTCAATAAAAGCCTTGTAACGCTTGAATTGTGATGATGATTTATCACAAATCATATCACAGGAGACATTATTTTTCTTAAAATAAACCTTGTCATTGTCCATAAAAAGGCTGAAATTACGCAGATTTGACGGAATCTTTACAGACTCGCCCTGTTTGGTCTTTGCATATACATCACGTCCCTTTTCAGGACTAATTGTTGCAGAAAGTTTTGCAACTGCATCATGCAGAGCCGATTTCAGGTCGAAACCGTCCTCGGCAACAACCATTGTACCGCTGCCGTAAAGCTGATTGCCCTCAACGACAGTACCAAGCACCATATCGGGATTTTGCTCAAAATATTTATTGATTGGCAGACCATCAGCCGTTTCACCAATATGCACCCAGTCGGGAATATCGGACATTTCGGCAACGGATTTACCCTCATGTTTTTGCATAAAAATAATATCCGTTGTGACCTGTGTGCCTGCATTTTCCTTAAATGCACCGTTTTTACCGCCCGGCAGACGAATAGCACCGATGAAGTCAGCCTTGTCAGCCAACATCTGACGAGTGCTTTCATCACGCTTGTCAAGCGTTCCTGCTGACGTAACAAAAGCCATGATTCCGCCATTTTTGAGTTTGTCCATTGTCTCGGCAAAAAAGTAATCATGTAATTTTGAAGTTCCGTGCTGATTATCAATGAATCCCAAATCGCCAAACGGAACATTGCCGACTGCCACATCAAAACAGCCGTTCTGAAAAGTATTCTGCTCAAAACCCTGAATTGCAATATCCGCATCGGGATAGAGTTTCTGTGCAATTCTGCCCGAAATGCTGTCAATTTCTACTCCGAATAATTCTGACTTTTCTGCCATTTCGGACGGCATACAGCCGAAAAAGTTACCGACACCCATTGCAGGCTCTAAAACTCGTCCGCCCTCAAAGCCGAACTGCTCCAAAGCCTGATAAATACCCTCAATTACAGTTGGAGACGTATAAAACGCATCGTTCACGCTTGCACGAGCCTGTGCATATTCCTGCGGAGTTAAAAGGTCTTTCAATTCCGCATATTCAGCAGACCACTTGTTATTATCCTTGTCGAAAGCCTGCGGAATCGCTCCCCAGCCTACATATTTTGAAAGGATTTCCTGTTCTTTTGTTGTTGCACTCCTGCCTGTCATTTCAAGCAGTTTCAATGTTTTAATTGTCTCAATATTCGCACGGAATTTTGCCTTTACACCGCCCTCACCGAGAGAACTGTCCGTAATGGTAAAATTATCAGTTTTTGTCGGTTCGGAGATATTAACTTTTTCAGTATTATCGGAAGAAATCTCGGCTGAAACAGGCTCTTTTTCCTTTTCATGTTCTAAACCATCCACAATATGGAAAGACATCAGCAATTCGCCATTGTCGAGCGTTGATGTAAACTCACCATTGTCAAATGACCAGTTTTTGGACTTATCCCATTCCATGTGAATATCATCACCGCAAGGCTTGCCGTTCTCATCAAGCTTTTTTGAAGTAAAGCCGACAGAATTTACACCTGTGATAGTTCGATGTTCACCAATACACTCGGGACGGGCATGAGCCGATATTTCAAACTCCATGCCAACTTGCAAGGTTCGTTTCAGCTGTGCAAGGCTCTTGACCGTTGGTGCATCGGTTGTCAGGTCTTTGGCTGACACTGTCTTATTTTCGCCTGACATCTCTTTATTTTCCGAAATATCAGTCTTTTCAGGTTCGCCACGTCCGATAAATTCATACAAACCATTATTCAGGAGTCTATCATAGCTGATATTTTCAGTAGTGACATATATTCCCTTATTCGTTTCAATGGTGCAGTCGTCCGTGTAAAACGGCAATGCACCTGTGAGCGACACGACTTCGGACACTTCGCCTGTCAGCTTATTACGAAATTTATCACCGATTTCAACAGTATGCGGTTCATCAGTAATCTGTTCTTTCAGTGATGCACGTTCTGCTTTCTGTTCTGCCGAAAGATAGGTATCGTCTTTCAATCGAGCATCAACCATTGTCGCAACATTGTACCAAGAGTGACGGAATTTTTCATTGTTTTCAAAAGAAAATGTCAGTCCCTTGCTGTCATAATCAACGAATGAGATTTTACCCTCACCGCTGTGACCGCCTGTGCCGTACTCATTTTTCAGAAATTCGGCTAATTCCTGTACAGTCGGATTCTTTTCCTCATAAAAATCCTGCACACGGAATTTACCATGCACAAATCCCGTACCTCGGTCAATTTCTGCCGCCAGTGATTCATAGACCTGAACACCGTCCACGACCGGACCTTTTGCAAATTCAGACTTATGCTTTTCTGGTGCAGATTTTGTAACCGCCAATGGTTCGGAATCGCCAAACAAAGAAAGCTGTTCGCCCTGTGTATCAGGCATTTCATAGAACGGAATATCAGAATCCTCATTTCGTTTAATTTCGTCTATGACCGCAGAATCGGTAAATAATGGCTTATCAATATCGTCAGTTTCAAACTGCTGAATAGTCTCTGTTCTGCCTGAAACTCTTTCAAAATCCATAATTTCAACAGGCTTGTCAGGATTATGGGTGAGCATTGCATCAGCAAGCATTTTTGGAAAATCTGTCATTTCCTGATACGGTTCAATTGTCATTTCATTGCCTTGATTGTAGATACCGCAGACTGCCGTGCCGTTATGGAACAGTTCACCGACCTTATCACCGTCAGCAATTGAAAGTTTCCATGTGCCGTCAGTCGTTTCAGCCTGTTCGCAGTCCGTACCGAAATAT
Organism: Oscillospiraceae bacterium; assembly: GCA_045541055.1. GTDB lineage: Bacteria > Bacillota > Clostridia > Oscillospirales > Ruminococcaceae > UBA3855. The sequence continues at coordinate 2,974 of JAZQIL010000035.1, forward strand.
ACATCAACAACGTCCTGCAAAGTCGTCAGTTCACGGTCAGTTTCGCCCATGACAACAACTGTATAGCCTGCATTTTCCAGCTTTTCAAGATACTTGTCTTTAACATGATTTGGAAACCCGACCATATCTTCATCATTTCTGCGTGTCAGATACAAGTCGAGTGTATCAGCGGCTTTTCGGGCATCTTCCCCATAAAATTCATAGAAATCGCCCATTTTATACAGAGCCATTGAACCCTTATCTTCAGGAGTGTCAATGCCATTAAGTTTCAGAATTTCGGTGTTGAAAGCCTTGTCAAGCGGAAAATCACCCTCTGTGTATTCAATTTTTTTGGTGTCAGTATTGAATACCGCAAATCCGAGATAGTCATCCGACATATAGTCCTGACCTGCCCTGACCGCCTCAGTATAGCTTGAATATTCCTTTTTATCGTCAATGCCACCGTCAAGCCCTGCATTCGTAATGACCTGATAGATTGCTTTCTGCTCAGTCTTTTCTTCTGAAATTTCTTTTTCACGGAAGAACTGCGGAATTTCTGTAAATCCCATTCTGTCGCAGTAGTAAGCCGATTTTTCACTGCCGTTATCCACAACAATGACATCACTCACGGAAAGAGAACGACCTGTAAACTTATCAGGAATACTTGTATTAAACTGCCTGAACAAATTTTCAAGAGTTTCATTTCCCTTAAAATCGGAGATTTCGCCCTCATAAACAAGCTGATAATCTTCATGATTCAGTTGTACACCGTCTTTTGAAAGCTGGTCCAAACCCTCAAAACGGATACCATGATATTTTTCACCATCAGGCAGCTGATAAATCTGAAAAGTTGCTGTATTTTCAGGTTCGGGACGTTCCCCCTCGCCAAAGAAAACATACGGCATATATTTTTCAATGGTCTGCGCCATATCCAGCTTTTCACGATATATATTTATATTTGTCGAAATATCGGCATTATCGAGCAACTTCTGGAACTGTTGTTCAGCAGAAAGAGCATTCCAGCTTTCCATGAATTTGTCACGCTGTGACTGTGCCTGTTCGTTGATACGCTCCATATTTTCGGGAGAAATATCGTCTGTATACAGCTTAATATTGCCCTCGTCCGAAATGTGAGCAACAGTCACATAATCATACGTTTCGGCATCAATTCTTGCTGTATCGTAGACAGTAATGCCATTGCCTAAAAATCCGAAATGCAGGCTGTTTTCAGCATTGTCAAGACTGATTGTTTTTACAGAAATATTCTCATCATTTCTGTCAGGCTCGGAAATCCCATTTATTTCCGTTATCTGCACAGTTCTGTTATCAAGGTCAAAATCAGCGGAATAATTCACATGGTCACTCTGTTCAATTTCAGCAAATTCAGCTTCACTGATTCGTGTCCCCATTTTATCAAGGTCAATGAAAGCGTGTTCGCTGGTTTTAGCAGTCTCAATCAGAGTGTCCGCAGTTTCAGCTGTCTTGTAATATCTGACTTCGCTGTTCTGCTGTGTGATGAAAAGTCCGTTTTCAGGCTTGTTTTCGGTAATTTCAAAGTTGTATTTCTGCTTTGCAATACACACAAAAGCAAGGTCGGTCTGTTCATCATCGTGCAGAATTTTATTCAGTTCCTGCTTGATTATCGCCTGATTTTCGGAGATATTATCCTTGTATTTATCAAAAGTCGTGATAAGTTCAGAAACAGTATCTTCCTCAATATTGGGAATATCATCACGGATATAGTCAAACACTCGCCAGTACATCAAATCATTAAATTCATCCAGCGTTCTGTCAAGAAAAGCCTGTCCGATTTCCTCAAATGAGGAAAAACGCACTATGTCACCGAATTTACAGGTAATGCCGTCCTCTCCGTATTCAAGATTAAGAGAATGACGGAGATTGTCTGCGTAATAATATGTGTGGTCGGACATTTTGTCTCCGTCAAAGACAAATTCAATCTCACCGGAAGTATGTGCAAGCAGTCCAATGGCTAAATCACGGGTAATATCCTCACCGTTGTGAAAACGCTCCGCAAGTGCATACAGTTCCTTTTCGGGCAGATGATGACCGAACAATGCCTTTTCACTCGGCTTGTGTTTTTCGGTATAGCCGTTTTCAAAAAGAGGATATGCCATATCCTCCCATTCATCGGAGGAGAGTGTCTGATATGCAATAAAATCCGCTAAATTTGCCTTGCCAAAAAGAATTTCTTCTTCCGTAGGCTCTTTCTGCTTGTGTGCCGTCAGAAAATCAGTAATTTCCGACTCCTGCAAAGCGGTATGCAGAATTTCATCATATTTGTGAATATCCTCAACAGTAAAAGTTTCATCAATATTTTCAATCTGCTCTCTGGTGACATCACCGATAAACATGGCAGAAATTGCCGCTTTCTGTTCATCGCTGAAATCATGACTGCTGAAAAATTCGGAAAGTTCGATACTTCGGTCAAAACTGCTTTTTGCTTCAAGCATATCATTCAGCTTGGAATGTTCGCCGAATCGCTCCGCAGGCGACTGGGAAAGATAAGAATTGACAAGCGACAGCATTTCACCGAACTGTGCATCATCGTAACGATTATCGAAAAAATCAGCGATATTCAGCTGAAAATTATCTGCCGCAAGCCTGTGAACAGTCGGTGAGAGTGCCACCATCTGCTCCATAGACAGCCCCATATCCTGCATGGTATGGACGAGGTTGACCTCACGCCCAGCGGTCTGCAAAGCACGGTGAAAAGCAGGCGCATCGTCCTTATCAAGTGCAAAAGCCATTTTTCCATCACGACCAACAGCATGATAATTTATGTTCGTATCAAGAAATTTTTCGACCTCTGCCCAGTTTTCGGCAGGAATCTTTGACATGAAATATCTTGTATCGGAATTACGCTGATATGTACCAATTTGCTGACCTTTTTCAGCCGTGCCGATTGATTTTCTCTGATTGACAATATCCTGCTGAATTGCCTTGACTGCCGTCAAATCATTATGACTGACCGTCAGCGTGCCCTTGCCGCTCGGATAAATTCGACCTGAAAATTTTAAGCCCTGCTGTTCCATACGTTCAGCCATTTTCAGAATTAAATCACGGTCAGCTGTGATGTACTCTTTCTGCGGAATATAGCGGTATTCCGCATTACCGATGATATTTTTCTGTGGCGGAGAATATGGTCTGTCCGATTTTCTCGGTTCAAGATTTTCTGCACCTGTAATTTTTCGGAGCGTATCCACATCAATGTCATTCACCGCCATAACAACAGATTCATTATGTACATAGCCATAGTAATTCATGCCTGCATTTTCAAGCTGTTCATGCAGTCTGTCAAAATCGTGAACGCTCACGGTCACAAGACTTTTGTCCCTGTTGTCCGTCGCATCATTCCATGTTTTGTTGCCGTAAAACTGTCTTTCTATCAATTTGCTAACCTCTCTTTCTACACCTCGGAGCATATCATTCCAGTCTTTGTATTTATCGGGAGTTGATATGCGTTTCATTTCGGGATATTGTGATTTTAATCTGTCTGCAAAGTCATTTCCTGCTGTATCATTATCGGAGCATAGATATACATTTTCGGTCGAAATATTGTGTCTTTTCATCGTTTCAAGCACAACATTCGGCTTCACTCCCATCATGGAAACAAACCTGCAATTATCAAGCCTTTTATTCATTTGCAGATAGGAAAGCATATCAATCGCACTTTCAAAGAAGTAAGCCTTTTCGCCTGTACCACGCACTATTTCAAAGCCGTGACTGTTGTCAGAACCCTGTGCAATGCCCTTGAATTTATGCCCTGTACTTGTGCCGACTTTTTCAGCTCCGATGATTTTTCTGTCTGTATCAAAATATTTGAATAAAACATTGCCTGTTTTCTGTTCCTGCGAAATTTTGCCATTCCATACCAAATCGGAAATCATATCATAATCAAGACCTCGTGTTTTACAGAGATACGCAAAAACACGCTTGCAATTATCATTTTCGGCAAGAGAAATTTCCCCTGCCGATTTTTGTACGGGTTTATAATAGGACGGAGTGAAAGAGCGTTCATATTGTTCACCGTTCAGAGCCTCAACAGCATCTATAAACGACATATCCATAAATTCCTGCAAAAAGCCGATATTGTCACCGCCCTGACCAGTTGAAAATCTGTACCACTGACCTTTTTCACCGTGGGAATTATCTTTGATATTCACGCTGTCATGGTCTTTCCAGATATATTCATGCCCGACTTTTTTCAACTTAAAGCCGTTAGACATCAAAAAATCGGGCAGATTCGCACTGTTGGCACGCTCTTTCTGTTCGTCTGTTATCATCAGAATATCTCCTGTCCCTTTGATTTCTGCGGTTCTTTCTGGGAAGATTTTCCGCTGATTTGCTGTGCATCATGTTTCAGCTTACTGCGTGAAAAATAGGCTTTGTCTGCCCGTTTTTCCTGCATTTTAGGCTTGTGATATTTACCCTCAATCTGTTTGAAAATCTGCGAATGTTCCTTGCTGACCGTGATAGCCACTGTATCATTTTGGCAGACCACGGCAGAAAACGGAATTTTTGCTTTCTGCAATTCCACAGCTATTTTTCGCCCTGTGTCTATCGGCTCGATGTGCGTATCACGCTGATTTTTTGGCAAAGACTGATAATATTCAGGATTGACTTTCTTTCGGTCATCATCAGATTTTGCAGGCTCGGAACGGTATTTCTGCATCGTTTTTCCGATAGTCTGTTTCATAATATCTTTGACAGCGGAAATATCCTCTTTGGCAACCGTAAGGCAGACTTTTCCGTCGTCACGGCTTGCGGCTGAAAAGGCTATCTCTGCCGCTGAAAGTGCTGCCATGACTTCAACTGCCTGCGTTTCGCCCATACTTTCATAGTGACGGTCATTTTTTGGAAGTTCCGCATAATATTCGGGATTGACCTTGAAACCGCCGTTTTCAGTGATTTCAGCCGTACCCTGTGCGACCGCATTTTCAAGCCATTTTTCAGGAGTAATTTCCTCTGTATGCTGTGGAGCAGATTTTTCACCGAGAGCGTTATCAATTTCTGCAAGCTTTGCCAATAATTCAGCCTTTGTTTGTTCTAATTCCGATTTTGAGCTGTTGTTGATAATGCCGTCAATCATGTTAGCATCATCCTCAAGCTGTTCCTCAATGGTTTTAATAGGACTTTCAGCGACCTGTCCTGCAAGTTCACTGATTTTATCCTTATCAAGCGTTTCCACCGATTGTGCTGCTGTCACCGTATCAAGCGAGATTTCGGGTATTGAAACCTTGCCGTCTGCAATATTTTCAGCAATTTTATCGCTTGTCAGTGTTATTGTTGCATCGACTAATTCAGGCGGTTTTTCGGCAATCTTAATATCAGGCTTTATTTTAGCGATTTTTTCATCAACTGCACAGATTTTTGCTGTAAGGTCATTGATTTTATCTTGCAGTCTAAACTTGTCCGCAACATCAGTCTTTGAATCATTATACTGTTTCATGACCGCATTTTTTTTGCTTTCAAGTCCTGCCTTTTTATCTGCAAGGCAGTCGATAGTTGCAATATTCAGCCTGTCAATGGCATTGGAAAATATCGCCCTGCGTTCTGCATTTTTACTGATAGTGAATGATTTTATCGCATCATTTAAAGCAATCACACGGTTTAATTTATGCTGTATTACATCACGCTTTGAAGTCAGCTGACTGATTTTATTCTGACAAACTTTCAATTTCTGCTGATGGTTCGGAATCTTATTCTCACGAATATCAGCGATTTTCTGCTCATTCTTTCTGATAAGCGACTGCACAAGCGGATTGTCACCGAACATATTTTTCATCATTTTATTGGTATCTTCCAGCTTGTCAGCCCGTGCCGTCAGCTTTTCGATTTTTGCCGTATGCTTGGAAATTTTGCTTTCCTGCGTGGCAATTTTTCCGTTGATATTATCAATGCGGTTTGTATGCTGTTCCGCTTTGGTATTCAGAAAGGGGAGCAGTTTCCCCGATTTCTGAATATTATTCTGCGCCTGTTGTTTTCGCTGTTCATCTTCGGGAACATGTGCAGGCTCTTTCTTTCTGGTATCTTCGTTATCCTGTACGGGCATAAATTCACTTCTTTCTTCTGATAATGATTGTGATTACCGTGCCGACAGCGACTACTGCTGCACCTGCGATAATGATAGCTTTCTTCATTAGTCCACCTCCGAAATAATTTCTCTGATATTTTCGATAAGTTCGGCATTGGTGCTGTCCTCATCGTATTCTATTGCATAAATTCCGCAGATACGCTCCTGCATCTCTCTGGGCAGTGAACGCAGACGAGTGACAGAAATTCCCAACATTTTGGCGATTTTCTCAATCTCCAAAACAGAAAGTTCACGGTTGACAATCTCATAAAAACGCTCCGTCTGACTGCTGTCAGCCATGTACTTATACACAAGTTCGGTCTGCGTATTAAAATCAAGGCTGTGCAGGGCGACAAGCGAAATTCCTGTATTTTTGGCGATTTCCGCAAGTCCAATATATACAGAACCTTTCTGCCACAGGCGGTCAAGTTCGCTGTAAAGTACTGTCTTATCATTATTATTTGTGAGTGCTGTCACCATATCCGCCTTGAAATTTTCGTCCATAGCGGAAATGCTGTCCTCGGACACACCGATAATTTTTGCGATTTCTGTACGCTGTTCATTTGTCATATTTTTTGCCCTCCGTTTTCCATTGATAATACATCTTGCCGTTCCAAGGATTTTCCACACATTCAGGCAGAACAATAGTCTTTCTGCCGTTTTTGGTGTAGGAAGTCTGCTTTCCGTTCAGCAAATCGGTCACTTTTTCGTCCGATAACTGAACCCCATAGACCTTAGTCAGATTCATACCGCACTTATTTTTGCAGTACAGTCCGTAAATGCCTTTCAGCACATCACCGCCACACTGCGGACACTTGCCAACAGGGATATGACCTTTTTCTGTCAGTGATACAGCTTTTTCCTCTGTACTGTATTTTTGGCACATATCAGAAATAAAGTCCGAAATTTCTTTCATAAAGCTGTCAGCGGAGTAATTGCCCTGTTCGATAAGGTGCAGATGATTTTCCCATTCGGCAGTAAGTTTTGCCGATTTGATTTCATCAGGCAAAACAGAAATAAGTTCTCTGCCCTTTGGTGTTGACCTGATTTGTTTTCCGTCACGGTTGGCATAGCCATTTTTAACAAGACTTTCAATCACTGCCGCCCTTGTCGCAGGAGTTCCAAGACCTTTCTTTTCGGTATCACTGTCATAATCTTCATTTCCTGCACGTTCCATAGCAGACAGGAGCGTATCTTCTGTGAAAGGCTTTGGCGGACTTGTGAAATGTTCGCCTTTGCCTGCATTTGCTTTGAAAGTCTGTCCCTCTGATACAGCAGGCAGGTGTTTTTCTTCCTTTTTATCGGACTTCACAAACTGTTTCCAGCCCATTTCAAGGACGGATTTTCCGCTTGCAGTAAACTCAGCATCAGCATATTTTGCCGTGATTTTCACACTCTCATACCTGTGATTCGGTGCAGTCGCACAGACAAGCCTTACTGCAATCAGTTTCAGGACATTTTTTTCACCGCTGGGGAGATTATCAATATCAGCAGTTTTGATATTGATTGTCGGAATAATTGCATGATGTCCCGATACCTTGCTGTCATCAATAATTACATTGAAATTCGGCTCATACTCACCGCCGAGGTCATAAGAATATCTGCAAGCCATTTCAACCTCAAAAGCTGTTTGTGCCATATCTTCGGATAAAAACTGACTGTCCGTGCGTGGATATGTAACAAGTTTTCCCTCATAAAGAGACTGGGTATAGTCGAGCGTCTGCTGTGCCGTGTAGCCGAAAGCCTTGTTTGCATCACGCTGTAAAGTCGTTAAATCGTAGAGCTTTGGTGCTTTTTCAGTTTTAACTTCACGTTTGATATTTGTGATGATAACGTCTGAATTATCGCACTTTTTAATGAGTTCATTAACCGCATTTTCATCATCAATTCTTGCAGATGACAGCATAAAATCACCGCAGTTCAAATCAGCCGTGAAATACTTTTGCCTGACAAATTTATCAACATCATTGTCACGCTGAACAATCATTGCAAGCGTAGGTGTCTGTACTCTGCCAATATTGAGTTTACCACCATATCGAACGGAAAACAGGCGAGAACCGTTCATACCCACAAGCCAGTCTGCCTTCGCCCTTGCGAAACCAGCATCAAATAAACTGTCATATTCTGACATGGGCTTCATTGCTGAAAGTGCCTGTTTTATGGCACTTTCTTCAAGGCTCGACACCCACAAACGCTTAACAGGCTTTTTACAGTTCGCCATATTATACACATAGCGGAAGATACATTCTCCCTCTCTATCGGCATCAGTCGCACAAATGATTTCCCATACATCTGTACGGTTCATCAGACCTTTCAATAAGCTATACTGTGATTTTGTGCTTTCAGTTACAGAAAACTGCCATTTGTCGGGAATCATGGGGAGCTGTGAAAAGTTCCATTTCTGTTCCCAGCCGTTATTGTAATCGTTCGGATATTTCAGCCCGACCAAATGCCCGACACACCATGAAACAATATATCCGCTGCCCTCGATATAGCCTTTCTGCGTATTGTCAGCACCGACAGCAGCACTGACCGCACGTCCGACCGAGGGCTTTTCAGCAATAATCAGTGTACTCATTCATTTTCACCTCTGCGGTATGAGGGTTTGACACAGCCGCAGTCAGGCTCATCATAATCGGATAAATTATAATAATCGTCCTCGCAGTCATCGTCATACTTTTGACGGATACGCTCTTTGCTTTCACCGTTGATTTCTCCCAGTTTATAGGCGACAAAAGCCACACCCGATACTGCCACAATCTTAGCGATTGCCTTAAAAATTTTCTTTGCCTTCATAAAAATACCTCCGTTAAAAATCATTATAAATATGCTCTTTTTCGAGCTTTTCTATTGTTTTTCCTAATTCATACGGCACACGGAATGTCAGTGAAATTATCGCCAATATTACAAGACAATCCACGCTTTTTTGCCTCTTTTTCCCTTGCTTTCATTTCTTTTGCAAAAGCACGGTATTTCGCTGTATATTTGTAGGATTTGCCGAAAATATGAACGGCTGCTTTATACAAATTCGGCTCATGTTCCTCAATGATTGCAAGTTCCTCATTGATATGCTTACTGAATGGACAGCCCACACAGCCTGTACGCTTTAAGCCGTATTCCGTGTAACATTTTGAATGTGTCACTCCGAAAATTTCCTCATAGCCTGTTTTATCGCTGTCAGTGTACCAAAACACAGGGCGATAGGTGTCACATCCTTTTGATTTGCTTTCCGAACAGCACGTTTTGTAGTTTGCTGACCTGATACCGCCCTCTGCCTTGCGGATTCCTGTAATTTCAAGGTCTGCACCACATTCCTTGATGAACCTTTTTGCAGGAATCTTTTTCGCATATTCACAGCACTTGTTTGAAATCAGAAAATCAGGCGGATTTGCGATGATAAATTCTTTCAGCCATTTGTTTCGGCTGATGCTGAAACGGCTCATTTTCTGCACACCGTTTTCAGGCGAATAATAGGCATTGCACCACCATTGGAGAGCCGTCTTGCAGTCTGGATATTTTTCCATAAGCACCTCTAACGGCTCATCTTCCCACTGAAAATTATGCTTTTGCAGACGCATCATCTGTTCCGAAACGTACTTTGAAAGAAACGGCACACCATATTCCTTAACGCATTTAGGAATAGATTTATCGGGCTTTAATCGGACAATTTCAATGCCGTATTTCTGTTCAAGTTCGTCCAAATGTTCTTTTGTAGCCTGATATTCAAGCCCTGTATTTATCCAGTAATATGTCACTTTTCCGCTTTCATCAAGCGTATGTATCATATCAAGCATAATATCGCTATCGCTGCCGCCTGAAACACTGCACAGAGCCTTTTCAGAGCCTTTCAGAACGTTGTTTGCCTTGATGTAGCTGTCTAAAATCGTGAAATGACCAGCGTGCAGAAGTTTGTTATACAATTCAATATCAATCATGCAGTCCTCCTAAAATGTGTGCGATAACATTAACTGTCCAGCCGTTGCCGATAC
>JAZQIL010000036.1:0-13055 GCA_045541055.1 Oscillospiraceae bacterium
GAACCAAACCTGTCGGCGAGGGGAAGCCCCCGCCTCTACAGGCGGGGGAGGATGTCACTTCTCTGCATAAATTTATCCCTGCTTTCAACTGCAAAGCAGGGACTTTTTTAACAGACTGCTCCATCATAAAGATGGGGAAAAATCAATTTTCCATGAGGCCAGCATCTTTAAGAGCAGTAATCATATTATTCATACAATGCACGGTCTGTTCTAAAGTTGCTGTATCTGGAATGGCCTCTATTGCAGAAGCAACAGGAATTTGTACTGGTGGTCCTGTCATTCCACGTGGACCAGTTGCTCCAGTCGCTCCGGTTGCCCCAGTTGCTCCGGTTGCTCCAGTTGCGCCAGTCGCTCCAGTTTCACCAGTTGCACCGGTTGCGCCAGTTTCACCGGTTGCGCCAGTTGCGCCAGTCGCTCCAGTTGCGCCAGTTTCACCGGTTGCACCAGTTGCACCGGTTACTCCAGTTTCACCGGTTGCACCGGTTGCTCCAGTTTCACCAGTTGCGCCAGTCGCTCCAGTTACTCCAGTTTCACCGGTTGCACCAGTCGCCCCGGTTGCTCCAGTTTCACCGGTTGCACCAGTCGCTCCAGTCGCTCCAGTTTCACCAGTTGCGCCGGTCGCTCCAGTTGCTCCGGTTGCTCCAGTCGCTCCTGTTACACAAATTGGAGGACAAGGCGGAACGGGCGGACATGGAATAAATTCAGGTGTCCCACACCCTGAGCATGGATACATTGCCATTCTGTCACGCTCCTTTCAATATCTCACGGAAATATCTCTGATTAAACAAATAACCTGCATCTTTCGGCTTAATACGTCCTGCCCTATCATTATATGCTTTAGCCTTTTGAAAGTTTCTCATTTTATCATAGCATACACATAATTGCATATAAGGAATATAATCATGGCAGTCCGGAACAGAAAAGCCTCCCTGTTGTTCTGAAAATGGAGCATTTAAAGCAGTTTCATACCAGAAAACAGCTTCTTTCCATAATTTTTGACTCATTTTAATTTTTCCAATATCACAGCAAATTTCAGCACGGGGACGGTCATAGAGAAAGCTTTGAAATAGGACTTTTAAAGCATTGTCAGTATCTTTGTATATTTGATAACAGGAAGATAATTTCTGACAAGCATCAATTTGATTTTCCTTCCAAGCGTCAGGCTGTACTAAGAAGTCAAGATATTGCTGTATTGCTTTTTGATATTGTCCATGATAATATAATTCATTCGCATAATAAAATTTTTCTCTGGCAGACAATGCTATCTGATGAGATAATAAATTTTCAAAAATTTTTAAATTCCGGTCAGGGTCATTGACATATAATTTTCTATGTTGAATGACAGGTTCTGCATAGAGAATTTCTCCAGAAGGAGTAATTGCTTCATGCACTGCACCCTCCCAGCAGAAATGTTTAGAACGTTTTAAAATGCGTTCCCGATAGTAAGTATAAGTTGGATTGCCTTGTTTATCAAAAGCAATGTGATAAGGCAACATAACAACATCTGCGGTAAGGTTTTGCTTTAAGTCAAGTAATTTCTGTTGATTTTCGTTGTCAATAACATCATCTGCATCAAGCCACATCTGGTAATCTTTTGTTGCTTTAGAAAAAGCAAAATTTCTTGCTTCTGAAAAATTATCATTCCAAGGAAAATTATAAATATGTTTCGTGTATTGTGAAGCGATTTGTTTGGTATCGTCTTTTGAACCTGTATCAACGATGATAATTTCGTCAACAATAGATTTTACGCAGTCGAGACATCTTGCAAGCACAGGAGCTTCATCTTTTACAATCATGCATAAACTGATTGTTGCCATCAAAATTCACCTCTCTGACATAATAATTATTTTATGCAGAATTTTAAAATTTGTGACAAAAAAACTGTCAGCAGGCATTACTGACAGTAAAATGTTATAAATCCCAGTCTTTGGATTGATAGCCGATATGTTCATGTTTATAGTCCATTAAGACGACTTGACATTCATATTTTTGATTTGCAATTGCAAACTGGATATAATTATCAATTCTGTTATCTGTAACAAATCCACATTTAAGAAAATGCTTTAAATTTTCAGCATCATTCTGCCGGAGAAAGTGAAAAATAATTTTGTCAGCATTTTCTGATTCATTTGGCTGACAAAAAGCATTTACAAGCTCATATTCATAAAAGTCAATGCTGAATAAATGCTGTTTTATTTGAAAATGCAGAATTGTTGTGGGAGGAAATGCTTCAGATTGTATTTTCTCCACTTTTTCGGAAATAAATACAAAATGTAGTAAAGAACATTCGTAAAATGTATTTGTAAAAATTTCAGCAACACCGTCTGGAATGACAATGGAATTTAAACTTTCACAATAAGCGAATGCGCCTGTTTCTAACTGCAAGAGCATTTCCGGCATTTTTATTTTTTTGAGTTTCCGGCACATGCAAAAAGCCGCTTGTCCAATTATTTTCATTTTTTTAGGAAGAATGACTTCTCTTAAATTTCTGCAATCTGTAAATGTTGCATCATGGATACAAGTAATTTGCTCAGGGATTTTGATTTCTCCTAAAGAAATACAGCTTCTGAATGCTTCTGCACCAATTTTTTTAAGGCTTTTTGGAAGGCTGACAACAAGAAGATTTTTACACTTGTAAAATGCTCTGTTTTCAATACTTTCCACACCTTCTGGAATGTAGATGGAATATAGATTTTCACATTCCGCAAAAGCATAAGCAGAAATTATTTTAATATTTTCTGGAATGATAATTTTAGTTTCTTCCGGCTGAGGAAAATATTTTTTTAAAATGCCGTGTTCTGTGTCAATGATAAAAGCCATGGGGCATACACCTTTCAAAGTTCCGGTTCATCCATGACCCACCGCCAAGGCTTATTTTTCCAAATTTCTCCGGCATAATCAATGCCCACACGCTTGGCAGTATGCCATGAATGAAATTCACCATCATCTTCAATCCAAAGTTCTGGATTATTAACAATACACTGACCATTTAAAGGCTTTGTAATCTGCAAAGCTTTCGTCAATCTGCCAGGGCCTTTATGAAACTCCCCTGCACGAAATAAAATGCCTTGCGGATGGTCTTTTTCACCAGTTACAACATTCATCATATGATTTGTGCCATAGCATAGATAAACATAAATTGTACCAGATGCATGATAAAGCATTTCAGAACGTCCGGTTCTGCCTTTATGAGCGTGACAAGCTTCATCTTCCTCCCCTCTGTAAGCTTCTGTTTCAGTAATCCGTTCCCTAAGTTCCGTACCATCTGGAAGCTTATGCACTAAAATTTTCCCAATTAAATCTGGTGCAACAACTAAACAGTCTCTGTCAAAAAATTCTGCATCTAATTTTTTTATCTTCTGCATGAAATCACTCCTTAAACAATAATTTTTCAGATAAATTTTTATCAGGCTTCACATATAAAGTTTGCTGATTTGTGAAAATAACCATACCAGGCTTTGCGCCGTTTGGCTTTTTTACAAACTTAATTCTAGTAAAATCAACAGGGACTTGTGAAGAATCACGGGCTTTGCTGTGATAAGCTGCTAAAACAGCAGCTTGTCGAATAGCTGTTTCAGAAGGTTCTTTTCCTTCTGTCACCAGTATGACATGTGAACCAGGGATATTTTGTGTATGCAGCCAAATATCCTGTTTAGAAGCCTGTTTGAGTGTTAATAAATCATTTTGTCGGTTATTTCTTCCGACAAGAATTAAAAAGCCATCTTCTGACTGATAAGCTAAAGGCGGAGCTTGTTTCACGGGCTTTTGCTTTTGAGAGCGGTTTCTCAAATATCCTTGTTGTGCAAGTTCTTCACGAAGCAAAAGCAAATCATTTTCTGTTTCGGCACGGCTTAATACATCAAATACACTTTCTAAATAAATCAACTCCTGTTCGCCCTGCTGAATCTGTTCTGCTAATTTCTGCTTTGCAGTAGAAGCTTTCCGGTAAAGTGTGTAATATTTCTGCGCATTCTGTGAAGGCGTTAAATTTATCTGTAACGGAATGTCTATTTCAGGAGCAGTTTCTTCATAAAAATTTACAACTTTAGCAGAAGTATCGCCTTTTTGAATCTGATATAAATTTGCTGAAAGTAAATCACCGTATAATTTATTCTGGTTCATCTGGTCAGTCTGAGCGAGTTCCTGTTTTTGATTTTGAATTTTTCTGGAAACACGCTCTATGCGGTTCATAATCAGTTTAAATAAATCATTGGCTCTCTGTTTCATACGAGCTTTCAGGTCACGCTGAGAATAAAACTGGTCTAATGTTTTGCTTGCAGATTCTGTAGGCTTGACCAGCATTAAATTTCCATACTGTTCAGGACGGAAGAAACAGAAATCTTTTAAATTTCCCTCCGGTGTGGTTAAGATATGAAATTGATAATTTTGATTTTTGAGCATATCTGCCGTTTTATGAATTGCAAATAATAATCTTTCCTGTTGATTTTTTTCCAAATCATGGCTTCTGATACCAGATTTACAAGTATAATAAGCCCATTCTCTGGCTAATAACGGCGAAATTCCTTCAAAAATGGAAACAAGTGCTTTGTCAAGGTTCTGTTCCGGAGCTAACAGCAATGCATTTAAAACAGTCGCATCATCTGTTTCCAAAAGATTCAGCCTTTGATTTCTGTGGGGCATTTCGTAGGAAAAACCTGTTAATAATACTCTTTCTCTGGTGATATCAGCGTTACGCTTTAAAGAGTCAATAATTTTCCCATCTTGATTTACAAGAATACAGTTGGAATATCTTCCCATGACTTCACAGGCAAGTGTCAGTCTGACAGAATCGCCCAATTCGTTGATACAGTCAAAATCTAAAAATAAAATTCTTTCTAAACCGTCCTGTCTGACAGCAACAAGCTTTCCGCCTCCAAGATGCTTTCTTAACAACATGCAAAACATTGGCGGTGCAGGAGGATTTTCAATATTGATTTCTGTCAGATGAATTCTGGCACTGTCACCGGAAATGTTAATTAAAATTTTCACAGCACCCTGATAGCTTCTAAGATGTAAAATCAATTCTTCTCTGGAAGGCTGATGAATTTTTTCCACTCTTGCATTGAGATAAGTTTCTATTTCCTGTTTGACTGCATGGAGATATGCGCCGTCAAATGCCATAATATCACGCTTCTTTCTGGTAGACTAAAATTTCAAAAGCTGTTTGTACTTCTAAATTTTGTAAATTTTGCAGGCGTTCCTGCTCTGCTGCACCTGTCCGGTAAGCATAAGGGGTCATCTGAAATAAATTCTGAATATCTTTTGCATTATCAAGAAAAATTCTTTTTTTAGCTGTTATTTTTTCAATAAATTTAAAATTTTCAAGTACATAATCTTTGACTTGATTTTCATAAGGCTTGTCATAAACTGCCTGTTTCAGCTCCCATAAATGCAAAGCAGATGGAATTGCCATGACGAAAAAGCCTTTTGGTTTGAGTACTCTGAAAAATTCCGTTCCGCAATAAGGCGCAAATACGCTTATCAGCATATCACAGCAACTGTCAGAAACAGGAAGATGAAAAACACTTCCAACTGCATAATGTGTTAATTTATCCGACCTTGCAGCGAAATCAGCAGCTGTTTTAGAAATATCCACACCATAACAAAAAGAATTTTTAATTTGAGCAATAGCTTTTGTATAATAGCCTTCTCCGCACCCTGCATCAAGCAGAATTCCACCAGACGGAAGATATTTTTCAACAGTCTCACAAAGTGCTTTTTGTAAATGCAGATAATAATTCTGATTTAAAAAATCTCTTCTCGCCCTGACCATTTTAGGGTTATCTCCCGGAAGTTTTGCATGTTTCTGTTTCACTGGAAGCAAGTTAATATAACCGCTTCGAGCTTTATCAAAGCAATGATTTTCAGAACATTTAAAAAATTTATCAGATTCTGTGAGGAGTTCTCCGCAAACCGGACAGCTCCAAATGATATTTTCAGACATAGTTTACCGGATTCCCTTCTTTAAATTCAATTATTTTCAAATCCGGAAACGCTTGCCGAAGCTTTTCTGCAACGTAAGGAATCATAATTACTTCTGTGTGATAATGCCCGCAGTCAAGTAAAGCAATTTTTAATTCCTGCGCTTTATACCATCGGTCATGCTTGACATCTCCAGTTAAAAAGCAGTCACACCGTCCGGCGAGTTCTTCCAGCATAGAAGCCCCCGAACCGGAACAAATTGCAATTTTCTGAATTTGATTTTGAAATCCTGCTGAATATCTGACGACTTCACAGTTTAAAGCTTTTTTAGAAATCTGAGCGAATTCTTGTAAAGTCACAGGCGTTTTTAATGTAATTATTCTGCCTAATCCATCATCTTCAATCGGGAAAATTTCTTCTGCAATTTCAAATTCTGATGTTAATTTTTCAACAATTAAATCATTGATACCGCCTTTTGCAATATCCAACGGCGTATGACAACAGATTGCTGAAATATCCTGTTTCACCAGCTGAGAAACGACTGTATCAGAATATAAATTTTTCAATCCTGAAAAAATTACAGGATGATGCGAAAAAACTAAATTACAGCCGGATTCTTCAGCCTTTTGTACAGCCTTCAAAGAAATATCCAGCGAAATCAAAACACCAGAAACTC
The DNA here is from genome assembly GCA_045541055.1 of Oscillospiraceae bacterium. GTDB lineage: Bacteria > Bacillota > Clostridia > Oscillospirales > Ruminococcaceae > UBA3855. Next base: position 6,599 of record JAZQIL010000036.1, read on the forward strand.
CCTGATTCCAGTCCCCGACTAAAAAGCCGGAATTATCCCATTTTTCCTGTGTTTCAAACGGTGCAACCTGATTTATACTATTATAAATATCTCTTACTGTAATCATTTTTTCTCATACTCCTTTAAAGTGTCTTGCATGTTTTGAATAGTATCAGTTAATTCCCTTGGAGGAATAATATCTGCAAACAAATATCGCTGAACACGCATTTTACTAAGCCGAAAAAATTCATTTTTCGCATAAGCTAAGCCATTTTCAGTTTGTAAATCCATTTTTCCAAAATAAATTTCTTTGCCATCCAGATTTTTTTTCTCTCCTGTAAAATGCACCTGCATCACAGCATATAAAAATTTTTTATCTGGAATGCAAAGTTCTTTCTGAATCTCAAATCCGTTTTGATAAAGCCATTTCCTTAATAATTCCGCCTTTGTCATTGGCTGAAGTATTAAATTGATTTTCTTCAGAGAAAACGGACAAGTTTCCAGAATATGTACGATAGTTTCACCGCCCATTCCAGCAATTGAAATATCTGTTAAATTTTCTGATGGAACATTTTCAAGCCCGTCTGAAAGAATGGTTTGAATTTTATCAGATAAACCTGCTTTGAAAATATTTTGTTCAGCTGCCTGCAAAGGACCTTTACGAACATCACTTGCAATTGCCTTTTCTACAATCTGATTCTGTACCAGATAAATCGGCAAAAATGCATGGTCTGTTCCAACATCACAGACAAAATTTCCCTGTACAAAATTAGCACAGGCTAATAATCTCGAATTCAACATAATGAAATTTCCTCATAAAAACAGGGCAGCGGATTTCACCGCCGCCCCTTATTTTTTACTTGTTTGTGAAATAGTCGTTTAATTTTGCGACAAGTGCATCTGCATCTGTGCCATGAACAGCACAAGCTTCTGCAATCGATTCCCCTCTGGAGGCTGGACAACCTAAACAATGCATTCCGATTTCAAGGAAAAACGGTGCAACGTCAAAATCTTCGTCCAGAATATCTCCAATAATGGTCTCTTTTGTAATGGTCATGATATCTACCTCTTTCTAATATTATTCGCTTTTCATTTTTGCAAAGCACTCACTGCAATAAACAGGTCTGTCTTCACGGGGCTGAAACGGAACTTTTGCTTCTCCACCACATCCAGCACAGACAGCTGTGAACATTTCTCTGGGAGCTCTGGAAGCATTTTTTCTAGCATTACGGCATTCTTTACATCTCTGCGGTTCATGTTCAAAACCTTTTTCAGCATAAAATTCCTGTTCACCAGCGGTGAAAACGAATTCTTTTCCGCAATCCTTGCAAACTAAAGTCTTATCTTCGTACATAATCAATTACCTCACTTAAAAATTGTTCGGACTACGGCAATTAAGCAATAAGCCCTTTATTTATCGCCCCTAAAGGGGAACGAATCGAAATAATTATGCAATACTGTCCTGATTTTGAACAGCACGCATTTTTCTGCGGATTCTCTGCATTGCATTATCTACTGATTTAACAGTAATATGCAAAAATTCCGCTGTCTGAGCATAAGAAGCTCCATTCAGGATACATTGTAAAATTTCCCATTCTTTTTGTGAAAGCATTGCCATAATTTGCATACGGCATTGCACATAGCTTTCTTTTTGAATGAAAATACTTTCAGGGGTATCCAAATCAGCAAATTCGCCATTTTCCTCAAGCTTCCGGAGAAGGTCTTCTTCCGGAACAGCAGTATTTTTCTGCTTTCTGACAAGACTGCGCATTCTATTGACAATGCAGACCTGTGCAAAAGAGGAAAAGCTTGTTTCCTGTGTTTCATCGAACTGCTTCATTACTCGCAAAAGTGTAATTAACCCTTCCTGCGTCAAATCTTCTGCATCTGACGGGTCAGCAGCATAACGTCCTGCATGAAAGCGAATCAGCCGAAAATATCTTGTTAATAATTCAACTTCAGCTTCTACAGAATTTACAGACAGAACAGCAAGTTCTTCATCTGTCAGCTGTGCAAGTGCAGATTTATCCGGCATAGGCAGAACGTCCCTGCGAGAACAAATCTCCGCCCTGTGCATCATTGCAGACGACAAGAGGAAAGTCTTCAATATAGAGCCGTTTTACAGATTCACAGCCTAAATCTTCAAAAGCAATCACCTGCAAATCTTTAATGCATCTGGCTGCAAGCGCACCTGCGCCGCCAACTGCACAAAGATAAACGGCATGATTTCTGACAATTGCATCACGCACCGCCTGAGAACGTTCTCCTTTGCCAATCATAGCAGTCAGACCTAAGTCAAGCAGACGTGGTGCATAAGGGTCCATTCTTCCAGAAGTAGTCGGTCCACATGCACCAATTGGTTTTCCAGGTGGTGCAGGTGTAGGACCAGCATAGTAAATCACAGCATTTTCAATAGAAAATGGTGTCGGTTTGCCGGAATCCAGCAAAGCTGCAATCCGTTTATGTGCTGCGTCTCTTGCAGTATAAACATACCCTGAAAGCAGGATTTTATCCCCGATATGCAAATTTTCAGTATCATTTTTTAATGACTGTGCATTCAGTCTGAGCAATTCCGGCATTACTTTCACACCTCTATAATTAAATTAGTTTGGTCTGCGTTTTTTCTTTTTTGTAGCAGCATTATTTTCTGCTACGAGTTCATCCCAGTCGAAACCGTCTCCACCTTTTTTCTTTTTCTGTTGTTGCGGAGGCGCACCATCAGCTCTTGCACGGATTCCAGTATTAAAGTTCATCATACCGCCGGACTGAGAGAAGCTGTCAATATCAAGAATTTTTTCTTCTTCGGGCTGGAATTTGTCAGCTTCTTTGGCAGGGGTTTCCTGCAAATTGAAAACATCAACATCTAGTTCAGCAGGTTCAGGAGCTTGTGCAGGTGTTTCCTGTTCAATGACAGCTGCTTCTGCTTCCTGTAAGAGTGCAGATAAATCCGGAGCCATAGAAGCCACATTTTTCGGTTCTGCTGGTTTTACAGGTTCTTCATGTTCAATCACAGCTTGTTCTGCTTCTTCAAGCAGAGCGGACAAATCCGGAGCCATAGAAGTAACACTTTTTGGTTCTGCTGGTTTTACAGGTTCAGGAGCAGGCTGTTCCAGTGTTACCTCAGGTGTTTCCACATCACTAATCACAGCCTGTTCTGCTTCTTCGAGCAAAGCAGACAAATCTGGAGCCATAGAAGCAACATTTTTGGGTTCAACCGGCTTTTCAAGAACTGGAGCAGATGTATTAACTTCTGGTTTAGTTTTTTCCAGTTCCGGAGCAGATTCCGGCTGTTTTGTTTCAGGTTTTTCCAGCTCAATTGGTTTAATTTCAGCAGGAGTAATTTCTGTGTTGCTGGTGCTAATTTCTTCTTTTGCCTGTTCAATCAGAGAACTTGTTTCATCCAGTTTGTCCGTCATACCTTCAACGGCCTGCATTACAGATTCCTGAATATTCTGGAATTTTTCTTCAATGCTGGAAATCTGGGCAAGAAGCATTGCACTAATTTGAGCAGTTAAAGCATTAGCTTTTTGTTCAGCAGCTTCAGCATCTTTCAGCTTTTCAGCAGCTTCCTGTTCAGCCTTAGCACGAGCTTCATTCAAAATCTTATCTGCTTCAGCAAGGAGAGCTTCTGCGGTTTCGCTGGCTTCTTTCTCAATTTCTTCGGCTTCTTTTCTAGCAGCTTCGACCTGTTCTCTGGCATCTTTTTCAGCGTCTTTTGCAAGTTTTGCCATCCAGCCACCGAACATATCAGCAGTAACATTCTGTACAGGCTGATTTTTAAGTTCATTCACTTCTTCTGTAAGTTTTTTAATTTCTTCTCTAAGACTTTTTTCAGAAGCACGGAGCTCCATCAATTCAGATTCCTGCTTTGTATTTCTAGCTTTGAGGGAAGAAATTTCTTCACTTTTAGAAGCGATTTCATCATCTTTTGCATCAAGAGACTGATTTAAATCTTCAAGTTCAATTTCGGCATCTTCGACTTTAGATTTCTGGTCAGCGAGTTCACTTTCCTGCAATTCCAATTTTGTATTCAGTTCATTTGCTTCCATGCTCATGGAACTAATTTCATTTTTCAGTTCCATAATTTCCTGCTGATATTCTTTTAATTTATCTGCATCAGCATTATTAGTAGCGATTGCTTCAAGTTCTTTTCTAACTTTTTCGATATCTGTCTGACGGGCTTCTTTTTCGCCTTTCAGAGCTTCGGCAAGTTTTGCTGCTTTTTCGGTTGCCTCGTTAAATTTTCTTTCAAATTCGGAAGCTTTTTTTTCAGCGGCCTGTACTTTTCTGTCGGCTTCTCTTTCGGCTTCGGCAGCACGTCTTTTTGCATCTTCTTCATTGCGTTTGATGTCTTGCATCTGCTGGCTATCCTGTTCAGCGATAGCATCTTTAAGAGCCTTATTTTCGTCTTCCAGGTCATTATTTTTTTTCTGGAGTTCGTCAATATAGGTGAGAACGGATTCTTTTTCAAAGCCTCCGCCGATTCTGGTGGGTTTCAGTACACCGGTTGGAATGGACATAATAACAACTCACTTTCTTTACAGGGGATAAATTTCACTTCCTGTATCACATTACTGTTTTTATTATAACATATTTTTCTTGCAGTTGCAAGCGAATTTATGTAAAAATCCTGACTGAAAATTCGTGCAATTTTACCAAAAGAGAAGAAATGCTCCGGCATTTTATATAGCCGGAGCTGAAAACGCACTAATTTCTTCCGGAAAGTTGGTTATCCAAAGCATTACTTTGCTGTTGTAATTGGTCGATATAAGTCAGAACGGATTCTTTTTCAAAGCCATTGCCGATTCTGGTTGGCTTCAAAACACCGACTGGAATATCTGCAAATGCTTTTAACGTATGTGGTATACCAAGGAGTTCTTCTTTTTCCCAGATATTCCGGTGCAACTCGTTGATATAAGTGAGAACGGATTCTTTTTCAAAACCGCCGCCGATTCTGACTGGCTTCAAAACACCAGAGGGAATTGCCATACTTAATTTCCTCCCAGAATATCGAAAATTTCTTTCATATCCATGTCATTCACAGAGGGCTGCTGACGTTTTGGTGTAGAAGGTCTGGGCATATAGCTGTTGCCGGACTGTGCTTTCTGAGAAGGTGCAGGGATTTCTATTTCATCATCTTCTTCAAAGAATTCAGTGTTTTCTTCAGGTTCTTCTACAATAACAGGAGCTGATTCTTTCTTTGGTCTTGCAGACTTGGCAGGCTTTTCAGCATATTTGGGAACAGGAAGCATTTCTTCTTCTGGTTCAGGAGAAGGCTCATCTCCATTGGAGAAATCCGCTGCAATCACAGTAACGGACATTTCATCCTGCATATCTTCTTTGAAGGCAGCACCAAAAATAAACTGTACATCTGGAGAAGCTGCTTCTGTAATCATCTTGGAAGCAGTATCCACATCAGAAGCAAGTGTATCTTCTGACATTGCAATGTTAATCAGCAGTCTTCTTGCGCCTGCAATAGAAGTTTCCAGAAGTGGGCTGCTGATAACCGCCTTAGCCGCTTCCATTGCCTTATCTTTACCAGAGCCGTGGCCAATTGCCATATGCGCATACCCTGCGCCCTTCATCGTTGTTGAAACATCTGCAAAGTCAAGATTGATATAACCTTCTTCCACAATCAAATCAGAAATGCTTTTGACACCAGTTTTCAGAATATCATCAGACAATGCAAAAGACTCTTTCATTGTAGGTGCTTTTTCGAGACCTGCAAGCAGTTTTTCATTTGGAATCACAATCAAAGAATCCACATATTTCTGTAATTCTGCAATACCAGCTTCTGCCTGACGCATTTTCTGTTCACGTTCAAAAGCAAAAGGCTTTGTAACAACAGCGACTGTAAGAATTCCCATTTGCTGAGCAGCTTTTGCAACGACAGGAGCAGCACCTGTACCAGTACCACCGCCCATTCCACAAGTGATAAATACCATATCAGCACCTTTTAGAGCATCTTCAATTTCAGCTTTTGATTCTAATGCTGCTTCTTTACCAATTTGTGGATTGGCACCTGCTCCAAGTCCACCAGTAAGTTCTTTACCAATTTGAATTTTTTTCTCAGCAAGTGAGCCCATTAAAACTTGTTCATCAGTATTTGCTACTATAAATTCAACGGCTTGAACGCCTGATTCGATCATACGATTAACGGCGTTATTACCGCCACCGCCGACTCCTATAACTTTAATTTTTGCTAATTGTTCCATTTCTAATCTAAACATTATTATTCCTCCTATTCGCCGAAAAAGTATCCAAATACTTTGCCCAGCATTGTATTTTCATTATTTACTATTCTGCCCGGTGAAGAGAGTATTTCCATATCTCGTTTGCTCATCATCGTATAATCCTCACCTTTTAGTTTTAAAGTTCCAATAAAATAAATAATATTACCTAAAGCTGTACTATATTTATTATCTCGGGCACCTACTAATTTAATATTACCTATATGGCTAATAGATCCAAAAACATT
>JAZQIL010000037.1:0-19446 GCA_045541055.1 Oscillospiraceae bacterium
AAATTGTTTCTAAAAAGAAAGCAAAAAATCATGGTTATGGATTAAAAAATGTTCAGGAAACCTTGAAAAAATATGATGGATTGATTTCGATAGACCACAATAAAACAATTTTTTCTGTTAGAGCTATGATATATGTTCCATGACAGAGAGTGAGTTAATTAATAGAAAAACTGCTGTGTTAAGTAAATTGACACAGCAGTTTTTCTGTTCATGACATCAAAATGACTTTTCATGACATGTTTCCGCACAAAACTTCATTTTATGCTAAAATCATCTGTGAACGTAGTCTGAAGCACAGAAAATGTAAAAGGAGGAAAATGCTATGAAGAATTTTTTCAAGAAATATGGAAATATTCTGGCAGCACTGGCAATGGTCATTACAACAGTAGCAGCGAATTCTACATGTGTGTACTATATGTATCAGGATGAACTGCCGACAGAAGCAAAAAAATTGCGTAAATTCTGATGTTTACTAAGACCGCTGATTATCTTACACATCAATTGGAAGTAAACGGAATTATAAAATCTGAAGAAAGAGGAGTTTATTTTTATGGCATACAGCAGGGCTGCGTTCTGCTCCTCAATCTTTTTACAACGTTAATAATTGGGATAGTGCTAGGAAGGGTATGGCAAAGCATTTTGTTTACTATTGCCTATATGCTGCTTCGTCAGAATGCAGGAGGGTTTCATGCAGAAACACCATTAAAGTGCTATATTTATTCTGCAGTGATGACATGTGCTGTACTCATATCAATTAATATTTTAAATGGACATGTACTGGTATGTTCCTTTCTTTCTGCATTTGGAGCAATATCTGTATTATTGTTTGCCCCTGTCGAAGCATTAAACAAACTGCTGGACGAAACAGAAAGAAAAGTATACCGTCATAGAACATGGATAATTCTTTTTATAGAATGTACATTGATAGTTAGTTTTGCTTACTTTAAAATGTATTCGTTTTATATTCCGATTACATTAGCAATTTTTTTAACGGGTATTCTTTTAGTTATGGGAAAAATAAAACTCCAATATTTAAATAGACATACTAAAACTAAAAACTCATAAGGAGAAGATTTATGAAGTACAAGAAAACTAAGAACAGAATCTTAGCTATTTTACTTACTAGTGCGTTGTTAATGAATGGTGCCGCTGTTCTGCCAGCAAGTGCTATTGAGGATGTAAACAGTATGGTCGATTCTATCATACAGACAGCAAATAAATCTGTACACTCAGAAGCGTTTGCGTATGCACTGTTTACAGGAAATGAAAATACCAATCTGGAAATGAATGCACAGAAAATAGACATTACAGGTGATGTCCATTCTAACAGTCATTTTATTTACAGAGGCTCTGAAATTATTCTAAATGGAGCATGTGAAGCCGCAGATGATGTAACAATCAGTGTTTCAGATGTCAATTATCGGGATAAGATAGGTAGTATCACGGATAATACAGAAAGAATCACAATTCCTGATTATTCAGAAGAAATTCATCAGCATCTTTTAGAACAAGACGTTCCAGAATATTACGACTGGGTGAGTTTTAGTGACAAATATGTAGATATCAGCAATGGAATTGCAGTAAACGGAACATTAGGTGTATATTCTAGCCAATTCACAGGAAGCGGCATTATTTATGCCAGAGATAGCATCAATTATTCAGTTGGAGAAATTTCCAATTCTGATGGTGGAAACGTTGTTCTCTGTGCAGCGAATGGCAACATCAATATTTATGCTTCTAATACTACCATCAATGGTATTATCTATGCACCGCATGGAACAGTAACGATAACAGGTTCTAATGTCACAATTAATGGTCGTATCATTGCAGATAAGTTTAATTTCTGGGGTTCTAATCTCAAAATTAACAGTAGTGACAGCGATTTGGATATTTTGGATTTTCTGTTTATTCCTGAACCAGTAGTAGTTACTGAGGGAGAATTTAAAGAAAATCGTGAAGTTACTTTGGATATTTCACAAACAGAAAAGCTTGAAAAGGTTACAAAAGAAGAAACTGTCTGGAAGTTTTACAAGATAGATGGCGACATCAGAAACGAAGCCATAGAAGGCATAGATTATGCAATAGATACAGAATCTTCTGATGAATTTACCAAGCATATGCTGTTTAAAAAAACTGGAACATATGAAGTAGAAGTCACAGTAAAATCTGGAGCTTCTGAGAAAACCAGCATAGAAACTATAGAAGTAGCAGAAGATATTTGTCCGCTTGTTGATTTTACAATTGATGATACATATTATTATCGTGACCCTAAAAATGAAAGTAAAGCTTCTGTGCTTTTAAAGGATTTTTCTTATTCAGTTGACAATGATGAGATTGGGCAGAGAATCTGGACTCTCTATTATGATGCCAACAATGATGGTATCTTTGATAATTCGGAAGCAGAACTTATCAGCGACGGCAATGAAACTGAAATTCTGTATGAAGAGAGCAGGGTCGGCAGATTTAAAGTTGAACTGACTTCTGTGGAGACATTCAGCAATACTATTTATAGTCTTATTGCAGAAGATGATTTCAGACGTGCCAATACAGAAGCTAAGACCGCAGAAAGCAAGACATTCACAATTGGAAATGTTGCACCGGAATCCAATGTAGAAATCGGACTTGCTAAAGATGTCGATATTGTATTTACCGTTGGGTCTTCTGATGCAGAAACTATTGGTTTATATGCTGACAGAATTGAACAAATCAAAACAGAACTTGAAGCACAGGGCTATCAGGTTTTCTTGTCAACAGTTTCTACTTCAAGTTTATCAGCTAAGGATACCTTTAAATGGGATAAATATGATCATTGTAATTATGAAGACCAGTATTTGCCTACATTAGAAAATCACATTATTGCTGATGACTATAATATTAAAATGCTGGGGTATGGTGTTAAACCATTTAAAGATTTTCTTTTTTGTGCAGATGAAAACAATCCTCAAAAAGTCTTTACTTTCAAAATTAAAAAAGATAGTACTGACTGGCATAGTATGGAAGGCGGTGGCTTTCTTTTCAATACATCTGTCATTGATAAGCAGTTTATTAAAGGATTTTATATTTTAGTCACAAAATCTGGGTTTAAGCTTTGTCAAATACAGGGACAAAGTATTGAAAGTTTTCAGGAAGGTAAAACAGATTCAATAAAACAGCTTAAAACTTTTAAATTTGTTAATAATGACGAAAAAGAGCATGATATTAAAATCATAGTTGATAAATATTCTATTTCTCTTTGGGATGGAGATACGCTTGTTACTGATAATTATAGATTGCCTGAGAATGATTATGGCTATGGATATGGTCCAATTACATCACATGCCCGTCATTCCTGCAAACAGCAGTCTTATTTTACGTTTAACAATATTAAGATGGAAACCATTACAGGTGAAAATCTTTCTGACGTTCTGGCAGACTATGACTGGACAAGCAAAACCAGCAGATATGTTATCAATTTAAGTGATTCACAGCTCAGAGATTTTGAAACAGATGAAGAAATTGCGAAAGTATCCAGACAAATTCTTGAAAATGAACTGAATTTTATAGGTATCGGCAATGCTGCCAACAATGAACAGTATACTAATATGATTCAGTCAGCCGCAGGAGCTGGGATTTATCTTGATTCTACAGATTCTGATACAGCTCTTGCTAATCTGACAAATTATATTATCAGCAGTGAAAATGCAAAAAACTATGCTGTTGATTATTATGTCGCTAAGGACCAGCCTGTTCGGTATATCAGCAGATATGCAGATTATGAAAATGACCCTCTGTATCAGGAAAGCTGGGAATATGAATATGACCCAACTGTGTTCTATAATGAAGTGGCTGAAGAGGGTATTCAGTCATTTACTTCTGATACACCAGTCACAGTTTTTGATAAGGCTGGAGCATATACCATGCGTTTGAAAGTCAGAGATAATCCTGTAGGAGAAAATGATGCACTTGATGAATACAGACTGTGGTCTGATGAAAGTTCTTACGAAAAAGTTTTAATGGTGCATAACAGACCCGTTGCAGAACTGACTGTAAATGTAACCTCCAATCCGAATGACAATCAAACTGTTCTGATTAATGTTGAAGACAATTGTTATGATTATGACCATTTGGATGAATCAGAAAAAGGCATTGCCCAAAAAGTATACAGATGGAAAAGACTGACAGATGCCGATTGGACAGAAGGTCCTGTCTCCAATAAATTGGAAATTGGTGATATTTATTTGATTAGCTTAACTGTCAAGGATAAAGAGGGGCAGTGGAGCTATCCAAATATTCAGATTATCAATACAAATGATTATGCTGTTCCGGCAGAAGAAATAGATGAAGAACTTCCAGTGATTCATCTTGACCTTGAGAAATCAAGAGCAGATGCAGGAGAAAGTGTCAAGATTACTGGATATGCAACAGATAATATGGGCGTTGAAAGTTTTGAATTGTATATCAATGATGAACTTGTACTTGACCATGCCGGAAGAACTTTCTATACTGGAGACTGCAGTGAAAGCGTTCATATCAAGGCAGTAGCAGTTGACCTGAAAGGCAATATTGCAGAGGAAGAACAAATCCTGACAATTATAGATAATCGTGATAAGACTGCCCCGTTTGTTGAGATTACTTCTCCGGATAATCAGTCTGTTATGGATTTCTCTGTACAATTCATCGGTTCTGCTTATGATGAAACAAAGTTTTCACATTATTGTCTGGAATATAAAAAACAAGGTACAGAAAACTATACTTTGATTGCTGAATCAGACAATGCAGTAAAAAATGCAGTTCTTGGTGAATGGGATGTATCAGGTCTGGAATCTGGAAAGTATGAAGTCAAACTTTCCGCAGAAGACTGCTCTGGAAACACATCATATATCATTTATCAGTATGAACTGAAACCCAATAGCGAAAGTGGAATTATCAATGAAGATGAAGTAGACCATGCTGCTCCAGTTATCGTTTTAGAGGTTTCAAGTGATTCTGCTAATGTAGGAGATGAAGTCACATTTGATGTCAGTGTCAAAGATGATTCGGCTGTTTCTGCTGTACAGGTTTATGTAGATGATGAGCTTCTTATGGAAAGTGCAGGACAGATTGTCCTGACAAAGGGTGAAGCTGGAATCGTAAAAGTTAAAGTTTATGCTACAGATGAATATGGCAATACTTCTGTAAAAGAAACATCTGTTATTTTTGTAGATGACAGTGATAAAACTGCACCAACGGCATTGATTCAGTCGCCTGAACACGAGAATACTATCAGTGGGATGGTAGACATTACAGGTTCTGCTTATGATGAAAATGAAATGCTGAGATACAGACTTCAGTATAAACAGCATGATGCTGAAACATTTGTTACTTTTGCTGAAATGTACAGTACAGTAGAAAACGGGACTTTGGGCAGTTTGAATACCGAAACATTGCAGGATGGTGTGTATGATATTCGACTGACCGTAGAGGATAAAAGTGGAAATTCATCTTATGTCCAGTACTCTTATATTGTAGACAACAGCAAAACAAATGCAACTGCTGATACAATCAAGCCTGTAATTGATATTGCACTTTCACAGAATCAGGCTGAAATTGGTGATGAAGTATCCTGTATCGTTTCCGTAACGGACAATCAGGAACTGGCAGCAGTGAAAGTTTACCTTGACGATGAATTGATTTTAACAAGCAATGGCAATTTTACATTTACCCGTGGTGAGGCTTGTGTTTCCAAAATTAAAGTATATGCTGTAGATAAAGCAGGAAATTATTCTGTTTCAACAGCAGAATGCCTTTTTGCTGATAATCGTGACAAAACAGCTCCGACAGCCGAAATTTCAAATCCAGCTCATGCAAGTGAAATTTCTGGTGCAGTATCTATTGAAGGTACAGCCAAAGATGAAACTGCTGTTCTGAGGTATATGTTGCAGTATCGTTTGCAGGGAACAGATGATTTTATCACATTTGCAGAAAATGCTGATGCTGTGGAAGATGGTCAGCTTGGTGTTCTGGATACTTCAAAACTTCTGAATGGTGTATATGAAATACGGCTGACTGTTGAGGACAAAGGCGGTAATTCATCATATGTGCAGCATTCTTACATTGTAAACAATGAAATTGAAGGAAACGGCGAAATTTCAGCAGAGGATGAGAAAGATATCATTGACCCTGTTATCAAGCTGGTACTTTCAAAAACAAATGCTCCTGTAAATGAAACAGTAAAAGCTAAGATTATTGTAACAGACAATAAAAAAGTAGAAGAAATCCATGTACTGATAAATGGCGAAGAAATTGAATATCAGGGAAATCAGGTTGAAATTACTTCTGATAAGGTAGGAAAAACAACAATAGAAGTCATTGCAAAAGATAACAGCGGAAATACTGCTAAAAAATCGGCTGTCTGCAATTTTTATGATTCTTCTGATAAAAAAGCACCAGAACTGGACATTACTTCTCCTGAACATGATGCAACACTCAGCATTCCTACTGCTATCATAGGTTCTGTCTTTGATGAAACAAAACTTGCTTATTACACAGTAGAATATCGTTTGAAAGGTGAAGAAGAGTACACACTTTTAATTGAATCTTCGGAAGAAAAGCATAACGAAACACTGGCAGTATTTGACACAACGACTTTAGCAAATGGTGTCTATGAAATTAAAGTATCTGCTTTTGATAATGGCGGAAATATGACTTATATAACCGGACAGTATGTTGTAGAAGGCAATCTGAAAATCGGTAATCTGAATCTTGGATTTGAAGATTTGAACACAACTGTTTCAGGAGTTCAGATTGCTGCTTCCAGGTACTACAGCAGTGCAAATAAACAATCCGGTGATTTTGGTACAGGCTGGTCTTTAGGTATCAGTAGCATTCATCTGTATGAGATGAATGAAATCAACAATTACTGGGATATGTCAACTTCAGGGTTTGGCTTATTTTCGACTTACAGCTTACAGGAAACAGCTTCACATGATGTTGTCATCACTTATGGAGACGGAACAAGCGAACGCTTCAAGGCAAAACTGACAAAAGATACACAAAGATTTGCTCCTGTCACAAATACTTCAATTGTATTTGAAAGTCCGGAAAATTCAAAGAATAAACTTGAAATTCTTGGTAGCAATGAGGTATACACATTAGGATATACAAACGAAGTAAGATTGTTGGATGCTGATGGTGAACTGTTCGAAATTGATAAATATAAGCTTACTTTAGAAGATGGCACAGTTCTGATTCTGAACGCTGTTAATGGCGTAGAAAGTATCACTGATAAATTTGGAAATATCATTACAGTATCAGAAAATGGCTATACAGATAAAAATGGTGAAGGTCTTACATTTGCAAGAGATTCTAAGGGAAGAATTACTAATATCTCATCTTCTGACGGAAAACGTATGAATTATGCTTATGATAAGAATGATAATCTTGTTAGTGTAACTGATGCACTCGGTAATGTAGTTTCATTTTCTTATGATGATAAACATAACATGACAGGCATGACGGATTCCCGTGGATATGAGGTTTCAAGAAACGAGTATGACGAAAGTGGCAGGTTAGTTGCTACAATTGATGCGGAAGGAAATCGTATTGCTTTTGACCATGATGTTGATGGAAGAACAGAAGTTGTCACTGACAAATTAGGACATAAGACAGTTTATGTTTATGATGACCGTGGAAATGTTCTAAAAGTTACAGATGCTAACGGCAACAGCACCTATACTTCCTATGATGAATATGGTCAGCTTACTGAACGTATCGATGCACTTGGAAATGTAACCAATTATAAAGTCAGTGCTACAGGAAACCTTCTTTCTGTAACAAATGCACTTGGAAACACTGTTGAAAATCAGTATAACAGCAACAATCAGCTTGTATCTGTAACTGCAATGGGCATTTCTCAGATGATAATTGATTATGATGAAGACGGGCTTTTATCCAGCACAAAAGATGCTCTTGGCAATGGTACTTATTATCAATATGACAATCAGCATCGTATTACTGGCATTTCAGATGAAATTGGCTCTACTATCAGTTTTGTATATGATGCAAAAGGCAATGTGATTTCCTCTACAGACGGTGCAGGTGAAACAGCATCTTATACTTATGATGAAGCAGGAAATTGTATTTCTAAAACAGTTATTAAAAATACAGCGAATGGTGCAGAAAACATCACTGAAAGATATGAGTATGATGCTCTTGGAAAATTAATTCGCATTATCTATGCAGATAATTCTTCTACCAGTGTTGAATATGATGGAAATGGAAACATGACTGCTTCGGTTGACGAAAAGGGCAGAAGAACGCAGTATGAATATGATGGGAACAATAACCTCATCAAGGTTATTTACTGTGATAATACTTCTGAAACTTTTGAATATGATGCTGAAGGACGAAATGTAAAGGCAACTGACAGAATGGGCAGGAGTATGACAATGGCATATGATAAAGTAGGAAATATGACAAGTATTACCTATCCGAATGGTGCTGTTGAAAGCTATGTCTATGATGCAAAATATCGGCTGGTATCTGTAAAAGATATTACTGGCGGTGTAACATCTTACGAATATGATGTGATTGACAGAAACACTGCCATCGTAGATGCTATGGGCAATCGCACAGAATTTGCTTATAATGAAAATTCTATGCTCAGCTCTATGACTGACCCAAAAGGCAATGTATATTATTATGATTATGATGCAAACGGCAACAGAACTAAAGTGACAATGCCTGACGGAACAAACCTCCAGACAGCTTATGATGCAAGAGGCAGAATTACAAGTCAGACTGACCAGAATGGTTATGTAACATCCTATACTTATGATGGAGCTGACCGTTTGACTGGTGTTATAGATGCTCTTGGTAGTACATGGAAATATACTTACAATTCTGTAGGTGAACTTGTTACAGTAACTGATGCGAATGGCAATGTTACTGCTTATGAGTATGATGCTCTTGGAAGGGTAGTCAAAACTACAAATGCTGCCGGAAAAATTGCTGTATGCACTTATGATGATGTTGGAAATGTCCTTTCTTCAACAGATTATGCTGGAAATACCACTTCTTATACTTATGATGAATTCGACAGATTGATTGAACAGGATGTCGCAGGCAATATCACAACATTCCATTATACTGATTATGGTCTGCTTTCTTCCGTAACAGATGGTTCCGGTACAATCAGCTATGATTATGACGATATGGATGGTCTGACAGCAGTGACTCTCGCTGATGGAACACAGATTCATTACAGCTATGATTCTGCACATCGCCTGACAGGTGTTTCTACAGCATATGGCAATACGTCCTATCAATATGATAAACTTAGCAGATTGGTAAGAGTTGTTGACAGAAATGGTCTTGCAACTGTTTATGAATATGATGCAAACGGTAACAGAACCGCTGTCAAATATGCAAACGGAATTACTGTTTCCTATGCATATAACAAAGTAAATCAGTTAATTAGCGAAAAGGCAGTTGACAAGCATACCAATATCATGGTACAATATGCTTACAAGCTTGGCAAGGCTGGTGAAAGAATTTCTGTAACAGAGCCTGACAAGACTGTAGAATATACCTATGATAAATTGTATCGTCTGACTGGTGAAAAAGTTACTAAAGATGACAATGTTACTGAAACACGTTATACCTATGACAGCGTTGGCAACAGACTGACTAAGACAGAAAACGGCAATGTCACAAAATACAGCTATAATAATCTGAATCAGCTTGTATCCGAAACAGGCATCACTTATCAATATGATGCAAACGGAAATCTGATTGCAAAAACAGAGAAAAATCAAAATACAACATACACATTTGATGCTCAGAATCGTCTTATCAGAGCAACCATTTCCAATGGTCAGAATGTAACTGTTGAAGAGTATGCTTATGACTATGCCGGAAACAGAACTGCAAAAATTACCGAAGGCGAAACTACAAAATATATCGTAGATACGAATGGTATTCTGTCACAGGTTCTTTATGAACTTGACGGAAACGGCAGCTTGAAAACTTTCTATACACTTGGTGCGGAGCTGATTCATCTTGCACAGGATGATGCTGTTCACTACTATCTGTATGACGGTCATGGAAATGTCAGGGCATTGGCAGATGAAAACGGCATTGTAACAGATACCTATGATTATGATGCATTCGGCAATCTGACACAGCAGACAGGCGAAACAGAAAATGCTTATCTGTACTGCGGTGAACAGTATGATGTCAATACAGGCTTCTACTACCTGAGAGCAAGATACATGAATCCGTCCACAGGCACGTTCATTTCTATGGACAGCTATCAGGGTAGTATGTTCGACCCTGTCAGTCTGCATAAGTATCTGTATGCAAATGCAAATCCCGTGATGTGTTCTGACCCGACAGGTTACTTCACTCTGGCGGATATGAATGTATCAGAGGCAATCAACTCGGCTCTGGACAAAATCATGACTCCCAATTTCATGGGCATTCTGCGTAAAATCAATACTATTGCAAGTATCTATGACACAGGCAAGCAGATTTTCCAGACACTGACTGACCCGAATCTCTCCGCTGATGAGGTGCTTGGTGCAGTTGCCCGTGGCATCGTCACAAGCCTGTTCCTGAATCAGATGTGCAAAATCAAGGGAATAGGACCTGTTATCAGCAAAGTTTTGCTTGGCTTGGGCTATGTTTCACAGCTCCAGAGCATTCAGGAAGCAGCAGAAGCCGGAGAATGGGATTTAGTAGCCGCAAGAACAGCACAGCTCTTTATTGATTTGCTTTCCCTGCATCAAAGTTGCTTTACAGGCGATACCTTGGTAGCCACAGAGGACGGACAGAAACGCATTGATGAAATTGAAATTGGTGACAAGGTCTGGGCATACAATGTTGAAACCGGAGAAACTGAACTCAAGGAAGTAAAAAATGTTTTTGTTCATGATGTTGTCGGTATTCTGCATCTTCACACCACTGACGGAGATATTGACACAACCACCAATCACCCGTTCTATGTAATTGGCAAAGGCTGGGTAGCCGCTGGCGACTTGTCGACCGGTGATGAGGTTTATCTGCTGGATGGTGCTTCTGCATTCATTACTGATTCTGATTTTGAAGAACTGGGTGACATTATTCAGGTCTATAACCTTGAAGTTGAGGATTTCCATTCTTACTTTGTTGGTGATGTGTCTGTTCTGGTGCATAATGCATACCTAACAGAAACTGAATTAAAAACTTATGCTAATAGTTATGCAAGTATGGTACAGTCAAATCAAAGATGGGAGTGGAAAAATATATCTGGGAATCGAAAACTTACTGGAAAGCAGAAAGCAAGTATAAAAAGTAAAGCACTTGAAATGAAACTTATTCCAAATGTTCCAATGAAACCAGGCACATCATATCCTGATTTTGGAAAAGTTGGATTAATACATGCTGTAAAAAATTTACCACAAGATTTATGGAAATCGAGAGATAGTACTCAATTTAATTGGTTAGATAAACAACTTATTGGTGGACGCCCTACAGGCTACACTTGGCATCACTCAGAGATTCCTGGAAGAATGGAATTAGTTCCATTTGGTATTCATAACATAATTAATCATAAGGGAGGGCGTTCAAAAGGAATGTGGGCAGATGCACCAAGATAATGTTATAAAAGCTAAGATTAAAATATAAACTTTTAGATTTATATAAAGGATCAGTTCAAAAGATGATTGATAGGTCTAATTTTTATTAACTGGATTTTGATTTTTGGACTGATCTAACTTATTAACATTTTTTGAAGGTATGAATGAAGGTGAAGTGATGGAAAATTTATTAGGTAGTGTGTTACCTGGACCAAGTAAAAAAACGATAAAGGCATTTGAAGATGAATTTGAATTAGTGCTTCCAATGGATTACATCAAGTTTATAAAAGAAAATAACGGAATAATACCAAAATTAAATAAATTAAAATATGGTAATCGTGAATATTTGATTGAAAGATTTTTATGCCTTTTAACTGTAAAACAAGCAAATAGTTTAGTTGAAGGATGTTATGATATTGGAACTGTTGCTTTGCAATTAGAAGAAAGACTTACTGCCAACGAAGAAGATACAAGTATTTCCATTCTGCCTATTGCGTCATTATTTGCTGGAGATTTTATTTGTTTAGATTTCAGATATAATTTGAAAAAACCAACAATATGTATATGGTATCATGAAGATTCTGAAGAGTTTTCTCCAAAAATTCAAACTATTGCAAACAGTTTTAAAGATTTTTTAGATATGTTATATTAGAAATGATTTAAAATAAGCATTAAATAGATGTTTACTTTTTAGTAAAATCGCCAATGATCATTCTATTGCCTTGCTAATGAAACCTTGCCAAATTTAAAAGATTCATGATTTTAAAAACGCCTATTTTTCGTATTATTTTTTTCTTAAACTGGTAAAACTTCGGTAGCGAATCAATATGTAATCGGCAAAGGCTGGGTAGCTGCTGGTGACCTGTCCGTTGGTGATGAAATTTATCTGCTGGATGGCTCTTCTGCATTCATCACTGGTTCTAACTTTGAAGAACTGGATGACATCATTCAGGGCTATAATCTTGAAGTTGAGGATTTCCATTCTTACTTTGTTGGTGATGTGCCTGTTTTAGTGCATAACCCTAAAAGCATATGAACAG
The DNA here is from genome assembly GCA_045541055.1 of Oscillospiraceae bacterium. Taxonomy (GTDB): domain Bacteria; phylum Bacillota; class Clostridia; order Oscillospirales; family Ruminococcaceae; genus UBA3855. Next base: position 12,614 of record JAZQIL010000037.1, read on the forward strand.
GTCAGCAAATCCTGTGGCAAAGGTAACTGGCTGATATGGCGAATGCTGACCTGTTCCCAATATTAAAAAAGACAAAAAAGAATATGGTGTGAGGTACTGAAATATGTACCTCATACACCGATTTTGAGTGTCGAATTATAGGTGAATTTGCAGGAAGATGTTTAAATAAAGGATTTTTATAAAATTATTCCAAAAAGGGATACCCTTTACACAGTACATAAGGGAATGGTGATTGAAAAGCGTTAAGTGATTTATAGCTAGATGAGAATGGAGTGATTGTAATGTTTAAAAGAATCAGGAATAACATAAAATACATACGTTCTCGGTTTTCAGTGCTTACCGCTATGGCATTCGGTCTGATATCCACTTTGCAGATGTTCGTTGGGTGGGATATTTTTGGAATCAAAGAGGAAAATGTCCGATATAAAATACTTATACTGATTGCCCTCCTCATAGCATGTGCAGTAATTTCAGTGATATGGGCTGTTTTCCTATCAAATGAGGTTACAATATTTAAAAAAGATGATGTGGAAATTATTGTGAAATATGATGACCTTATGAAAATTGCATTTCCGAAGAAACATAAAGATGAGAGAATTGTTGTCATAGCAACAAATCGGTGCTTTGATACAGTAGTTGACCAGAACTTAATCCGTGATAGGTCTGTACATGGACAGTTTTTACAAAGATTTGCAAATGATGATACAGCAAGAGGAAGCTTAGACAGTGCGATTGAGGCATCAATGCAAGAATTTGGGATTGCTTTTGAAATGATGGATCGTACTCAAAAAAGATATGGAAAATTAAAACGATATCCTTTAGGTTCAGTTGCAAGGATTACAGGAAATAATGGTGTAACTTTTTTCCTTTTGGCATTGACAGAATTTGATGTTGATTGTGTTGCACATTGTGATAAACATCAATATGTTGATTGTTTGCTGAAACTATTTGAATACTATAATGCTCATGGACAAGGCAGAGACTTATATTTGTACCCAATGGGGACAAGCATGGCAAGAACAGGGTTGAGTAAAAAAGAAGCATTGGAAGCAACTACAGTATTAACTAAAATATCCAAAGATAACCTTAGAGCAAAAGCAACAATTGTTGTTAATAAAAATGATAAGAATGATATACCAATAACGGATATATCGTAGTAAATACGGGAGAATATTAAAAATTATCTTAATGAATATAATTTTTGGGAGGAGTCATTATTATATGAATGAAACACAAAAGCCTATGAAATTATTTATCAGTCATTCTAGTCAGGACTTAGCATTTGTAAAGCCACTTGTTGAATTGTTTGAGCATATGGGTTTGACACCTGAAAATATGTTTTGCTCCTCAATTTCTGGTTATGGCGTGCCTTTAGATGGTAATATATATAATTTTTTAAGAGAACAGTTTCAAAATTATAATTTAAGAGTTGTTTTTGTTCTGTCAGAAAATTATTATAATAGTCCAGTATGCTTAAATGAAATGGGAGCTGCTTGGGTATTACTTAAAAAATATACATGCATACTAATCCCGCAGTTTGATTACAGAGATGTTAAAGGTGTTATAGAGCAGATGCGAATTTCCATAAAACTTGATTCTGATGGAACTGAGTTAAAAGCACGTTTGAATGAACTAAAGAGTATACTTGATAAAGAGTTTGAGTTGAACAGGTCTTTGAATTTTCAGAATGTATGGGAACGCCATCGGGATGAATTTGTTGAAAAAGTTGGTTCAACACAAGTATATTGGAAAAATCTTCGTGAACTGAGGGATAAGAACAGACCTTTTAGCGAGTGGATTTACCCGTTAAATATGCTGATTAAAGTAAATCCATTTAGTTATGATGCTATGTATATGCTTGGAGCTATATATGCACAGATGGATGATTTAGAAAATGCAGTTAAATACCTGAAGATGACAGTAAAATTCTCTGAAAGTGATGAATTGAAATCGAAAGCGATTGTACGACTTAATAAATTAGGATACACCATATAATAGGGCTATAATGTTAGGAGGAGATAGTATGAAAGCATATAATAAAGAAGGTCATTCTAAGCAGTATCAAAATAAAAACCGAACACACTCATGGCCTGTTCCAGGTATGAGTGCCACAGATTTGATTAAAAACAATTACCATGTTATGATTACCGCCGATTTGTTGACAGCACCATGGTTTAAAGCATTTTACTTGGAATGGATAAAAAATAAACCGTTGAGCGAGAAAAAAAGAATTACTATCCCTTCAACGGAGTTAACAGATGTATCTATCCTCTCTTTGTATGAAGAATTGTATGTATTTCATCATAATGGAAGTAGTGATTACGCATCCATTCTTCAAAGTTTAAAAAACATGGAACCTTTGTTAATGCTTACTGGAGATGATAAGAAAGCAGAAGATGCCATTCAAGCATCAAAAAAATCTGGTGTACGTCTGCGTGTTTATAGGTTAGATAGGGAAGGAAAGTTAAGAAACTACAGACCCTTTGAATCCAGTAAAATATCTCATCCGGATGCTTATACAATGCCTAATCAAATATCACCTATCAGAAAGCTGTTGAGAAAAAGTAAAACCACTCTTATGACAGATGATATTGTATACACTTCTAACAACCAACCCATAAGGCTTGGCAATGAGTTTATGTCAAACCCACAATCAATTACTTATCAGACGGATAAATTAGGAATGCAGGCTAAAATATACCAATCTCAATGGTTAACAGTTTCATACTTTGAAGATAAGGTCAAACGAATGATCGAGAACCCCATTAAATGTGAGGGAATATGCTGGCCAATTGATATTCTTCATGATGGTGAAGGAGAATTTGTAGGAATTCTTGTTCCCAAGACAGAAGGTGTTCAACTTAAAAAGTTAATGAGTCAGCAAGGGCTGCAAACCAATTTTCCTGAGTGGGATAGAAAAAAACTCACGCATTTGACAAAGATGATTTTAGATAAAATTATCTATTTACAGGATAGAAATGTATTATTTGGACTTGTTAATCCAGGGGCGATTTTCGTAAAAGATGAGAATCATGTGTTTTTTGCAGAAATGGACACATATCAAATCGAGGGCTTTCCAATTCTTTCTCATGCAAAGGTTATGCAAGCCCCTGAACTCCAAGATTTAGATGATGAGATACGTTTATATACAAAGCAACAGGATAATTATGAAATTGCCTTGTTGGTTTTTATGATTCTTCTTCCCGGAAAATTCCCCTACAATAAAGGAAGAAATAAAAGCATCTCAGATAGCGTTAAAAGTATGAACTTTGCCTTCCGATATGGAAAACAAGGTGAAGAACATGGTGCTAGAGAGTATTTTGGATTGTGGAGATTTGCGTGGAGTCACTTGGGAAATGATTTAAAGCAGGCATTCTACTATACTTTCCAAAATGGAAAGCCTTTCAGTATCCCAGAAAATAGGAGAGATGCTCGATTTTGGTCAAGAAAGGTCTTGGAATTAGAACAGGAACTTTCCAATCCTTATGATACTGAATCGCTTAAAATTTTTCCTCGCACATTTAAACGCTTTAGTGGTACTAAGACTATTAGATGTGTTAAATGCGGAATTGACCACCCAGACTTTTACTATCGATATCCAGAAAAAAGAATTTGTAATTCGTGTCTTGGGAAACCGTCAGAAACACATTTTGTGTGCAGAACGTGCAGAAAGTCGTTTTATTATGATTTTGGGACATTATTTAAGTATGAAAAACTTGTTGAAACAAAGCAGTTTGCTATGCCAACTCACTGTCCATATTGTCGTTCAGATAAAAGAAAGTGTAAACGTTGCGGAGAATTAGTTCCGGCATATCGTCTTAATGATGATGAGTTATGCATTGACTGTGCAAAAATTGTCAGAAATCAGATTGTCAAGAGATATTATGGCAAATGTGGTCACGTGATTGAATTGAGTCAGGGACAAGTGGATTTTTATATGAGAAAATTTGGCGAATTACCACAACGTTGTGAGACATGCAGAGCAAAACGACGTAATGGGTATTGATATATGCAAAGGAGATGAAAATTATGCCAAGTGAACATTATACTGAACAAGATCGTGTATTCACTCTTGATGAATTCAAGCAGTTTGAATGTTTGAATGAAAATACAAATAGCAGAATCCCTATCTTTTTTTGCATTGATGTAAGCGGTTCAATGACAAATAGGGTTGGATTATTTGAAACGAGACTTTCACTTTTATCAAAAGTAATGAGAAAACTTTTAGAAAATATGAAAAAGCATCCTGAACTCAGCGAGCGTGCAGTTATTGGAGTTGTTACCTACAATAATAGAGCAATTCTTCACCAATCCGCATTGGATTTAGGAGTTGTTGATATAAGTAAAACTACAAGTTTTGTTGCAGAAGGACAAACCGTATTTTCACTTGGGTTACGCCGTACTTTACAGGCAATAGACCAATATAGAGATGGTATTCGCAGAAGTGATACAGATACTTTTAGACCGATGCTCGTTTTTATGACAGATGGGCAGCCTGTAGGTGATATTGATAGTGAGATAGAAGCAGTTTATAACGATGTATGGAAAAGGGTTCAAAATAATGATTTATATGTATTCCCAATCGGTATTAGCAGAGAGGCAAATATGTCGTATGTATATGCTTTGAATCCAAACCATCATGGTTATCAAATGATAAATGAAAATGACTTTGAAACAGTGTTTTCTGAAATTGAGGACATTGTAAATTCAAATTCTAAAAGTAATGGAGATGACGGGACTGAGCATACTAAAAAGGCTTCAAATGAGGAAAGTACTAATGATACTGGAGCAGGAACATTTTTTGCTTTTAATGAGTTTGACGCTATTATTAATGGTCATATCGGAGATATGTAATTGATAACTAACAGAAGAAGAGTCTAATTTTTAAACTACAATTAAGAGACAATTAGGTATTTGAATGTTATGCTTCACATGAGCATAGTAAAAACTGAATTGAAAAAAAGAAGCATTTGAAAAAGTAGAAAGAGATGAAAATAGATACTCAAAAGGTAACCAAAAGGTAATAATCTAACTTTTTTAATTTTACAATTGCTATAACTCATTTTAATTAGGAGGAATTTATATGCCGTACAGGAATGGTACATATATCGCTTTTGATGGACAGGGTACAGCAGATCCTACAGAGAGTGATCTCAAATACTTAGGATTACTGCGTAGTTGGAATAAGAACAAAAATTATGTACTTAACTACTATGATAGTCATCTTAAGACTAATAAAGTACTTGATTCAAGCTCAAGGAAGACACTTGAAGCAAGATTAATGGAAAGAATGAGAAATTCAAAGAATATGCTGATTATTCTTTCTGAAGATACGAATTATGATAGAGGAATGCTTAACTTTGAGATTGAAAAAGCAGTGGATGTCTATAAATTGCCCCTTATTGTTGCATATACTGGTTGTAATTATTTGTTAAGTGCTAGAAAGTATTCCAATAGATGGTGTAAGGCACTGAAAGAGCGAATTGAAAATAAAACAGCTAAGGCTATTCACATCGCATTTAAGGAAAAAGCGATAATGTCAGCAATAAGTCAGTTTACTGTTCATAATCGGGAAGAAGATGAATTGAATACTTCTCTTGGTGTGTATTCAGAAGAAACTTATATTTCTTGGGGATACCTAGAGAAAAAGTAAAATCAAACTATAATAAATATGATGCATATTTAAAGAATGGGTGAAAAAAATGGATATTAAAGTGATATGTTTTTCAAAGAATAGAAGAATGAATCAAGTAAAGTTGGCAATAGAAGCTTTAAATTATATTCAGAACTACTTTTACTTTTGCTTAGATAAAACAGAAAGTGATATTTGTGAAACCTATGTAGTTAACTGGAAGCAGTTCTATCAAAAGCATATTAATAATGGATATGAAATTTTCATTACTGAAAAAGCTTTTGATGATAATTGGTTTTCACATGAAGGAAATCAATTATCTGTGATTAGTACAGCAGATTGGGAACAACTTTTCTCTCCATTATCATTAAAAGCGTATATTGTTTATCAAATTGCACAAGCTGTTATAAATTTTAATGCAGATATTGATGAAAATGTCGGGAAGTGCCTGATTCATGAGCGTACCAAAGGTTGCTTTTTTGATTTTTGTGCAAATAAGCTGGATATAAAAATAGGAATGATTGCTGGTGTGATTTGTCCCGAATGCAGAAATGCTTTAAAAAAACGTGGTGTTGAAGATAGAGTACTGGATGCAATTGAAAAAATGCTTGATTATGTTCGTTTGGAATGTAATGCGAAACCTATGGTGTTTGCAAGTAACACGGCATTTGTTGTTATGAAATTTACAGAAAATGATGAGAATCAAAATGCCTATTTATACGGAATTAAATCAGCACTAAAAGAACTTGGAATTAAATGTATACGAGCAGATGACAATGTAATGTTTAGACCTATTTCTGAGCAAGTAATAGAATACATTAATAGCTGTAGATTTATAATTGTAAAAGCAGATACTTCAAGTTTGAATGTATATCTTGAATTAGGTTTAGCAATGGGCTTACGCAAAGATATACTAGTAATTTCCGAGAGTGCTGGTGTAGTGAATTTGCCAATTGATATAAAAGATATGGAATGTCTTACATATACTAAAGGAAATTATGCGGAGCTGAAAGATAAGGTAAAGGGATACTATGAGAAAAATTATCACTATCATTCTAAAAATTAGTATTACAGTTGTAAAATTCAAAAAACTGATGTTATTTACCTTGCAAACTTTGGCTTTTACTTTCATATGTGTTTTATAGTTGGAAACTTCATGGATAAATATCGATATATATTTTGCTTGCGATTGGAAATCTGA
>JAZQIL010000038.1:0-51072 GCA_045541055.1 Oscillospiraceae bacterium
CTATTTTTATTATTTTATCATATATCTATGAATCTGTCAAGACAGTAAACGTTTTCATTTCTGAAAAATTTCTGAAATCCTCTTGACAAATTTGATTTTCTATAGTATAATATACTCATAGCTAAAATGCGATGACGGGAAAAAATTTTCAGTCCCCTGTTTGCAGAGAGCTGTCGTTCGGTGCGAGACAGTAACAGTTCTGAAAAATCGCTCCTCCCTGAGCAGATACGCTGAATCTTTTTAGTAAGCGTGTACGGGTTCTCCCGTTACAGAGATATGCATTTTCAGATGCAGATGAGTGGGTATGATTTTCTCATACCAAAAAGAGTGGTACCACGGAGTAACAACTTCGTCTCTTTTATGTCAGCCGACATGAAAGAGTTTTTTTATTATTCTAATGAAAGGCGGATTTTATCATGCAGAATTATCAGAAATATACCAGACAGTACTTCCCTGTCAAGGACGCTCCTATGAGATGGACACAAAAAGAATATATTCAAAAAGCCCCTACTTGGTGCAGTGTCGACCTCAGAGACGGCAATCAGGCTTTAATTATTCCTATGAGCCTTGAAGAAAAACTCGAATTCTTCCAGCTCCTCGTCAAAATCGGCTTTAAAGAAATTGAAGTCGGCTTCCCTGCTGCTTCTGAAACAGAATACGAATTTTGCCGTGCGCTTATTGAAAAAAATCTTATCCCTGATGATGTGACCATTCAGGTTCTCACACAGTCCAGAGAGCATATTATTGCAAAAACTTATGAAGCTCTTAAAGGCTGTAAAAATGCCATTGTTCATCTGTATAATTCTACCTCTCTGGCTCAGCGTGAACAGGTTTTCCGCAAAAGTAAGCAGGAAATTATTGATATTGCCGTGTTTGGTGCAAAACTTTGCAAAGAGTACAGAGAAAAAACAGAAGGCAATTTCAAATTTGAATACTCTCCGGAAAGCTTTACTGGTACAGAACCGGAATTTGCTGCTGAAATTTGTAATGCGGTCATTGATATCTGGCAACCTTCAGAACAGGATAAAGTGATTATTAACCTTCCTGTTACAGTTTCTCATTCTATGCCTCATATTTACGCTAATCAAGTGGAGTATATGTGTGACCACCTCAAAAACAGAGAAAATTTAATTATTTCGCTGCATCCGCATAATGACCGTGGCTGTGCTATTGCTGATACAGAACTTGGCATTCTCGCAGGCGGTGACCGTGTAGAAGGTACGCTTTTTGGCAATGGGGAACGTACTGGTAATGTTGATATTGTCACCCTTGGAATGAATATGTTTTCTCAAGGTGTTGACCCTGAACTTGATTTTTCCAATATGCCTGAATTAACTGAACTTTATGAACGTGTCACCAGAATGCAGGTTTATGACCGTCAGCCTTATAGTGGTAAACTTGTCTTTGCAGCATTCAGCGGCTCTCATCAGGACGCTATTGCAAAAGGCATGAAATACCGTGAAGAACATGACCCCAATCATTGGAATGTTCCTTATCTTCCCATTGACCCGACTGATGTTGGAAGAGTTTATGAAGCAGATGTTATCAGAATTAACAGTCAGTCAGGTAAAGGCGGTATTGGCTATCTGCTCGAAACACAGTTCGGTCTTGACCTTCCTAAAACCATGCGTGAAGAATTTGGTTATCTGGTCAAAGGCATTTCCGACCATGCACACAAAGAACTTTTACCAGATGAAGTTCATGAAATTTTCCTCAACACGTATGTGAATATTAAAACACCTCTTGAATATCAGGAAATTCATTATGTTCAGACCAAAAATGACCAGACTTTCATTCAGGCTTCTCTCTCCCTCACCCGTGACGGTGAAGCATATACGCTCAAGTCAGACGGTTCAAGCGGTCGCCTTGATGCTGTCAGCAATGCCCTCAAAGCTTTCACAGGTGTAAAGTTCTCTGTACAAACTTATAATGAACATGCACTCAGCGCAACCTCTGAATCTGAAGCTGCTGCTTATGTCTCCATTAAAATCGAAGATAAAATTTTCTGGGGTGTCGGCATTAAGAAAGATATTTCCGAAGCTTCTGTAGCCGCTCTGTTCAGTGCGCTCAACAGATACCTCTCTGCTAAAAAATGATAACTTGTATTGATTTAAGCGAAAACTGGAGTTTCTTCTCTGATAAAGAGGAGAAACTCTCTGCACCGCCGGAACATTTTCAAGAAGCAATTTCTTTTCCTGCTGTTTCTTCCGGCTGTATCTGGATTCAGAAAGAAATCGTGATTCCCTCTGCTTTACAAGGGAAAAAAATTGAACTTTTCTTAGAACGGGCTGTTTTCACAAAAATATGGGTAAATCAAAATTATCTTGCTTCTTACTGTAATGCTTACATTCCGCATAGCTACGACATTTCTGAATATGCCAATGCAGAAAGAATCTGCCTGACAATTTGTATGAAAAATGACCTTTTGGCTGGGAAAATTTTTTTAAGATTTTATGCGAAAAATCATATCCGAAATGTCAGATTTTCCGTAAATTGTCAGAAACAGCAGGCAGAATGTCAGTTTTTAACAGGTGGTTCTTTCCGAAAAGTTTCTGTTCAAGGCGAATGGTTTGACCGAAATGGTACAATTGCACTGATTTCTCCTCAAATGCTTGAAATTCAGCATTCTGACAAACATTATGCTTCGGGAATCATTTCTTTCAAAGAAAAATTTTTATTATGGGACATACATCACCCTGTCATGTGTAAACTTTTATTTACCCCTGAATTAAGTAAAGACCAGATAGAAATTACTTTTGGCATGACAGATTCTAATACAGAAAAGCCTTTTCTCCGTGGCGGGGTCTGTCCGTTGCCTTCTCCGCTTACTAGTGAAGAAGAATGGCTTCCCCTATTGAAAACTGTGAAATCTTACGGAATCAATTTGCTTTCTTTTCAAGGCTGTCCGCCGGAAATTGCCTTTCAAACGGCTGATTTATTAGGAATTTTTCTTGCTCCGATGCTCTCTCCTGCTGAATTGAAACAAGTTTCCGCTACATTCGGGAATCACCCTTCTTTTATGGATTTTTCCACAATAGAGCTTCACAAAATGAATACTTGTCAAACTTATCCGGATTTAAAAGAGTTCCCTGTTGCAGAAAGTTTAAAACAACATAATTTGCTTGACTTGGCAGAAGAATTTAAAATTTGTTCGGGGCAGTATGCCATTCAGCTGTATAAAAAAGAAATAGAAACTGTGCTTTGTTCTGAGCATTTAAAAGGCTTTAAAGAACTTCCCCTGCAAGATGGAGAATTTCAGTCTTTTTCTGGTATTTTAAACAGCCGGCTGGAATCTAAAAAAATGATTTCCAAAAAGGCTTGGACTGGCTTTTGTTCTGATTCTGTGCTGCTTGGAGAATTTGACAGTGAAATTTTAACAGATAAGCTCAATATGAAAATTCTGCTCCGGCATCATTCTCCTGTTCCTGTCTTTGAACCTGTGGAATATGTTGTAGAATCGGGAAATACGATTCTTGCAGAGGGAGAAATTCCTGTTCATATCCAAAATCAGGGTTTATTTGAAATCGGAAGGCTTTCTCTTTCTTTAAAGCCGGCGAATCATGTCCATAAAATGAAAGTCACTCTTTCTCTTTCTCATACAGAAAATTGTTATGGTTTATGGCAGTTTCCAGCAGTTTCCATGCCGGAACTGGAAAGTTCAGAATCTCTTTGTATTACTTCTAATAAAACAGAAATGCTGTTCATGCTCAGGCAGGGACGGAATGTTCTTTATTTTCCGGAATATCTGAAAAATACAGTTCCGCTTTCTGAAACATTAGGGTTACAGATTCACAAGCATCATCAGGCTTTAGGGCTGTTTCGCTGTGAACGCTGGGCAACTCCGCAATGGTTTGAAATTCTGGCACATGCGGATTGTCTGATTCTGGACGAATTGAAAACACAGCCAATTGTACAGGTCATTGATGATTTTAAGCGAAATCACAAACTTGGTATTTTATTTGAATGCAGTGTTGGAAAGGGGAAACTGCTGGTCTGCACCTCTCATTTACAGGAAATTGCTGACAAGCCGGAAGTCTGCTTATTTGCAAAGAGCATAATCATCTATGCATCTTCTGAGGCATTTTGTCCGAAGGAAACATTGACGTTTCGGCAGATTGAGGAAATTTTATAAAGTGGCACACCACTCGGAAAAAGTGGTGCGCTTTTTGGTTATCAGTTTGTTAAACTATGATTTTAGAACAAAAATGTACAGGACTTTATTTTTTTCAGTAAAATTTCTTTCATATTGACAAACCATTCAAAATATGATAAAATATTATCATGAATCTTAAAATCTGTAAAGGAGTTAATCTTATGAACCAGAAAATTCCCTTTATTACCAAAGAACAGGCGGAGGAAATCGCAAAAACTTATCCTACTCCCTTTCATATCTATGACGAAAAAGGTATCCGTGAAAATGCCCGTCTGGTACAGAAAGCTTTCTCTTGGAATAAAGGCTTTAAAGAATATTTCGCTGTAAAAGCTACCCCTAATCCTTTTCTGCTCAAAATTTTTCAGGAAGAGGGCTGTGGTGTAGACTGCTCCAGCTTCACAGAACTTGAAATGAGCGAAGCATGTGGCTTTTCAGGACATGACATTATGTTCTCTTCCAATGTAACACCGGCGCAGGATTACGAACTTGCTTATAAATTAGGTGCTTACATCAATCTGGACGATATCACACATATTGACTATCTGGAAAAACTGACTGGCATTCCCGAAACTATTTGCTGCCGTTTCAATGCCGGTGGAAAATTTAAAATTTCAACAGAAATTATGGACAGCCCCGAAGATGCAAAATATGGTTTCACCCGTGAACAAATGTTTGAAGGCTTCCGACTCTTAAAAGAAAAAGGTGCAAAATATTTTGGCATTCATGCCTTTTTAGCGTCCAGCACTTTAACAAATGAATATTATCCGACTTTAGCAAAACAGTTATTTCAATTAGCTGTTGACCTTCATAAGGAAACCGGTGCGGAAATTAAATTCATTAACTTGTCCGGCGGTGTAGGTGTTGCCTATCATCCAGACCAGACACCAAATGACATTTTAGCCATTGGTGAAGGTGTGCATAAAGTTTTTGATGAAATTTTAGTTCCGGCAGGGCTTGGAGATGTTGCCATTTTCACAGAAATGGGACGTTTCATGGCTGCACCTTACGGACATTTAGTTACAAGAGTTCTGCATAAAAAGCATATTTATAAAGAATATGTCGGTGTAGATGCTTGTGCTGTAAATTTAATGCGCCCTGCAATGTATGGCGCATATCATCATATTACCGTACTTGGAAAGGAAAATGAACCCTGCACTTACAAATGTGATGTCACAGGCGGACTTTGTGAAAATAATGATAAATTCGCCATTGACAGAATGCTTCCGCCTGTTGAAATCGGAGATTTGCTGGTCATTCATGACACAGGAGCGCATGGCTTCTCCATGGGCTATAACTATAACGGCAAACTCAAAAGTGCAGAACTTTTACTGTGTGAAGACGGTTCTGTTAAGATGATTCGCCGTGCAGAAACGCCTGCTGATTATTTTGCAACATTTGATTTCTGCGATATTATGAATAAATATCTGAAAAAATAAGCTGGAAGGGGATTTTCTCCCCTTCTGCTTTTTTCACATGAATCTGACATAATTCCTGTTGATTTTGTGAAAAAAACGACAATTTTATATTTTTCAGCAATAAGCATTGACAAACTGCTGGAATCATGTTATAATTTTTATATACTTTGGAGGTGGTTCATTGTGAACATTTGGCATAACATCAGCCCGAAACGCATTAGTCCGGAAGATTTCGTTGCTGTTATCGAAATTCCTAAGGGCAGTAAAATTAAATACGAACTTGATAAAGAAACCGGTTTCATGAAGCTTGACAGAATCTTGCATACGTCCACCCATTACCCAGCAAACTACGGTTTAATTCCTCGTACTTATGCAGATGACTCTGACCCTTTGGATGTATTGGTGATTTGTTCAGAAGCCCTTTATCCCATGACTTTAGTCAGGTGCTACCCTATCGGTGTGATTCGTATGATTGACAACGGCAAGCATGATGATAAAATTATTGCCATTCCGTTTGATGACCCGAATTATAATTGCTATCACAGTATTGAAGAACTTCCGAAACATATTTTTGAAGAAATGTCTCATTTCTTCCGTGTTTATAAAGAACTGGAAAATAAAACCACTGCTGTGAATGAAGTTGAGGACGCCGACAGCGCAAAGGAAATCATCTCTGAAGATATCGACAGATATATCGACAAATTCTGTAAATAATTATTTTGTGAGGTATTGCTATGAGCGAAAAAGAAACAAATGAAATTTTATTCAATCATAAAAATAACGTTGCTCCTTTAGGTTTGATTGTGATGGATAATGCACGGGAACTCGGTCAGAAAATTGATGATTATCTTGTCAGATGGGCTGAAAAAGGCGGTTTCTTTACAGATTCCTTCATTCTGGAAAGCGAATGCCCTCGTTTTGCTTCCGGTGACGGCAAAGGGATTATCAAATCCACTGTCAGAGGCAAAGATTTATTTATTATTACAGATATGGGAAACTATAGCTGTACTTATGAATATTTCGGTAAGCAGAATGCAATGTCTCCAGATGACCATTTTCAGGATTTAAAGCGTATTATTCAGGCTGCCGGCGGTAAAGCACATAGAATCAATGTGATTATGCCGAATCTTTACGGCGGTCGCCAGCACAGAAGAAATTATCGTGAATCCCTTGACTGTGCTGTTGCTTTACAGGAACTTGAAAGAATGGGTGTTTCTAATATTGTTGCATTTGATGCGCATGACCCCAGAGTGCAGAATGCTGTACCGCTGATGGGATTTGATAACGTGATTCCGTCTTATCAGGTGCTGAAAGCAATGTTCCATAATATTAAAGATTTCCATATTACAAAGGACAAGTTCATGGTTGTCAGCCCTGATGAAGGCGCATTAAATAGAAATATGTTCTATGCCTCTGAACTTGGTGTTGACCTTGGTATGTTCTACAAGAGAAGAGATTATTCCAAAATTGTAAACGGAAGAAATCCGATTGTTGCACATGAATATCTTGGTAACTCTGTAGAAGGAAAAGATATTTTCATTGCAGATGATATTATTTCTTCTGGTCAGTCTGTGCTGGATATTGCTTACGAATTAAAGAAACGCAATGCAAGAAGAATCTTCGCTTATGCAACATATTCTATCTTTACAAACGGTCTTGCTGAATTTGACAAGGCTTATGCTGACGGCTATATCAGTGGTGTTTTCGGAACGAATTTAACTTACTGTCCGCCGGAACTGCTTCAGCGTGAATGGTTTAATTCTGTAGATGTTTCTAAATATGTTGCTTATTTCATTGCTTCTATCAATCATGATGTTTCTATCAGCACAGTGATTGACCCGCATGAAAAAGTACAGCAGTTACTTGAAAAATATAACTAATCAAAAATCGTCCGGAATTCACTTCCGGACGTTTTTTTAATGTTGTAATAAAGGCAGAATCACAAAGCCCATTAAAGTCGCAAGTGCCATACATAATACAATAATTCGCATTATTAAAGTTTTTTTACGCTTCAAAAATATCACCTCTTTATTTATGGCTGTTCTTCTACAGTTTCTGTGAAAGTCTGTGGAATAGGAGCATTTTCTTCAGGGAGGGAATCTTCTGGAAAAATTTCTCCTTCCGGTGCAGTAGCTGGCTGTTCTTCGGGGTTTTGCTGATTTTCCGGATTATTTTCGCCGGAAACACCCGTTGTTTCAGTTGAGCGCAGTACATCCCAGATACTAGTTGTTTCTGTCGTGATAACCATTTGAGAAGCTAAGGCTGCACCTTTTTCTTTTTCTCGTCTTTCCTGATTGATTTCATCAATATGTGTCATGCTGTGCAGCACCCATGCGATAATTATCACCATAACCAGAATCGCAGCTCCGAAAAATACAATACGCTTCATATTCATAAGGATTCCTCCTGTAACAAATAAGCTTCTTCAGGAGAAATCATGCCTTCAAAGCCTTCCGGCTGAATTCTCCAGTCAGCAGTATTTTCTGACGTAATTTTAAGAACATCGCCCTCATGATATTCTGGAACAGCTTCTGATTCTTGTAAGAATATGGCAGTTTTTCCGTCAGGGCTAACTTCTGCCCAGAGAAGTTCTATTTCATAGTCGTATTCTTCCTGCATTTCTTCATTCAGTTCGATTCTGAACCGGACAAGAGCCTTTTCAAAAGGCTTTTGCAACGCTTTTTCAAAAATAGTGAATGTCTCTTCGGCAAGATTTAATTTACGATAATTGTCTCTTCTGGAAATGGGTGCTTCTAATTTTTCAATATATGGCAACTGATACAGATTTAAAATACCTGTTGGATATTCCCGTTCCATAGAAACAGCAATTCCTTCGGGGATAGCTGTTTTTAAAGCGGTTTCTGTATTTTCCCAGAAGATTTCTAAATTTTTATTATCATCCCAGCAATAAGTGATTGTTTCTTTCTCATCTGGAAGGCTGTTTCTTTCCACACAGCAAGCTGCTGTTTTATCTAAGATAGCAGCAAATGCACCGAAATTTTCTGTATTAGCGTTAATAAATTCCAGTTCACGTATTCCAAGAGCATTTAAGCCAACTGTTGACCCCCAGACCTCGCCGGATTCTTCATTTCCTGAAAGATAAATCGAATATAAATCATGCGGAGAAACTGCATTTTCATAAGTACCTGCAAATTTCACCCATTCTGCTGGATAGGCTTTCTGTGCTGTTAAGTTAATAATGCCTTTCATATCCGGAAAGACTTCTTTCAGGAAATGCATCATTGCTTGATAGGCATCTTGTGGATTTCCGACTAATTCCAATGCCAGAATACAGCAGCATTCTGAATTTAATAATCCTTGAATCTGTGCTTCTTCCATACCATGGATAAAGTGCGTTTCTACCGGAGGAATTTCGACATTCGGTGCAAGGACACAATCTAAAATATTTTCATTTACTTTCAATGAGATATAGTGAGAAGTTTCATCATGCGAATCAGAAAGTATTTCTACAGTAGAATTTTGAATGAACTGTTCCAGTTCTTCCATAGAAGTTTTCTTATTTGAAAAAATAGCAATGATGGTCTGAGACTTATGCACAAGCCCGTGAATGGATTTTCTGTTCTCCTGAAGTGCTTTTTCTTCATTATATTCTGGAAGTTTTGCTTCTAAGAGCGGAATATAATGTGCAATTTGATTTCTTTCATCTAGCTTTTGAGAAATGTCTTTTGCTATCTCATAAAAATATTGCTTGACAGCTTCAGAAGACCAGCCTTCTTCAGAATGTGTAACTGGTAGCACGCTCATTAAAGGACTTTTTACAAACTCCATTTGTTCAGAGAGTGTCTGCATTAAACGGTAAGCACCTCTTGCAAAGCATAGTCTCATCACAGGATTTCTGCAATTCATGAATAATTCCAGTGAATATTTAAACAGCTTCCATCCTGCATTGATGTCCATCACACTGTAAATTTCCAGCAGCGTACCAATTTCCCGTAAAAATTCAGACTTGTTTCTAATTAGTTCTTCACAGAGATTTGTGTAATAAGCTGCTTCTGAAAATTTTTCCTGCTGAAAATAATATTTTGCAAGGATTGCATAAGTTACATGAGGAATTTCTGCACAGCGTTTCTGATGCTGCAACACTGGCTGAATGACTTCAAGAGCCTGTTTTTCGTCATGTTTCGCAAGCAATACTTTCATAGTATAGTTTAATTCACAGGCTTCGCAGTCACTGTTTCGGTTTCTGGGATATTTCAGGAACTGTTCATAATAAGTAAATGCTAATTCCGGATTGACATCTAACCAGAATGTTGTCAGCTTCATATAGTAAGTTCTTAATGAAAAGCCATATTTTTGACTGCGTTTCTTAAACTCTTCAAAATAATGATTCACTTCATCAAGGCTAATCTGATAATAGTCATCGAGATTTCCAATCAGCCATTTAAATTCCCACATCATATCCTGATACATATCATCCTGCAATTCCGGATGTTCATCAAAGATTTTCAGATATTCCGGAAAACACAGTAACCCTTTAAAGTTATCATTATGCATGGTAGATTCTTTAATATACTGATAACGGAAATATAATCTCCAATAGTGTTGATTTTCGTCATCTGCTTCTTTCATGGCCTGTGCAATCAAATCTAAACGTGCTGTACCATGTTCCATCTGATTCATCTGATGAATTCTCTGCTGAGGGTCAAACACAAAATCATTCCTTTCTTTATTACAGTTCGCAAGAAATTTCCAAAATTTCCTTTTGTGCTTTAAAATTTGCAGTATAGGATTGTCCAAAAGGATTAAATTTTCTCATCTAGAAGATGGAGCATTTTTGCATATTCTTCTGTACCGTTGCGATTATCAAATTTTTTGACGGCTTCATCTGCTATTTTATAAAAATGCTGTGCAATCATTTCCGGAGAATTCTTGAAAAGCGAAGCATCACGGGCAACTCTGAGCTGTTCTAAAATTACATGATGCTTTTCCTCATTCATTGCACGAAACAGATGATATGCACCGATTGCAAACAGCATTTTTAACAGCGGATTCTTAGAAGTCAGATATAATTCGTAATGAATTGAAAATAGTCTTAATCCGTCTGGTATTTTGGTCACACTGTAGAGTGTTAAAAGCGTTCCGATAATATCTAAGTAATATGGGTCACATGCTACTCTTCTTTCTGTCAGAAACGCATAATGCACTGCATGGGCATACTGTTCTTTTTCAAGATAGTAACGAATAAAATCATGATAGGTTGCCTGCGGAAGTGCATTAGATTTCAGCTTTCCGGCGAAAATCAGCTTTGCTGCTTCCAAAGCTTTTTCTTCTTCATCAATAGAAAGATAATACATCGCCTGCTGGTCATAATATAATGCTCTTCCGTCTGAAATATCATCTAAAGGCTCGTCTAAAAAACGATAAAAATCTGCTGCTGCAATTGCTTTATCCACTTTCATATAAAACAAGCAATGCTTCATATAGTAAATGCTTAAACTTTTTCCCTGTTCTAAAAGCATTTTTTTAAACAAGCGAAAATAACTGTCAATTTCCGCTTTGGAAATTTGCGGAAATTCCGGAGCGGCTTCTACAATCCATTTGAAGCAAATCAGCATATCATGAGAAACTCTTTCATTTTCATATAAGACTGCGTTTTTCTCATAAAGTGCCAGCATTTCCGGAAAAATAATCATTGCAAAATATCTGTCTCCGCAAAAAATAGATTCTTCCAGATAATCATACCGGAATCGAAACTGCCATGCTAAATCATTTTGCTGGTCAGCTTCATTGATTGCCTGCCGAATTTGTTTCAAGCGGGATTCTCCACGGTCATACAAGTAAAATTCATGCTCTATCTGCACGAAATCGGACATCATGCAAGCCCCCATTCTATCAGCTGAATTAAATTCTGATTTAATAACGCCATTTCATCGCCTTTCATCGGAAAACGCCCTGTCAGAAGATTTTGAATATATAAAATTTCAAGACAAAGTTTCTGTCGTTCCGGCTGATGTAAATGCATGAGTTTCTGAATCAAAGGATTGTTCCAGTTTAAAAAAAGCGTGGCATGACTGTTTTTTACTTCTTCTGCAAAGGCATCCAGCATGGAGAAAAACAAATCATGTGCATTTTCACGGGAATGTTGTATTTCACGTTTAATTTCAGAATTTTCGTCCAGCATGTAAAATACTGGAAGTGTGTCCGGTGAAAAGCATTTTAATTCAGCGTTACAATCAAAGGGCTGCATTGCTTCCTGTGCAAGCTGGAGCAGTTCATGGGCTTCTTTCAAGGCTTCTATTGGCGGATTTTGCAGAAATTCTTCAAATGTCACATATTCTAAGGGACATGCAATAAAATTTTCATCATATTCCTGCATCATCTGCAATAATTGTGCATCATAGACGTAACATGCATTCACTAACAGCTGATTCTGCGCATACATCAAAGCAGAAGTTCTATGAAACTGATTGGTATTGATTGCATAGCTGACCGGTTCAGAATGCGTTAATAATTCTTTTCCTGTGCGTTCTCCCATATTCGTTTCAAATGTAAAGAACGGTATGAACGTTTTGAAAAATTTTTCATCTTCACAAGCCATAGACTTAATCGCCATAAAATGAATGTGAATTATTTTTTGTAATAATTCCGGATTGCGGAAAGATAAGTCTGTTAAATAATTTGAAATGCATTGACTTAATTCTTCTCTGGCCTGTGCAAGAAGTTCATCTTCATAGAAATTTTCACGGGAAGCAGTCGGACGAAGCTGTGAGGTATTTAAAAAACAGCGAAGAAATCCTGACCATTTCGGGAGAATTGTTTCTCCGTCCTCTGTGAGGAGCATATTTTTTAAATAGATTCTATGTGTATTCTTTGCGTGAATGGATACTGCATATGGCATAATGTACGCTACTCCGCTGAACAGCCCCGATTTCGATTCCAGCGGAATATAGCCTAAAAATTCTGTTTCAAACAGTTCTTTTCCCAAGGACATAATTTGTTCTGAAAAACTTTCACTTGTTTCAGGAAAGCAAATATTGATTCGTTCTTCAGAATGATTTTTACAAAGCATAACTGGAAAAGGCAACGGAAGACCATAGTATCTTACTAATTCACAAATTTTTTCTTCTTCAAAATAAGCTTCACAGCCGGATTTTGCTTCAATGAACACTTCTGTTCCGAGAGAAACTGTTTCAGGGTTTAATTCTGTAATGCTGTAAGTACCGTCAGGGCTTCCTTGAAATTCATAAGCATGTGCCGGATTTTTCACAGATTTGGTTCTGATGATGATTTTATCTGTGACCATAAAGCAGGAAAGCATTCCAATTCCGAAACGTCCGATATAATCTTCTAAAATTCTTCCGGTTTGCAAATCCCGTTTGGAAGATTGTCCGATAACGGCTAAAAATTGGTGAATTTCTTCTTCTGTCAATCCTGTTCCATTATCAGAAAAAGATAAGCTTTTCTGCTTTTGAATTTGAATTTTAATACAGCCATGACAGAAATCAGGTTGTATGAGTTTTCTTGCACTAATGGCATCTGTTCCATTCTGGAGCAGCTCCCTGACAAACACGTCAGGGCTGCTGTAAAGGTGATTGGCTAAGATGTCAATCATACCGCCCAGATTTACTTTAAATATAAATGGCTCTGCCATAAAATCCTCCTGATAAGATTATTCTTTTCTAAGATAGCGTGAAGTTTTCTTTCTTCTTTTCTGTTCATACATGAGTGAATCTGCTTCTGTAATCAATCCGAACAGGGTATCTTCTTCCATAACAGAGGATACAAACATACCAACACTTGCATCAATCCGATAGGGCTTATTGACTGCACGGTTAATATCTGAAAAGCGTTTCCGGAGTGTTCCTTCCAGCGGTTCAATATCTGCATCATGTGCTTCTCCGCTCAGAATGATAAATTCATCTCCTCCGAATCTTGCACAAATCATATTTTCCTTACAGCAGTCATGAATTGCAGAAGCAAGCCTTTGCAGTGCAAAGTCTCCTTCTCTGTGGCCATAGTTATCGTTAATAAATTTCAAGCCGTCCATGTCGATAAAAGCAAGTAAAATTTTGGACTGTTCTTCACGAGCCTTTTTTAAAATTTTATCTGCCATTCGGATAAAGCCGTTTCGGTTGAAAATACCGCACATCGGGTCAGTTGTGTATAAAGCGTCCAATTCATGAATCACATTTCCTAAATGAATCAATTTTCTGATATTTTCAATTGAATTGCTGATATTTAACATCAAAGAGTGGCATAACATGCTTTTAATAGGGAATTCTCCGTTTGTAATGATATAGTAGCCAAGGCATCTTTCACGGAAGTGCAGGGGCAGAAAATAGCTAATATTTCCGCCTTGCTTCAACTGTTCAGGGAACATATCTTCACTGTGGAAATGCTCTACAGAACGGATTTCGCCCCTATCCCAAATCAAAGGTGCGCTCATGCTTCTGGTATAGCCGTGAACTTGATAAGCTTCTTCTTTCTGTCCGAGGACATCATGGAATACGCCTTCCCACTCCGCACAGAGACAAATACAATATTTTTCGCAGTCTAATTCATTGATGAAATTGCTGATAACTTGAAAATTTTCTTCAATGGTTTCTGATTCAGCAAGTTCGGTGGTCATTCTGTTCAGCAGAGAAATGTCATTTCTGCAATCATCAATCAGCTGGAAAGTACTTTTTTTGTACTGACGAATATTTTTTGAAATATCTGTACAGCATCCACAGCTTTCTGCAAAGACAGGTTCAGCATCTAAATATTTTTTCTGCTCTACTTTTTTTCCGGTGAGAATGTGCAAAAGCATTTCACAAGCTTTATAGCCTGCTTCGTTCAAGGGTCTGGAAACTGTTGTTAATGAGGGACAATAATGTCTTGCATTGTAAGTATTGTCAAAGCCGGTTACAATAATATCGTCTGGTATGGAATAATCATATTTTTCCAATTCAGACACGACTGCTAAAGCCATTGCATCATTTGCGCAGATAATGGCATCTGGTACAGGCATTCCTGCTGAAATGAATGTTTCGATTGCTTTTTTTCCGTCAATTGCACGGAAGTCACCGAAATAGACCTGATTTTCTCCGACAGTTAAGTTATTTTCCTCCATGACTTCACAGAATGCACGATATCTGTCACGGGCTTCAGGATTTGCTTTTGGACCTGCTACACAACAGATTTGCTTTGCGTGATGCACTTCAATCACATGCTGAACGATTTCACGCATTGCCTTTGTATTGTTAATTCGCACATGATAAAAATCAGGGTCTTCTTCACCGTCCAAAATGACTGTTGGTAAACCGGATTCTTTAGCACGCTGAATAATTTTTTTCTTTTCCTCAGGGTCGCTGATGGTATTTGTCATCAGAATCAATGCATCAAATTTTTTCATATTGACGAGTTCATAAATATTATACTCGCCGATATCATAACGACTGCTGGCAATGACACCGCTAAAAGATGCAAAACAGGATATATTTGCATGATACGTTTTTGCACAGTCAATAATGCCTTCGATAATGCTGTTTTGATATTCTTCGTCAATGCCTGCTACAATCACAGCAATATTATAAATTTTTTTCATTGTTTCCTGATAATTCATCATAGAAAAAATCACCATTCCTTTTCAACAAATTCATATAGTACAGGGGTGTTGTTTCCCTCTGTGCAGCCTACTGTTTGTAATTATTTCTATTATAGCATATTCTTTCAATAAAATCAAGTGCTGATAACTTTTTATTTCTTGACAACCGTCTAATTTTATGATATAATTTGAAAGACTTTATTTTACAGGAGGTGGCAACAATCGACTTTCAAATTTTATATTTTATTCAGGAGCATCTGCGCTGTACGGCTTTAGATGCAGTAATGCCGGTAATTACTTACTCTGGCAGTGCGGGCATTATCTGGATAATAACAGCATTTATTTTAATTATGATAAAAAAATACCGTGTATGCGGTATGAAAATGCTGATTGGCATGATGGCAGGGCTAATCATAGGAAATTTGCTTTTAAAAAATTTGATTGCCCGTGAGCGTCCTTGCTGGATTGATACAGAATTACAAATGCTGATTCCAGTTCCGCATGATTATTCTTTTCCATCTGGACATACAACTGCTTCTGTTATTTCGGCAGTGATGCTCATGCAGGAAACTAAAAAATTAGGAATTCCGGCTTGTATTCTTGCAAGTCTGATAGCCTTTTCCAGAATGTATTTATTTGTTCATTTTCCGACTGATATTTTAGGCGGTTTGATTTTAGGGCTAATTATCGGGTTAAGTGTCAATTATATCTGGAATAGAATTTCTGCTTCCAAAAAAGAAACTCCCTCTTCGTGAATTAAAGAGGGCGTTTCTTATATTATTCTTCTTCAGAATCGGAACTGAACTGACTTTCGTGTCTTGTGAAAAAGTCTGTTCTGGGAGGGAGATATTTCAGCTGATGTTTTTCGCCTGTAAAATAATATAAAGGTTCAAAAATATGTTCCCATGACCAAATCGTTTCATCTACTTGTAAATATTCTCTTAATTTTTCCGTTCCGAACGGTGCGAACGGGTGGAGTAAGATTCCGGCAATCCGGATAATATAAAACAGATTTGCTAATACCTGTGCAAGTTCTTCAGGAGACTGTTCTTCTGGTTTTAATGCTTTTGCCATATACTTGCTTCCGTTGCGGATATAGCTGTCTAATACATAAGTGCATTGATGGAAAGCGAATTTTGACATATGCCGTTCATATTCCAAAACAGCTTTTTTGCCGTCTGCCAAGAAGTTTTCTTCCGGAGCAACGTCTGGTAAAATGCCGTCTGCATATTTCTGTGAAGTGTAAAATGCTGTACGAATCATTCTGTTATAAACGTTAGATAATAATAAGCCGTCTTTGACAACAGGGTCAGAATCTTCGGGATTTGCAGCAGGATTGAATGGTTTTGGCATGAAGCTTACGGAACTTCTGCCAAGCCCTAAGCCAAGCCAATGCATTCTTAACTGTTCAGGTGTGTAATAATTTAACAAATCGTCTGCCATGGGAGGCTTTACATCTCCGGAGCTGGAGGCTTTCTTATCTAAGAATAAGATATGATGATTTGCAACAATGACCGGCATTTGCAGTTCTCCTTCGGGAGGATTGGAAGTTTTTGTTTCCGTGTTCTGCTGTGCCATCCACATTGCCGGTTCAGCAATTCCGTAAAAATAAATATTATCCTGTCCAATAAACTGGTAAACATTAGAATTTTTACTGCACCAGAATTTCTTCCAGTCTTCACGAGGTTTTCCGACAGATTCGAGATATGTCTCTGTAAAGGAGATAGGAGCCCACAAAGATTCAGGCCATACCCAGACGGTTAAAGGGTCTTCTCCTTCTAAAACTGGTGCAGGCACGCCCCATTCCACATTGCCTGTTAAGCGGAACGGAACTAATGTTTTTCCTGTTCTGTATCTGATTTGATTTTGTGTTAAAATTTTACAAGCTTCGTCACAGTCAGACAATGTTTTAAATTCAATTGTGAAAGAAGGTTTTTTAGGTTCTTCTAAATAATTATGTTCTGGCATGGTGGCTTTTAAGCTGAAATATTTTTCTTCAAATTCACGCTTAATATAAATCACAGGTGGCTTTAAGAATTCGTCAATTGTTTTCCAGACGACAGGACGAATGTCTTTTCTTTTTTTGAGTTCTTCCACCCATTCCTGCATAAGTTTTTCGTAATCTCTCAGTTTGAAATACCAGTTTGTGACAGGTTTCATGACAGGTGTTTCTCCTGTTAAAGTGCTGACAGGATTGATTAAATTTTCCGGCATATACTGATGGCCGAGTTCGCATTCGTCTGCATACGCTTTATCAGAAGTACAGCCTTCTACCGGACATTTTCCGATAACCTGACGGCCGTTTAAAAATACACCTGCTTTCTCGTCAAAGAACTGCATCGTACTAAGCTGTTCCAGCTGATTTTTCTCATAAAGAGATTTTAAAAACCAGTCTGTGACTTCTGCATGAATTTCTTTAGAGCGTCCTAAGCCAGATGCTGCGAATAAATTTGGTGAAATGCCGTAAGCCTTTAAAGTGGCTTTTTGTTTTTCGTGATTAGCATTTACAAATTCTTCGAGTGTACCGGAAAATTCGCCGGCTTCCACCTTTTTGCGCCAGCCTTCCGCAATGGGAGAGCCGTAACAGTCTGTTCCGGACACAAAGATAACATTTTCTTTTCCGATTCTGTCACGCATGAATCTTGCAAACGTATCAGCGAACACTAACATTCCGCCGACATGACCGAAATGCAGTTCTTTATTACCATAAGGCATACCGCCTGTAATGACTGCCCGCTCCGGAAATTCCGGACGAGGGATTTCAAAATTTTTATTTTCAGATTTATTTCTGTTTCTTCCCATAATAATCTCCTTTCTGGATTCAGATAATAAAATAACAAATCAGAATTTGTCATATGAGGTGCTTAATCAAATTAAAATACTTTTCATCATCACTTTCAAAAATATCTTCTCCTGCAAGCATATAAGCACGCATAAGATATTCCACCGCATCATCTTTTCCTAATTCATGTGAACACTGTCCCAAGCGAAGCATTACAAAAGGATTCGTATAACCTTCACCCGAAACATTTGATTTTGCTTCCCACAAATACGAATATGCTTTATCATACGCTCCCAACATGAACCAAGCATCTGCAATAGATGTTTGAAACCACACTGCTTCACCTTGAGCATTGAGCGGTTTATTCAGAGATTCCAATCCTTCGAGCCATTTATGTATAGCCTGAGAATATTCTCCTTCATCAAACAACTTGTTTCCTTCTTCGGCATAATCATCACTGCTTTTCTTTTTGGTAAACAGTCCCATATTACAACCTTCTTTCGTAAATTCCGATTTATCTGTCAAATCAAAGCCATTTTTTGAGTCTGTTCAGAACAATTTCTTCTCCTAATACCTGACTGACTTCCCAGATGTCTGGTGCATTTGCCCGTCCGGTTAAGGCGATTCTAATCATGTTTGTAATATGAATGATACTGCCTTTATACTCTTCCGGATGCTTCTTGAAGTCTTTCGGCTTGACTGCATAGCCAAGTCTTTCTGTAATTTCCTTGACTTTTGCAAACCATGCAGAAGAATCATCTGAATGCTGATAGCTTTCCAGATATTCTTTGAAAAATTCTTTTCTGTCCGTTTCGGAAATTTCTTCCGGCATTGCATCTTGTTGGGTGAAAGTTTCATCAAAATAAAAGCTTAAGAACTGACAAGCCTGTTTCCAAGTTTCAAGGTCTTTTCTGACTTTTGCACCGGTTCTGCCAACGTTCAGAGCGTTT
The DNA here is from genome assembly GCA_045541055.1 of Oscillospiraceae bacterium. Classification (GTDB taxonomy): domain Bacteria; phylum Bacillota; class Clostridia; order Oscillospirales; family Ruminococcaceae; genus UBA3855. The sequence goes on from JAZQIL010000038.1 coordinate 18,848, forward strand.
AAGCTTCTTTCAGGATATTTTTTGAGGAGTTCTGCAAATTCCTGATGATACTGCTCACACCATGCAAGCAAGCCCTGATATAATGTTTCTGCTGTCATACGGCTAAGTACTTCCTTAGAAACGTCCCTGAGCTTGTCCAAGTCTACTAATGCGCCGGAAATAGACATTTTCTCAATAGTATACTGAAATTCATGATAATCTGCCTGCGGATTTGCTAACCGCCATTCTTCAAAATTAGAATTTAATAAAGTCAGTAAAAATTCCCAGACTGCTTCCGGACAAATGCCTTCCTGCTGATAGTAAGCCAATGCAAGTTCAGGGTCTTTTCTCTTAGAAAGTTTGCGCTTTTTGCCGTCTTCAATCTTCATTAAAGTAGCAGTATGACAATAAACAGGCTGTTTCCAGCCGAGTACTGTAAATAACTCTACATGCATCGGGAGTGAAGAAATCCATTCTTCTCCTCTGATAACGTGCGTTGAGCGCATAAAATGGTCATCTACCACATGTGCAAAATGATAAGTCGGAATGCCGTCACTCTTTAACAAGACGAAATCCATATTATTCCGAGGCATTTTCAGTTCTCCTCTGACAGCATCTTGTACAAGAATAGAATCTTCATTTTCTTCTGCACGGTAACGCAATACCCAAGATTTTCCTGCTTTTAAATTTTCCTGAATCTGTTCAAGCGTTAAACTTCTGTTTGCTTCAGCATATTTCCCGTAAATACCGGGGTTTTCCTTGTTTGCGGTCTGCTGTTCACGAATTGCATCAATTTCCTCGGCAGTCAGAAAACACGGATAAGTTTTCCCCTGCTGTGTTAAATATTTCGCCATGATATGATAAACTTCTTTTCTCTGTCTCTGATAGTAAGGCGCATAATTTCCGCCGGTTTCTGCACCTTCATCAAATTCCACACCGAAATATTTCATAGCAGAAATTAAAGTTTCCACTGCACCTTCTACTTTGCGTTTTTCGTCAGTGTCTTCAATTCTCAAATAAAATACACCTTCGGACTGATGTGCTAAACGTTCCCCGATGACAGCATTATACAAGTTTCCAAGATGTACAAAACCTGTAGGGCTTGGACCTATTCTTGTAACGACAGCATTTTCAGGGAGCTGTCTTTCCGGATAACGCTGTTCCAGTGTTTCCGGTGTTCCGGTAACATCTGGGAACAATAAATCTGCCAATGCTTGATAATTCATAAAAAATCACTTCATCTTTCCTGATTTTACTTAATTTCAATCATAATCTTTATTATAGCATACTCCCTGATTTTTGTCAATCTTCTGACAGAAATATTTTTTCAAAAACCTCTTGACAAGTACGTAAAAATATGTTATAATGCATATGCAACGAAATTGAAAATGATTTTCATTTTTCCGAGAAAGGACTTGATAGTATGTTTAAGAAATTACTTGCACTTTCCGCAGTTTGTACTTTGCTCTTCACCGGATGCACTGCCGGAGATGTCACAAACGCTCAAAAGCATGAAGACACACTCAGCATTGTCTGTACGCTGTTCCCTGAATACGACTGGACAAGAGAAATTATCGGCGAACAAAATCAAAATACACAAATTACTTATTTATTAAGCAGTGGCCTTGATTTGCATAACTATCAGCCCAGTGCGAAAGATATGATTACAATTTCTGATTGTGATTTGTTTATTTATGTCGGCGGTGAATCTGAATCATGGGTGGACGATGCACTGAAAGAAGTGACAAACCCTGATATGAAAGTCATTCGCTTAATGGACGTTCTCGGCGATTCTGCTAAAGAAGAAGAAGTCAAAGAAGGAATGCAGGCAGAAGACGAGGAAGACGAAGAAACAGAAGAACCTGAATATGATGAACATATCTGGCTCTCTGTCAAAAATGCAGAAACACTTTGCACTGCTATCTGTGACACACTTAGTGAAATCCAGCCTCAGCAGAAAGAAGCTTACCAGACAAATTTAAACGCTTATCTTGAAAAATTAGATTCTCTTGATAAAGATTTCACAGATATGGCGCAGAATGCCTCTGTCAATACATTTGTATTTGCTGACCGTTTCCCCTTCCGCTATTTGGCAGATGATTATAAAATCAATTATTATGCTGCATTCGCAGGCTGTTCCGCTGAAACAGAAGCAAGCTTTGAAACAGTTGCTTTCTTAGCCAATAAAATAGATGAACTGCAATTAGATACTGTTTTCACTATCGAAAATGCAGATGATTCTATTGCAAAAGCTGTCATTTCCAGCACAGAACAAAAAAATCAACAAATTATTTCACTTAATTCCATGCAGTCTGTCAATGCACAGGATATTGAAAACGGCACAACTTATTTGAATGTCATGCAAAATAATCTCAATCTCCTGAAAGAGGCTTTGAATTAAATTATTATGAATACTGCTCAAATTATTTGTAAAAATGCTGTGCTTGGCTATGAAACAGGCATTGTCGTAAAAGATTTGAATTTCATTATTAGTGAAGGCAATTATCTTTGCATTCTTGGTGAAAATGGTTCAGGCAAAAGCACTTTAATAAAAGCACTTCTTGGCTTGAAGCCTCAGCTCAACGGTGAAATTCGTTTCGGTGAAGGCATTGGAAAAAATGAAATCGGCTATCTTCCCCAGCAAACAATTGTACAAAGAGATTTCCCTGCATCTGTCAGGGAAATTGTGCAGTCTGGCTGTATGAACCGCTGCGGATTTCGTCCGTTTTACACGAAAGCAGAAAAACAACTTGCTTCTGCTATGATGGAAAAACTCGAAATTACACATCTTGCAAAACGCTGTTATCGGGAACTTTCAGGCGGTCAGCAACAAAGAGTTCTTTTAGCAAGAGCCTTGTGTGCTGCTCAAAAAATGCTTCTTTTAGATGAACCTGTCACAGGGCTTGACCCGAAAGCAACACTTGAAATGTACGAACTCATTGCAAAGTTAAATCAGCAAGGCATCACAATTATTATGGTTTCCCATGATATGAATGCTGCTGTGAAATACGCTTCTCATATTTTGCATATCGGCGGAAGGCAGTTATTTTTTGGCGAAAAAAAGGACTATCTTAAAAGTAAAGTCGGTCAGGCATTTTTAGAAGCTTCTGATGCAGGAGGTGAACTGTTATGACAGAACAAACGCTTTGGCAGACATTAGTATATTACTTTCAATATCCATTTGTAAAATACGCTTTAATTGTAGGATTGTTAATTGCATTATGTTCTTCTTTGCTTGGGGTGACACTGGTATTAAAACGCTTTTCCTTCATTGGAGACGGGCTTTCACATGTAGCCTTTGGAGCGATGGCAATTGCTGGTGTACTGGGTATTTCCAACAATATGCTTATTGTCCTGCCGATTACAGTAATTTCCGCAGTATTGCTTTTAAGAACTGGTCAGAATACTAAAATTAAAGGTGATGCTGCTGTTGCCATGATATCTGTCGGAGCATTAGCAATTGGCTATTTACTGATGAATTTATTTTCCAATTCAGCGAATATTTCAGGTGATGTATGCAGTACGCTGTTCGGGTCAACTTCTATTTTAACATTAACACCGCCGGAAGTCTGGCTCTGCATTATTATGGCAGTGATTGTAATTGCAGTTTTTCTGCTTTTCTACAATAAAATTTTTGCTATTACTTTTGATGAAAATTTTGCAAATGCAACCGGAGTTAAGGCGAATGCTTACAATCTTTTGATTGCAGTTATTACAGCTTTAATCATTGTTTTAGCTATGAATCTGGTAGGTTCGCTGTTAATTTCAGCACTGATTATTTTTCCTGCGCTTTCAGCGATGCGAGTGTTTAAAAGTTTCCGGAGTGTTATTATTTGTTCAGCAGTGATTTCTGTTGTCTGTGCATTGGCAGGGATTCTTCTTTCAATATTATTCTCAACGCCTGTCGGGTCTACAATCGTAGCAGCAGACATTTTTGTATTTTTTATTTTCTGTGTAATTTCATCAATAGTATCAAGGAGACCGCAATCATGAAAAGATTCAATCAAATACTTCTTTCTGTCCTGCTTGTCAGCCTGCTGACCGCCTGCGGAAAAGCAGAAGTACAATCTGATATCACTTCTGTTGCTGATACAACACAAGGACAAGCAGCTACCATTCCCAGAAGTCCAGACGCTGACCCTGCTTCTGATATTGACTTGACCACTTTAAGCAGCACAATGGTTTACAGTCAGGTTGCTGACATGATGTATGACCCTGAAAAATACATTGGTCAGATTGTGAAAGCAAAAGGCTTATTTTCTGTTTATCATGATGACAACAAAAACAAAGATTATTTTGCTGTTGTAATTCAAGATGCAACTGCTTGCTGTGCGCAAGGGATTGAATTTGTCTGGGAAGGTGACCATGTTTATCCGGACGATTATCCTGAAGCTGGTAAAGAAATTACTGTTATGGGAAAATTCAACACTTATCAGGAAGATGATGGTGCAACTTATTGTCAGCTTACAGATGCTGACCTTACTGTGAATAGCTGATTTACTGCTGTATCGGAACATTCTGATACAGCAGCATTCTGTTTTGATTATTATTTAAAAATTAACATTTTGTTCACATATTATTCACAAATAGGCTGAGTATGTATATTATAATTAGTAAGAATAACAATGAAAGTACAAAAAAATGGAGGGTATTATGAAACACAATCTTGAAGATACAGAGGATTTAGAATCAGAAAAACCAAAAAAAGGATTCAAATCTTTTATGTCCAAATTTCTTAGTAATTTCGTTGAAGAAGTAGAAGTAGAAAACGATGAAGCATATGAAGAAGAGGAAGAATTCGAGGAAGAGGAAGAATACGAAGAAGAGGAAGAATATGAGGAAGAGGAAGAATTCGAGGAAGAAGAAGAATTCGAGGAAGAGGAAGAATTCGAGGAAAATGACCAGCTAGAAAACGGCTTTGACGAGATTGAAGAACCTGCACTTGAAGAAAATTTGCCGGAACTTCCTGAACTACCAGATATCTCAGACCAGCCTTTTGTCGAATCTCCCGAAGAAACAGAATTGCCTGACGAATCAGAAGAATTTCCTCCAATCGTTATTCCTGAACAAGTACTCCCTTCCATCAGTCCCGAAATCAATGAAGATGCTGACGGTGATATCCTCTTGGACGCACCGGAAGATATGCCGGATTTCCGCAATGAAGCTGTCCCTGATTATGTTTCTTCTGCTGATAATATTACACTTGAACTGCCGGATTCTGATTCGCCTACACAGGATACTGATGATTTTTCTGATAACCTTGATATTGAGATGCCTCAAGATGAAGAAGAGGAAACTTTAAAAGAATCCAATGAAGAAACTGAAAACGAGGACGAAGAGGACGATGAGGACGACACTCCAAAGAAAAAAGGATTCTTGGGTATTGCAATTCCTGTTGCATTAGTTCTTGTCATCGGTTTAGGATTCGCCTATTGCTTCCAGCTTGGGCTATTCGATGAAAAACCAGCCTATTTAATGCCGGATTTGGTCGGAAAAAATTATTATGAACTTGGCGAGGATTTCAATAATTTTGATATTCAAGTCGCTTTTGAAGATTATTCCGCATATGATAAAGATGTTATCTATGCACAGGACATTCCAGCCGGTACAGAAGTAAAACTTGGTCAGACCGTTAATGTAAATCTTAGCCTTGGCTATGCCCAGACAAAAGTACCCGATGTGCGTAATTATCAGTTTGAATATGCACAAAAGCTTTTGGAACAGTCAGGTTTTGAAACGGAAATTGTCTATGAAGCCAGCTTAAACGGCACTGTTCAAAATAATGTTATCCGCACTCTGCCAGCCTCCGGTGAAGATGTGAACGTTGGCTCTAAAATTACTATGTATGTCAGCGATGGACTTGGTGCAGATGCTGCTCAGGTACAGACATTTACTGGAATGCTCCTTGAAGAAGCAGAAGACCTTTGTGAAATGTACGGCCTGAGAGTAGAAACTGTTCCTGTTCCTTCCTTAGAACCTGAAAATGTCGTTGTAGAACAAAGTATTGAAGCCGGCACAAAAGTACCTTTCCATACAGTTATTACGCTTGCTTACAGCTCCGGCGAACAGCCACAGGGTATTGTAGATTATCAAGTGAATTTCCCAGCTTACGCAAAAGGCAGATTTATTCTTGATTTTATCAATATCTATGGTGATGTCGTTGCTTCCAGCGGTGTGATTGTAGCAGGATTTTCCGCCAGCAGTACCGTCCCGATACAAGGTACAGGCTCTCAGGAAATTAAAGTCGTTCTGAATAACTGCAATACAAATTTGCAGGCAGAACTTGGAACGTATAGTTTTGACTTTACAACCGGAACGTATGCCATTATTGATGAAGATATGCAGAAAGCTTTTGAAACTGTACAAGGCATCGGCTAAACTATCCCCTCTGTCATTTGACAGAGGGATTTTTTATACCCTTTTATACGACAAATGAAGTGTTATTCGACAAGCGACTGTTTTTCTTTTCCGTTGAAAAATGATTTTTTTGTTAATTTTACTGTTTTTGTGAAAACTTCCAAAAAAAGCTTGACAAGCTGTCAGAAACATGCTAGAATGTTGATATTGAAGCTACTCACATTCTGAAATATCTTGGAGGGATTCTCATGGAAAAAATTATCGGCGGCATAAAACGTGAATGCTATCCACTCACCCCAGCACAAATGATTCATATGTACACCTTGAAATTAAATCCGTCTGTTGTCAATATTGGAACTGGTCAGTTCTTACAGACAAAACTAAATGTTGCTGCATTGCGTGAAGCACTCAATCGTGCAGTGGAACGCTGTGAAACAATGCGTATGCGCCTTTGGCAAGACCCAGACACAGGCGAATTATGGCAGTATATCATGCCTTATCAGAATCAGTATTTTGAATATTATGATTTTTCTGAATGGGACGAAGAAAAAGCACATGAAGTTATGAAAAAATGGACTTCTCAGCCATTTGATACTTATCGTGGTGAACTTGCCAGAATTGTGATTGTATCCATGCCAGATGGTTATAATGGATATTATCTGAATGTGCATCATGTCTGTATGGATTCCGCATCTGTAATTGCTTTTACAAAAGATGTCCTTGAAATTTACTGTTATCTTATGTATAATATGCCTTATCCATCTCCAACAACTTCTTATCTTGAATCTGTTAAAAAAGATATGGAATATGAAGGCAGTAAAAAACAGGCTCGGGACACAGCTTACTGGCATAAAAAATTGGAACTGCCTGAACCGATGTATACCGATTTCACCGGATTCGGCAGATTACAAGAACTCCGCCAAAAAAATAATAATCCTGAACAGAGATGGGGACTGCTTCCCTCTGTAGACGGTGCAGGAAATACTATCGTTTACGAACTTAGTAAAGAATCCACAGACAAGCTGATTGATTTTGGCAAGCAATATGATATTCCTGTCAGTGTGGTTATTCTTCATGCTATCAGAACTGTACTTTCTAAATTTAATCATAATGAAAAAGATATTACCATCAAGAATTTTGTCAGCCGCCGTTCTACGGTTCTTCATAAAAAATGTGGCGGTGCAAGAATGCATTGTCTGCCTTTAAGAACTATTTTTGATACATCTGCTACTGTACTGGATTCTATGAAAATTCTGAAAAAAGAACAGCAGGATATGTTTTTACATTCTGATTATTCCACACTTCGCTGTTATTATGAACAGCGTGTACATTATAATGCGCCTGCCGGTGCTGTTTATGAAAGTGTGGCTTTTACCTATCAGCCGGCAAGTGCCAAGAGCCTTGTTCCCTATCTGAAAAATATTGGCTTTAAGAGCAGATGGTACAGCAGCGGTTATCAGCCAATGCCAATGTATATCACTGCAATGCACCGTCCGGGTGACGGAGGCTTGAACTTCTACTTTGGTTATCAAAGTGCAGTTGCTACACCTGAGGAAATTGAATTCTTGTATTATTTTACAGGGCGTGTATTGTTCCGGAGTATTGAAAACCCTGACAAGACGGTTCAGGAAATTATTGATATGACTTGATTTTATCATTGGAGGTATTTTTTATGTTTGAAAAATTAAAAGATTTAATCTGTAACTATGTAGAAGTTTCCCCTGAAGAAATCACAGAGGCTTCCCGTTTTTCAGAAGATTTAGGCTTTAATTCTTATGACTTCATTTCTATGCTTGGAGATGCAGAAGATGAATTTGAAATTGAAATTGATGAATCCATTGCTACTTCCAAGAAAACTGTTGGTGAGCTGTCAGCTTATTTTGAGGAGATTTCTGCATGAATGCTGTAACTACAATTAAAGAACTTGTTTATTATGCAGATGAACGCTTTGGAGAAGAAGTTTTCGCTCGTGAAATTGTCAGGAAGAATTTCCAAGACCACAGCTTTCATCAATTCCGCCTTGACTGTGATGCACTTGCAGTCTGGATTCAGCAGAAATTTCCTGACCAGAGAATTCACGCTGCACTTGTCGGAACAACCAGCTATTTCTATTTAAATGCATGGTTTGGCATTCAGTGTGCTGACTGTGTATCTGTCCCATTAGATGCTGCAAATCATGTGGAACGAATTGCAGATGAAATTAACCGTTCTGACAGTGTGCTGGTTTTCTTAGACGAAAAACATGCAAATGATGCTGAACAGCTGAAAGCACTTTGTCCTGCTGTCAAATATTTTATAAAACTTAGTGAAATTCCAGCTTTGACAGAAGCATTTGCAGGTCAAGAACCTGAAAGAAATCCCTCTGCAAATGACCTTTCAGCGATTTTGTTCACTTCCGGCACAACCGGAAAGAGCAAAGGGGTTATGCTGAATCATTCTAACTTAATTGATAATGCTACCTGTGAGCCTGACCTTGGCTATCATGGTAATAAAAGAATGTCTGTACTTCCGATACATCATGTATTTTGCTTTACCTGTGATATTCTCTGTACACTCTGGTATGGGAGACTGCTTTGTATTAACGATTCTTTGATGAGAATTGTGAAAAACTTAAAGCTTTTCCAGCCGGCAGATGTCACTTTTGTTCCGATGATTGCTGCTTCTGTTCTGAACCGCATGAACCAGATGGCTGAGAAAAATCCTGATAAAATTGCTGTCGGAAAAGAAGTATTCGGTGAAAACTTTGATATTATTTATGCAGGCGGTGCATATCTCAGCCCTGAAATTATTCTCGGCTATCGGGAATTTGGAATTGAAATTGCGCAAGGCTATGGAATGACAGAATGTTCCCCCCGTATCTGTAATGGTGTAAAAGGCTGTACCCATCTTGAATCTGTCGGCAGAATCGTTCCAAGATGTGAAGTGAAAATTACTGACGAACACGAAATCTGGGTGAAAAGTCCTTCTGTCATGCAGGGCTATTATCATAATCCTGAAGAAACTGCAAATGCCCTCACACCTGACGGCTGGCTCAAAACCGGTGACTTAGGCTGGCAGGACAATGATGGTTATCTCTACATTACCGGCAGAAAAAAGAATTTAATTATTCTTTCAAACGGCGAAAACGTTTCTCCGGAAGAAATCGAAAATCAATTTGCTTATTTCACTCCTATCAAAGAAATTATCGTCTATGCTGAAAACGGACAAATTATTGCAGAAGTATTTCCGAATCCGGATTATGTTTCCGAAAACATTCAATCTGAAATTCAGTCTAAAATTGATGCAGTCAATGCTACTTTCCCCCCTGCAAAACGAATTGTAAAACTTGTACTGCGTGAAACAGAATTTCCAAAAACTGCTTCTAAAAAAATTATTCGTGCAAAAATTCATGAATCATAAGAAAAACTCTCCGGAAATAAACCGGAGAGCTTTTTATTTAAAATTTTATTTGGAAATCCATGCTAAAATCAATGCACTTTTTCCTAAGTGAGAAGTAATTGTACTTCCTGCACGGATAATCAAAAGTTCATCAATATCTGTCAGCTGCTGAATTTCTGTTTTACAGTTTTCCAAAAAGCTGCTGCTCAAACCAGTATGACCAATTATCAGACGCCTTTTATTGATATTTTTATTGCCTTCAATATTATCACGAATAAATTTCGGTGCGCTGCCATCAAATTTACCTCTGTATTTTTTGCCGACTTGAATTGTACCGTCACTTGTCTGTACATACAAGCTAGGTTTAATACCGAAAATACCTGCCATAAAAGTAGAAAGTGCAGAAGCTCTTCCGCCTTTATAAAGAAATTCCATTTCATCAATTAAAAATGGTTCTTGCATTTTAGAAACAAGAGCTTTCGATTCCTGAATAATCTGCTCAGAAGTTTTTCCTTCACGGAGCATTTCCGCAGCAGTCAGCACCATCAGACCGCCTGCAACAGAAGCTGTTTTAGAATCAATGACAGTCACACGCTCAAAACTTTCTGCTGCTGCTACAGCATTTGCATAGGCGGCAGACATGCCTGAACTCAGTGAAAAATGAATCACTGTATAGCCCATATGCACAAAACGAGTAAAGAAACGAAATGCCTGCTGCATACTGGGAGCAGAAGTGACGGCTAAATCTCCTGTTTGGTCATGATATTCAAGAATATCATCTGGAGAAGCTTCTTCAATATCTAAAAATTCTTCACCATTCATTTTTACAACCATGGGTAAAACTTTAATATTATATTCTTTTATTAGTTCTGGACTTAAATCCATCGCACTGTCACAGGTAATCATTACTTTTTCTTCCATAATATAAAACCCCTTTCAGGAATACAAAACTTTCACTTTTATTATTATAACATAGTTATGTCAAATTGTCAAGGAGACATAAAGAAATTCCCTGTAATCAGCAAAAAAGCAATGTGTATTTTGTGCATAACAGACAAATTTTCAACAAGTGTGGATAATGTATTCTAAATAAAAAGCAAACATTTTGCTGGTGATAATTTGTGCAGAATCAGCAATCTGCAAAAGCATTTACAAAAGCATCATAATTGCTGGTTTCTCTTGCTGTATGGAAAACTGCAAATTCAACATGCAGAAATCTGTTTTTAAAATCTGGTTCATTCAGCACTTCTTTATAAACTTGTGCAACGACTTTAGGATTATTCTGGAATGCGCCACAGCCAAACGCACCTAAAACTAATACTTCATCTTGATTCACTGCTGCAACGCTTAACAAATGCCTTGCTCTTGCACGATGCAAGTCAGCAAGTTCTCTGTCTGTTAATGTGATTGCATTTCCTTTTCCAGGGTTCATTTTATTATATGGCTTGGGGCGTAAATTTGGTGCAGCGCAAGTTAAAATATCTACTTTACAGAATTTTTCTTCTGGAAGGCGTTCCGGAAGGTCATCATCTGTTTTAATAATCAGAATATCCGGAGAATAGATACAAGCATCTGTATAACGAACATCATTTCTGTTTCTATGAAATATATAATAATTTTTCCATAAATCGCTTCTTTCCAGACAAGGATACAAAGTAGAACATCTGCAAAGGCATTCTTCCTGCGCTCTTGCACCTACTGTAACCCCTCCGCCCGGATTCGTAGCAGATGCGAAGTTATGCACAGCAATTTTCGCATTCGGATAAAGCGTTCTTAAACGCATAGCCGATTCAAAGGATTTTTCTGCTGAAACATGAAATTTTGTATTTCTCTGCACCAAGGCCGGCAGTGTAATCTGTTCACCCTCCTGATAAAGCTGTGTATGGCTGACGGAGAATTTCACTGCTTCTGAAAGCATCTTATCTGATTTTGTCCATTTCATCGTGTCATTAAAAATTTTCACTAATTCTAAACGAATATCCATAATTTATCACCTTAGTTTTTATTATATCAAAAAAAATCATTTCTGTCAAGAAGTTTATAAAATCTATTGCTTTTTTTCGGCAAATATGTTATAATGATACATGTAAATTTTATTATCATGATAAAAAAGGAGAATCTTTATGGCTGATTATGAAAAGTATATCGAAAAATATAAAGATATTTTCGATTATGTTAAAAATTATCATACAGAAGATTTAATTAAAATTCTTCTTCAAAAACGTGGCAATGACCAGAAAAAAGAGGCTGCAAAAGTTGCTGCGGCAATTGCACTCCGAAATGGTTTCAGAACAATTGACCCCAGAACACTTCATCGTGCTGCCTTGTATCATACAGCACACTTGATTGATAAAGTAGAACAAAAATGGTATGATACAAATTTGGATACTTTTACAAAAAGGGGGAAAATTGCACGCTACTCCGCAGCAATTGCTATCAGAAACGGTATTCATGATGACTGGCCTGTTATTATTCATATTGCTGTAAAAATATTAAAAATTGTTGCCTGATGTCTGGAAAGGAGTCTGAACTGTATCTTGAATATTTTAATTGTCGGCTGTGGAAAAGCTGGAAGCATTTTAACACAAACCCTTTGTAAAGAAGGACATGATGTCACTGTTATGGACATTGATTCTGAAGTTGTAACAAATGTAATTGATAACTTTGATGCACAGGCTGTTGAAGGAAACGGCTTAATCGTTAAGAACCTTCTTGAAGCCGGTGCAGAAACTGCAAATATTATTATTGCTATGACCAAATCAGATGAAACAAACATTATGTGCTGTATGATTGCCAGAAGGCTTGGTACACATCATAGTATTGCACGTGTCAGAAATCCCATGTTTTCAGAACAAATCGTCTTTATGCGTGAAGAACTTGATATTAGTCTGATGGTGAATCCAGAATATCAGACTGCTAACGAAATCGCTCGAATGCTCCGCTATCCAAACGCTTTGCATGTGGACAGCTTCGCCGGCGGACGTATGGAGCTTGCAGAACTGCGTGTAGCACCAGACAGTTTAATGGACGGCTTAGTGCTTTCTTCCCTGTCTTCCAAACTGAAATTAAGATTTTTGGTTTGCGCTGTAATGCGTGGAGAAGAGTGTTTAATTCCGGACGGCAGTTTTATTCTCCGTGGCAATGACAGAATTTATATCACTGCTGCACACAGCGAGTTATCTAAATTCTATAAACAGTTTGGTGATGTCAAAAATAAAATTAAATCTGTCGTCATTGTCGGAGGCGGTAAAATTAGCTATTATTTAACCCGTCAGCTCCTTGAACTTGGAATGCAGGTCAAAATTATTGAACAGGATATGAACCGCTGTGAACAGCTTAGTGACTGGTTTTCCAAAGCAGAAGTCATTTGTGCAGATGGCACAGACCAAAATGTTCTTCTTGAAGAAGGTTTAGCTAATGCAGATGCTTGTATTACACTTACGGGCATTGATGAAGAAAATATTATTTTATCCCTCTATGCTAAGAAACTCGGTGTTGACAAAATCGTTACCAAAATTAACAGAACTTCTCTTGTACCAATTTCAGACAGTGTGGGACTGCAAAATATTGTTTCCCCCAAAAATACAACGGCTGCTTTAATTCTACAGTATATCCGTGCAAAGGAAAATTCTGAAAGCAGTGCAAATATCAATTCCCTTTACCGGCTGGCTGATGACAAACTGGAAGCAATTGAATTCATTATCAGAAAAAATGCACGTTATATTGGTGTTCCTTTGAAACAGCTTACCACAAGCCGTTATTCTTTGATTGCCGGCATTATCCGAAATAATAAAAAAATTATCCCTTCCGGTGATGACTGCTTAAAACTGAATGACAGTGTAATTGTTGTTACCACCAGTCAGAAAGTCTCCAGTCTGGACGATGTCTTTCAAGGATAAGGGGGATGTGGACTAAATTATGAATTATAAAATGATAGGCTATCTGTTAGGACAGATTATTCGAGTATTAGGACTACTCATGTTTCTACCGCTGATTGTCAGCCTGATTTATCATGAACCGGATAGCTTAAAGGCCTTTGCAATTACTTCCGTTTCCCTGATTCTTCTCGGCACGCTGATGACAATTAAAAAACCTGAAAATAAAGATATTTACACTCGTGATGGTATGGCAACTGTCGCAGCAACTTGGATTTTAGTTTCTATTTTTGGAGCAGTCCCCTTTACCTTAGCGGGTGAAATTCCAAATTTTGCAGATGCCATCTTTGAAACTGCTTCCGGATTTACAACAACCGGAGCAACTATTCTGAACGATATTGAAGCTGTTTCTAATGCTTGTCTGTTTTGGAGAAGCTTTTCTCATTTTCTAGGTGGTATGGGAGTATTGATTTTAATACTTGCGATTCTTCCGCAGGCCGATACCAGAACGATGCACCTTGTCCGAGCGGAATCTCCCGGACCTACTGCCGGAAAACTCACTGCTAAAATGAGTTCTTCTGTCAGAATGCTTTACAGCATTTATATTGCTTTGACTGTATTGGAAATGATTCTCCTGACATTCAGCAAAATGACTTTCTTTGAAGCATTGAACACAGCACTTTCCACAGCCGGAACAGGCGGTTTCGCTCTGAAAAATGCTAGTATTGCTGCTTACGACAGTGTTTACATTGATGTTGTAATTACCGTCTTTATGCTATTATTCTCGATTAACTTCACGCTGTACTATCTGATTCTGACCAAGAAATTTTCACAAGCTTTCAAGAATGAAGAATTACGCTTTTTCTTAAGTATTGTAGCAGCTGCATCTTTGCTGATAGCATTTGACATTATGCCGATTTACGGGAGCTTTTTCAACTCTTTAAGATATTCTTCCTTTCAGGTGCTGACCATGATTTCCACAGCAGGATTTGCAACCGCAGATTTCACAGAATGGTCAGGATTTTCACAAATGATTTTAATTATGCTGATGTTTGTGGGGGGCTGTGCTGGTTCTACAGGTGGCGGCTTGAAAGTCATGAGAATTCTTATCATGTGCAAGACTTCCTTCCGTGAAATTAAATGTGTCTTAAACCCTCGTGCAGTTGTTTCAGTGAAGTGTGATGGCAAGGCAATTGATAAAGAAGTAGTTCGCAGTGTCAGCTTTTACTTTGTACTGTTCATGCTGTTAGCGGCAGTTTCTATGCTGCTTCTTTCGCTTGACGGGCATGATGTCGGCACAACTGCCACAGCAGTTATCACCTGTCTGAATAACGTTGGCCCTGGTGTAAATGAAATCAGTCCTTCCGGAAATTTTGCAGGTTTCTCCTCATGGGCGAAAATTCTGCTTAGTCTGGATATGCTGCTTGGCCGACTAGAAATTTATCCGCTTCTGGTATTATTCACTATCCGGAAAAAATAAAAATATATCCTCTGAATGCTTTAAAATTTTGTTCAGAGGATATTTTTTTATTGCTTTTTTATCTTTTCAAGTGTAAAATTGATGACCTCTACTTTATCGGTCAGGCTCAGTGCATTGAACGCTTCCAGAAACTGCGTGAGAAAATCACTTTCCCCATTTACCGGTGCATTTACCGTAATCGTACCATCATTTTTAATCGCTCCAACCTGAGAATTTGAAATATGACTATATATTTCTGCATGTTCTTTTCCCATCAATAAATAGTCTGTCGTTACGCCCAGGCGCAATGCAAGTTCTACTACAATGCCAGAATTAGGATTTGCACCTTTTTTCCATTGATTGATACTTCCAAGAGACCCTCCGCATTCTGTTACAAGCTTCGTAATTTTTAGTCCCTGCAAATCACAAATGGTTTTTAAATTATCATAAAACACAAAAAACACCTCTTAAATTTGTCTAATATCACGATTTTTGCGTTTAAAAGTAATTTAAACTTGACTTTTACTTTAAAATGCAATATAATAATATTAGCAGCTAATATTTCAGGACAGAAAATGCCCTATGATAATCATAACACAAAACTATTTAATTGTAAATAGAACTGAGGTGACTTTCTATGACATTAGGCTACAAAATTAAATGCCGCCGTGAAGAACTCGGACTAACACAGCCTGAACTCGCTCAGGCTACGAAACTCTCTCAAAGCAGTATTTCTCAAATCGAAAAAAATATTTTTATTCCTCGAGACAGTACATTGATTGTGCTTTCTGCCGTTTTGAAAATTCCTCTCTCTGAATTGCTTAGTATGAAAATCAAACAGATTCTCGAAAATAATCCGCTGTAGGAATTCAACTCCCTACAGCGGTATTTTTAATGTTCTGTTTCTTTTGCAATCTTCCGGAATGTTTCAAATTTCGGCTTTAACAAATGATATAATTCTTTAACTTTCTGACCGTCATGATATGCCCTTGCAAGTCCGTTGTTCAAATCTGTCAGCGTGTTCGCATGTGTAAGAATTTCACAAATTGTTTCTACAGTTTTACTACCAGCCTTTTTCCCTAATAACTGACGCACCTGATACTGCATCTGTGAAACAGTCTGCTCCTGTCCAAGCATTGTTTCCAATGTCTCCGGTGTAAAAGTTTCTTTCTCAATTGACTCACGCAAAGATTCTACAAAATTTTCATAAGCCTCTGGAACTGTTTCTGCATTTTCCTGAAAAGAGGCCTCTACAGAAGAACTTAACTGTAACAGCACCTCATCATCTTGAATGTAATTCTGATAAAACTCCAATCCAAGCCGAAAATCATTATCTTTGCTGATAATATAAATTTTATCGCTTTTCTTTTTTCCAATCACATAGCCGACAAACATCATTAACTGAATATCTAATGCATTCTTGACAGGCTCATGATTTTTCAAACTCATTGCGACTTCATTCAAATGAATTTCTGCTTTACAGGAAATCAGCTGCTGATACAGTCCAAACGTCAAGCCACAGCGATTCTGCGTATAAAATATATAAACAGAGTCCTGTTCATTCAGTTGTTCAATACCTTGCAATCCTTCAATATAAACATTCTCATAATCAACTAAATAAACTGCCATTTCTCCACCTTAAATTTTTAAGTTTCTGTTAGAATCCGATAACAATCCGGCCTTCTGTCACGGAATAATCCCCATTCTAAACGAGCCTTTTCAATTTGGCATAAATCCAGCTGTGCTGTTAAAACAGTATCTCCTGCACGTTCTGCCTGTGTCAGAATTTCTCCTGTTTCATCTGTAATAAACGAAGAACCATAAAAATGTAATGCAGATTCCTGACCGCCGTTTTCCATACAAGATTTCACTTTTTCCAGACCGTAGCGATTGGCAGCAATCACTGGTATAATATTAGCAGCTGCATGTCCCTGCATACATCTCTGCCAATGTTCCATACTGTCACAATTTAAAATCGGCTCTGAACCAATTGCTGTCGGATAAAGTAAAAGCTGTGCGCCTTGTAATGTCATCGCTCTGGCAGCTTCCGGAAACCATTGATCCCAGCAAATGCCTACACCTATTCTGCCAAATGCTGTCTCCCATACTTTAAACCCTGTATTCCCCGGTGTAAAATAAAATTTCTCCTGATAAAAATGGTCATCTGGTATATGTGTTTTCCGATAAACACCTAATAATTTTCCATCTGCATCAATCATTGCAACGGAATTATATAATACATTTCCGTCTTTTTCATAAAAGCTGACAGGCATTACAATATGTAACTCTCTGCATAATTTCTGGAAATGCTGAACTGCATCATTTTCCTGTACAGACTTTGCATACTGATAATACTCATAACGCCGTTCCTGACAGAAATATAAACGTTCAAAAAGTTCAGGGAGCAATACAATATTTGCGCCTTTCTGAACAGCTTCCCGAACCAGTGCTTCTGCATGTACAATATTTTCCTGAACATGTTCTGTACAATTCATCTGAATTGCGGATACTATCATAAAATCACCTTCTCTGAAAATCTGGTATTTGTTGTGTTAAGCAATGAATATTTCCTCCGCCAAGCAGTAACTCTCTTGCCGAAATCGGAATGATTTTTCTATCTGGACACAGGGCTTGCATGATGTGAACGGCTTTTTTATCGCTCTCTGCATTTTCTCCGCCAAACTGTGGCAATAATACAGAATGATTTGTAAAATAAAAATTCACATAAGAAGCGGCTAACCGTTCCCCCACTTCCCGAACATCTTCACCCTCTTCAAAAACATAGCCTTTCAAGTCATGTTCTGTTACACAAACAGGATATTTCGGAATTGGCAATTTATGAACTTTTAAACCAGCATTTTCCAGCACTTCCAGACAAGAAAAAGATAATGCATACTGCGGGTCATTTTGATTTTCCGTCCATGCTAAAACGACTTCATCCGGCTTGACAAATGCACAAATATTATCTACATGTTCATTTGTTTCATCATTGTAAATGCCTCTCGGAAGCCAGATAATTTTTTCAGCGTTTAAATATTCACAAAGCATTTCTTCAATTTGAGATTTTGAAAGTTCTGGATTTCTGCCTTGACTTAACAGACAGGCTTCTGTGGTTAGGACAAGCCCTTTCCCGTTTGCATGAATTGAACCGCCTTCTAATACAAAATGCTGTGCATCATAGCAGGAAAATTTTTCTTTTTGGCAAAATGCCTTTGCAAGAGCATTATCCTGTTCCCAGTTTGCATATAAACCGTCAAATGTTCCGCCCCAAGCATTAAACTGCCAGTCAATTCCTCTGACTTCTCCAGTATCTGCATTTTTTACAAAAGTCGGTGCAGTGTCTCTTGCCCAAGCATCATCTTGCGGAATTTCTAAAATTTCAATATTTTTCAACTCTTTACAAAGTGTTTCTGCTTTTAATCTGGTTTTCTCACTTGTAATTAAATATAATTTTTCATCTTCTGTAATCGCTTTCCAAATTTCGAGAAAACTGGGTAAAGCTGGTTCTGCATCATAAGGCCATGAGCCGGAACGCTCCGGAAATATCATCATTGTTCCGTGATGTGGTTCAAATTCGGCAGGCATCCGGAAGCCGTCATTTTTAGGCATTGTCATGATAATCTCCCCTTAAAATCTTCATAGCTGAATGTTTTAATCACTTCATAACTTCCGTCACAATGCAAAACGCCAATATCCGGCAACGGCATTCCGTTGAAAGTATTATTTTTCACCATGGAATAAATCATCATATCTTCAAAACATAATCTGTCACCAATTTTGATTTCTTCCTCAAAACTGTAATCTCCAATTATGTCCCCTGCCAAACAGGTACAGGAAGATAATCTGTACTGATAAGGCTTTTCCTCTTTCTGTCCTGATTTGAATAATGGCGGTCTGTAAGGCATTTCCAACACATCAGGCATATGACAAGCCGCTGAAGCATCTAAAATTAACGTCTTTAATCCGTGATTTTCTGTAATGTCCAGCACTTCTGTAATTAAATACCCTGCATTTAAAGCAATGGCTTCCCCCGGTTCAAGATAAACTTGCACCTGATATTTTTCCTGAAAGTTTTTAATCAACTTCACTAATAATTCAATATCATAATCTTCTCTTGTGATGTGATGCCCTCCGCCAAAGTTTACCCACTTGCATTGATGTAAATATCTGCCAAATTTTTCTTCTACCGCTTTTAAAGTAATTTCTAAAGCATCTGCATTTTGTTCACAAAGTGTATGAAAATGTAAGCCGTCTACTTCTGGAAAAATTTCTAATTTATCCGCTGTCACACCTAATCTTGAACCTTCTGCACAAGGGTCATAAATTGTCGTTTCCTGCGTGGAGCATTCCGGATTGATTCTTAAGCCAATACTTTTCCCAGCTTTCTGACAAATTGTTTTATACTTCTCCAGCTGATTCAGAGAATTAAATACAATATGGTCTGCAATGTCCAATAATGCTTCCATATCTTCCGGCTTGTAAGCAGGAGCAAATACATGTACTTCGCCTTGAAATTCTTCTCTGCCAAGTTTTGCTTCGTAAAGTCCGCTTGCAGTTGTCCCAGCTAAATAATCTGAAATAATTGGATACACTTTAAACATTGAAAATGCTTTCTGTGCCAGTAAAATTTTACAGCCAGTTCGTTTCTGTACAGATTTTAAAATTTCCAAATTTTTCAATAATTTTTCTTCATTTAGCACATAGGCAGGCGTATGCCCTACACCTGCCAATGCTTGTAATTCTCTCAATTCGCTCATATTAGTCCACCAATACCGGATTTTCATTCACTACCCAAGGCAAACCGTACTGATTCAGCATTTCCATATAAGGGTCTGGGTCAAATTCTTCTACATTAAAGACTCCTGCGCCCTTCCATGTACCTGAAGCGACTAAAGCTGTACCAATCATTGCCGGTACACCTGTTGTATAGGAAACGGCTTGTAAACCTGTTTCTTTGTAAGCTTCCTGATGGTCACAAATATTATAAATATAAATGCTTTTCTTCTTGCCGTCCTTGATTCCTGTAAAAATACAGCCGATATTTGTCTTTCCAACTGTTCTTGCTCCTAAAGAGGCAGGGTCTGGCAGTAAAGCCTTTAAGAATTTGATAGGCACAATTTCATGACCTTCAAATTTTACAGGTGTTGTTCCTAACATGCCGACATTCTGCAAACAGTTCATATGTGTTAAATAGCTTTGCCCGAATGTCATGAAAAATCTGATTCTCTTGACGTTAGGAATATTTTTTGCAAGAGATTCAATTTCTTCATGGTGAAGCAGATACATATCCTTCTGCCCTACGCCGTCAAAATTGTATTCTCTCTTAATTTCCATAGGCTTGGTTTCAATCCAGTGACCATTTTCCCAGTAAGAACCATTTGCAGAAACTTCTCTGAGATTGATTTCCGGATTGAAATTTGTTGCAAAGGGATAACCATGGTCTCCGCCGTTACAGTCTAAAATATCTATATTATGAATTTCATCAAAATAATGCTTTAACGCATATGCTGTAAATACGCTTGTTACACCGGGGTCAAAGCCTGTTCCTAACAGAGCTGTTAAGCCAGCTTTTTGAAATTTCTCCTGATATGCCCACTGCCATGAATAGTCAAAATATGCTGTAAAGCCCTTTTCCTGACAGCGTTTTTCATAGATTTCACGCCATGCAGGGTCGTCTGTGTCTTCTGCTTCAT
Organism: Oscillospiraceae bacterium; assembly: GCA_045541055.1. Classification (GTDB taxonomy): domain Bacteria; phylum Bacillota; class Clostridia; order Oscillospirales; family Ruminococcaceae; genus UBA3855. The sequence goes on from JAZQIL010000038.1 coordinate 39,589, forward strand.
AATTTGCAGTATCAATATAATTTGCACCACATTCCAAGCAAGCATCCATGATGGTTAAATCCTGATAAGGCAAAGCAACATTTAATACTGTATGCGGTTTAAATTCTTTCATTAAGGCAACCAGAGAATCAAAACTGTCAGCATTTACTGTAGCAGTAGTTAATTTTGCATTTGTTTTAGAAGCTAATTTTTCTGCTAAAGCTTCACATTTGGAAACGGTTCTGCTTGCAATGCAGATTTCTGTAAACAGCGGATTCTGACAGCATTTGTGAATTGCGACAGTTGCCACACCGCCACAGCCGATAACTAATAATTTCATAATCAAATATCTCCTTTTAATATTTAATTTGATTTATTTCTATGTTCTTCTTCTTCAAGCAAATCTTCCACATATTTTGGAAGCATGAACGCTCCCATGTGCAGGTTTGTTGTATAATACCAAGTCTTTAATTTTCTGGCTCTCCAGCGTTGTGCATTCAAATCATGCAGAGGATGATATTTTTTAGAAGCGAATCCAAACAGCCAATATCCAGAGGGACATGTTGGAATGTGTGCTTGATACACTCTGCTAATCGGAAAGCTTTTATAAGCCTTTCTATGCATAGCTCTGCAAGTTTCTTCATCTTCATCAAAAAACGGGCTTCCATGCTGATAAACCATAATTCCGTCATCATGCAAAGCTTTGTAACAGCTTCCGTAAAATTCTTTTGTAAACAGTCCTGCTGTATGCCCTAAAGGGTCTGTGCTGTCGTTAATGATTAAATCATATTCATCCTGCTTGCCACGCAGGAAACGCAGACCGTCCCTGTAATAAACTTTCACTCTGGGGTCGTCAAGTCCTCTGGCATTATCGGGGAAAAATTCCTGACAGACTTTCACAAATAATTCATCTGGTTCAACAACGTCAATTTCTTCAATTTCCTGATAATAGGACAATTCACGGGCGACACCGCCGTCACCTCCGCCAATGACTAACACTTTTCTGACATTCGGATGAACTGCCATAGGAACATGAACAATCATTTCATCATAAGTGAACTCATCTTTTTCAGAGAAAATCACACTTCCGTCAGAAGTCAGAAATCTCCCAAACTCTTCCGATTCAAAAACATCAATTCTTTGAAAGTCGCTTACACCTGAAAATAATTGCTTTTCGACTCTGATAGACATTTTGACATTATGTGTATGCATTTCTGAAAACCAAAAATCCATCATTTTCAGCCTCCTTTATTTTGTCAATTCTTGATAGAATAAAATTCTTTTCTGATGACGGAGTTCACCGTCATGTTTATGCTGATAATTTTTTCGGAGCAGGTCTTTTCGGAGAAGCTGTTTTTCACGGCGAATTTTTTCTTTCATGAAAGCAAATGCCCCAAGCGGAAATTCCGGACGATTTGCACAATAAGGGCAATTAGGGTCAGAACAGGCTTTTTCCAGCCACTGATTACAACAAAGACATGCTTTTGCATCATAGCAGTTGATTAGAAATATAAATGTTTTATCACAAAACGGACATGCTCCGGAACATTTCATAATAAAGCCGTAAACTTCCGCTTTTTTGAGGGTATCTTCAAATTTTTTTCTTTTTTTCAACTGAAATCACCTGCCAAATTTCAGGCTTATTTAATAACATTTAAATTCTGAAGTGTACTGTCCTCAAAGCCCTGCATCGAACAGCCTTTTTCTTTTGCGAACAGAATATAGTCAATAATTTCTTCTGTAATCATCTCACCGGGGGCTAAAATAGGGATTCCGGGAGGATAGCACATCACAAATTCACCACAGATTTTTCCGGCAGTTTCACGAATTGGAACAGATTCTTTTTCAGCATAGAATGCTTTCTGAGGAGTTGCCGCTACAATGGGCGTAATATATTCTGCACTGTGCAGACCGGAAATATCATGAGAATATAATCTTTTAATATCTTCCAGTGCGCCGACAAGCCTTTCAATATCCTGAATTCTGTCTCCTATTGAAATATAAGCTAAAATATTTCCGATATCGCCGAATTCTATTTGAATATCATACTCATCACGAAGCAAATCATAGACTTCAATTCCTGTCAAACCAATATCACGAGTATAAACAGACAATTTGGTCACATCATAATCATAAATGCTTCCGCCATTGACCAAATCTTTTCCATAAGCGTAATAACCACCGATAGAGTTAATTTCATCACGGGCATATTCTGCCATACTAGCAACTTTTTCAAAAGACTGACGGCCTCTTAATGCTAAATTTCTTCTGGAAATATCCAGACTTGACAATAACAGGTAAGAAGCACTTGTTGTCTGTGTCAAATTGATAATTTGTTCCACATAACGAGTATTCATTGATTTGTTCAATAATAATAAAGAACTTTGTGTTAAGCTTCCACCGGATTTGTGCATTGAAATAGCTGCCATATCTGCTCCAGCTTCCATCGCTGAAACAGGAAGTTTTTCATGAAAATACAAATGTGTTCCATGTGCTTCATCTGCAAGCACCAGCATATGATGTTCATGGGCTAATTTCACAATTGACCGCAAATCAGAACAAATTCCATAATAAGTCGGATTATTTACAAATACTGCTTTTGCATCTGGATTGTCAAGAATTGCCTGTTCTACTTGTGAAAGCTCCATTCCTAAAGCAATTCCAATATGAGAATCTACATCTGGATTCACATAAACAGGCTCTGCTCCGCAAAGCACCAATGCATTGATAGCACTTTTATGGACGTTTCGGGGAAGAATAATTTTATCCCCAGCTTTACAAGCAGTTAATACCATACTTTGTACGGCAGAAGTCGTTCCGCCTACCATGAAATAGGCATAAGCAGCTCCAAAAGCATCTGCTGCAAGCTGTTCCGCTTCCATAATGACTGAAACAGGATGACATAAATTATCTAAAGGCTTCATAGAATTCACATCTAATGAAACACATTGTTCACCCAGTAATTTCACTAATTCAGGGTTACCTCTGCCACGTTTGTGACCAGGGACATCAAACGGCACAACACGCTGTTTCCGGAAACGTTCCAACGCTTCATAAACTGGTGCAGATTTCTGTTTTTCCAAATTCATAGGGCAATCTTCCAATCCTTGATTTTATAAGATATAGTTTCATTATAGCATATCTGCAAAGGGATGTCAATAGTCATTATCAGATAATATTATTTTATAAAATACATCATTTAAAGTGTCCCAGTCTGAATTTTTCGTTTCTGGAAGGGCTTCCGCCATTCGCTGGATGGTTTCAAAATTTCTGTGAATCCAGCTGTCCAGTTCCTGATTTTTCTCCCCTGTACCAAGTTCAGAAGTCTGCATTTTAATGTCAAGTAATTCCTGAATGACATCACTGATTTTTAAAGCTTCCGGAAGAGTAAGCATTTCAGAAAACAGCATTGGTGGGGGTGTCTGATTTTCAAAAATCCAATAACAAGCTAGTAATGGTCTGAGAACGTAGAAATATTTTTTTAATCTGACCTGTTCTTTTTCGCAGTAAGCGTGGTAATTATGCTTTGCAGTGCTGAGATAATGAAATGCTCCTGTTTTCGGAGAAAAATAAGTGTTCATCAAAGGCTTCAGCTTTTGAAACTCGTCACAGGTCTGATAAACAATCGGCGAATTCATCCACTCAAAAATAGTAGGATTTGACTTGTATAATAATTTCAGCATTTTTTGTACATCCCAGCCGTTAATATCAAATACATCATCTAGCTGAAATTCTATCACATCTCTGACGGGATTTAATTTTAAATAATCTTTCACATTTCTGAAATAAATGACTCTCACATCAAAATCACTGTCAGGAGAAGCAAAGCCCCAAGCTCTTGAACCGGACTCCACTGCATGTAAAATTTTGACATGTTCTTGCTGTTCCATTTCGGAAAGTTTGCAGAGAATTTGATTTTTTATATTTAATTCGTTCATGCTGTCACATCACTTTCATAAGGCAAGCCCTGCCGGATTGACAGGGCTTTTTCTGGAATTATCTTTTATCAGGAACGTGGTAGTTTTTATTAAAATCTGCTTTAATTGCCTGTAAGCGGATTTTATCTTCTTCACGTTTCTTATGTGCATCGACTTCAATCTGCTGCACTTCTGCAATACCATTTGTAATTGTTTTCCAAGCATTTTCCAGTGTTTCAATCTGAATGGAAGAACCGGAAGCCATTCTTGCAGTAGCCTTTGCCTGTTCTACTGTATTCTGAGCATTGTGGGCAAGCAGTTCATTTGTTTTCTTATCCAGTTCAGACATTGCTTCCGCCTGAATTTTCTGACGCTTTAATAACAGTGCCTGTGCCAGAGCCTGTTTAAAGACCGGAAGTGTAATAATAATTGCAGATTCCATCTTTCTGTAGAGATTATAATTGCTGAATTCCATTGTTTTGAGCATTGGAATTGATTCCATTGCTACAATTTCAGCTGTTCTCAAGTCCTGTACACGCTGTTCCAGAAGGGATAAGGCCTGCTGATAAGAAGTCAGCTGGAACTGCAAATCCTGATTTCCTGTTGTTGCCATTTCCTGCTGTGTTTCGTCAATTGCATCCTGAATTTCTTTGCAGCCCTGTTCCCCTGCATAAATATAAGTTTCTAAATCATGATAAAAATTCACATTTGCTTCAAACATGGTTGCAAGCTTCTGGTTTGACTGGCGGATTTCATCCTGATATTTTCTAAGTTCCACATAGATTTTATCAATCTGACCGCCCATTGTGTTATATTTCTTGAGTACTTTTTCGACTTGTGCCTGTGCCTTGTTGAATAATTTCTGAATGCCTTTGGGTTCTTTGAGTTCATCTACATCAAACTGATCCATGATTTTAGATAAAGCTTTAAAAATTTCGCTGGATTCGTTGATTTGGCTAAGGCTCATATTATTGAGAACCGTATCAGATGCTTTGGAAATTTCATCAGCAGCTTCTGAGCCGAAAGAAACGATTGTACTCATATCAGACACATTGATTTGACTTGTGAGCTGGTCAATCTTCTGCAAATCCATACTTTGGATAAGCTGTTCCTTATCCTGTACGATATCGTACTGCTGAACGGGTTCGATGCTGGTCACTTCCGCAGTGACTGTCTGTGCCGGAACGACTGCCGGAGCAGTATTTACATTCATTCCGCCTGCATTAGGTCTTTGAATAGGCATAAAAATTTATCTCCTTTTTTTAAATAAATTCCCTAACGGGTTTGATTTGACGGGTTTTCCAGCGTATTTCTGCAAATTTGGAACACGCATATCATAAATATATTCACCAATCTGATGTTCTTCAATCAGATTTTTCTGAAAGAATTTTTCTACACTCTGATAGCCTGTCGGAACAAGAAAGACAATATCAAAGCCAACAAGGTTTAAAAATGCCATAATAATAGAATCTTCCAGAGTAAGCATTTTTTCGTCAGCGATAACATAAAGCAGTTTCGGGTTTTTCTTTGTAAAGTCGAATTTCTGGATTTCACGGATAATCTGAATATTTAAATTCAGGACAACAGAAACGACTTTAAATTCCGTACCATCTTCAAATGTACCTTTAATAATTCTCTGGTCAAGCAGAAGCTGTAATTTATCTAAGATATGTTCCTGCATGTCTGCTCTGAGAAAACCATAATTATAATTGGGGTGATTTTTGATTCTGTCACGCTGTAATTTTCCATTCAAAAGAAATTCTGTTGTAATATTTCTGAATGGATTCAGCATGTTATTCATGATAAAGGGCGCACGATGAATGACATAAGGGCTTTCTGACATCAATTCTTTCGCCCAGTTCCAATAAGCTGAAACATCTCCGTCTTTCACACCGGAAACTTTTGCAAAAATTACCGGAATTGTTACTGTATCATGCAAAACAGAAAAATTCGGGCGCATATTGACTTCTTCTCTCCAATAGAGAGAAATTTCTTCAAAAGTCGTCTGCAATGTGACAGCATTTGCTTTGGAATACTGCTGATTCCGGTAAATACCAGAATCCTGATATAAAATTGTATCTAATTCTCGTTCAGCGTGATAGGCAGTCGTTCCTAAACGAATTTCAGAAATATCTTTTGGATAACTGGTCAGTTCCATTGTTTCTGTATAATGAATAGAATATAAAAGCGGGTCATCCAGCTGACATTTTTGATGGACGGGGTCAGGCGTTAAAATCAAAATATCTACCGGAAGCCTTGACAGAAATCTGAAAAACAATACTTCCCTTTCATTCCGGCATCCGCCCAGATATAAAAAACATGCTGTTTGTGGCATTTTCCAATTGCTGAACAATGCATAATGAAATTTTTTCAACCAGCACAGCAGATAAATTGCATACTGATTTAAATGATTGATTGTTATTCCTGCACTGTGGGAAAGTTCCAGCATGATGTCTATAAAATTTTTAACCATAATCCGTTCCAGACGGTTATTTGCTGCACACTTCAAGTTCTGACTGAATTCTAAAATTAAATCTTCTGTCTTTTGAGAATTGCTTCTTTTCAGTGAAGAAATTTCATTTGGAGCTGGCTCAGGCAGTGCTGTATCCAGTACAACAACCTGTCGGCCGGCTTCTTTCAGTCCGATATATGTCTGATATAATAAATTAGGATAACTTTGTTTCTGTTCAACCCCTTCCACACGGCAGAACAAATTATAAAATAACCGGCTGTCCTGTCCTCTGTCTTGTGGAGGTATTAAAATTTTATCAAATACGTTTTCATTTGCATTCAGCCAAGCATTTGTACAGTTCTGTACATCTGGCGGTGCGCCATAAAGCCGTTTTCTGTTCAGTTCATTCTGCATTTCCTGACGCAGAAACTTTAAATTATAAGTTTCAGGGAACGGGTGCATATCCGGCAGTGTTAAACTTTCAGACAAATTTGAACCGGCATCATATTTTAAATAATCTGTATCTCCATAATATTGTAATAATACCACATCACAGCCGGCATGTGCCAGTACAGAAATCAATAATAATTCATGATTGGTAATATTGCCTTCATAAAGGATTTTCGGGAGCTGGTCATTTCCAAGCTGATTTGTAATCCGTTCAAATTTATAATACAGCCAGCACATAAATTTCACATAAACATTTTTCAAAATGCTTTCCGGCTTCCCTGATTTCCGAAGGGCATCCAGTGTATGATAAATAGAGGAAGCAACTGCCTGATTCTGGACAGCATTCATTCTGGGAAGCCATTTTTTCAGACTTCCCTGTAAAAAAGGCAAATCCAGCCGGAAAGCATCTCCCATTTGTTCCTGATAATACGCTAAGTTCTGATTAGTTGGATTGATAATACCGCCTTCAATGACAACACCTGTACTTCTGGCGACATCATAATATTTCCGGATAAACTGTAATATTTCTGAGTTACAACCGTTAATTCGATAGAAATAGACTCCTTTTCCTCTGCGGCTGTTCAGAGGCTGGAAAAAATCATTCAATTGACTGATTTTCTTATGTTCAAGCATTGAAACAGCTTCTTTCTGTTTGATATTATTTATATTTTATCATAAATCTGACGATTTGTCAAGAAAAATTCAGCGATTATTTACAGATTCGGGATATAAATCATGATGGCTGAGACGTTCCCAAGCAACTTGTTCCCATTTTGTGCCGGTTCTGCCATAATTACAGTAAGGGTCAATGGAAATTCCGCCACGAGGCAGGAACTTTCCCCAGACTTCAATATATTTTGGATTCATAAGTCTGATTAAGTCATTCATGATAATATTTACGCAGTCTTCGTGGAAATCTCCATGATTCCGGAAGCTGAACAAATACAGCTTTAAAGACTTACTTTCGACCATAATTTCATCTGGAACATAAGAAATATAGATTGTTGCAAAATCCGGCTGACCTGTAATCGGACATAAGCTCGTAAATTCTGGACAGTTGAATTTCACAAAATAATCTCTATCAGGGTGCTTATTCGGAAAGGTTTCCAATACTTGGGGGGTATAATCGGATTTGTACTCTGTGTGCTGATTGCCCAGCAGTGTAATATTTCCGTGTTCTTCTTGTGTACGCATGTGAAAAGCTCCTTTTATTATTTCCTTACTTAAGAGAATCTGTCTCTCCAAGGGTCTTGTATGCCGTTTTCAGCGAATGCCCTTGCACGGTCACGGCACGTTCCGCAGACTCCGCAGGGCGTTTCTCCGCCTTCGTAACAGCTCCATGTCAGTTCATAAGGCACTTTTAATGTTAAGCCTTTTTTTACAACGTCTGCTTTGGTCAAATTGACAAATGGTGCATAAATTTTTAACTGGTTTCCGCTTCCTAAATAAATTGCCTGATGCATTGCCTGATTAAAAGCTTCTGAACAGTCCGGATAGGCATTTCCAGCAGCGTCATCACTGTGTGCTCCATAATAAATTACTTCACATCCATAAGATAAGGCGATACTTGCCGCAGAAGATAAAAATAATCCATTCCGGAACGGCACATAAGTGGAAACCGGCTTCCCCTCAGAAGCCTTTAACTGCTCTGCATAAGTCTCTTTTGGAATTTCTGTTTCTGCATTCTGGGCTAACAGCGAACAGTCAGAATCTGCAAAAATAACAGATAAATTCAATGTTTTAAATGCTACCTGATAATAGTCTGCTAATTTTTTAGAATAGTCCAATTCTTTTTTATGTTTCTGACCGTACCAGACGGCTAAAGCAAGTACTTCTTCTGCTCCATAAGTTTTCACTGCTAAGGCGAGGCAAGTCGCACTGTCTACCCCTCCGCTTAACAACACTAATGCTTTCATAGTATCAGCTCCTGTAAAGTTTTATCCGTCCGGAATTTTCCTGTAAACGTTTTAGTAATGGTTTTAGCTGAGGCATTCCGAATACCCCTTGCTGTCATACAACTGTGTGAACCAGTAATTAACACGCCTACATCAGGAGAACCGGACGCTTCGGAAATAATTTCGGCAATGTCTTTTCCAAGACGTTCCTGAATTTGAAGTCGTTTCGCTGCCATGTCGCAAATACGGGCGATTTTGCTTAAACCTAATACTTTTCCGTTGGGAATGTAAGCGACATTCACGAACATGTCGTACATTAAAGCCATATGATGCTCACAATAGCTAAAGACTTGAATGTCTTTCATGACAACAGCAGATTCTGTCTGTTCCGATTCCTGAACAGAAAATGTCTTTCCAAACATTTGCGCAATTTCATGATTAGAATAATTCGTTCCCTCCAAGACTTCTGAAAGCATTCTTGCTACTCTGTCAGGCGTTTCAATTAAGCCTTCTCTGTCAGGGTCTTCTCCAATCGCTTCAAGCAGACCTCTGATATGATATTTGATTTTTTCCTGATTCATCATAAGTTTAAACACCTCCCTGTTCTGGATTCCAGATAAATTTATGCAATTGCAGTTGTAATCTGACTTGATTCAAATGATTTTTTTTCATAAAATCCACCATTTCAGCCGGTTCTATTGCGCTAAATACCGGACTGAGATAGACATATGCTTTTGAAAGTAAATCATACATCTGAATCATTTCAGCAGTTTTTTCCAAATCTTCTTTTGTTCCAGCAACGAATTTCACAACATCATGATACTGCCGGTGCAAATACTGATAATTTTCTGTCAGCATGAACTGTTCCATTCCACTTGAAGGGAGTTTATAATCCAGCGTGAAAGAAGGACGATAGTTTTGTTCTGCTAAATTTTGAATTGAAACACTGCCGTTTGTTTCAATTTCCACATGATGGCCGTGCTGCATGAGCTTTGCAATTAAAACAGCAAGCTGTTCCTGTAATAACGGCTCACCGCCTGTTAAAGTGACATTTTCAATACCAGAATCATCTGCCATTTTGACAAGCATTTCCGGAGAATAAAATTTTGCTGGTGATTTCTCTTGATTTGCCCAAAGGGTATCGCAGTAAGAACAATGCAAATTACATTTTCTGAACCGTATGAAAAACGCTAATGTTCCGGCAAATTTTCCCTCACCGTTGATACTGGAAAACGTTTCTGCAACAGGGTAAATAATTTCTCTCATACTGAATACTCCGCACAGTTATCTGGTGTTTCCCAGACGGTCACACGCTCTACAGGCAAGCCTTGTTTCTGTAAAATTTCAAAAAAATGTTTTGCAAAATTTTCAGCAGTGGGGCGAAACGGTACAGCAATCAGGCGGAAATGTTCTTCTTTTAAAGCTTCTAAAGTTTTTGGTTTTAAAGTATGTTCTTCATAAATCAAAGCATGGTCGAAATCATCTGCAAGATTTCTGACAGCTTTTTTCAAATCTCCGAAATCTAACAGCATTGCTCTTTGCTGACCGGATTCCTGTAAAGCTTCGCCTTGAATGCTGACTTCCAAAGACCAGTGATGACCGTGCAAATTCGCACATTTTCCCTGATAGCCAGCCAGAAAATGTGCTGAATCAAAAGAAGCACTTGTTTTCAAACGATACATAAAAGATTCACCTCAAAAAAATACAGGCTGAAACCAGCCTGCTTCCTGTTTTGTTTAGCGGCAGGGGTGCAGGCACTGCCGTATTTTTATTATAGCACACCTGCACCACTCTGTCAAGGAGATTACAATTTTAATTTTTCGGCTGGGTCGGAATAGCCTATTTTTTCTCTCTTATAATTTGTCAGCATCACCTGAATTTCGACATGTTTGTTATCAATTGCATACTGGATAAACTTGTCAATATTGCGTTTGGTCAGGAATTTTCCGAAATCCAGCACTTTCTGAACAGTTTCAGCATCATCACAGTCAAGCAGGAACGGGAACATTTTAGAAAAATTTTTCTTGACATAAGCAGCTGTTCTTTCATCATCGGGATAATTTGAAAATATTTTCCAGAGAGCATCATATTTCACTTCATGAGAAATTTCTACAGAATAATCAGCTATCATAGTAAGAACATCAGAAAATGAAACATGATGATAATTCTGAAATGCTTCTATCATTTCTTTTGTCAGAACAATTTTGTGAATTGTCACAGAGGTCAGGCTTTCACAGCCATAAAATGCATTATATCCAATTTCTGTCACGCTGTCGGGGATGGTCACAGAGGTCAGGCTTTTACAGCCAGAAAATGCCGATTCATCAATTGTTGTCACGCTGTCGGGGATGGTCACAGAGGTCAGGCTGGAACAGTCAGAAAATGCATAATTTCCAATTTCTGTCACGCTGTCGGGGATGGTCACAGAGGTCAGGCTGGAACAGCCAGAAAATGCCCATTCATCAATTTTTGTCACGCTGTCGGAGATGGTCACAGAGGTCAGGCTGGAACAGCCAGAAAATGCACACTTTTCAATTGTTGTCACGCTGTCGGGGATGGTCACAGAGGTCAGGCTGGAACAATCCTTAAATGCCTCATATCCAATTGTTGTCACGCTGTCGGGGATGATGTATCCTGTTCTGCCATTTCCGACAGGATATTGAATCAGCTCTGTTTTGGCTTTGTCAAATAATACTCCGTTCTCACTTATATAATGTGTGTTGTTTTCAGAAACTTCAATAGAGGTCAGGCTGGAACAGCCATCAAATGCCCTCATTTCAATTGTTGTCAC